>NZ_SMKW01000118.1 GCF_004348985.1 Saccharopolyspora elongata | reverse complement strand
CCGCACCCGCGGTCAGCACCTGACCCATGATCGTGTACTCGACCTGATCCGGCCGCACCCCGGCCCGCTCCAACGCAGCCCGGATCGCGAACCCACCCAACTGCGCACCCGAGAAATCCTTCAGCGAGCCCAGCAACCGCCCCATCGGAGTACGCGCCCCCGCCACGATCACAGAACCGCTGCCGCTCCGTGCACTGTTCACCGCTCTACTCCCCAATTCCGTCCAACGCGGCCAAGAACTGCTATGCCTGCTCGGAAAATCATGCCGTCGCGACCGGCTGCCTGATCGCGGCCCCGGTCTTCTCCCGGACCTCGTCCTCGGTGACGCCCGGGGCCAGCGAGACCAGGCTGAGGCCCTCCGCGGTCACGTCGAGCACCGCCAGGTCCGTGACGATCCGGTCGACCACGCCCGCACCGGTCAGCGGCAGCGTGCACTGCTCGACGATCTTCGGGCTGCCGTCCTTGGCCACGTGGTCGGTGAGCACGACGATCCGGCGGGCGCCGACGACCAGGTCCATGGCGCCGCCCATGCCCTTCACCAGGGCGCCGGGGATGGTCCAGTTCGCCAGGTCGCCGCCCTCGCTCACCTGGAGCGCGCCCAGGACGGCGATGTCGATGTGCCCGCCGCGCATCATCCCGAAGGAGACCGCGGAGTCGAAGTAGCTCGCCCCGGGATTGATCGTGACGGTCTGCTTCCCGGCGTTGATGAGGTCGGCGTCCTCCTCGCCCTCGTAGGGGAACGGCCCCAGGCCCAGGAGGCCGTTCTCGCTCTGCAGGGTCACCTGCACGCCGTCCGGGATGTGGTTGGCGACCAGGGTCGGGATGCCGATCCCGAGGTTGACGTAGTCGCCGTCGCGGAGTTCGGCGGCGGCCAGCGCCGCCATCTCGTCGCGGGTCCAGGTCATGGGTTGCTCCTAGGTCGTTTTATAAGCGGCGGTAGCCGCTTGCGGTGTGGGACTCAACTCGCACCGCCGCGGGTTCTCAGATGGCTCCTCGCGAGGACAGCCCCGACGTGGTGAATTGGCATTCATGATGTCGGGGATCCCACAGCGAGGGGGCATCTGAGGTTCCGCCACCCGCACCGCTATGCAAACCAAATTCAACACAATCTCTAGTCGGCCGGGGCGGTTGCGCGGGGACGCACCGTGCGCTTCTCGATGTCCTTGATGCGGGGCCGGGCGAGGACCAGCCGGTCGACGTAGATGCCCGGGGTCACGACCCGTTCCGGGTCGAGGTACTCCTCGCTCAGATGCTCGACCTCGACCGCCGCGACCTTCGCGCAGGTCGCGACGACCGGGTTGAAGTTCCGCGCGCTCGCCCGGTAGACGAGGTTGCCCGCGGGGTCCGCGGTGTGCGCGTGCACGAGCGCCAGGTCGGCGATGATCGCCCGCTCCTGGACGTAGGTCTGGCCGTCGAACTCCGCCAACGGCTTGCCGTCGGCCACCGGGGTCCCGACGCCGGCGCGGGTGTAGAACGCGGCGATGCCCGCGCCGCCGGCCCGCATCCGCTCGGACAGCGTCCCCTGCGGCGCGAACTCCACCTCCAGCTCCTTGTCCAGGTACTGCTGGGCGAACAGCTTGTTCTCGCCGACGTAGGACGCGATCACCTTGGCGACCTGGCGGTTCTCGAGCAGCAGCCCGAGCCCCTTGCCGTCGACGCCCATGTTGTTGGAGACCAACGTCAAACCGGTGACCCCGCTGTCGCGAACGACCTCGATGAGGTCGCTCGGGATGCCGCACAGGCCGAAGCCCCCGACGGCGATCGTCATCCCGTCTTCGAGCACGTCGGACAGTGCCTCCGCCGCACTCGGGCGCAGCTTTGACAACTCATCACCTCTTCATCGGTCCGCTGGACGAACAGCAGCAGTAAAGAAGCAACCTGCTGTTCACCGCAAGAAACAAGGCTGAACGACGGCCGATCCGTTCATCGGATGACCATTGTCCGGCCTAGGCGTTCACTGAGTGGACGCTAGGATGCGGGCATGAGCGCCAGCGCGAACGCCCATCTGATCGGCCGGGTCGGCTCCGTGCTCCGGGCGCTGTCGGCCGTCAACGAGGCGGGGGCGGCCACCAGCCACCTCGCCCGGGCCACGGACCTCCCCCGGCCGACCGTGCACCGCCTGCTCAGCTCCCTGGCGGAGGAGGGGTTCGTCGACCGCGACCGGCGCACCGGCCGGTGGTTCCTCGGCCCCGAGCTGTACCTGCTGGGGCAGACGGCGGGCACCCGCTACGACGTCACGCACCACGCCCGCGCGAGCGTGCACCGGCTGGCGGCGAAGACCGGCGAGAGCGCGTTCTTCTCGGCCCTGCGGGGCGAGGAGACGGTGTGCCTGCTCCGCGAGGACGGCGACTTCCCGATCCGGTCCTTCGTGCTCTACGAGGGTGCCCGGTTCCCGCTCGGCGTCGTCTCCGCCGGCCTGGTCATCCTGTCCTTCTTCGGCGACGCGGAGATCGACGCCTACCTGGAGCGGACCGACCTGACCGGCCGGTGGGGCGAGAAGCACTCCCCCGAGGCGGTGCGCGCCCGCATCGCCCGTACGCGCCGCGACGGCTACGCCGTCAACCCCGGCCTGGTGGTCGAGGGGAGCTGGGGCATGGCGGCGGCGGTGTTCGACCGCGCCGGGCAATCGGCGTGGGCCCTGACGCTGACCGGCATCGAGACCCGCTTCCGCCCGGAGCGGCAACCCGAACTCGGCGCCCTCCTCCTCCACGAAGCCCACGCCCTCACCCGCACCCTGGACACCACCGACCACACCGCAGGCCTCTGATCAGAGCCTGCGTCCGCAGATATGTCCACATGAGACGATCATCGATGAAGAACCGGGAGCCGCAGGAAAACCCGGCGACGAGGGCCGACTGCGCCAGACGTCGTCGGCGCATGCGGCGAAGCTCCATGGGACCACTTACCGACGGGAGTCGGGTGCGGCGGCCCGGAGCCTGGTGAGTTCGTCCGCGGTGTTGTCGCGGACCAGGTGGATGAAGCGCAGCACGACGTCGAGCTCCTCGTCGGTGAAGTCGGCGAGCTCGTCGCGGGTGCAGGCGGCCAGGCCGGCGTAATAGGCGCGGATGCGGTCGAGCCCCTCGGCGGTGGGCTCGATGAGCACCTTCCGCCGGTCTCCGGGATCGCGGACCCGCTCGATGCAGCCGGCCGCGTCGAGCCGGTCGATCATGCGCGACACCGAACCCGACGTCAGCCCCACATGTTTGGCCAGCGCGGCAGCGGTTGCCGGTCCGTGCCGGTTGAGCGCGTGCAGGCAATCCAGATCGCTGAGCGCGACCCCCATCCGCCTGGCGACCTCGGCGTTGAGCTGGGAGGTGACGTTTCCCCAGTCAGGCAGCGCCGCCAGCACCTTGCCGACCGCCGTTTCGTCATCCGCACCGGCCACCTGCGTTCCGTCCTCTCGCCCTGCTTGCGGTCCGGACGCTAGCACCAGTAGCCTGCGCCACACAATCACTGCGTCACACAGTTATTTCGTGACGCAGTGATTCTTTCGATGCCGGCTCAAGACGTACGGGAAGCGGGGAGTTCAGATGCGCGTGCTGCTATCGACGATCGGGTCGCGAGGCGAAGTCCAGCCGGTGACGGCACTGGCGTTGCAGTTGAAGGCGACCGGTCAGGAAGTCCGCGTGTGCGCACCCCCTGACTTCCACGACTGGATCGAGGGCCTGGGGGATCGCGCGATCATCTCCCGCGGGTGGGCCGACCTGGCACTGGCAGACGACGGGGCCGACTGCATCTCAATCGGAGAGACCAACCATCGCGCGCTGTTCGGCCGGGTCGCCGCCATCGTGCACCACGGCGGAGCGGGCACCACCACGACGGCGGCACGAGCCGGGGCCTCCCAGGTCGTGCTTCCCCAGCAGTACGACCAGCACTACTGGGCCGGGCGCGTCGACCAGCTGGGCATCGGGGTCGCGCACCCTCAGCGGATGCCCACCGCCGACTCGCTGACCGCCGCGCTCAGCCGTGCCTTGGAACCCGACTTCGCCGACCGTGCCCGCTCCCTCGCCACCGCGATCCGCAGCGACGGCACGCGCACCGCCGCACGACACCTGATGGACACGGTCCGGGGGTCGTGAGGGCTATCGCGTGAACGGGGTTTCCGGCGTTGTTGGTCGGTCGGGGGAGCCGCGCGGCGAGATTTCTGCTGATCTGCGATCTATGCCGCGTTGGCGGTGGGTCGCCCGTGGTGAACGGTCTCGTGGCGGCGGCCGACCAGGCGGACCGCGAAGGCCGCGGCAAGGACGAACACCGCGGCCTCGTACGTCATCGCGTGCCACATCGCATCGCCGCTGCTCGTGGCGGGCGCCGAGTAGGCCACGCCTGCGAGCGCGACGCCCAGCGTGCCGCCGAGCTGCTGCGCCGTCGGCAGCAGGCCCGAGACCGAGACGGCGGCTTCGGCTCGGACCCTGGCGATGATCTGGGTGAACGCCGAGGCGGTGAACATCCCGAAGGCGACTCCGCCCAGGCCGAGGACGAGCCACAGCACCCATCGGGTTGCCGGGTCGTCAATGGTCGCCGCGACGGCGATGGACACGATCCCCATCGCGACCGCCGAAGCGGCCAGGGTCCAGGCCCCGAAGCGCTTCCCAAGGACGTTCGCGACACCGCTGCCGCCGAGCGCCCCGACGGCGTACGGGGTGATGGTCAGCGCCGTTTGCATCGGGCTCCAGCCCTGCGCGCCCTGCAGGTGCATCGACAGCAGCAGGGTGAAGGAGGGCACGCCGGCGTTGAAGACGAGCACGACCCCCAGTCCCCACCTCGTCGACGGGTCGGCCAGTGCGGCGGGGTGGACGAGCGGATCCGCCGCTCTTCGCTGGGATACCGCGAATCCTGCCAGCACCGCCACCGCCGCAGCAAGGCTTGCCCACGTCCACATCGGCCAGCCCGCGTCTCGTCCCACCGTCAGGGGCAGCACCAGCAGTGCCGTTCCCACCAGGCTCAGGCCCGCTCCGATCGAATCGATGCGCCCGCCGGTCCGTCCTGTTCGGACGGACGGCAGCGAGGGCGAGAGCAGGAGGGCGACGAGCCCGACCGGAACGGTCAGGAGCATCGCGGCCCGCCAGCCCAGTCCCAGCGGATCGAGCTGGATCAGGACTCCGCCCAGCAGCGGGCCCGCCAGCGACGCCGCCGCCATGGTCGCGCCGTAGGCGCTCAGCGCGGCGGGCCGGCGGCTCGTGGGCAGTGCCGACTGGATGATCGACAGGATCTGCGGGGCCATGATCCCGCTGCCGACGCCCTGCACCAGGCGGCCCGCGACCAGCAGCCAGGCTTCGGGCGCCGCGGCCGACCCGATCGCCGCAATGGTGAACACGGCCATCCCGGTGACGAACATCCGCCGGTACCCGTACCGGTCGCCCAGCCGCGCCGAGAGGATCAGCGAGCAGGCGTAGGTGAGGGTGTAGCCGGCCAGGACGAGCTGGCCCTCGCCCGGGCCGGCACCGAGATCCCGTTGCACGTCGAGCACGGCCACCTGCATGACGGTCACGCTGACGAGCTGGACGAAGACCCCGGACAGGACGACCGGCAGGACGAATCGCCTTGCCTGCGCACCGGAATGCGGGTTCGTCATCGGGTGACCGGCTGCAAGGCGACGGTGGCGAGCAGCGTCGCCAGCTCCACGGGCCGCGTCATGAACGGCGAGTGGCCACCCGCTAGCGAGTGCACCGCCATCGGCTGGTCCGGCACCACCTGGTCGGCTTCCGCGATCATCAGGTCCTGGGTGGCCGGCGGCAGCGCGAGGTCGTCGGTCAGCCGGATGAAGGTGCGCGCGATGCGCCCCCAGCGCCCGGGCGAGAGCGGCACCGCCGTGGTGAAGTTGGCGACCGGCAGGTCCGGGTGCAGGAACTGCCGCCAGGAATCCGGTGCCGTTGCGGGGAGATCGTCGAGGAAGGCCCGGCGGATGACGCCGATCGCGGCCGGATCGGCGGCGAGCGGGTTGATCCGGAAGGCGCCCAGCTCGGCCGGATCGCCGACCGGCGGGATCTTGACGGCGGCCGCGTTCTCCGCGGCGCCGATGTAGTCGGCGAACCGGGGGCGACCGGCGGGGACGAACGACGACAGGTACACGACGTGGTCGACGAGTTCGGGAACCTGCTCCGCGGCCGCCGAGGCGGGGCCGCCGCCCGCGCTGTGGGCGACCAGGACGACGTTGCGGTACCGCGTGCGGACGTCGACGAGGGCGTCGAGCACGACATCGGTGCTGTCCTGCATCGTGACATCGCTCAGGGCCGACTTCTCGCTGGTGAGCCCGGGCTGGCCGGGCGCGAGGAATCCGGTCGGGACGGGCGCATCGAGCCCGCTGCCGGGGAGGTCGACTGCGACGCTGGCGAGACCGTGGCGCGCGAGGGCGCGCTGCGTCGCGGCCCAGTGCAGCGCGGCGTGCCAGGCGCCGTGCACGAGGACGACGACGGTCTCGGAGGAGGACGGGCGGGTCATGGTGAGGTCCTTCTGGAGCGGTGATCATCGACCCGTCCAGGTCACACCGCCCCCTCCGGTCTCATCCATTGCGATATCTCACAAGGCCCTCCGCGATACATGGGACGTATCGTGGGACGCATGGAAGCCCGCCACCTCCGCTACGCGCTCGCGCTCGCCGAGCACCAGCACTTCGGTCGCGCGGCGGCGTCGTTGGGGATCGCCCAGCCTCCCCTGTCGACCCAGATCGCCGCCCTGGAACGGGAAGTCGGCGAGCGGCTGTTCGACCGCACCTCTCGTGGCGTACTCCCGACCGCGGCCGGAGAAGCGTTCCTCGCCCGGGCCCGCACCGCGCTCGCCGAGATGAGGCTCGCCGGCATCGACGCAGGCCGCGCGGCGCGCGGGGAGACCGGGCGGCTGCGGATCGGGTTCACCGGATCCGCGCTGCTCGACCCCCTGCCGGGGGTGCTCGGCAGGTTCCGCCGCACCCACCCGGCCGTCCGGCTGGCGCTTCAGGAACTGGACAGCCCGACCGCGGCGGCGGCGCTCCTCGCCGGCGAGCTGGACGTCGCGGTGGGCCGGGGCAGCCCGCGCGGCGCCGGGGCGGAGGACCTGGTCACCGTGCCGATCGGGGCCGATCACCTGGTGGCCGTCGTGTCCGTGGCGCACCCGTACGCCGGGTTGCCGTCGATCGACCTGGAGCAACTGACCCAGGAGCACCTCATCGCCAGCCCGGACGCGGTGAGCTCGTACCTGCGGCCGGCGTTCGGGCCGGACCCGGCCGCCCTCGACAGCGCCACGATGGCGCGGGACGTCCACACGATCGCCGGCCTGGCCGCCTGCTGCGCCGGGGTCGGGCTCGGCCCCGACCGCATGCGGCTGATCGCCCGCAACGACATCTGGTTCTGCGATGTCATGCCGCGATTCCGGCTGCCGGACCTGCAGATGTCCTTCCGGGTGACCGACCGGTCGCCGGTGCTCGCGTCGTTCCTGTCGGTCGTGCGCCGCAACTGCGCGCACGTCGGTTCGCGCCTCGACGACCTGCTCGCCCGGCACCCGTCGGCCGTCGCGGCCGAGGGTTGATGTCCGCTGCTGGACCGTCCGCAAAACGCTGGTGCAACAAGGGAGAAAGATGCTTCGGGACAACGTCGAGTCGGTGCGCCTGGACGACGTGGAGCTGGCCTACCGGGTCGTCGGCGACGGACCTGAGCTCGTCGTGCTGCTCCACGGATGGCCGCAGACCGGCGCCTGCTGGCGCCACGTCGTGGAGCCGCTCAGCCACGGCCGCACCGTCGTCGCCCCGGACCTGCGCGGGTACGGCGCTTCGGGGCTGGCCGTTTCGGGCTACGACAAGCGTTCCACCGCGGCCGACCTGAGCGGCCTGATCCGCCACCTCGGGCACGAATCGGCGGTGGTGATCGGCCACGACCGCGGCGCCCGCGTCACACACCGGTGGGCGCTCGACCGGCCCGCGGAGGTGGCTGCGCTGGTGCTGCTGGACATCCTGCCGACCAGGGTCGTCATGCGCTCGTTCGACATCGACTCGGCGAGCGCGATGTGGCACTGGTTCTTCCACCGGCAGCCCGAGCTGGCGGAGAAGCTGATCACGGGGAACGTCGAGGCGTACCTCGGCCACTTCTTCGCCCGCGTCCTCGATTCCGGTGCCGTCGACCGGGAAACGTTCGAGCACTACGTCGCCGCGTTCAGCGACCCGGGGCACCTGCGGGCGTCCTTTGAGGACTACCGGACGGGCTTCACGACGGACCTCGAACTCGACGAGGCGGATCACGACCGCGGGCTGCGGTTGCAAGCGCCGCTACTCCTCCTGTGGGGCGCCGAAGGCGGCCTCGCCCGCCGTGACGTCGTGGGAGTCTGGGAGGAGCACCACGCCGATCCGGCGGCCGTGAGCGGACATTCCGTTCCCGGCGGCCACTACGTCCCGGAAGAAGCGCCCAGCGAGCTCGTGCACGCCGTCGAGTCGTTCCTCGGTCGCTCACGTGGAGCTCGTCGATAGAACCACGCCGGCATCCCGTCGCCACCTATTCGAAACCTGCGGCTCCCGATCTCTACGTCCTAAGAGGACGATCTGCGGGGAGAATCGGGAAGCCGCAGGGCAAATCGGGTGGGTCAACGGTTCTGGACGGTCGCGAACGGCTGCGGGGTCATCGGATCGCCGGCGCTTCCGGTGCCGACCAGGCGGCCGTCCGGGAGTTCGGCACCGTTGTCGAGGGAACCTTCCTGCGGCCCGTCGACCTGTTGCCACGAGGTGCCGTCGTAGCGCAGCAGCGCACCGGCGCCGAGGCTCCACAGTGCACCGTCGGCGTGCACGAGCTTCCCGGTGCCGCCGGGCGGTACGGGGGCCTGCTCGCGGATCCACTGGTTGCCGTCCCAGTGCATCAGGATCGGCTGGCCGTGCCCGGGGGTGTCGTAGGGCTTCTGCGTCGCCGAGATCCAGACGTCGTCCGGCGCGAAGGCCGCGACGTCGTGCACGGTGAGGAAATCCGAGTCCGTGGTCTCAAGCGGTGGCACCTGCACGTGGCTCCACTGCGCGCCGTCCCAGTGCATCGCAACGATCTGCTGCGGCCGCGCAACGGTCGTGCCGGCCATCCAGAGGTCGTCCGGCGCGGCGCCGCCGACGCTGGAGAAGTTCTGCTCATCGGTGGCGGGCGGCAGCGGAGACCCCTGCCAGCCGCCGTCGGCCCAGCGCATCGCGAAGCTCCGCGAGAGCGGGGATTCGCCGTCGCGGTAGGCCTTGCCCACGGCCCAGACATCGGGGCCGACGGCCGTGACGTCGTGGGGCGAGATCCGGGGAGCGTCCGGAACCTCCAGCGGCACCTCGGTCCACGCCTGCCCGTCCCAGTGCAACGTCGCGCCCCGGCCGACCTTGGTGAACTGGCTGACCGCCCAGGCGTTGTCCGGGCCGGTGACCGCGGAGCCCACGATCTGGCCGACGTTCGGCACCGGAACCTCCACCCAGCGACCGGTCTCCTCGCGGCGGAACGCCTGCGCGGTGATGGACGTCGGCGAGCCGGGCGGGCTGTAGCTGCCGAACGCCCAGGTCGCGCCGCCACCGCTGGAAACGGTGCTCACGTAGGACGCCATCTCGGGCCTGGCCGGGAACTCCTCACGCGTCCAGGTCCCCTGCGCCAACGCCGTGCCCGCCGTGCCCACGACCACGATCAGCGCCGTGGCCACGGTCGTTCCGGTTCTCCTCGACATCGCTGCCTCTCAGCCGGTGCTCTCCTACGTCAAGGAGACGCGCGGCGGATAACTCGGGTTGCCTCCGGGCACATTCGGAGTGCTCAGCCCGCTGAACAACGCCGTTGGCCGCGCTGGCTCAACATCGCAGGTCTTCTCAGTCGCCTGGTCCAGGTGACCACCCTGCCCCGACATTCGGTTTTGGCCGATATCGCAGCGGGACAAGGCAGACGAGCGATCATCCAACCGCAAGCGCGCCACCACCCGGCGCTGAGCGTTCGCAACCCGACGGCGGAAGCGGCTTCATGCGGTGCGGTGGGGAGATGCCGTTCGTTCGTGGCTGTTGCTCGGATGCGGGGCCGCGGCGTCATCGGAGGTCGCGGCCTGGAGTTCTAGCAGGGCGGCGGCGGGATCGCGGAACAGGGCGGGGTTGCGTTCCCAGTGCGCCAGTTCGACCTGGGTCAGGTTGCGCACCACGATCACCTCGTCCACCTTGACCAGCAGCACCGAGCCGATCTGCACGACGGCTCGCGGGGTGTCTTTCAGCGACTGGATCAGGCCCGCCACGGCCGCTCCCTGGGCGGCGTCGACCTCGGCCTGCTGCCGGTCCAGCACGCGCAGTTCCAACGCCCTGCTGAGCTTGAGGAACTGCTCCTCCTTGGTCGGCAGCGTGCCCGAGTTCTTCAACCGGATCAGGAACTCGCCGAACCACGACCCGGACTCGGGCGTGAAAGCGTGGCCGAATTCCAGGCCGAAGGCTTCGAGCGCCCGTTCCACCGCGGCCTGCACGTCCCGGTGGCCTTGCTCTTCGCTCAGATAGATCCGGCCGGGAACCCAGTGCCAGCCGACGGATTCGACGTCGGGTTCCGGCCGGGCGAGAGAGGCCGTGCGGTCGGCGCACCGGGCCCGGGCCGAGGCCACGTCCGGTTCGATCTGGAAGACCCTGGTCAAGCCCGTTACCCGGAAGATCTTGAGGATCCGCTCGGCGCTGCACACCAGGACCAGGGCGCCGTCGTGGGCTCGCACCCGCTTCAGGCCGCCGACCAGCACGCCGAGCCCCGTGCTGTCCAGGAACTCCACCCCGGTCAGATCCACGATCAGCCGGTACTCGCCGTCGTTGACGGCATCGGTCAGCCGGTTCCGCAGGATCGGCGCGGTGTAGACGTCGAGCTCACCGGTCACCTCGATCAAGGTGATTCCACCGGGCAGCGCGGTGTTGGTCAGACCCAGCTCCATCGGCACCTCCTGAGCGACTGCCCCGAGTATGCCAACACGAGCGGGCCGACGGTGCGTTCGCGACGAACACCGCCGGCCCGCGCCGATTCCTCAGCCCCGACCGGCCTCTGTCCTGCCAGGAGGGACAGTTCGAGAAGGGCAGGCGATCTTCCAGGCCGCCTCGATCATCCGGAAGATCTCGTCCACCGCAGCCTCGGGATCGGCCGCCTCGCGGGCCAGCGAATAGGCGTCGATCACGAACCTCGCGATCGTCCGGCAGGCCGTTGTGGTCAGCGGCAGGTCGGGATCGGCGGCGATGGCCGTTGCCAGCGACTCCGCATGGCGCAGCCGCATCGACTCCTCGTACTCCCGCAAGGCAGGTGATTCGTCGACCATGCGCCAGATCGGGGCGGCGCTGTCCGCCGTGCAATGCCGCACCAGGGCCTGGATCTCGCGGCGCAGCGCAGGGATGAGCGGCTCGTGCGGCGCCCGGCCGGTGACCGCCTGCGTGAGTCGTTGCTCGAAATTTTCGTCCTGCTCGAACACCAGGGCCTCTTTTGAGGCGAAGTGGGAGAAGAGCGTGGTGACGGCTACGTCGGCCTCAGCGGCCACGTCACGGATGCCCACCGCGTCGTACCCGCGTTCCAGGAAGAGCCGCAGGGCGGTGTCAGCGATCTTCTGGCGGGTCGCGGCCTTCTTGCGCTCACGGCGTCCGGTCGGCACGGTCATGCGCTGACACTATCAGGTACAAAGGCGTAACCGTTTTTAAAGGCTAACCGTTAGTGCTACGGTCGACCACATGAAGAGAGTGAGTTTCGCCGAGTTCGGCGGCCCGGACGTCCTGCAACTCGTAGACGCCGAGGAGCCCCACGCGGGCCCCGGTCAGGTGCGCATCGCCGTGCGGGCGGCGGGCGTGAACCCCGTCGACTGGAGGATCCGTGAAGGCCAGTTCCGGGAGTCCCATCCGATCGAGTTGCCCGCCGGAGTCGGGCTCGACGCCTCCGGCGTGGTGGACGAGGTCGGCGAGGGTGTCGAAGGGGTCGAGGTCGGCGACCGCGTGTTCGGCGAAGGCTCGAGCACCTATGCCGAGTTCGCCGTGCTGTCGGCCTGGGCCCGCATGCCCGAGGGCCTGACGTTCGAAGAGGCAGCCGGGTACCCCTCCGTGGTGGAGACCGCGCTGCGCATCATCCGCGAGGTCGGCGTGCGGTCCGGGCAGACGCTGCTGGTCAGCGGTGCGTCCGGCGGGGTCGGATCGGCGGTGCTCCAGATCGCCCGCGACCGCGGCATCACGGTGATCGGCACGGCTGGGGCCGCGAACCAGGACTATCTGCGCAGCCTGGGTGCCGTCGCCACGACGTACGGCGAGGGCTGGGTCGAGCGGGTGCGACAGCTCGGCCATGTCGACGCGGCTCTCGATCTGGCCGGCTCGGGCGTGATCCGCGAGCTCGTCGAGCTGACCGGGGATCCGCAGAAGGTGATCTCCATCGCCGATCTCGGTGCGCCGGAGCTCGGTGTCCGATTTTCCGGTGTGGCCGGGAGCGTGCCGGAAGCGCTCACCGAGGCCGCCGGGCTCATCTCGCGGGGAAAGCTCCACATCCCGGTCGAGAAGTCGTACACGCTCGCCGAAGCCGCGGCGGCGCACATCGACAGCCATGCCGGTCACACGCGCGGGCGCCGGGTCGTGGTCGTCTGAGCCGTTGCACGGCCCGGCAAGCCAATTCCTCGGTCGACCTCGTCTCCGGAGCGGGCGATCGCCGACGCGGCCCGACCCTCGCGAACCGGGCCACCACGCAGCCCGGCAAGGTCCGCCGCCTGCGGAAACCTGGCGGACGGATATCGCGGAAATCTACCGATGAGCGCCTCGGCTCGGCGTTCCGCCGATGAGCAGGCAGACCGGGCTCGGCGTGGAAAACGGTTCTCCCGCCGGGGAAATCTCTCCGCTGGCCGGATCCACCCAGAACGCCGTCACCGAGTTCGAGTTATGGTTGCTCGCGTACATCCACCGTCCGTCCGGCGTGACGGCGATGGTTGGAGACGTAGACGAACCGTCCGTCGGCCGAGATCAGGATCTCGGCCGGGAAGTTCTCCCGGACGCCGTCGGGAACCGTGGAGACCGCCTGGCCAGGTGTCACCGCCGCCCGGTCGGCGTCGTAGGCGCAGACGGTCACGGTGGAGTCGAGTTCGTCGGCGACGTAGAGGAACGGCGCCGTGGGGTGGAAGACCAGGTGCCTGGGCCCCGCACCGGGGCGCAACTGCGCCTCGCCGAGGGTATCGAGCTTTCCGGTCGTCGCGTCGAGGGCGTGCACGTGGATCCGGTCCGTGCCGAGGTCGGGCACCAGCACGTAGCGGCCTTCGGGGGTGATGGCCACCATGTGCGCGTGCGGGCCTTCCTGGCGGCCGGGCACCGGGCCACTTCCCTCGTACTGCACGAGATCGGCCCGCGGGCCGAGCGCACCGTCGGCCAGGATCGGGAACACTGCGGTGCTCCCGCTGCCGTAGTTGGCGACGATCAGGTGCTGCCCGCCGGGATGCACCGCGAGGTGGGTGGGCATCGAGGCGCCCGCCGACTGGCTGCCCAGCACGGCGAGGCCGCCGCCGGACTCGACCGACAGCGCGGTCACCCGGCCGTCGTTGGTGTCGTTGACCGCATACACCCTGCTGCCGTCCGCGTTGAAGATCAGGAACGCCGGGCTGTCCACGCCGGGAACCGCCCCCGTGCCCGTCAACCGCCCGTCGTCGAGGTTCAGGCCGGCGAGTTCGATGGCGGTGCTGAAGTTGCCGCTGTAGGCCGCAAGCGTTCGCGCGGCCATGGTGTCCGCCAGGACTTCTCGCGCCGGCAGCAGGGAACTCGCGCCCGCCGCGACGATTCCGAGCCCGGCCAGGCGAAGAAACGCGGCTCGGCCGATCTGCTGGCTGTTCTCCATCGCGCTCACTGTCTCCGTTCCGCCCCGGCTGCAACCACGATCACCGCCTGCGCTACGCCGGGCAAGACGACGCTCGGCCGGAACACGTGCGGCGGTTCGGCGCACCGTTCACCCCACCGCGCGAAACGGCTGTGCCTTTCTCCGCACCGCGGCAGCACCCGGCGTTGCGAGCGGTTGGATAAGGTCCGGAAATCCACCGCTCTCGGAGGTCTGGAGCCGGAATGTCCCTGCTGTCGAAGCCGTTCGTCGTCGACATCGCGACCCTGGTGCTCAACCGGCTCATGACGCCGCGGCTGAAGCCGGAACTGCGCTTCGACGAGATTCCGGCGCACAAGCGCACCATCGAAGTGCCGACGCGCCACGGAAACGTCCCGTGCATCGCGTACTTCCCCGTCGCGGCCGGGAAACCGGCGGTCCACGTCAACGTCCACGGCGGCGGGTTCGTCATCGCGCACCCCGAGCAGGACGACCCGTGGTGCCGCTACCTGGCGGCCGAGGCCGGGGTCGTCGTGCTCAACGTGGACTACTCCGTCGCGCCCCGGCACCCCTTCCCCATTCCCGTGGAGCAGGTCTTCGACGTCGTCACCTGGGCGTCGCGGCAGGACCGCGACTGGGACGGGCGGCGGCTGTGCGTCGGCGGCCAGAGCGCGGGAGGTTCCCTCGCCGCGGCCGCGGCCCGCCTCGCCCTCGAAGGCGGCGGGCCCGCGATCGCGCTCCAGGTGCTGCACTACGCGCCGCTGGACCTGGTCACCCACGCCGCGCACAAGCGGAGCCCCACGGGCAAGCCGGTGATCCGCCCCTGGATGTCGGACGTGTTCGACCCGGCGTACGCACCCGACCCCGAGGTCCGGCGCGACCGCCTCATCTCGCCCGCCTGGGGCACCAACGCGGCGGGCATCGCCGGGATCGCCCCCGCCGTGGTCATCACCTGCGAGTACGACCGGCTCCGCGACGAGGGGATCAGGTACGCCGAGGCGCTCGACACCGTGGGCGCGCTGGTGGAACACCACGACGTCGCCGGCACGGACCACGGCTACAACATCATGAGCTTCGGCACGCGCGCGCTCACCGAGCGCATGTACGGCCTCATCGCCGGCCACGTGCGCCGCGCCACCGACTGACCCGCGCGGCCGCATCGACGAGCACGCAGCCCACCGGCACCGGGCCCAACTAATGCGTTTACGCGCATATTTGCATGAATCAGTGAAGTGAGGCTAACCTCAGCCGCGCAAGATCGCCACCATCCGCGATCGTCTTATCACTGGAGGGAATCGTGGCTCCGACGACGGAGACCGATGCCGGGCCATCAGCCGCCCGGTCACGCGCCTTGCTCGCACTGGTCGTGATCGCCACGGCCCTCGTGGTCATCGACATGACCATCGTGACCATCGGGCTGGCCGACATCCAGGCCGATCTCGGCGGCACCCTGGCCGACATCCAGTGGGTCGTCGTGGCCTACATGATCACGATGGGCGCGGTCACCCAGGTGACCGGGACGCTGTCGGACCGGTTGGGCCGCCGCGGCGTCTACCTCACCGGCATCGCGCTGTTCACCCTCGCCTCGCTGGCCTGCGGATCGGCCCCGAACGCGCTGGTACTCGACTTCGCCCGGGCGGTGCAGGGCATCGGCGGCGCGATCCTGATGTCCAACGCCCTCCCGCTGCTCTCGCACGCCTACGACGGCCAGCGGCGCAACATGGCCATCGCGACCTGGACCACGATGTCCACCGCGGCCGGCCTGATCGCGCCGCTGCTGGGCGGCACCCTCGTCGACGTCCTGGACTGGCGTGCGATCTTCCTGATCAACCTGCCGTTCGGGATCGCCGCCTTCGCCATCGGGCTGCGCACCCTGCCCCGCGACGCCGGTGGCGGCGGCAAGATCGGCTCGCTGGACTGGGGCGGCACCGCGCTGCTGATCGCCGGGCTGGCGTTGCTCAACTTCGCGCTGCTGCGCGGCGAACAACAGGGCTGGACCGCTTCGTCGACGCTGATCCAGATCGCCGTGGCCGTGGTGCTGCTGGCGGCGTTCCTGGTCGTGCAGCGCAGGGTCCGCAACCCGACGCTGGACCTGCGGCTGTTCACCAAGCCCGCGTTCACCGGCGCGGCCTTCACCATCTTCATGTCCCGGGTGCTGACCATCGGCGGCACGGTGTACTTCGTGCAGTACTTCCAGAACTCGCTGCACCTGTCCCCCACCGCCAGCGGCGTCCTGCTCGCGCCGGTGTTCACCGCGCAGATGGCGGCCGGCATGCTCGGCGGCAAGATGCAGGCCTGGCTGCCGTCCGGCCACGTGATCGCCATCGGCTACGCCTGCAAGGCCGTCGGCGCCGCCTGGATGGCGCTGACCTTCGGCCCCACCACGCAGGCCTGGTCGCTGGTGTTCCCGCTGCTGCTGTGGGGCACCGGCGGCGGCATCGCGGGCGCCCCGATCTTCGCCGTCGCGATGAACGTGACCGACAGCCAGCGGTCCGGGATGGTCGCGGGCACGATGACCAGCCTGGCTTCGATCGGCGCCGGGATCGGCACCGCCGGCCTCGGCGTGCTCTACAAGGCCAAGCTCGCCGGTGTCGTCGCGACCGCGGACCTGCCCGCAGGCCAGCACGACGCCATCTCCGCGGCAGCGGCCGAAGGCGACGCGCAGCGCGCGCTGGAACTCGCACCGCCGGAAGCCCGCGAAGGCCTTCAACGGGTCTTCGAGGAGGCCTTCGCCGCGAGCGCATCGGCCGTGCTGTTCGCTTCGGCGGCCCTCGCCGTCATCACCATGGGTGTCGCGCTCGTGCTGATCAACAAGCGGAATCTGCCGAAGCCGCAACAGGAAGCGGAGCCGAAGGCCCAGCAAGGCTGACGCAGCAGCGGATTCAGCCCGCGGTTTCGAGCACCTCCCGCAGGTACGGCGCGGTGCGGCCGGCGCCGGCGCGGGCCACTTCCGCCGGAGCGCCGACGGCCACCACCGAACCGCCTTCGTCGCCGCCCCCGGGGCCGAGGTCGATCACGTGGTCCGCGCCCGCGGCGACGGTCATGTCGTGCTCGATCACCACGACCGTGTTGCCCGCGTCGACCAGCACGTGCAACAGGCGCATCAGCACCTCGACGTCGGCCGGGTGCAGGCCCGTGGTGGGCTCGTCGAGGACGAACAGGGTGTGGCCGCGGCGCGTTCGCTGCAGCTCGGTCGCCAGCTTGATCCGCTGCGCCTCGCCGCCGGAGAGCTCGGTGGCGGGCTGGCCGAGCGTCAGGTACGACAGCCCGACGTCGTGGAGGGTCTCCAGGCTGCGCGCGACCGCCGGCACGTCGGCGAAGAAGCCGCGGGCGTCGTCGACGGTCAGGGCGAGCACGTCGGCGATCGACTTGTCCCGGTAGCGGATCTCGAGGGTCTCCGGGTTGTAGCGGGCGCCGTGGCAGGCGGGGCACGGCGAGTAGCTGCTGGGCAGGAACAGCAGCTCGACTGCCACCGCCCCTTCGCCCTGGCAGGTTTCGCAGCGCCCACCGTCCACGTTGAACGAGAACCGGCCGGCCGAGTACTTCCGCCGGCGGGCTTCGTCGGTGGCGGCGAACAGCTTCCGCACCCCGTCGAACAGTCCGGTGTAGGTCGCGAGGTTCGACCGCGGTGTGCGTCCGATCGGGCGCTGGTCGACCTCGACCAGCCTGTTGATCGCGTCCAGGCCGGTGATGCTGCGAACGTGCCGGGACGTGTCGGCCGCCGGCTCCTCGTCGTCGCCCACGTGGCTGCGGGACGCGCCGAGGTGGTCCCGGACGGCGGCGGCCAGGATGCCGGTGACCAGCGTCGTCTTGCCCGACCCGGACACGCCGGTGACGGCGGTGAAGACGCCGAGCGGGAAGTCGACGTCGGTCTCGACCAGGTTGTGCCTGCTCACCCCGCGCAGCTCGATCTTCCCGGCCGGGGTGCGGCGCTTGCCGACCGGAGCCGGCGGATCGAAGAGGTGGGCGCGCGTCACCGAGTCCGCGGACGTCCGCAGCCCGTCCAGCGGGCCGCTGTAGAGCACGCGCCCACCGTGCTCACCGGCCCCGGGACCGACGTCGACGAGCCAGTCGGAGTGGCGGATGATCTCCGGTTCGTGCTCGACGACGAGCAGCGAATTACCGGCCGCCCGGATCCGGTCGAGCACGCGGAGCAGCGCCTGGGTGTCGTCGGGGTGCAGCCCGGCCGACGGCTCGTCGAGCACGTAGACGACGCCGAAGAGCGTGGAGCGCAGCGTCGCCGCCAGCCGCAGCCGCTGCAGCTCACCGGCCGAGAGCGTCGGGGTGGCGCGGTCCATGGCGAGGTAGCCCAGGCCGAGTTCGGCCAGCGCCTCGATGCGGGCCAGCAGATCCTCGACCACGACCCGCGCGACGCTGTCGTCCTGCTCGGCGCGAAGCTTCTCCGCGAGCACGGTCAGCGGGAGCGCGGCGAGGTCGGCGATGTTGGCGCCGGCGAACGTTGAATCAGAGATGGGTCGTCCGTGGGTGCGTTTTCGCAGGCCAGAGGCTGATCAGCTCAGCTCTGACAGCTGATCTTGTGTGGCTGGCGCGGTCAATTCCACATACCTCGTAGGCTCTAGCTGGAGGGCGTCTCAGACTGGCCCCACGTCTAAGCGAATTCCGCGTCGGGATCGCCACCGACCGTCGCTGGAGACGCTGGGCGGGTCACGCCGCTGATCTTCGACGAGCCGTGAGCGTCCGCGCACTTGGATCAGGTGCAGACGGTCGCCTTCGTCGTCTGAACGTTGCCAGTGGCATCGGTCCACGTCCCCGCGCAATCAACGGCATCATGCGAGACCACGGCCATCAGCAGGGGAACCGGGCTTCTTGACCGGGCGGGATCATGCCCAGCGGGCCGCCCTCCCGGACCACGCGGAAGACGCATCGTCCGGCAGATCCTCGAAGGCGAAGTCGACGTCGGAGGCTGGACCGCGGGACGTGTTGTGCAGCACCAGCGACCACTTCCGATTGGTCTTGATACGTCCCTTGCGCCGTCAACCAGTCCGGGGTGGCTAGGGGCATCGACACGACCACGGAGACGAGTCAGAGACTACGCGTCGTGCCCAAGAACATCTCCATACGCCTCGACGACGCGATGTGTGAGGCGCTCGCCGAACTCACCTCCGACGGAATGACGATCTCCGAAATCGTGCGCACGGCGATCATCGAAGCCGCAGTCCGCCGCGCCGGACAGCGACTCAATGAAAAGACGAGCAGTGAGGCAGAGACCTATGAAGAGTGGGTTGCCAGACAAGCGGCCCAAGCTCCCCCGCTCACCGAGCCACAGGCGTACGTGCTTAAGGCGGCGTTCCTCGAAGGGCGCTTGGTGAGTTGGCCCGGCGAGGCGCGTTCTGAGACCCGATCCCTGGCGAAGCGCCGGAGATCGGGTCTCGTCTCACCAAGGAGATGCTCGCGAGGCATAGAATGAGTTCAGTGAGTGAGGCCAGTGCCAGGGCGGCGGTTGACCACAGCAGCCGCACGATGCCCGCGCCCTTGACGATCAGGCCGCCCGCGAAAGCGCCCAAGGCGATGGAGGCGGTGAACACGCCGGCATAGAGGCCGGTGACGCGCTCGACCTAGTCCGGGGCGGCGGCGGTCATCCACAACTGCACGCCCACGGGGAGTCCGCCGTAGGCCACACTCCACAGAGCGATGGCAAGAGGAAGAACAGGTTCACGCTCGGGTCGAGCCGCACATCCGATTCAGCGTTCAGACTAGGGTGGCTAGGATAGCCATCACCCCGGCGCAGGGCACCAAAGTTCTGTCAACGGCAGCCGGATCTTGGCTCTGGCACGGTTTCCGGTGCGCCACGAGGTGCTGATGTGTCGGATGGAGGTGGGAGACCTTCATCGCTGGGTCGTCGTAGCGGCCTGGTGAAGCGGGAGGCAGCCTGATCCGGGGGTCGCCGGGGAGGGTG
>NZ_SMKW01000117.1 GCF_004348985.1 Saccharopolyspora elongata | reverse complement strand
GCTCGACCAACCGCCACCGCGCCACCCGCCACGACGTCGGACGAATCCTCGCCACCGGCCAGGCCTACCAACGCCCCACCCACCACAAGACAGGCACCAAACCCAGGCGCAAGGGTTAAAGATCAAGCATAGAACCTGTTTCCAAACTTGCTCTGCGTGGCGGTGCGGGTAGCGGTGCAAGCTGCGTAGGTGGGCTAAGCGGCTGCGCCGCTTCAAAGACAAAACCCCGCGCTACCACACCTCACACCACGACAATCAAAACAGCCCCTACAGCGATCCAGAACCGCTCACGGCCCCACGCCTGCGGGAACGCCGCTGTGGAAGCCGTGGGCATGTCGTGGTTTCGCATCGCGGAATCGCGGCGCGTGGGCACCGCCTCATCCGGAGCCGGAATCTTGCGGCTCTTCGGGCGGTTTGCACGGGTGTGACTTTGCGCCTTTCCGTGCTGGACCGCTCGCACACCATGCAGGGGCGGAGTCCGCAGCATGCCCTGCAGGAGACGGTTCGCTTCGCCCAGCAGGCCGAGGCTCTCGGTTACCACCGGTTCTGGGTGGCCGAGCACCACAGCGTGCCCGGCGTCGCCGGCGCCGCGCCGACCGTGCTCGCCGCCGCCATCGCCGCCGCGACCACCCGCATCCGGGTCGGCACCGGCGGCGTCATGCTGCCCAACCACCAGCCGCTGGTGGTGGCCGAGCAGTTCGGCGTCCTCGGCTCGCTGTTCCCGGACCGCGTCGACGTCGGGCTGGGGCGCTCGGTGGGCTTCACCAGCGGCATCCGGCGCGCGCTGGGGCGCGACAAGGACGCGGCAGACCGCTTCGGCGAGCAGCTCGTCGAACTGCTGGGCTACCTGTCCGGGCAGCCGGGCAGGTTTCCCGGGGTGCACACGGTCGCGGCCGAGGGGCTGTCGATTCCGGTGTTCCTGCTGGCCACCGGGTCGGGAGCCGACACCGCCGCCGAGTTCGGGCTGCCGCTGGTGATCGCCGCGGTCCACGGCGACGACCGGATGACCGACACCATCGACGCCTACCGCGAGCGCTTCCGCCCGTCGGCCTGGGCGGCGCGGCCGTACGTGGTCCTCGCCCGGTCCGTCGCGGTCGCCGACACCGCGGAGCAGGCCCGGCGGCTGCTCGTCCCCGAGGCATGGGCGACCGCCGAATCCCGCATCCGCGGCGAGTTCCCGCCGCTGGAACCGCCGGAGCAGGTGCTGGCGCGCGAGATGTCCGAGCGCGAGCGTACCCAGTTCGAGCGCGCGCTGCGGGGCCACGTCTTCGGCACCGCGGACGAGGTCGCGGTCGAGCTGAAGGAGCTGGCCGCTCGCACGCGAGCCGACGAGCTCCTGGTGACCACCACAGCCTACGACCCCGCCGACCGCCTCGACTCCTACCGCCGCCTCGCCGCCCTCATCTGAACCGCCGCACCGGACGCGCCGTTTTCGCGCGAAACCGGCGCCCCCCAGGCGTGGCTCGCGCCGTTTTCGCGCGAAACCGGCGCCCCGGCTCAGGTGGGTGGGGTGATGCCGCGGCGGGTGTGACCGGGGACGTGGTGGATGCGGTCGACGTCCCGGCGGTGGCTGGAATCGAGCTGCCACGGCACGCTGACCACCATCACTCCCTGCTCGAACCGCAGCCGCCAGCTCAGCCGCAGCGAGCTCTGGTTGTGCAGCAGGTTCTCCCACCAGTGGCCGACGACGTACTCCGGGATGTACACGCACACCAGGTCGCGCGGCCCCGCCCGGCGGATCCGCTTGATGTAGTCGATGACCGGCCGGGTGATCTCGCGGTAGGGCGACTCCACCACCTTCAGCGGCACGCCGATGCCGAGCCGATCCCACTCGCTGCGCAGCAGCTGCGTGTCCGCTTCATCGACGTTGACGGTGAGCGCGGTCAGCGTGTCCGGCCGGTTGGCGCGGGCGAACGCCAGCGCCCGCAGCGTCGGCTTGTGCACTGTGGACACCAGCACCACCGCGTGCACCCTGCTGGGCAAGGTCATGCCCTCGACCTCCGGTTCGAGCTCCCGCCGCACGTCGCGGTAGTGCCGGTGGATCGCCCGCATCAGGAGGTACAGCAGCGGGATCGCGATCACCACGAGGTAGGCGCCGTGGGTGAACTTCGTGAAGAGCACGACGACCAGCACCGTCGCGGTCAGCACCGCGCCGACCGCGTTGACCAGGCGGGACCGGTGGTAACTCGCCCGGTGCGCGGCGTCGCCGGTGGCGAGCAGGTGGTTCCAGTGCTTCACCATGCCGACCTGGCTCAGCGTGAACGACGTGAACACCCCGATGATGTAGAGCTGGATCAGCGCGGTCACGGAGCCTTCGAACGCCGCGATGAGCGCGATGGCGACCAACCCGAGCACCACGATGCCGTTCGAGTGCGCCAGCCGGTCACCGCGGGTGTGCAGCTGGCGCGGCAGGTACCGGCGCTGCGCGAGCAGCGAACCGAGCATCGGGAAGCCGTTGAAGGCGGTGTTCGCGGCGAGCAGCAGGATGAGCGTCGCGCCGGCCTGCACGACGAAGAACAGCACGCTGTTCACCCCGAACACGGCACCCGCGATCTGCGCGATGACGGTGCGCTGCCCCGTGCTGTGGCAGTCCGCCGGGAAGCCGATGAGGTCGCACGGGTCGTCCGCGACCCGCACGCCGGAGACCATCGCCAGCGCGGTCACGCCGCTGAACAGGCCGATCGCCAAGGTCCCCATGATGATCATCGTGCGGCCGGCGTTGACGTCCTTCGGTCGCCGGAACGCGGGCACGCCGTTGGAAATCGCCTCCACACCGGTCAGCGCCGTGCATCCCGAGGAGAAGGCCCGCAGCAGCAGGAAGATCAGCGCCAGCCCGGTGACGTCGACCTGCTCCGGCCGGATGCCCCAACCGGCGCTCTCCGCGACCGGCGGGTGCCCCACCGCGGCCTGCGCCAGACCGACGACGACGGTCAGGCCGGTCGCCGCGACGAACAGGTAGGTGGGCACGGCGAACGCCCGGCCGGATTCTCGGGTTCCGCGCAGGTTCATCGCCATCAGCAGCACCACGACGGCGACGGCGAGCCACACCCGCTGCGGGTACAGCGCAGGCACCGCCGACACCAGGTTGTCCAGCCCGGCGGCGACCGACACCGCCACGGTCATCACGTAGTCGACCATCAGCGCGGCGGCCACCACCAGGCTCGGATCGCGGCCGAGGTTGCGGGCCACGACCTCGTAGGACCCGCCGCCGCTGGGATAGGCGTGCACGACCTGCCAGTACGAAGCGACGACGACGGCCAGCAGCACCACGACGGCCAGCGCCACCCACGGCGTCAGGTGCAGCAGCGCCAACCCGCCGAGCGACAGGATCAGCAGGATCTCCTGCGTCGCATAGGTGACCGACGAGAGCGGGTCGCTGGCGAAGATCGGCAGCGCGAGCCGTTTCGGCAGCAGCGTCTCCTGCAGCCGGTCGCTGCGCACCGGACGCCCCAGCACCAGCCGCTTCAGCACATGCAACGCCGAAGCCACCCCACCAGGCTAGGCGCGCCCACCGCCCTTCGCGCTCCAGCTCGGTTTCGTCAGCAGCGGCGCGCGACGGTGATGATCTCTGGGCTGTCGTCACGCAACGGGCTGCGGTCCCAGTCCCCGAACTGCTCGGCCACCGACAGGCCCGCGTCGGCGAGGAACGCCGACAACGCCTCTGGACCGAGGAATCGCAGCGTGCTCCGGCTCTGCAGCGGCCGGTCCCACCCTTGGCCGGTATAGGTGTGCGTGGCGGTGACGAGGTCGCCTTCCACCGGCAGCACCTCGCACTCGCAGTGCACCGCGACGCCCGCCGGATCCACCACGCCGCCCGAGTACCGCAGGTACCAGTCCTCCCATTCCCGCACGAGCGGATTCCGGGTTTCGAACGCGAACTCGCCGCGGTCCGTGAGCGCCGCGGCGATCGTCGTGAGCGCGACGCGCAGCTCGTCGTCGCCGAGCAGAACCTGGAACGCGTGGCCGGTCATCACCACCAGGTCGAACTCCTGGTCCCAGGCCGGTGCCGCGGCCAGATCGGCGAGAACCCACTCGATGTCCGAGCGCGCCCGTGCCACCTCCAGCATCCCGGCGGCCGGGTCCAGGCCGCACAGCCGCCCCTGATGGCCGTTGTCCCGTGCGATGCCCAGCAGCGTGCCCGTCCCGCACCCCACGTCCAGCACGGACCGCGCGGACATCACCAGGGGCAGGTAGAACCCGAAGTCCGAACGTTCGTCCGTCGGGCAGTAGAGGTCGTAGAGCGCCGCGAGCCGATGATCGGAGAACTGCACGTCGACCATGGCCGTCAGACTGCCACGACTCGGCGGCGCACGGCGACCGAATTACGCCGCCAGACGCGCCGCCCGTGAGTACTTTGTGCTGCTATAGAGGCTGTTTGGGATGTGGTGGCGAGGGGTCGTGGTAGATCGGCTGGTGGCTTCGAGGTGGTGAGGCGAACGGCCTGTTCACCTCGCCTACCGGGACGAACGGGCCGTTGACTCCACACCAGCCGATGCCCACCGACGCCGGACGGCTGCAGCGAACGGACCGTTCACCTCACCAATCGAGACGAACAGGCCGTTGACTCCACACCCTAGACGGCGAGGGGCAGTGCGGGGCGGCAGGCGAAGTCGACGACCTGGTGGGCCATCGTGCGCAGCTGGTCGGCGTACGGCGACGTCGGGTTGCCGTCCTCCGCGAAGCAGGGCTGCGCGGAGTTGATCGCCACGCCCAGCGGCGTCGGCCAGCCCCGGAGGGCGTGGGCGATCGCGCGGAGCTGGCCCAGGGTCGCCGCCGGGGCCTGCCAGCCCGCCGCCGTCGAGATGCAGCCGACCGCCCGGCCGTCGAGGTACGGGCGGGCGTCGCCCCGGAGGTCCTCGACGTAGTCCAGGGCGTTCTTCACCAGACCGGACAGCGCGCCGTGGTAGCCGGGCGAGGCGATGATCACCCCGTCCGCGCGGCGCAACGCCGTCACCAGGTCGGCCGCCCGCGAGGTCCGATCGCCCGAATCCGGTTGGTACATGGGCAGGTTGATCTCGTCGGCCCCGAACAGGAGCGTCTCCGCGCCGTGCTCCCGCGCGGCGGTCAGCGCGAACCGCAGCGCCCGCTCGCTGCTCGATCCGGCGCGAGTCGTGCCGCCCAGCCCGACGATCAGCGGAGCGGAGCCGTCTCGCACGAGCTTCTCGTTGTCCTGCATGGCGAACACCTCACTGGTAGTTGGCGAAGTCGAACCGGGACACCTCGGCCAGCTGGTCGCCCAGCACGTCGACGAGGGCCGTGAAACCGCGCTTGCCCGCCTCCGGCGTCGCGCGCGTCGGGTCGCCGAGGTAGCCGTCCGGGCCGAAGTCGTCGGAGAGCCAACCGAAGGCGACGCTGCCGCCGAACCGGACGTGCCGGTTGTCGTTCATGCTGCTCGGCACCCGCGTTCTCGCGGCGGACATGTCCACCAGCTCCGGCCGCAGGTGCAGCATCAGCGACGTCTCCATCGCGCCGCCGTGGATCCCGAGGCCCTGCTCGGTCCCGGCGAAGGACTCGTCCTTCTCGACCGGCACGAACGTGTTGGCGGCGAAGGTGAGCAGACCGTGCCGGTGCCGGATGTCGCGCAGCGCGGTCTGGATCTCCGAGATGTTGCCGCCGTGGCCGTTGACGAACACGATGCGCCGGAAGCCGGCCGCGGCCACCGACCGCCCGATGTCGTCGAGCACCGCGGCGAACGTGGCGGTGGACAGGGAAAGCGTGCCAGCCGCCCAGACGTGCTCGACGCTGCGGCCGTAGGACAGGGTCGGCAACAACCACAGGTCGAGCTCCTCGCCCCGCTCGGCCACGGCCGCCCGCGCCGCCGCCTCGGCGACCAGCGCGTCGGTGACCAGCGGCAGGTGCGGCCCGTGCTGCTCGATCGCGCCGACCGGCACCACCGCGATCGACGACTCGCCGCACGCACCGGCGACGTCGGCGACGCTCAGTTCGGCGAACTCGCGGGATGTGATCACGACTTCTCCCCTGCGTAGGCGACGGCCCGGATCTCCACCCGCATCTGCGGCGTGGCCAGCGCCGGGTAGATCAACAGCGAGGCGTAGGAACGCTCGTCGAGCAGCGCGGGCGCGTGCTCCGCGAGCCACTCGTCGCGGGCTTTCATGTACTCGGCCCGTTCGGCGGGATCGGCGACGAACTGGTCCAGCTGCACGATGTCCGCGAGCTCGGCGCCCGCGTCCGCCAGCAACCGCCGGACCCTGTCCAACGTGATCCGCGTCTGCTCGGCGATGCCGTCGACCGGCGCGCCGCTGTCGTCGGTCGCCCCGTCGATCCCGCTGAGGAACACGAAACCGCCTGCCGCGGCGCCCCTTCCCCACGGCTGCACGGCGTCCCCGTAGGACAGTGGGCCCAAACCACGTTTCACTTCGACTCCCGGACTCGTTTGATGAGGTAGTACGCGACGGCCGCGACTACCCCGCCGACCCAGTACGTGATGTCCCCCAGCTGCGGGAACGCGGCCGCCAGCGGGCCGGTGTAGAGGCTCTGGCTCATGAACGGCACGGACGCGACCACGCCGATGGCGAACGCCGCCAGCCCCGGCCCGAGCCGCCGCGACCGGTCGTAGAACGTGCCCACCTCGACGCCGTCGCGCCGGTGCACCAGGAAGTCCACCAGCGTGACGCCGAGCCACGGGCCGATCCAGTAGCCGACCACGAACAGGAAGTTCTGGAAGTTGCCGAAGGCCTCGCCCTCGACGTGCCCGGCCCACCAGCCCAGCGCGGTCCCCAGCACGCCGGTGAGCAGCGCGGAAACCCAGCGGCGCAACGGGATGTCGGCCATCAGCAGGGCCAGCGAGCCGGAGTAGATGTCCAGCACGCTGCCCGCGATCGTCGACGCCAGCAGCGCGATCAGCGCGATGATCGCCAGGCCCGAGGGGATCAGCTGCGTCACCAGGTCGGTCGGGCTGTTCGGGAAGATGACGGTGCCGATCGCCGCGCCGAGCAGGTGCATCCACAGGCCCGCGATCGCCGCGCCGAGGAACGCCGACCAGCCCAGCCGCGCCCGGCTGGTGTCGCGCGGCAGGTAGCGCGTGTAGTCGGATGCGCCGATCGCCCAGCCGAAGGTGCGCGAGGAGCTGACGGCCACGGTCATCAGCAGCGCCCCGGTCAGCGTCTTCTCGCCGGGGTCGCCGACCGCACCGACGTCGCCGCGCGCGATGCCGTACCAGGTGATGAGCACGAACAGCACCGCCATCACGCCGAGCAGCATCCGCTCGATGCGGTGCACGAAGTCGTGCCCGATGATGGCGATGACGATCTCCACCACCGCGACGGCGATCAGCGCCCACAGGAACGGGATCCCGAACAGCTGCCGGACGATGTAGGCGCCGAGCACGGTGTTCACCGCGAAGTAGCCGAATCCGGTCAGGAACAGCAGGAACACCGGCACGAAGTTGCCGAAGTAGCCGAACGGGCCGCGCGACTGGACCATCTGCGGGGCGCCGGCCTGCGGCCCCATGGTGGCCGCCACGCCCAGCAGCAGGCTGCCGATCAGCGTGCCGACGACCAGCGCGAGCGCGGCCTGCGCGAAGCTCAGGCCGAGGAACGCGGTCGGGATGGCGCCCACCACGAGCGCCGAGTACTGCAGGTTTCCCGCGAACCACAGCGTGAACGCGGACAGCGGCGAACCGTGCCGCTCGTCGTCGCGCACCGCTTCGATGCCCTTGTGCTCGACCCCGCCTCGAGGCGGTCGGCCGGCCACGGCGGGTGCGGCTTGGGCAGCGTCTTCGACCATGGGGTCCTCCCGGGGACGCACCGATGGGTTGGTGTTCGCCTGGCGACGGATGAGGCCGGATGTTGATGTGGCGAACATTCACCGGGGATCGTGAGCCGCGACGGCTCCGGAGTCAAGAGCCGAAACGGGACTTGACGAAGCGGAAATCCGGAGGAAACTGATCCGCAGGTAATGTTGATACTACTTACATTTGCTCGTCAGCGGCCCGGAGCAGCCGGGCAGGATGGAGGTACCCGTGCGGTACGGCGTGTTCTTCTTCGGCTCCGTGGAGATGCCCGACGTGCTGGCGGGGAACCCGCTGCCGGCCGGTCAGCGCCGCGCCACCCGGCAGCAGGTGTGGGAGGCCACCGAGCACCTGATCGACATGGGCGTGCGCGCGGAAGATCTCGGTTACGACAGCTACTGGCTGGCCGAACACCACTTCCAGCACGAGGGCTACGAGATCGTGCCCAACTCCCTGATGCTGCAGTCGAACCTGGTCGCCCGCACCCAGCGCATCCAGGTCGGCGCGATGTTCAACATCGTCCCGCAGTGGCATCCGCTGCGGCTGGCCGAGGACTTCAGCACGCTGCTCAACCTCTCCGGCGGGCGCGCGGTGCTCGGCGTCGGGCGCGGCACGGTGCCCCGGGAGCTGCGCAGCCTCGGCCTCCACCAGGCGGACATGGGCTACCTGGAATCCGAGGAGAAGAGCAAGGCCATCGACGCGCACAACCGCGAGGTCTTCGCCGAGTACATGGAGGTCATGCGCACCGCGCTGGCCAACGAGACCTTCTCCTACAAGGGCAAGTTCTTCGAGCTGCCGCCGCCGGACACCAACGGCCCGGACGGCGCGGTGGACACCCTCACGCTGCTGCCCGGCCCGCTGCACCCGGTGGAGATCTGGCAGGCCGTGACCAGCCCGCCCACCCTCGGCTACGCCGCCGAGGTCGGCCACGGCTGCGTCTGGTGGAACCAGTACCACGGCTTCGTGCGCGACCAGTGGGAGCGCTACGCGGAGCTCTACCGGCAGCACCACGACGTCGAGCTCTCCAGCGGCGCCAAGCGAATCCTGGTGCTGCCGGTGCACATCGCCGACGACCACGAGACAGCGTGGCGGACCGGCGGCGCGGGCCACGACGAGTTCTGGAACCTGCTGGCCCCGTTCGGCTGGAGCCGCGGCTACCGGGGCGAGGACGGCAAGCCCGCCAAGCCCGGCCTGGTGCCGACGCTGGAGCAGTCGACCGACCAGAAGATGTGGGCGATCGGCACCCCCGAGGAAGTCGCGGAAACCGTCCAGTTCCACAAGGATTCCCTAGGCCTGGAACACCTGGTGATCTTCCCCCACTTCCCGGGCCACACCTACGCGATGGCGGCGGAGCAGATGCAACGCTTCCAGGACCAGGTCGTCCCACTCCTCCGCTGACCCCGCAGTTCCAATGAGGTTTTTCCAGCCTCGATTTGCGTGGCGGTGCGGGTAGCGGAACCTCAGAGGCTCCCTGGACTGTGGGTGCCCCTCATGATGTATGTCCAATTGAAACCGCCCCTCCCCGGAGGCTCCCGGGTCGCAGTTTCAATTGAAACTGCGGGCCGGGCCCGGGGGTCATTTGCGTTCGAGGACCGCTTTGAGGAAGCGTTGGGTCCTCTCGTGCTGGGGCTCCTCGAAGATCTTCGAGGGCGGGCCGGATTCGATCACCGCTCCGGAGTCGAACATCAGGACCCGGTCCGAGATCTCCGCCGCGAAGCGCATCTCGTGGGTCACCAGCAGCATCGTCATCGCGGTGGTGTGGGCGAGGTCCCGGATGACCGCGAGGACCTCGCCGATGAGCTCCGGGTCCAGCGCGGAGGTGACCTCGTCGAAGAGCATCACCTTGGGACGCATGGCCAAGGCCCGGGCGATCGCCACGCGTTGCTGCTGGCCGCCCGAGAGCTGCCCCGGCTTGTGCCGCAGGTGCTTCTGCAGCCCGACCATCCGCAGCAGGTCGACCGCGCGGTGCTCGGCGTCGTCCCGCGACATCCCCAGCACCTGGACCGGCGCGAGCGCGACGTTGTTCAGCACCGTCATGTGCGGGAACAGGTTGAAGTGCTGGAAGACCATGCCGATCTTGCGCCGCACCGCCGCCTGGCCGCGGGTGTCCGCCACCGCGCCGCCGCGGCGGTCCCACAGCGGCTCGCCGTCGACCTCGACGAGGCCGCTGTCCGGCTCCTCCAACGTCATGAGCAGCCGCAGGATCGTGGTCTTCCCGGAACCGCTGGGCCCGATGATGGAGACCTTCTCCCCCGCCGCCACGTCGAGGTCGAGCTCGCGGAGCACGTGGTTGTCGCCGAACGACTTCCCCACGCCCGAGAACGAGATCATCGGCTGGACGTCCTCATCGCGGATGCGCAAGGCGCAGCTCCAATCGTTTGATCAGCTTCGCGGCCGGCAGGCTCACCGCCAGGAACAGCAGGCCCGCGATGGTCAGCGGCTCCAGGTAGCGGTAGCTGCCGGAGCCGATCGACGTCGCGTGGCTGAGCAGCTCGAAAACCGTGATGGCGGACAGGATCGCCGAGTCCTTGAACATCTGCACCACGTAGTTGCCCAGCGCCGGCACCACGTCGCGCACCGCCTGCGGCAGCACCACGAACCGCCAGCGCTGCACGGCGGACAGGCTCAGCGCCGTGGACGCCTCCCACTGCCCGGCGGGCACGCTCTGGATCCCGGCGCGGTAGACCTCGGCGGTGTAGGCGCTGTAGTTGATGCCGATGACGATGATCCCAGTGACCAGCGGCGAGAACTGCACCCCGACGTTGGGCAGCACGTAGAACGCGAAGTACGCCTGCACCAGCAGCGGAGTGCCGCGCACGAACAGGACGAAGAAGTCGAACAACTTGCCCAGCAGCGGAATCCGCGAGTAGCGGACGACGGCCACTCCGAGCCCGAGCAGCAGCGCGATCGCCGTGCCGACGAGCGTGACCTGAACGGTCACCCACAGTCCGTCCAAAAGGGACGGAACGATGCTCGCGGCGAAGGCCCAGTCCCAGATCATGAGCCGACCACCCCACCCCGCCGGAACAAGCGCTGCAGCAGCGTGGGCCGCAGCTCGGGCCGCCCCGGATCCATCCGGCGCTCGAGCCGGCCCATCCCGACCGACAGCACGTACGCCGCGACGAAGTACAGCACCAGGATGGTGCCGAAGACCGCGGTGGTGGCGCCGGTGGTCGCGCGCACCATCTGCGCCCGGAAAGTCAGGTCCGCGACCGTCACCAGGGACACCAGCGAGGTGTTCTTCAGCAGGTCGACGAAGACGTTGCCGAACGGCGGGATCATCGCCGGGATCGCCTGCGGCAGGATCACGTACCGCATCCGCTGGTACGGCGTCAGGCTCAGCGCGATCGCCCCTTCGCGCTGCCCGCGCGGCAGCGCCGTGATGGCACCGCGCACGATCTCCGCGCCGTAGGCGCCCTCGTTGAGGCCGAGCGCCAGCACCGCCGCGGCGAACGGCACCAGCTGGACCCCGAAGAACGGCAGGGCGAAGAACAGCCAGAACAGCTGGACCAGCATCGACGTGCCGCGGAAGATCTCGATGAACACCCCGGCCGGCCAGCTCAGCCAGCGCCGCCGCGACATGCGGCACAGGCCGGCCGCGAACGCGACCAGCACGGTGATCACCACGCCCACCGCGGTCAGCGCGAGCGTGATCAGCAACCCGTTGAGCAGCAGCGGCAAGAACGGCAGGATCTGCGACATGCGCCCAGCGCTCCCGGGTCAGCCGGCGACGGCGCAGAGCTGGTCGCGGGTGACACCCCGGGCCGCGTCCGCCGAAAAGCCCCACCGCGAGAGGATCTCGTCGAACTCGGGGCTGGCCTTCAACGCGCGCAGCTGTTCGTCGTAGGCGTTGACCAGGTCCTGGTCGGTCTTGCGGAAACCGGCGCCCGAGCCGGTCTGCTGCACGTCCTTGATCGCCGGGGTGATGTCGATGCCGTCGGTCTTCAGCGAGTTCAGCGACAGCGTCGGCAGGAAGAACGCGTCGGCGCGCCCGGCCAGTACCGCCTCGATCCCGCTGCGTCCGTCGGGAATGTTGACGATCTGGGCGGCCGGAACGTTCTGCGTCTTCAGCGCGCCGTCCTCGAAACCGCCTGGCAGCACGGCTACTTTCACCGCGGGGTCGGCCTTGACGGAGGCCACGCTGGTGAGGTTCTTCGGATTCCCGGCGGGCACCGCGAACGACTCCGTCGACACGATTTCCGGCTCGGAGTAGAGGATCTGGCCGCACCTGGACTGCTTCATGAACAGCCCGGCGGCGATGATGTCCCACCGGTTGGCGTTGAGCCCGGGGATCATCGACTCGTAGGGCGTTACGACGCCCTCGATGCTCGGGATGCCCATCCGCTTGAGCACGGCGGCGACCACGTCCGGCTCCGCGCCGGTGACCGTGCCGTCCGGCTTGATCTGCGTGTACGGCGGCTCGTTCGCGATGGCGATGCGGGCGGAACCCCGCGCCTTGATCTGGTCCAACGTGGACCCCGGCTGCCCGGTGCCCGGCTGGGTGAAGCTGCATCCGGCGAGGAGGCCGGCCGCCGGCAGGGCCAGGGCCGCCGCCGCACCACCGCGGAACAACTGTCGTCGGGAGATTTCGGATCTGCGCATCGGCTCACGCCTCCCTCGCGAGCATCACCCAATCGAGTGATGCGTTGGGCAGAGACGCTAGGTCGCCCGGTTGACCCTGTCAATGAACGGATTGTTGACAATGCGTAACCTCGGGATTCGGCCGCTCGGCGGTACGAAAGCTCGCAAGATGCCGAACCGCCAGCGCAAACGCACCAGAGAACACGAGCCGAGCAGGGCACCGGCCAGCCTGGCTCGGCATTTCCGCTGCGCCGATCCGGCGAACTTCCGCTCGCCGCCCGGAGTTGGACGGCCGTCCACAATGTCCTCGCTTCGCAAGGCGAAGCAGTCCGAAAGGTCCGGGTACCCTGTGATCGTCCCGGACGACCAGGAGCGCACCATGACCACCGAGCCCTGCTCCCCGGCCGTGCTGCTCGGGCGGCTGCGGGAGTGCGACCGGCTGCTCCCGAGGCCGGGCACCATCCGCTCCCCCACCCTGCCGACGGTGCCCTGGGCGGAGTTCTGCGATCCGAAGCCGGGCAACGGCTACTGCGAGGAATGCGTCCTCTGGAACTCCGCCGCCCGCAAGCCGGGCAGCGCGGTCACCAGGTGACCGTTGCCGCCGCGCGGGTTTCGCGGGCGATCTCCAGGTCTTCGCGGGCCTGCACCACCACCGTGCGCACCGCTGCGCCGGGCGCGGTGATGTCGGCGTCGTCCGACGCCGCCGCGTTCAACGCCGGATCCACCGCCGCCCCGGCGAAACCCAGCGCCTCGCAAACCGCCGCCCGCACCGGCGGCTGGTGCTCGCCGATGCCGCCGGTGAACACCAGCAGGTCCAGCCCGCCGAGCACCGCGACCATCGCCCCCGCGTACCGGACCAGGCTGTGCCGGTACACGTCGAAGGCCACCGCCGCGTCCGCGTCGCCGCGCTCGCGTGCCTCCAGCACGTCACGCAGGTCGCCGGTGCCGCCGGCCAGGCCGGCCAGGCCCGACTTCGTCGCCAGCACATCGAACAACTCTTTCGGCGCAACGTTTTTCGTGGTCATCAGCCAGCCGAGCAGCCCCGGATCGACCGTGCCGCTGCGGGTGTTCATGACCAGCCCCTCTTCCGGGGTGAAGCCCATCGTCGTGTCCACGCACCGCCCGTCGCGCACCGCCGCCATCGAGGCCCCGGCCCCGAGGTGGCAGCACAGCACCCGCCCCTCCCGCGGCGGGAACCCCGCCACCTCCGCGCCGCGGACCACGGCGTAGGAGTGCGACAGGCCGTGAAAACCGTAGCGGCGCAACGTCCACTGCCGGTTCCACTCCCGGGGCAGCGCGTAGGTGGCTGCTGCCACCGGAAGCCCGGCGTGGAACGCGGTGTCCACGCACGCCACCGACGGCGTGCCCGGCGCGGCGGTCAGGGCTGCGCGCAGCCCGGCGATCGCGCGCGGCTGGTGCAGCGGGGCGAGCTCGGTCAGCGAATCCAGGTAGGCGAGCACCTGGTCGTCGACCACGGTCGCCGCGACGATCCGGGTGCCGCCGTGCACCACGCGGTGCCCGACGGCGTCCGCGCCGTGCTCGTCGAGGAACCGGCGGATCGGCTCCGCCCCGCCCTCCCAGCGCTCCAGGGTCTCCTCGGCGATCGCCTCGTCGCCGTCCAGCAGACCGAGCTTCAGGCTGCTGGAGCCCGCGTTCACGGTCAGCACCCTCATCGCGACGACCAAACCCAGTCCCTGATCTCCGGCATGTCCTCGCCGTGCGTCGACACGTAGTTCCGGTGCTCGATCAGCTTGTCCTGCAACGCTTCTCGCGCGTATGCGGCGCTCGGTCCCAGCCGCGGCACCCGGTCGATCACGTCGATGGCGAGGTTGAACCGGTCGATCTGGTTGAGCACGCACATGTCGAACGGCGTGGTCGTGGTGCCCTCCTCCTTGTAGCCGCGGGCGTGGATGTTGTCGTGGTTGTGCCGGCGGTAGGTCAGCCGGTGGATCAGCCAGGGATAGCCGTGGAAGTTGAAGATCACGGGCCGGTCGCGGGTGAACAGGCTGTCGAAATCGGCGTCGGACAACCCGTGCGGGTGCTCGCGCTCGTCCTGCAGCCGCATCAGGTCCACCACGTTGATCACCCGGATGCGCAGGTCCGGGAAGCGCTCGCGGAGCAGGTCGACGGCGGCCAGCGTCTCCATCGTCGGAACGTCCCCGGCGCACGCCATCACCACGTCCGGCTCGCCGTCCTGATCGCTGCTGGCCCAGTCCCAGATGCCGATTCCCTTGGTGCAGTGCACGATCGCCGCGTCCATGTCCAGGTACTGCGGCGCGGGCTGCTTGCCCGCGACCACCACGTTGATGTAGTTGCGGCTGCGCAGGCAGTGATCGGCCACCGACAGCAGGGTGTTCGCGTCCGGCGGCAGGTAGACCCGCACCACCTCGGCCTTCTTGTTCATCACGTGGTCGATGAATCCCGGGTCCTGGTGGGAGAAGCCGTTGTGGTCCTGCCGCCAGACGTGCGAGGTCAGCAGGTAGTTCAGCGATGCGATCGGCGCGCGCCAGGCGAGCCCGCGGGTGACCTTCAGCCACTTGGCGTGCTGGTTGACCATCGAGTCCACGATGTGCGCGAACGCCTCGTAGCAGGAGAAGAACCCGTGCCGGCCGGTGAGCAGGTAGCCCTCCAGCCAGCCCTGGCAGGTGTGCTCGGAGAGGATCTCCATCACCCGGCCGTCGGGGGCCAGCGCGTCGTCGCCCGGCTCGGTCTCCGCGTCCCAGGCGCGCGAGGTGGCGTCGAGGATCGCGTTGAGGCGGTTGGAGTTGTTCTCGTCGGGCGAGAAGACCCGGAAGTTGCGCTCGCCCTCGTTCAGGCGCATCACGTCGCGCAGGAAGCCGCCCAGCACCCGGGTGGCTTCGCCGATGGTCGCGCCGGGCTCGTCGACCCGCACGGCGTAGTCCCGGAAGTCGGGCATCCGCAGCGCGCGCAACAGGATCCCGCCGTTGGCGTGCGGGTTGTCGCTCATCCGCCGGGTGCCCACCGGGTTGTGGTCCTTGATCCGCTGCACCGGCGCACCGCTCGCCTCGAACAGCGCGGCGGGTTCGTAGCTGCGCAGCCAGGATTCGAGCTGGCGCAGGTGCTCCTCGTTCTGGCGCGGATCGCTGATCGGCACCTGGTGCGACCGCCAGGTGCCCTCCACCGGCTTTCCATCCACAGTGGCCGGACCGGTCCAGCCCTTCGGGGTGCGCAGCACGATCATCGGCCAACGCGGCCGCTGAACCCGGCCGTCCCGGCGGACCCGGCGCTGGATCGCGGCGATCTCGTCCAGACACCGGTCCAGCGTCGCGGCGAACAGGTGGTGCATCGGCTCCGGCACCGAGCCGGACACCAGGTACGGCTCGTAGCCGAAGCCGCGCAGCATGCTGAACAGCTCCTCGTCCGGGATGCGCGCCGGCACCGTCGGATTGGCGATCTTGTAGCCGTTGAGGTGCAGGATCGGCAGCACCGCGCCGTCGCTCACCGGGTCCAGGAACTTGTTGGAATGCCAGCCGGCGGCCAGCGGCCCGGTCTCGGCCTCGCCGTCACCGATCACGCACGCCACGATCAGGTCGGGATTGTCGAAGGCGGCGCCGAAGGCGTGCGAGAGCGAGTATCCGAGCTCGCCGCCCTCGTGGATCGAACCGGGCGTCTCCGGCGCGACGTGGCTGGGGATGCCGCCGGGGAAGGAGAACTGGGTGACCAGGCGGCGCAGGCCGTCGTAGTCCTGCGCGACGTCCGGGTAGACCTCGCTGTAGGTGCCCTCCAGCCACGCGGCCGCGACCAGCCCCGGCCCGCCGTGCCCCGGCCCGATCACGTACATCATGTCCAGGTCGCGGGCCCGGATCGCCCGATTGAGGTGGGAGTAGACGAAGTTCAGGCCCGGCGTGGTGCCCCAGTGCCCGAGCAGCCGCGGTTTGACGTGCTCGGGCCGCAGCGGCTCCCGCAGGAGGGGGTTGTCCATCAGGTAGATCTGCCCGACGGACAGGTAGTTGGCCGCCCGCCACCAGAGCTGCAGGCCGTCGAGTTCCGCGGCGTCCAGGTGTTCGGACACGGCGGGCGTGGTCGTCCAGGTGGCCCCGGTCGCGGTGCTGGTCTCGCTGCTCATCCCGGCTCCTCAAGCTCGACACCCGCCAACCAGCGTGGGCGGCACCGGCCGGTTCGCAACTCGGCGGCGCAGGACCAGCACTGATCCGGGTATCTGCGGAAAACCGCAGTCGATGAGTGCTGTGCACCGCATTCCGCGGCGCGCCGCGGCGCCATAGCTTTGCGCATCGTGACCGGAAAGTTGATCAACAAGCGTTTCCCGCCCGCGGCCGGGGTGGCGAGCGCGCTCGCCGTGCTGGTGGTGCTCGCGTTGTCCGTACTGGGCAACGCGAGCACCCAGCAGCCCGCCCCTGCCTCGGCACCCGCTGGCGAGTTCAGCGCCGAGCGCGCTGTTTCCGAGCTCGGCAGATTCGCCACCGAGCCCCGTCCGATGGGCAGCCCGGCGAGCGACCGGGCCAAGGATCACCTCGTCGAACGGCTGCGCGCGGAAGGACTGCAGGTGCACGTCCAGCACTCGGTGGGCGTGCGCTCGGGCACCGGGCTGGCGACGTTCGGCCGGGTGGACAACGTGGTGGCGACGCTGCCCGGCAACGCATCCACGGGATCGGTCCTGCTCGCCGCCCACTACGACTCGGCGGCCGTCGGCCCCGGGGCGTCGGACGACGGTTCCTCCGTCGCGGCGATGCTGGAGACCGTCCGGGCGCTGCGGGCCGGCGGGCCGCTGCGCAACGACCTCGTGCTGGTGATCACCGACGGCGAGGAGGACGGCTTGCTCGGCGCGAACGCGTTCGTCCGGGAGCACCCGCTCGCCCCTCGCGGCGGAGTGGTCCTCAACTGGGAAGCACGGGGCGTCGACGGCCCGTCGCTGATGTTCGAGACGTCGAAGGACAACGCGCGTCTGGTCGAAACGTTCACCACTGCGGTCGAGCACCCGCGAGGCGACTCCTCGATGGTCGCGATGTATCGGATGCTGCCGAACAACACCGATTTCACCGCCTTCACCCAGGCCGGCTTCACCGGCCTCAACTCGGCGTACATCGAGGGCTCGTCGCGCTACCACACCGCGGGCGACTCGATCGCGAACCTGGCGCCGGGCAGCCTCCAGCACCAGGGCGAGAACATGCTCGCCCTGGCCCGCGCCTTCGGCGATGCCGATCTCGCCGGGCTGCGTTCGGACCACGACCTGATCTACTTCCGCGCGCTCGGCATGACGATCACCTATCCCGACACGCTGGTCTGGCCGCTAGCCGGGCTCGCCGCGTTGTTGCTGGTGGGCGCCGTGGCGCTGGCGCGGTACCGGCGGCTGGTCTCGCTGCCGAAGGTGCTGGTGAGCGCGCTGTCCGCGCTGCTCCCGATCGCCGCTTCGGTCGTGCTCGCGCAGGCGATGTGGTCGCTGATGGTGGCGGTGCGCCCCGGCTACGACCTGATGGGCGGCCTGGTGCACCGCCCGCTGATCTTCCAGGTCGCCATCGTCGCGCTCACCGGATTCGCGCTGCTCTGCTGGTACCTGCCGCTGCGCAACCGGCTCGGCCAGGCGGCACTCGCGCTCGGCGGCCTGGCCTGGCCGACTGCCTTGGGCATCGCGTGCGCCGCGCTCGCGCCGGGGGCGTCGTTCGTGTTCACCGTTCCGGCGCTGGCGGGAGCTCTCGGCGCGCTCATCGCGTTGATGTTCCCGAGGTGGGCTCTCGTTCCGGTCACCGCCGGTGCCTTGGTGTCCGCGATGGTGCTGCCCGCCGTCACGCGCAATGTCTTCCACGGCGTGGGCTTGGCCCTCGGCGGTGCCGGCGCGCTCTTAGTCGTTCTGCTCGGACTGGTGCTGCTGCCGATCGGCGAGCTGTTCTTCCCCGACCGTGCACTACGCCGTCGAAGCGTCGCAGTCATCCTGCTGTCGGCATTCGCAGTCGCCTGCGCCTCGGTGGGTGGCGGTCTTGCCGCGGACGGATTCGACGCGCAGCACCCTCGCCGTTCCCATCTCGCCTACGTGCTGGACGCGGACGCGAACACCGCGAGCTGGGTCAGCGCCGAGGACGAACCGACCGACTGGACCAAGCAGTTCGTCGGCACCCGCAACACCGACCGGCTCCCGGCCGGATACGCGCGTGGCGACCTGTGGACCGGCCCGGCACGACCGCTCGACGTCGACGGGCCGCGCGTGACCGGATCCCGCGCCGGGGACACCGTGACCCTGCACGTGTCCTCCGGCCGCGGTGCGACGGACCTGGTGCTGCGCGTGGACCGGCCGATCACCGACGTCACGGCTCGTGCCCCCGGCAGCGCCCCGGTGTCGGTCCAGGTGTCCGGCACTCGCGCCGGAACGTGGCCCGGCGAGATCCGCTTCCGCGACCTGCCACCGGAAGGCGCGGACATCACCTTCCGCGCTCGCGGGAACCAGGTCCAGGTGACGGCGATCGACGAAACCCACGGCCTCGCCGTGGCCCCCGGCTTCCGCCCGAGGCCACCGGACGTCGAGGCGGGCACCCGCGAAGACGGCGACCGCATCGCGGTCACCCGCACCTACCGGTTCTGACCAACGTGGACGATCGTTTCGCCTGGTGACCACCCGTGCGTACTTTGTGCTGCCATGGCGACACAAAGTACGCACGGCACCTGAGCAGCGGAAACCGTGCTACAGCAGGCGGTCGACGGTGATCTCGGCGGCGGAGCGGCTGGCCGCCGAGATGATGTCCAGCGCGGCCACCGCGTCGGCCGGGTCCACCGGCGGCGGCGCGCCGTCGCGCAGCGCCGCGACGACTCCGTCGTAGAACGCCAGGTAGTCGCCCGCTTCGCTGGGCACCCGGCGGACCTCGTCGCCGACGCCCAGGACACCCCACATCTCCTCGGGCTCCCGGCCCCACGTGTCGTCGACGGGCAGGCGCCCGGCGCGCAGCGCGGCCTCCTGCGGGTCCAGGCCGTACTTGGTGAAGGTGGCGGCGTCGCCGAGCACCCGGAAGCGCGGGCCCTGCTGCGCCGCGACCTTGCTCATCCACAGGTGCGAGCGCACCCCGTTGGCGTGGGTCAGCGCGATGAACGAATCGTCGTCCGCCCGCACCCCGTCGCGCCGGCGGTCGATTTCGGCGTAGACCGCCGCGACCGGGCCGAACAGCTGGAGGGCCTGGTCGATCAGGTGGCTGCCCAGGTCGTAGAGGACGCCCGCGACGTCTTCCGCCCCGCCGGAGTCGCGCCAGGTCGGCTTCGGCGTCGGCGACCAGCGCTCGAACCGCGACTCGAAGCGGTGCACCCGGCCCAGTTCGCCGTCGTCGAGCAGCCTGCGCACGGTGCGCATGTCGTTGTCCCAGCGGCGGTTCTGGAAGACCGTCAGCAGCTGCCCCTTCGCCGCGGCGTGCTCGATCAGCTGCCGCCCCTCGACCGAGGTCGGCGTGAACGGCTTGTCCACCACCACGGGCAGCCCCGCGTCCAGCGCGGCGGTGGCCAGCTCGACGTGGGTGCGGTTGGGGCTGGCGATCACCACCAGGTCCGGCTCGCGTGCCAGCAGCTCGTCCATGTCGTCGACCACCGCGGTGTCGGGGTGCTCGGCGCGCACTTGCTGCTGCCGCTCCGGGTTGGCGGTGACGACCGCGTCCAGCCGCAGCGACGGGTGGGCGGCGATCAGCGGCGCGTGGAAGATCGCGCCGCCGACGCCATATCCGACAAGTCCGACTCGCAGTGCAGAACCCATGTCCCCATTAGACCGCCGCCAAGCCCACCCC
>NZ_SMKW01000116.1 GCF_004348985.1 Saccharopolyspora elongata | reverse complement strand
TAGTAGGATGTATACACTCCAAGGTCCCTGTGTATGGATTTTTTTTTTTTTTTTTTTAGATGTGTATAAGAGACAGGGGCGGGGTGCCTTGCTGCACCACCTGGCCATCGCCGGTGATGCGGAACCGGGTGGTCGAGCCGTCGGGCGCCGCGACCGACAGGTCGACCTCGACCGCGGCCCGCTCGTCGAAGGACAGCTCCGCTGCCAGCCCGCGCGCGAGTTCGACCGGGTCCAGTCCCATCCCGTGGGGCATCAGGTCCAGTCCGGTCGGCAGCTCCCAGCGCTGCCCGGTGAGCTCCGACGCCGCCGCCAGGATCTCGTCGACCAGCCGGTACCGGGACGACGAGGCGGCGTCGAAGCGCGCCATCCAGGCCCGTTCCCGAGCGATCGCGTCGACGCTGCTCCCGGGGTCCTGGACGAGCATGGCGCGCACCTCGTGGAACGCGTCGTGCCAGCGCTGAACCGCGTCGTCGAAGCGCTCCCGTCCCGCCGTGGCGAGTTCTTCCCGCGCCTGCGGCACCGCCGTCGCCGCGCGCTCCAGCTCGTCGACCGCGTCCCGCAGCTGCCGCACGCCGTCTTCGACCACCGGGTGCGGCGCGGCGCGGCCGATCTCGTCGAGGAATTCGCGCAGCTCCTCGGCCATCCGCTGGTGGTGCGCCACCAGGGCGGCCGTCTCGTCGCTGACCAGCCGGAGCTTCGCCCCGGGTCCGGCCAGCTCGGGATGCTGTTCGCGGACGTGCGCGGCGAGGGATCGGTGCGGCTGCTGCGGATCGTGGCCCGGGAGTTCCGCCGCCGACCGCATCGCGGCGTCCAGGTCGAACGCGTTCTGCTCGGCCGCCCGCTGCCGCCCGGCCAGCGCTCGCAGCACGCCCTTGAGCTTGCCTTCCGGCAGCTGCGATTCCTGGGTGAGCTCCCACGCCCGCTGCTCCATGAGGCTGCGCTGCAGCTCGGGCAGCAGCGTCGCGGGGATGTCGACGAGCACGTCCACCGGCTCGGCGTTGACCTCGACCCGGCGGAGCTGATCGCCCGGCAGCCCGGTGTCGGTCAGCTCCTGCACGGCGGCGGTGACCGAGAAGCGGGTCCGCAGCCGGACCAGCACGTGCGGCTCGTAGCTCTCGCCCTCCAGCTGCGTCCAGGAGCCGACCTGCGCGCTCGCGGAGCTGTCGACGGTGCTGCTCGCGTTCACGCCCGGGACGCCCCAACCGGCGGTCAGGTCGCCCGGTCCGACGTCGCTCTCGCTGCTCGGCAGCGTGCCGGAGAGCCCCGCCGATCCCGTTCTGCTCTGCCCGTGCCCGGTCGTGAGGTTCCGCTGCGCCCGCTTCAGGGTGTACGGCCCGTGGTCGCCGGGTTCGTAGCGGTGCAGCACCTCGAGGTCGAAGTTCCGCAGCTGCACGCCGACCGCCACGCTGTGCTGCGGCGACACCGCGAACTCGTCCACGATCTTCGGCCGTCCGTCGGACAGGTCCGCCCAGAGCGATTTGCCATGCCCTGGCGTGAACATCTGCTGCACGCCGCGGACGACGTTGTGCGCCTTGCGCAGGCCCAGCGGCCGCGCCCAGTCGGCGCGGAGCACCTGGCGGACGGCGGTTTCGGCCGACGAGAGCAGGTCGGTGAGGCTCCACTCGATGATGCGGCTCTCCGCCTCGGCGGGCAGTCCCGTCAGCCTGCGGAAGCCCGCGCGTTCGTGCGGGCCGAACGGCCGGTTGGCCCGGTGCATCGCGTACTTGAGGACCAGCGTTCCGTTCGAGGGCTTCGTGCGCGGCTGCGTTTCGCCGGTCACCGCGCTCTTCACGGTGCCGAGCAGGCCGACCGGCACCTCCTGGAGCCGCGCGGTGAACAGGCTCTTGGCGGGGCGCTCGAAGCGGACCAGTCCGCTGCCGTCGAGCACGCCGGGCTCGTTGACCTCGGCGTGCGAGGCGGACAGGCTGGTGCGCTGGCTGCCGCTGCCGCCGACGCTCCCGGTCTCGCCGACGTCGCCGATCGGCGAGTCCTGCGTCTCGCTGAGATCCCCGGACACGCCGGCGGTGTCCGTCGTGCTGTGCGTGATCCTGGCGTTGGCCCGGTGGCGGTAGCCGACCGCCGCGACCGCGCCCGGTTCGGTGCCGACGGCGGTGGCCGGGCCGGTCGGGACCACCTCGTAGGTCAGCGAAAGCCGCATCCACCGGCCGTTCTTGCGGACCAGCCCGGTGAACAGGTCGGTGCCGCCGTCGGCGAGCGCCTGCCGCTGCGTGTTGTTCAGCGCCGGGCCGGGCGCCAACGCGCCGCGCAGCCGCTCCTCCAGCCCGGTCGTCTCGGCCACGTCCTGGCCGAGCTCGGACAGCAGGTCCAGCGCGTGCTGCAGCGGGCGTCCGTCGCTCGACCGCCAGCCGCTCACCAGACCGGGGCCGATGCCGCTGCCGGTCACCGGGCGGTCCGGGTCGCGGTGGTACTCCGGCGGCCGGAACCTGTTGCCCAGCACCACTTCCTCGTCGGTGTCGTGCAGCAGGCGCGCCAGTTCGGCGAGCGCGTCCGCGTCGCCGGTGTCGGCGGAGGCCCGCGAGTTCGGGTACTCCGCCAGCACGCGATCCACCAGCCGCCGGTCGATGTCCGCGCCTTCCAGCCCGAGTTCGGCGGCCCGCCGCTGCACGGCGCGGGCGGCGACCCTGCGGTCCAGCGGCAGGTCGCCGTTCTCCCAGGCCGTCAGCATTTCGTCGACCATCGCGGCCGGGACGGCGTCCACGACGAGTTCCAGCCCGTTGGCGTAGAACTCCATCACCTGCTGGGCGGTCAGCACGAACTGGAACCGGCCCGGCACGGTCTCGCTGCCGATGGCGGCCGGCAGCACCCGGGCCGCCGCGGCTTCGCCCGCCGCGACCGAGATGTTCAGGTCGGCCTCGAAGGTGAGCGCGTCGAGGTAGGCCGTGATGAGGTTCTCGTCGTCGCCGCCGGAGCGCCCGCGCTGGACGGTCGTCCCGTCGGCGCGGCCGCCGGAGGCGCCGGCGTTCGAGTCCATGCCCGCCAGCACGCCCGGGTCGGCGGCCGAGGCCGTGGTCCCGTCCGCGCGGCCCGCGCGGAAGTCGTGCCCCGGCTGGGAGAGCGCCAGCGGGCCCGTGCCGACGCCTTCCAGCCGGTTCAGGACGCGCAGGCCGGTGGGCCGGGCCGTGATCAGCGCCCGGCCCCGCACCTGCCCGTGCGGGTCGCGGGTCCGGATCAGTTGGCCGTCGGAGAGCCATTCGCCCGCGTGCGCGAGCGCCGTCGCGTTGCTGGTGTCCACCCAGGCCGCGGTGGTCGGCATCCGGCTGCGCACCGCCGCGTCCAGGCCGCGGGCGTCGAGGTGCAGCAGCGACTGCATGGGGGTGAGCAGCTGCTCGAACTGCGCCTCGTCCTTGATGCGCACCGTGGGCCCGGCCTCGCGCGCGCCGTCCAGGCGCACGTCCGTCGGGGTGTAGATGTCCAGGACCTGATCGGCGATCTCCTTGCGCACCTGGTCGCCCGCGGCGTCGCGCACCGGGGCGCCGGTGGCGTCGACCACGCTCACGGTGAGGGTCAGCGGCACCCGCCACAGCGAGCTGCCGCCCCGGTACTCCAGCCGGGAGCCCGCGTTCTGCGAGTAGCTGAACGAGTCGGCCGCGCTGCTGCTGGGGCTGCGGCCCCAGATCATCCGGCCCAGCAGGGCGCTGGCCTCGCGGAGGCGGCTGCGCGCGAGCTCCATGCTGGTGCCGATCGAGGAACTGGTCAGCAGCGCGCTGACCCGCTGCGTCCGGCCGACGCGGCCGATCTCTTCGGCGCGCTCGGCCGCCCACCGCGCCTCGACCTGCACCCAGCGCAGCTCCACCTGCCCGGACCGGCCGCGGGTCTCGACCGGGATGCGGAAGCCGTCCTGCATCGCCTCGGCGAGCCACGTCTGCGCCTTCTCCTCGGTGAACTCGGCGAGGATCGCGTCCACGTCGCCGTACCGGTCGGCGAGCGCGGCGTGCAGGAACTCGCGCGCCTCCGGCACGCCGGTCAGCTGGACCACGCGGTCGAGCAAGGTGGGGCCGCTGTCCTGCAGCTGGCCGGGGTTGGGCCGGTGCGGCCGATCCGGCGGCGCCAGTCCTTTGTGGACCTCCGGCACTTCGCGCGTCGTGGTGAGCGGTCGGCCGTCGGCCGTGGTCTGCGCGCTTCCCCGCGCGTCGAGCACGAGTTCCTGCACGGTCGTGGTCGCGATCGCGCCGTCGGCGTCGTAGCGCAGGTCTTCGCGGCCGACCGGCAGCCCGTTGCGCGCCGCGTCCTGCGCCGCGAGCTGCACCCATCCCTGGCCCGTGACCTGCGTGATCCCCGGTTGGGCAGGCCGCTCGACCTCGATCTCCGTGGTCACCCGCACCCGGTAGGTGTGCTTGGGCCGGAAGTCGAAGTCCTCCATCGTCATGAAGTGCCCGGTGCTGGTGTTCGTGCCGGCGGAGGCGCTGCGCCCGAACATGTACCGGACGGCGGCGACCAGCTTCGGGCCGAGCGACGACCCGACCTGGAATCCCCTGGTCAGGCCGGTCGAATCGGCCGCGGTGCGGTAGGCCGCCCCGATCTGGCCGTGGCCCAGCTCCTCCCCGGCCGCGTGCGTCGGCGCGGCCGCGTCCCAGTGCACCCGCGACCGCAGCGTCACCTGGTGCGACGCTCCTCCGGGCAGGCCGACCTCGAAGCTGAAACCGCCCGGCCGCAAAGCGGTTCCGCTGCGTTCCTGCCGCTGCACGTGGTACAGCACCTGCGTGCGGACCGAGCCGTCGTCGCGCAGGTCGGCGGGGAGTTGCGCCAGGACGGCGTCCACCACGCGGCTGGTGTCGTCCAGGCCCGCAAGCCGACCGGCGCGGAGCAGATCGGCCTCGTCGCGCGTCGCGCCTTCGAAGACGACGGTTTCGCCGAGCGGCTGCTGGTGGGCCTCGTTCAGCCACACCTTCACCGGGCGGTCCGCGGCCACCTCGGTGCCGGCGCCTTCCTCGGCCCGGATCCAGAGCTTGACGTCCGTCAGGTCGTACTGGAGGACATCGCCGCGGAGCTGGTCGGAGGACGAGACGTGGCCGAGCTGCGCCACCGAGGCACCGTGCGAGTTGGTGGTGCTCCACCGGCCCTGCGGGTCGGCGTCGAGCGTCTCGCCCGACACCAGGCTCATCGGCACCTTCCCGGACAGCACGACCTGCCGGGCGCCCGAGGCGGCGTTGCCCAGCTCCGGCAGGCTCAGCAGCGTGGTCTGCCGCCTGAGGAGCTCGGCGTCGGTGCCCACCTGGGTGGCCTCGCCGAAGGTGATCCCGACGGAGAACAGCTGACCGTCGAGCGCGAGCGTCCGCCCGTTCTCGTTGAACAGGTCCGGGAACGCGGCCAGCAGCAGGTGGTTCAGCTCGGCCGGGGTCAGCCCGTCGACGCCCTGCTGGGCCAGCCACGCCACGGCCTCCGACATGCCCGGCAGCTCCCGGTCCACCGGCGCGGCGTGCGCGAGCGCGACCTCCGATGGCTTTCCACCGGGTGCGCTGGGCGGAGCGCTTGGTGCACCGGGTCCTGCCGCATTGGCGCCGCGACCCGGCAGGCCCTCGTGCATCGCGCGCAGTCCCGCCTCGACCTGGGAACGCATCTGATCCGGTGTCTCCGCTGCGGAAACGCGCACCTCGCCGAGGTCCACCTGGCGCAGGGTGCCGGTGCCGTCGTCGAGCCAGGCCGGGGCGCGCACGTGGACCTCGCCCGGCCCCAGGCCCGGGTCGACCGCGAGGTCGGCCGCCACATCGGTGCCGGATTCGCCGTAGTGCACCAGCAGAGTCCCGTCGGGCTTGCCCGCTATCGCGACGGCGTCGGATTCCGCGGTCGCGGCCGTCGTGCTGGACTGGCGGCGGGCGATCTCCTCCTGGAGCAGCTGCTCCGCGTCCTCGCGCGAGCCTGTGTTCCCGGGTTCGACCCGCACTGTGCGGGGAGCCGCCTGCCAAACGTCGCCTTTCGTCGTCGCGTCGCCGCGGACGGGGGCGTGGCCGTGCGCGGCTGCGAACTCGCCGGGCGCGAGGACCGGGGTGGTGGTGAGCAGGTACGCCATCGACTCCACCAGGCGTTTCCCACCGAGTTCCAGTGCCTCGGCCGCGTTCGACGTCGTGGTGGTGGAGATCCGGATCTCGGCCGGCGCGGTCTGGACGTAACCGGCCGGGGTCAGCTCGAAGCCGCCCGGCAGCACGTCGAACGCGCCCGCGGGCACGCCGTCGTCCAGGCCCAGCTTGACCTGGACCACCTGGTCGCCCGGGGCGTGCGCGGTGAAGATCCCGGTGTTCTCGTCGAAGGATCCGAGACCGCGCTCGACCAGGCTCGTGAGCTGGTCGGTCGGCCCCTGGCGGGCGAGCTCCGGCGAGCGGACCGGGTCGGCCGGAGCCTCCGGCGGTTCCAGGCGGACCTGCTGCGCCTGCGGGACCGGGCCGGGCTCGCGCAGCGCGGGCGCGGGCTGGGCGGGTGCGGTTTGGGCGGCGGTTTCCGGGGCGGAGGTGTCCGGCGCTTTGGTCTCGACGGTTTCGGTTTTCCCGCTCTGCTCGGCGGTTTCGGAGCCTGAACCGTCCGGTGTGGACGGTTGTCCGGACTCCGCTGGGGCACTGTTGTCCGGTTGCGCGACCTCTGACGTGGACGTCCCGGGGTTTCCAGGTGCCGAGCTGTCGGGTGTACCCGTCTCTGCGGTACCGGCCCCCGATGTCTCGGTTCCGGAGGTGTTCGTGGCTTGCGACGTGCCAGCGGGGTTTCCGGTCTCGGTCGCACCGGCCGGATCGGCGTTCTCCGTCGTTCCAGCAGAAGTAGTGGTCTCGGCGGCCGGAGTACCAGTCCCTGTCTCGCTTGCCGTGCTGCCCGGGAGGTTCCCGGTCTCGGTTGCGCCGGACGGATCGGCGTTCTCCGTCGTTCCAGCAGAACTACCGGTCTCGGCGGCCGGAGTACCAGCCTCTGCCTCGCCTGCCGTGCTGCCCGGCAAGTTCCCGGTCTCGGTCGATCCGGACGGACCAGCGGGGTTTCCGGTATCCGGCGAACCTGCCGGGTTCGCCGCCTCCGGCGTTGTGGTGTTGCTGCCGGGCTCTCCTGGGCTGGTGGGACGCGTTCCGGTATCCGGGCTCGCTTCCGGACTTTCCGCCGTGTTCCCGGAGCTTGGGCGGCCGGACTCGGCCGCACCCGAATCCGGCCGCCCGGCTTCCGGCGCACCCGTTTCGGTGCTGCCGGAGCCCGGCCTGCCGGCCTCGGAAGTCCCGGCCTCAGGGATCTGTTCTCCTGATTCCGGTGCGGTTTCCCCGGGCTTCTCGCCGTTCTCCCGGCCGCCGCCGTTCTCGCCGTCCGCCCCGTCGTCGGCGCCGGACGTGGAAGGGCCCGAACCTCCGTTGCCCGAGCCGCCACCCGAACCCGCCGAGCCGCCCGCAGCTCCACCACCGGGGCGCGCCCCGCCGGGGCCCTGCCCCGCATTGGACCCACCGGAACCCGACGCGCCGCCGGAACCGGCGCCTCCCGCGCCTGCCGCCGGGCCGGTGGCATGAGTGCCGCCCATCGAGCCGTTCCCTGCCGGAGCAGCGGCGGGTCCGTCTCCCGCGGGCGTGAGCGCCGGGGCCTGGCCGCCCGCGGGCGACGCGGCCGTGGCGGGATCTGCGATGAAGTTCGTCAGGTTCGGGGCTTGGCCGGTGCTGATCACCGACATCAGGTCGAAGGCCTCGGTGACCTCGTGGAAGCTGCGCTCGCCGATGCGCTGCTCCCACACCCCGCCGAGCGCGCCGCCCAGCGCCGCCTGCCCGATGCCCTCCGCGGTGATGCCCTCTCCTCCGAAGAGCCGGCCGGCGCCGCCCGGCGAGGTCACCGCCGTGGCACCGACGAGCCCGGCCACGCCACCGGCCGCGCCGAGCGCCACGAATCCCGAAGTCTTGCTGGCCAGCCCCAGCGGAGCACCGCCGAGGCTCGCGCCGACGAAGGCCGCCGCGGTGGATCTCGGGTTGTAGGAGTACCGGCCGTCGGTCTCCAGCACGGTCTTGACCTGGGCGAACACGTCCGCGCCGATGCCGAACTTGAGAGCGCTCTGCAGGCCGTAGCCCACCACCCGCTGTCTCAGGATGTTGCCGGTCGTGAACGCCTTGGTGCCCGTTCTGGTGGCCACCCCGCGCTCGAAGGCCCTGCGCACGGCATCGTCGACCTGCCCCGCCTGCCGCCTGCTCAGCGCCGACGCGAACGGTACCGGTCGCCCTGCGAGCTTTGCCGCGATCTGCTTCTCGACCGCCTGCCGCATGGCGGCGTTCTTCCGAACGCTCTTCGCCGCCGCCCTGCGCAGGGCCGGCGTGCTCGCGGTGCGGGCGGCGTCCATCGCCAGCTCGCGCATGATCCGACCGGACTGCTGGCGCGCGGCCGTGCGCGCGAGCTGCCTGCCGAGCGCTTTGCCACCGGCGGTCTGCCCGATCCTGGTCGCCGTGCGTCCGGCCGCCGTCGTGCCCAACCTGGCGAACGTCCGGCCGCCGAGCTCCGCCGCTGCGGTCCCGGCGCGCATTCCCAGCTTCCGCAGGGTCTGCTGGATGAAGATCGCGCCGACGCGCTGCAACGCCTTCTCGACGGCCACGCGGATCGCGTTCCTCGCCACGATGATCGCCGGCGGGACGGTGACCATGGAGGCACCCCAGGTGGGCACCGCCGCGATCGCCGCCCGGATCACCTCGTAGCACAGGAGCAGCAGGCTGGCCTGGAAGGCGCTCTTGGCCAGCACCACGCTGTTGTTGAAACTGAAGGCCCCCTGCGCGTACGAACCGGCCGTGGTGACGTAGTCGTTCGCAGCCTGGGAAAGCTTCATCACGGCCATGTTCATCGTGGGTGCCGCGATGCCGCCGTTCCAGCCGGCGGTGACCTCCTCCGCAGCTCGCTGCGCTTCCCGGAGGAAGTCGACGGCGCGCTCGGCCTCCTCCACCCACGCCTTGCCCAGCTCCGCCGACAGGTTCTCGTCGGCCTCCGGGTAGTCACCGATGAGCAGGCGGAAGACGGAGCTCAGCCGCGGCAGCACGATGGGCGAGTGAAACCAGGACCGAAGCCACTCGTTGAGCTCGTCGATGTACACGTCCATCTGCTCGCCGAAGTCCACCACGCCCTGCGCGAAGGCGTCGAGCGCATCGGAGGCACCCTCGCCGATGCCGCCGTCACCCAATGCGGACCTCCGCGGCCGAACCCGCCATCACGCCTCGACGTTCCGGTGCTGGTCGGCGAAGTAGTCGTCCACCGTGCCGTAGCTGCCCAGCGCTTCGATGCCGTTCTCCGCGATGATCTTCAGCTGACCGGCCAGGTGCGCGCGGTTCTCGAACACCGCGTCGGAATCCGGGAAGTTCGCCTTCCCCTGCTGGCCGATGCGGTCGTTGCCGAAGGTCCGCGGGTTGTCCATCAGCTCCGCGATCCGCTCCTTGCTCGCGTCCGCCCCGCCCTTGTAGGCCGCGCCGAGCGCGCCGAGCCGCCTCAGCAGCGCTGCGACCGCCTCCGGGCCGCCGTTGACGTTCAGCGCGTCGCTCATGACTGGTCCGCCTCTCCGCGATTCACAGTTCCGCCTCTCCGCGATTCACAGTTGTGGTTACGTCCCGGGTCAAACCCGCGTTTCGCGGTTTCTTGTGGCTGGGTTGCGTCACGGTCCCCTGGGGTGCGGTTGAGGAGGACTGAGGTTGACACAGGGCTACTCATGGCTGGTCCGCCTCTCCGCGATTCACAGTTCCGCCTCTCCGCGATTCACAGTTGTGGTTACGTCCCGGGTCAAACCCGCGTTTCGCGGTTTCTTGTGGCTGGGTTGCGTCACGGTCCCCTGGGGTGCGGTTGAGGAGGACTGAGGTTGACACAGGGCTGCTCATGGCTGGTCCTCCCGCTCCGCGTAGCGCTCTGCGTCGCTGCGCATCAGGTCTGCGAAGTGGTCGTCGAAACCGAGGTCCTCGCGCGACTGCTCGGCGCGGATCTCGGCCAGCTCGGGCGGCATCTGCTCGGCCATGATCTCCTGCACCTGCTCGGTGACCTGGGCGACCGCGTCCCGGCTGGCCTGCAGGATCATCGCGGTCAGCGCGGCGGCGTTGGGCTGCCGGAAGACGCGCGGATCGATCACCAGGTCGACGAGTTGACCGCGCGGGCCGACCACGACCTTCACCATGCGGTCCGGCGACCACGCCACGCCGAGCTGGCTCATCATCCTCCGCTGGGTTTCCGGGATCCGGCGGGCCGTCTGCTGCAGCTGTTCCAGCAGGTCCCGGTAGACCGGATTCACCGACATGGGCTCAAATTCCACGGCAGCACCCCGAATTCATCGCACCGAAAACGTGGACAACTCGCGCGGTACACCGGCTAACATCCCCGGCGTGTACGCGAAACGCAGCTTGCGAACGCTGCTCGCCGCTGCCGTCGGCAGTCTCGGCATCCTGCTGATCGACCCGTCCGCCGCCCAAGCGCAGCAATGCGTCGGCGCCGGCCAGGCGACCAGCCCGGTGCCGTGGGCCCAGCAGGTCCTCACCCCGGAACGGCTTTGGCCGCTGACGTCGGGCTCCAAGCAGCGGGTCGCCGTCGTCGGCACCGGCGTGTCGAGTCCGTTGCTGGACGGCAAGATCGCGGCGAGCGTCGACCTCAGCCCGCCGTCGCGGACCGGGGCCAGCGGCAAGCCGGACTGCCTCGGCCTGGGCACCGCCGTCGCCGGCGTCATCGGCGCGAAGGAGACCAGCGAGCACGGATTCCACGGCGTGGCACCGAAAACGAAGCTGCTGACCGCGAAGGTCGTGGGCGATTCGTTCCCGCAGGGCACGCAGCCGAACGACTCCGTGGCGCCGGACCCGCTGGCGGCCGGGATCAACTGGTCCGTGGACCAGGGCGCGACCATCATCACCGTGGCCGCCGTGTCCTATCAGGACAGTCCGGCGCTGCGGCAGGCGACGAAGCGGGCCCTGGACGCCGACGTCGTGGTGATCGCCGCTGCCGGTCGCGCCGAGCAGAACGATCCGCCCGGCATCGCCCCGTATCCCGCCTCGTACGAAGGAGTTCTCTCGGTCGGGATGATCGGGGAGGACGGCATGGTGGCGGCCGACACGCACGCGCCGCGCGTCGACCTGGTCGCCCCGGGCGCCGAGGTCACGGCCGCCTACCCGGACGGCGGGGTCGGCCCAGCGACCGGCACCGAACTTGCCGCGGGCTACGTCGCCGGAACCGTCGCGCTGCTGCGGGACTACCGGCCGCAACTGTCCAATGAGGAGGTCGTCCAGCGGCTGCTGGCGACCGCGTCGCCGGCGCCGGAGGGCGTCGGCAGCAGGAACTACGGCCACGGTCTCATCAACCCGTACCAGGCGGCGGTGGCGAACCTGGTCGACGGCCACCCGACCACGCTGGCACCGGCCGATCCCGGTGTCCCGACCGCCGAGGAGCTGGCCCGGCAAGCGGCTTGGCAGCAAAGCGATTCCCTCGCCTACGGCCTGGTCGCGGTGGGCGTGTCGGCGGCGGTGGTGATGACCGCCGTGGTGGTGTTCGGGCCGCGCGGCCGGCGCCGCCGCTGGCGGTCCGGCATCGCCGAAGCCCCGGTCGACCGCCCCGAGGACGAGCTCCCGGAGCCCCCGGCCGACCTCTTCGACGACCGGCCGAAAACCGGCGTCTGAACCCAAGTCCAGCCCCTCCAAGTTCTGTTGCACGGCAAGCGGATCGCGTGAGTCCGCGAGCGGAGCCCAACGGCGCGGCCGGCGTTCTCATACCCGGCGACCGCATCGAGCACCACGGCGCAGAACTCCGCCACGGTGGCGACTCCCCGTTCCTCGCCGGAGACACCAGTGCTCATGCCTTCCGCGAAGTGGAACGCTGCTCTCGAATCTCCCGATTTTGCCTAAAATTGGGCGCACCTTCGCCGGGCTCCGAGGCATCCAATTTTAGGCAAAATCGGAAACCAAGATCACCTCGCGCCGTGGTGGCGCGGATCGTGGGCGGCTCCGGCCGGAACCGCCCACCGCACCACCGCATCCGCCCGCGAAGCGGCGGGTCAGGCGTTGAACAGGTTGGAGGCGCGGATGTCCGTCGCGAGCATGTCGTCGCTGGCCTGCGTGGTCAGCTGACCCGTTCGCACCTGTGCGTCGCCCAGCGCGTTGGCCTGGACGTCCCACTTGGCCTCCGCCGTGTCGAACGCGTCCGCCGCCGCACCGTTCCAGTCCTCGGCGAGGATGGCCTTCGCCTTGGTCTTCAGATCGTCGAACAGGCTCTTCATCTGGCCCGCGGCGGTGACGGTGTTTCCACCGGTGTCGCTGATCGAGCCGAAGCCGTACTTGATCGTCATCGTGTCGCCCTTCCCTCAGGCAGAAGTTCTGAACCGCACTGGCCTTGCGCTGCCGGACGATTTCCGGTCACAGGCGGGAAAAGTTGCCCATTCCCGTGTCTCCGGTGCCATCCACTGCGTTGAGCAGTTGCTGGTAGTCCTCGTCCTGCTGGCCGACCATCTGGGTGGTACCGGCCACGCCCTGGGCCAGGTCGACGAGGATCTGCGAGAGGTTCTTCCAGATCTGCTCGAACTCCTGCTGCTTGGAGACGGCGGCCGTCGATGCGCCACCCATCCACGCGGCGCCGGCGATGGACATGTAGTCCCCGCTGATCTGCCTGATCAGGCTGCTCGCGTTGTCGTACGTGTCGCCGATCGCGGTCTGCAGCTGCGTCGTCTGTTCCGGTGTTAGCTTGAGATCGGGCAACTCCGGTCACCTCTCCAGGTGGGCAGTGGTTTGCCCAAAGGCTATTCCGGTTCGCTGCCAGATCCCGGATAGCCGGAAATCGCGGCTGCCAAGGCGATTTCGCAGGTCACACCCGCGAATGCGGGGCTGCCTGCGGGAGAACTACGGGAGCGCCGACGCGGTCTGCAGCGCCGCCGCCGGGTCCAGCGTCGGGCCGGCCGGGATCCGCTGCACGAGCTCGGCGGGCATCGACACGGCGTCGGCCGGGCTGAAGCCGAGCACCTCCAGCACCGCCTCGGACGGCACCGGGAAGCGCAGGCCCAGGTCGGTGACGATGTGGTACGACCCGGCCGGATCGGTCGCCGAAGCCTTGGCCCGGACGACCACCACGCCGCCGGCGGGGACCAGCACCCGGTCCGCCAGCTTGGTGCCCTCCGGCGTTTCCGCGCTGGTCGCGATGCCCGCGTCGAGCACCCCGGCGTCGCCGCCCAGCGTGATCTCCGGTGCGGTGGCGGCATCCAGCGTCCGCGCGCACAGCGTGGCCCGGCGTTCGGCCGGCACCGGAGCGAGTTCCGGCACGTCAGCGGGCTTCGCCGATTCCCCGCTGGGGGCGGACAGCGCGTTGGTGACCGGCGCCGAGTTCGCCACCGACGGCGCGATCGCCACCGGCTCCACCGGGTACTGGCCGCGCACGATGCGCACCTGCAGCTCGGTCAGCGGCGCCAGCCCGTCCGAACGCACCAGGTAGTACTGCTCCCGATCGCCGATGGGGTGGTGCACCAGGTCGCCGACCCGGTGGCCGCTGAGCACTGTGGACGGTGCGCCGAAGTCGTCGATGGTGATCGGGGCGATGTCCTGCCCGGCCGGAAGCCCGTTCAGCCAGGCCGTTCCGGCGTCCAGCACCACGGCCTGCGGCCCGAAGATGGCGCGGATGACCTGCTCCGGCTTGACCGTGTCATCGGGGTTGCCGACGATCCGGTACCGGTGGTTGCGCCAGATCAGGTAGTTCATGTGGTCCTTGGCGTCCCGGGCCAGCACCGCCCGCTGTTCCAGCGGCAGCCCGCCCGCGAGGGAGCCGCCGACGAACAGGGTGCTGGTGGTGATCGGCCCGCCGGCGGCGTTGCGCCCCGGGACCGAGCACATCGTCCACCCGTCCTTGAGCGCGAACTGGGCTTCCGGCAGGGAGTCCGGCGCACCCGGGATGCCGACCACCGCGCGCCGCGGCACGCCGGTCAGGCTCTTGCCCGACACCCGGTGCACCTTGGCGTCCTTCTTCCCGGCCAGCAGCTTGGACGAGGTGAAGTTCAGGGTGGGCTGCAGGGCGCCCTGCCGGTAGACGTAGCTCGCGCCGGTCTCGCGCTCGACGACCACCGACCCCTCGGCCTGCCAGGCGTTGCCGCCGACGCCGGTGAACACGCCGTAGACGCCGAAACCGGCCGCGACCAGCACCGCGATCATCACGCCCGCGAACGCGGCGCCGACGCCGCGGCGCAGCGGCGTCAGCTCGGGATCGGTCTCGCGCACCACCAGCGCGGACACGACCCGCTGCATCATGAACTGGTACGCCTGCAGCTGGTCTCGACGATTAGCCACGGTTCAGCCCCGTCTCCCGAGTTCGAGCACGTCTGAGGCGACGTTCCGGCAGGTCAGGTCCCGTGTGCACTTTTTGCTGCCATAGCAGCACAAAGTACGCACGGCCCGTGACCGGCGGGAACACCGCGAAACTCCAGAAACCACCACGGCTTCCCCGCCTCAACCGATGGAAGCCATGAGGCTTTGGACGTAGGTGAAGAAGCCGGTGATGTAAGCCGCGTACGGGATCAGCGTCAGGATCGCCAGGACGTCCGTCCAGTCGGCGATGCGGCCGAGGTGCGGCGACGGGGTCCGCCGCGCGTACACCACGCCCGCCGCCCCGACCAGCAGTGCGACGATCACCAGCCCCAGCAGGGAAAGCGCGAGTCCGAGGGTGCTTCCGAAGCCCGTGATCAGGCTGCCGGCGAATCCGGCCGCCACCGCCAATCCGGCCACCAGCAGCGGGATTCGCTGCCGCGGGATCGGGAACAGCCGCGACCGCAGCAGCAGCGCGGCGGCGGCCAGCGCGAGCATGGTCAGGCGGGCAGCGCCGCCGTGCGCGAGCAGCGGCGGAACGCAGAACGCCGCCGCGACGGCCAGGCCCAGCAGGAGGCCGGTGAGGATCTCGTCGGTGCGGCGCGCCGCGGCGAAGACCGTCGACGTCGGCGCCGCCGGCTTGTCGGCGAGCATGTCGGCCGCGCGCTGCGGGAGTTCCGGCACCGGCAGCCGTCCGAGCCGGGTCGCCAGCAACGGATATCCCGGCAGCAAAGCGATTCCCGCGGTCAGCACCACTGCCGCCGCAGCGTCCGCGCCGAGCCAGCCGCCGAGCGCCGCGCCCAGCGTGCCGAGCAGCCCGATCGCGATCGCGGCCACGAACGCGCGGGCAACGGCTGCGACGCCGACGTAGCCGGAGATGCCGAACACCAGCAGCGACACCGTGCCGACCAGCAGCTGCGCGCTGCCGAACTGCAACAGCCCGACGTGCGCGGGCGCGGTGATCAGCAAACCACCCAAAAAGGCATACGGCAGGCCACATCCGGCGAACAACGCACCCGCGCGGGCGTCCGGCACCGCGCGCGCGACGACGATGCCGAGCGCCGTCAGGACCACCGCGGCGGCCAGCATGACAAGCCCCGGAGCCAGCCAAGGTCCCCGGAACAGCAACGTGATCAGGTTGCCGCCGAGCAGCAGCGCAGCGGCGACGACCAAACCGCAGCGCCGGGTCGCGACCCGGCCCCAGCTTCGTCCATTTCGCCTAGCGCCGCTGGCAATTGTTTCCACCAGATCGTCGTATTCGATTTCCGGCCATTCGGACTGACCCGGAACCAAATGGAGCACTTCGCCGTCGCGAATTTCCTGCGCACCCAGGGTTTGCCGCGGGTCGAGCCGTTCCCCGCATGCGCGGCGCAACGCCCAACCGCCGTGCCGTTCACCGGCATCCGCCGCGTCGTCCCCGGCGTGGCGCAGGATGTAGGGCAGCAGCTCGGCGACTGCGACATCCTCGGGCAACGCGACGTCGATTCCGCGCTTCGGCGTGGATATAGTGACTTTCGCCAGAGTGATGCCCAATGTGGACGACATGGCGCTCCTCCGGGAGAGGCGTGAACTCGAATTCTTCAGGAGTCTCTCATCGATGATCTGCTCGGCGGTGTCGATAACGTAACCTCGGACGCCACGGCGGTCCGGGATCTCCGTCTAATGTAGGTCCAAACGCACCGCGCTCGGGCCGCCGTCGGCGAGGCGACCCAGCGGAACTTCGCCAGCAGCGTAGCAATTCGGATCGCGGCAGCGGGATGGCGAGATCGCGCCCGCGCCGCAGGCGATCTGGAGGTCTCGGTTTTGGGAACGATCATCGTCCGGCGGCCGTTGCGGCGTCCTGCCCCGGACCTGCCCTCCGGCGAGCTGGTGCTCGACCCGCCGCCGGAGAACCCGCCACCGCCCGGCCGGAACTGGACGCGGGTGCTCATGGTGCTGCCGATGATGGCGGGCATGGCGGGCATGGCGCTGCTGATCGGCGCCGGTCGTTCGGGTCCGCTGATGTACGTCGCGGGCGGGCTCTACGGCGCCGCGATGCTCGGCATGATCGGCTTCCAGGTGATGAGCCAGGTCGGCCAGGGCGCCAGCAAGCAGGAGATGATCGCCGAGCGCCGGCGGTACATGCGGCGGCTGAGCCAACTGCGGGCGCAGGTGCGCGACACCGTGGAACGCCAGCGGCACGCGATGTTCTACCGGCACCCGAACCCCGACCAGCTGTGGTCCACCGCGCACAGCGCCCGATTGTGGGAGCGCCGCCCGAACGACTGGGACTACACCGTCGTCCGGATGGGGCTCGGCCCGCAGGAGCTGGCGACCCGCCTGGTGCCGCCGGAAACCCGCCCGGTCGACGAGCTCGAACCGCTGTGCGCGATGGCGCTGCGGAAGTTCGTCACCACCTACTCGACGGTGCCCAACCTGCCGGTCGCGGTGGCGCTGCGCGGTTTCTCCCAGATCTACGTGACCGGTGACCGCGAGGCCAAGCGGGCGTTCGCCCGCGCGGTGGTCGCGCAGCTGGGCACCTTCCACGCGCCCAGCAACGTGCTCACCGCGTTCTGCATCCACCCCGCCGAGCGCGACGCGTGGGACTGGGCGAAGTGGCTGCCGCACGCGCTGCACCCGACCAAGACCGACGCGGTCGGCCAGATCCGGCTGGTGGCACCCAGCGTCACCGCTCTGGAAGCGATGCTCGACGACGTGCTCGCGAACCGGCCCCGGTTCAACCCGGGTTCGATGCCGATCGAAGGCGCCGCGCACCTGGTGGTCTTCCTCGACGGCGGCGACACCTCCGGCTCCGAGCACCTGATGATCGAGGGCGGCGTCGAGGGCGTCACGCTGATCAACCTGGCCACCGACCCGCCGCGGGTGCTGGACGCGACCACGCTGGTCCTCGACATCGCCGCGGACGGCAGCCTCACCAGCCGCACCATGGACGGCACCGGATCCGTCGGCCGCGCCGACGCGTTCGACCTCGACGGCATGCAGGGCCTGGTGCGATCCCTCGCGCCGATGCGGCTTTCCGCGCTGTCCACCGGCGACCAGCCGCTGTCCGGCTCGCTAGAGCTCACCGACCTGCTGGGCCTCGGCGACCCGTACGAGTTCGAGCCGGCGAAGAACTGGACGGCCCGCTCCAACCGGGACAAGCTGCGGGTGCCGATCGGCATCACCGCCGACGGCCGCCCAATGGAGCTGGACCTCAAGGAATCCGCCCAGGACGGCATGGGCCCGCACGGCCTGCTGGTGGGCGCCACCGGTTCCGGCAAGTCGGAGCTGCTGCGCACCCTGGTGCTGGCGCTCGCGGTCACCCACGACTCGGAAGTCCTCAACTTCGTGCTCGTCGACTTCAAGGGCGGCGCGACGTTCACCAAGCTCGATCGCCTGCCGCACACCAGCGCCGTGATCACCAACCTCGCCGACGAGCTGCACCTCGTGGACCGGATGCTGGACGCGATCCAGGGCGAGCTGATGCGGCGGCAGGAGCTGCTGCGCAAGGCGGGCGACTACGCCTCCCAGCGCGACTACGAGCGCGCCCGCACCGCCGGGGCGCCGCTGGAACCGCTGCCGTCGCTGCTGGTCATCGTCGACGAGTTCTCCGAACTGCTCACCGCCCGGCCGGACTTCATCGACATGTTCGTCCAGATCGGACGCGTCGGCCGCTCGCTGGGCGTGCACCTGCTGCTGGCGTCGCAGCGCCTGGAGGAGGGCAAGCTGCGCGGCCTGGACTCGCACCTGTCGTACCGGGTCGGCCTGCGCACGTTCTCGGCGATGGAGAGCCGCGTCGTGCTCGGCGCGCCCGACGCCTACGAGCTGCCGCGCTCGCCCGGCAACGGTTTCCTGCGCTCCGGCACCGAAGAACTGCTGCGGTTCAAGGCCGCCTACGTCTCCGGCCTGCACCAGCGCGGCGTGGTCAAGCGCACCGACGACGAGGGCCGGCAGATCGACCCGGTGCAGGACTACTCCACCCGCTACCTGCGCCCCCGGGTCACCGACGAGCTGCCCGCGGAGACCACCGAGGCCGAGCAGGTCGGCGACACCCTGCTCGACGTGCTGGTGGACCGGTTGGAGGGGCAGGGCAAGGCGGCGCACCAGGTGTGGCTGCCGCCGCTGGACGAGCCGCCCACCCTGGACCAGCTGCTCGAACCGCTGGTCGTCGACCCCGAGCGCGGGCTGACCACCGGCAAGGAGGAGCTGCGGGGCAAGCTGCGCGCCGCGGCCGGCGTCATCGACCGGCCCTTCGACCAGCGCCGCGACCTGTGCTGGCTGGACCTCGCGGGCGCGGGCGGCAACGTGGTGGTCGTCGGCGGCCCGCACAGCGGCAAGAGCACCCTGATCCGCGGCATCATCGGCAGCCTCGCGCTCACCCACACGCCGGACGAGGTGCAGTTCATCTGCCTGGACTTCGGCGGCGGCGGGCTCACCGGCATGCGCGACCTGGCGCACATCGGCAGCGTCGCGACGCGGCGCGAGACCAACCAGGTGCGCCGCAGCATCGCCGAGGCGCTCGCGCTGCTGGCCGAGCGCGAGGCGCGGTTCGCCGAGCACGGCATCGACGGCATGGGCACCTACCGGCGGCTGCTGCGCGAGGGCCGGTTCCCGGAGGACCGCTTCGGCGACCTGTTCCTCGTCGTGGACGGCTGGATGACGCTGCGCAGCGACTTCGAGTCGCTGGAGCCCGCCGTCACGCAGCTGGTGAACCGGGGCCTGGCGTACGGCATCCACGTCATCGGCAGCTGCAACCGGTGGATGGACCTGCGGATGAACATGCGCGACGTGTTCGGCAGCCGCATCGAGCTGAAGCTGGGCGACGCGGTGGACTCCATGCTCGGCAGGCGGGAAGCGGCGAGCGTGCCCGAGCAGTCGCCGGGCCGCGGGCTCGCGCCCGACGCCGGGCAGTTCCTGGCGGCGGTGCCGCGGGTCGACGGCAGGTCCACCGCCGAAGAACTCTCCGACGGGGTGCGGCACTTCGTCGACTCGGTCAACGAGGCGTGGCCCGGCGACCGCGCGTCCGGCGTCCGGCTGCTGCCCGCCGAGCTGCCCTACGCGGCGCTGCCCGAGGCAGAGATCGCCTCGCCGCGCGGCATCGCGGTCGGCATCTCCGAGGCCGATCTGCAGCCGGTGCACCTGAACTTCGAGGTGGAGCCGCACCTGATGCTCTTCGGCGACGTGGAGTCCGGCAAGAGCACGTTCCTGCGGTCGCTGGCGCGCAGCATCATGACCCGCTACAGCCCGGAGCAGGCGCAAATCGCGGTGGTCGACTTCCGCCGCAGCCTGCTCGGCGTGGTGCCGGACGAGTACCTGGTCGGCTACGCCAGCGCGTCGAACGCCACCAAGGAGATGGTGCAGCTGACCATCCAGGCGATGCAGAAGCGGTTGCCGGGCCCGGACATCACGCCCGAGCAGCTGCGCAACCGCAGCTGGTGGCAGGGCCCGGAGCTGTTCATGCTGATCGACGACTACGACCTGGTGGCGCCGAACCCGCACGACAACCCGTTCACGAAGCTGCTGGACTTCATGACGCAGGGCCGCGACATCGGCCTGCACCTGGTGCTGACGCGCCGGGTCGGCGGCGTGGCGCGGGCGGTGTTCGACCCGGTGATCTCCCGGGTCCGCGACCTGGCCTCGCCGGGCATCCTGCTGTCGGGCAACCCGGAGGAAGGCCCGGTGTTCGGCAAGCTCAAGCCGGAACCGCTGCCGCCGGGCCGCGGCTGGCTGGTCACCCGAGCCCGGGGCAACGAACTCGTCCAGTTCGCGAACCTCCCGCCGGAGCACTGAGCGGCCTCGTGAGTGGCAATGGCTGTTCTGACGACCATCACCACTCACGAGCCACACCACCCCAGTCGTGAGTGGCAATGGTCGTTCCAGCGACCTGTCCTGTCTCAGGACCTCACGGACAGATCTGTCTCACGACGTCGTGGACAGTTTGTTGGTTGTGAGTCGTTGGTAGCGGACGCTGCGGTCCAGTGTCAGCGTCCGCACGACCGTGTCGTTGATC
>NZ_SMKW01000115.1 GCF_004348985.1 Saccharopolyspora elongata | reverse complement strand
AGGCTGCTGAGCCGGCTTGCCGGGCCTGTCGGATGAAGTGGACACGTCTATCAGGATCTCCGATCCCGCCCTCGCTCCGGCACCCGGCACTCACACCAGGTGTCTCATCTCATCCTGACAAAGAGGGGTCGAGGTCCCTGATGAAGGAGGTTCTCACGCCACCCATCCAGAAGACCTCGACTTGTCTGACGCTACCTTCGCCTGCCCTGACCTGAGCACGTTCTGCCGACTCGACGAGCTCGGCCTAGTCGTGACCAGCCGAATGACTCGAGCCCGGTCGTGTCGTGCTCGCCTGCCGGGTCCTCGAGCCTGACCAGTGGTGGTGCCGCCGCTGCGGCTGCGAAGGCGTTGCCCGTCGGGTCGCGGAGTTGCAGCCGCTGGTCTCCTCGGACAAGCAACACACCGGACCTCGGCGGGATCCCAGCGCTGCGATCGCGCGGTCGCCAGGACGTCGGGGCGGCCTTGCGCAGGTAGGGAATCCGCATCCGCCGCAGGATGCGGTCCAGTTCCTCGGTCAGCTCGGGTGCTTGGGGCCGCTCATGATCCGAACCCTTCCCAGCCGGAGGCGCCTGGTTGGGCGGAATGGTTCTCGTCGACGGCCACGACTTCTCCGACCAGGGCGGCGGTGGCCAGGTGGTCCGGGATCGAAGCCAGGTCGTCCTCGCCGAACCGGCCGGCGATCGCCGCCAGCCCCAACGCCTTGTCGACCTCGGCCGCGCCGATGACCGCGGCGAGTTCGATCGCGCGGGTCATCTTCGCCCGGATCCGTGTCACACCGGTCGCGCCGGCCTCCACCCGCCAGCGGCGTGCACTCTCACTCAGGCCGAGGAACGCGATCTCCCCTGAGAGTCCTCGCCCATCTCCTCGCTCTTGTCCAGGGGCGGGTCGATCAGCCGGGCTCGCCGGGACCGCTGGAACGGGGCCCGACCACTGTCACGGAGGGTGAAATATCGGTGACGGGCTTCTCGTCTACCCCGACCAGTTGTGCTGCGGAGTGAGCGCAATGTGTTCGGTCGAACGCTTCCAAGATCTCCATGATTTCCCCGTCAGACTTACTCAAGGGATCCCTCCGGGACGGCCAGGCACTGTGATCAACATCCAGAGCCAACCCCGACCGCAGGGATCCCGCTTGTTTATGACTGTTCAGGTACTTCTCCGGAGATCTGCTATCTGCCGACCCGGAGACTTGGCGTCCACCTACCCGGACTGCACTGTCCGCCTGCCCGGATTTTTTCGTGTCCGCTGGCACTGTCCAACCGGTACCTACATACAAGTCGGAACCTCACTCAGGGCCCGCCTGGTCGCGAGTGAGGCTGCTGCCGCGCCGTCCGGACATCCTGGTCGCTCATGAAGACTTTCCAGATCCCGGAGGCGGCGGCGCTGCCGTCGAGCGGCTGGCCGTCCGGGCCGAAGAGGCCCTGGGCCTTGTTCTCGTCGTCGGAGGCGCTGAGGGCAACGGAAGTGGCGAGCTGCGGCGTGTAGCCATTCGCCCAGGCGGTCATCGAGTAGTAGCGTCCGGTATCGACCACGGGCGGCTGCGTTCCGCTCGGAGCCGGTCGTGCTGTCTCTGGCCAGAGAGTACTGGTGAAGGTGCGCGCCAAGCTTTTCGATTTCTCGGGGTCGGTAGCAAAGGCCGGTTGCGGTTCCGATTCGAAGGAGGCGACCTCGCGGCCGTCCTTGTCGACGATGGCGTCGAGAAACCGCGGCCGACGTTCTTGGCCGTCAGCGGCGAACGTCGCGTAGGCGTGTGCCATGTCCGTTGCGCTAACCGGGTATTCGCCCGCGAGCATGCGATTGAGCGAGTCACCGGAAGGTTCAGCGAAGTCAAGTCCCCCCGCGATGCGGCTAGAAAAACCCAGTCGCAGAGCGGTGTCCCGGATGGAAGCGAGAACCTTGCCGGAGCTTTGTTCGCCGAGGCCCGTTGCGGTCCTGCACTCCGGCTCCGTGCACGAGTGGAGGGCGCCAGCTGCATCCCGGATCGTTGCGAGCCGGACGACGGGCTGGAACGCCGATCCGGGATACTGCGGCGCGTCCGCCCAGTCGTAGCCACCGACGGCCGCGGCACCGCTGTGGTACGCGCGCACCGCCCCCGTGCTCGGTTCGACCGCGACCAGTGCTGCGTGCAGATTCGGGAAGCCGCTATGGGTCGCTGCCGAGACGGCGGCCTCGGCCGCCTGCTGGGCGGCGGGGTCGATCGTGGTGATGATCGTGTACCCGTTGCGCTGGAGCACGTCCTCGGTGAAACCTGCGCGCTCGGCTTCCTCCAACACCTGTTGCCTGACGTGGTAGACGGATCCGGTGAGTTCCTCGCCCTTCCAGGCGAAGCGATTCCTGGTTTCCGGCAGCCGCATCCGTGCGCTTTCTTCCGCACTGACCAAGCCATGCTCACGCATCTGTCCTGCGACGTAGTCCCACCGTGCTCGCCCCTGCTCCGGGTTGTAGGCGGGATCGTTCATGGTCGGCCGCTGAACCATCCCTGCCAGCAGCGCCGACTCGCTGGCATCGAGGTCCCGGGGGAGCTTGCCGAAGTACGCCTCGGCCGCAGCATGGATACCGTACGCGCCGCGCCCGTAGTATGCGGTGTTCAGGTATGCCTTGAGGATTTCGTCCTTGGGCAGCTCGTTGGTCACCTTGAACGCGAGCACTATCTCCTTGAACTTCCGGAAGTAGCTGTGTTCGTCGGCTCCGGTGGCGAGCTTGATGTACTGCTGCGTGAGCGTCGACCCGCCGCCCACACCTCCGGTGACCTGCGCCCAAGCCGCCCGCAGAATCCCGGTCAAGTCGAAGCCGCGGTTCTGGTAAAAGGAGATGTCCTCTGCTGCGAGAGTGGCGTCGCGCATCTCCTGCGACACCTCACCACGCAGGTCGCCGACCAAGATCCGATTACCGGAAGACGGCACGATCCGAGTCATCTCGGTGCGGTCGGAAAACGTGATCGAGACGGACTGATCCGTCTTGCGCGCGATCTCCTGCGGATCTGGGAGGGGCCACATCCAGTAACCGATTCCGAAGGCAGCGGCTCCGCCCAACACCACTAGGAAGGTGGCGGCGATTGCGCCCACGCGAACCACGCGCCACGCCCTACTCCGTTTCCCGCGTCTGCCAGATCTCCCCCGTGACCGCTTGGAACTAGCTCGCCCTTCCACCTCGTCGCGCACGCGACCCTCCTATTGCCAACTACCTTTGCCTGGCCGCGCCGCAGCGCTCCTGATGTACGTGTCCCCTGGGATGCCCGGCAGCTGCGCCGTTCTAGCCGTAACCCATCATGGCCGAGGATCGTCACGAAAGCGCCATTCGCTAAACGAAACTGCCCCTTCCGTTCTCCCACTCTGCCTCTCCGCGCTCACGAACGCGCAAGATCTTCTTTTCTTCACACAAGATCTTGTTTTCACGGCGCAGTTGGGCCAACTCCCCCGGCGGCCGCCCGGCACGCACCTGCTCCACCATCTGACGACGGAACTCATACGGATAGTTCGGCACTGCGTTGACTCCTTCCCAGGGACCGAACGTCCGGACAGATCAGGTGTCCACCAACCGGGCAAAACCTCACCTCAGCGACAGGCGGCCGGTGGTCACCACCATCTGCACCGCCTCGGCTTGAACTGGGGACCGAACTTCCGGCGCTCCTCCGGCACGGACACGTCCTTTCAACCGAGATGCTCTCTCCAAGATCTGGTACGCCCCCATTCCTTGGGCGCGGTAGGCAGGGAGTGTGCAAGATTGATCTGAGGCAGCGGGGTTCTCTGACCAGGCGGGACACAGGACGAGGGTGCGACTTTGATGAGAGATCATCGGGGTGTTGAGTCCATGATGGTCTACCCGCAATGCCCGCGGCCTGCGGTAGCGGCTGCCGTTGCCGCTGGCCCTGGCGGTGGCCGCCGGGGCCAAGACGTTCTTCGAGGTCGTCGAGTACGCCGCGGATCTGCCGGTCTGTCTCGTGGTCGAGCTCGGGGTGTGTTCGTGGTCGGGCACCCCGTCGGGCTGGACCTTCGCGCGGGTGCTGGCCGGGGTCGATCATGGCGAGCTCGATCAGGCGTTGTCCGGCTGGATGCTGCAGGGCAGCGAGCCGGCGGAGGCGGTCGCTGTCGATGGCGAGACGATGCGGGCCGCGGTCACCGGGCGGGAAGAGATGCCGCAAACGCAGGTGGTGGCCGCGATGACCTCCCGCAGCGAGGTTGTTGGCCAGGCTGCCGGTCAAAGGCGACCGCCCTGGGTACGCATCAGCAGCTGAAAACCCTGCTCTGGAACAACGCGCGTCTGGATACCCGTGATCGCACCCGCGGGCATGGCTGGGCCGAGATCAGCAGCGTGAAATTCCTTACCCTGGAAGACAATCTGCGATCAGAGCTACTCCGGGCCCGGCAGGCCGTCCGGATCCGCCGCTGGCGCCGACCGAAAGGCAAACCCGCCAGCATCGAAGCGGTGCACTACCTGACCAACCTGCCACCGTCCGACACCACCCGGATGACCTGGCCAGACTGGTTCAGGGGCACTAGGGCCGGGGCGCGACCCCACCTGGTCCGTGACGTCGCCTTCAACGAAGACCATCACCGCGCACGCATCGGCAACGCACCGCAGAACCTCGCCTCTTACGCAACACCGCGATCACCCTGCACCGCCAGAACGGAGTGACCGGCATCCAACCCGCCCTGCACGCCGGCAACCACAGACCCGAACGACTTCTGAACCTACTACCCGAAAAGGCCCAAAACCAGACGGGTCAACTTTGCACAAACCCTGGCAGGCCGAGGGAGCAACGACGCCCCGGTTCGGACTGATCATTGCTAGATCATCGGTCCTACATGGGAGTTGCTCTGTGTCTGTTCACCCTCGGGCCAGCCTGCGCCGTGGACCGGTGGCTTGCCGACTCGACGTTGGGGATCTTGACGACGTTTGTACCGCCCGGACTGCTCGATGACGTGCGGGCAGGCACGGGTCGGCGCGAGCGGCGGCGGGCGTTTCGTGCTCGCGCGTTGCCTGCCACCGGTTTCAGCGTTAACGTCGAACCATTGACTCAATCGTTGAATCGAGCGTAAGGTCCAGGATGCCCGCACGCGCGACGTCGAGGAGGCGGCCAATGACAGAGCCGGACCACCGAGTGCAGGGGGTCGACCATGTCGCTTTCCCGACGTTCGACCCGGCAGCCACAGTGCGCTTCTACCGCGACGTGCTCGGCTTCCCGGTCGTGCACTCGATCTGCGCGGCGGGCTGGGGTCCGGAAAACCACCCCGACTTCATCCACTTCTTCTTCGACATCGGCAACAACGACCGAATCGCGTTCTTCTACTACTTCGGCACCGGCGCGGAGATCGGCGGCCCCGCCGGAGCGAAGGGCGACGCGTACGCCCGCTTCGGCGAAGAGGTCCCGGAATTCTTCGTGCGCTCGCGGCACCTGGCTATCCACGTCGAGAACGAGGAAGACCTGCTGGAGTACCGACGCCGGCTCGACGCGAGCGACTGGCCCGTGGAAATGCAGATCCAGCACGAGACCATCGAGTCGATCTACACCCACGACCCGAACGGCTACATGTTCGAGATCACCAGGGCGCTGCGTCCGGTGACGCCACAGGAGGACCTCGACGCGAACCTCACCATCGACGCACTGCTCGACGTCGTCGGCGACCCGGAGCCGACGTTCGGCAAACTGCTGCTCCGCAAGGCGGAGCTGATCGTCGAACGCGCGGCGAACTGGAAGCAAGCACGCTACCGGCAAGAGGCCGGGCGATGACGACGCTCTACGTCCTCGACGTGCCTGAGAACACCGCACTGGCCGAGGTCGCCGCCGAGGATCCCGAGGTGACCATCGGGCGGATCGGCCCGTACTTCGAGATATACGCGGCTGGCCCGATCGTCATCGACCGGCGCGCCACCGGCTGCCGGCACGCGGTCTGGTACTCCGCCATCGGGGGTGTGGCCCGCAACAGCCGCATCACCCAGCACGACAAGAACGCGTTGCGAGTGGAGCCAGCGTGAGCGACGGCGCGCCACCGATGCGGCTCGGCGCCGGCCGCCACGTCGCCATCGAGGAACGGCCAGCAGCCACGGTCACCTCCGTGCACAGGCTGACCACCTCCGACGGAGCCACAGTGCATGGCGTGCTGGCCACGGTGCCCAGTGCACGCACGGTCGTATGCCTGATGCACCCGCGCCAGGACGTCACGCACCACCCGCTGGTACCGCTGCTGCTGCGCGCCGGAGCGGCCGTCTGGACCCAGCAGACCCGGTCGGTCAACAACGATCTCACCCTCCTGCACGAGCAGGCGCTGCTCGACGTCGCGGCCGGACAGGTGTTCCTGCGCGAGCAGGGTTTCGAGTCCATCGTCACGCTCGGCCACTCCGGCGGCGGCACACTGTTCGCGTTCTACCTCGAACAGGCCGCGCACTCCCCCGGCGCGCGTATCGCAACCACTCCCGGCGGCCGGCCGGTCGAGCTCGCCGAAGCCACGATGCCTCTCGTGGACGGAGCGATATTTCTCGCTCCGCACCCCGGCCAGGGGCAGCTGTTGCTCGCGTGCATCGACCCGTCCGTCGCCGACGAGTGCGACCCACTATCCGCAGTCCCCGAGCTCGACCCGTTCCACCCGGCGAACGGGTTCGCCGAGCCGCCGACGAGCTCCACGTACAGCGAGGAGTTCCTCCGCCGATACCGCGCCGCCCAACGCGCTCGCGTAGCCCGGATCGACGCCGTCGCCCGCGAACACCTCACCCGCACAGCGGAAGCCCGCTCGGCCTTCAAGACCAGCGCGCGCGCCGTGGACCGGCGCCGCGCACTGGCGCCCCGCATCATCACCGTGTTCCGCACCGACGCCGATCCGCGCACCGTGGACCTCTCACTCGACCCGAACGAGCGCCCGTACGGCTCCCTGTTCGGCAGGCGACCCGATCTGATCAACTACGGGCAGGTCGGGTTCGGCCGCCTCACCACCCCCGAGGCGTGGCTGTCGACCTGGTCCGGACTGAGCTCGAACGCCGAATTCGTCCGCTGCGCGCCCCAGATCACCGCCCCCACCCTGTTCATCGAGCTCACCGGCGATCAAGCAGCCTTCCCCAGCGACTCCCGCCACATGATCGACGCGCTCGGCACCGACGACCTCACCACAGCCACGGTTCGCGGCCTGCACTTCGGCCGCCCCATCAACCCCGGTGACCCCACCGGCACCGCACTCGCCGCAGCCGAGATCACCGCATGGCTTGACCAGCGCTTCCCGCTCGCACCGCCGCGCTAACCTCGAAGCACTTCACTCCTGATGAGAATCCATCACGGCATGCCGGGCAAGCTCACCTTGAAGAGCCGCCCGGCAAGCAACCTCTAAACCGCGCCCGGCGGCAGTTCTCGCGTCTCAGCGTTCCGCAGGCACCCGAGGCCGGAGATTCACCGGCAGCGACTGGAAGCCACAGCCGATGAACGAGGTGTGAGGGATCAGCTCGTCCGGCGGAACAGCAAGTTCAAGGTCGGGAAAACAGGTGAACAAGCGCTCGAGCGCGATGGCTCCCTCGAGCCGGGCCAACGGCGCTCCGACGCAGTAGTGCACGCCGTACCCGAAGGCCAGATGATCCTTCTCGCTGCGCGTCAAATCGAACTCGTGCGCGTCGACGTGCCAGCTCGGGTCTCGTCCTGGCGCGCCGAAGGCCAAGAGGATCGCATCACCCTGCTTGATCGTCACGCCTTCCAGGTCGAAGTCCTCGACAGCGAACCGCAACGGCAAATGCATGACAGGACCGTCCCTGCGCAAGGACTCCTCGACCACGTCATCCCACCCGACCTCACCACTAACAGCGAGCCGACGTTGAACCGGATCCACCGCCAGCGCGCGTGCGGCGTTGGCAATGTGGTTGGAGGTGGTGTCGATGCCCGCACCGAGCATCGTGATAAGGGTGTGGATGAGGACTTCGTCGGTCATCGACTGATCGGACGCCTGCCCCTCCACCAGATCGGTAGCCAGATCCTGCCCGGGAAAAACCCGCTTGACGGCGAGAAGTTCCGTCGCGCACGAGACCATCTCGTTGAACGCCGCCCCGGCTTCGTCAGGCGTGGCCGCGGTGTTGGTGAACCTGGGCAAGCCCGACGAGAACCTGGCGCGCAACGAGTCCGGCACACCGAACAGATCCCACATCACCTCAGCGGGCACCTGTGCAGCGAAGCGCTCGCGAAGGCAGATCGGTGTTCCCGCGTCAGCGTCCATGTCGTCGATCAACCGGTCGACGATCTCCTCGATGCGCGGGCGGAGCAGTTCGAGCCGCCGCCGGCCGAAGGTACCGCTGAGCGGCTTACGGAGTCGTCGATGGTCCTCACCATAAGCGGTAATCAGCGACTTCAGCTGCACAAACGCGTTCAACGGCCAATCAGGCGGAACCGTCGCCATCGCCGACCAGTGCCGTCGCGGGTCTCGCGACACCCGTGGGTCACCAGCGAGCCTCTTGATCAGTTCGGGGCGCGTGACCGACCACGCCCGGACCTCACCGGGCAGAAGAACCAACGCCGCCGGACCATTCTCACGCAGCCGGGCGACTTCCCCGTGCACATTACGACCGGTGGGATCGAGTTCCACCATAGATACTTCAGCCACAGCGGGCCTCCTTGCGACGACAGCCGGTAACGAAAGCAGCAGTGATTCTCGCCTTCAGATGTGGCATATCTCGAAAGATAGAAACCATCAGGCGCAAGGCCAACGCCATGACGCTCCGTCTGCACCAACGTGCCGATCATCCTGCGCGACCCGTCATTCACGGTAACGCGAGCTCGGGGGCCTCCGAAATTCCGGATATCAGAACCCCTGCGACAGCATGACGATCGCCGCCTCCCCGGCTCCCTCGGGGACCAAATGTCGAATGCGGGCAGCGGCGGCGTGGTGAACGGCATGCGAAGAACGAGTCCGCGGATCGCCAGGAACGATCACGTCGAGGTGCGCGGCGGCGACCAACAGCGACTAGGCGTCCGCGTTTCCTACGTTAGGCGGTTCAGTCCAGCTCGTCGGGTACGGCCGCCCTAGCCAGGTCACGCATGTCGGGCACAAATGGTTGTTGTGCCAGCATGCCGTTGTCCGCTCGGACGTGTTCGCCGTTGATGGCACCGGCGTCATCCGAGGCGAGAAAGCAATAGAGTTTGGCCAACCGTTCCGGACCGTTGAGCTCAGGCGCAACGACGTGCCTGCGGTAGATGCCCATCATCACCGCGGGCAGTCGCAACGCAGGAGGCGTAATGGTGACGCCAGGGCACACCGCGTTGCACCGGACGCCCTCCTGGCCATATTGCGTGGCGGTGTACGCGGTCAACGCCAAGATGGCCGCCTTGGTCGCGCCGTACGCGGTAAGGCCGCTGTCACCGGCGAACGCGTGCGTGGACGCGGTGTTGACGATCGCTCCACCGACCTCGCGCAGGTGCGGAAGCGCATATTTCGTGGCCAGCATCGTGCCGCGCAAGTTGACCGCCATCACGTCGTCCCACACATCTACCGACATGGACGCGAGATCGCCGTCACCGACCGGGAAGATCCCCGCCACGTTGATCAGCACATGCAACCCACCGAACGCACCGACCGCGGTGGCCACCAACTGCTCGACCTGGTTCTCGGAACGGACGTCGGTAGCGACGGCGAGCGCGGTGCCAGGACCGTGCTTCTCGTTCAACATGGCCGCAAGCCTTTCCACGTTCTCAATCGTGCGGCTCGCGACCACGACCCGCGCGCCACACGACGCCAACTCGGCCGCCGCGGCACCTCCGATGTTCACTCCGCCCGGTTCCACACTAGTCGCCCCGGTGATGATGGCCACCTTGCCGCCGAACGAACTCACGCCGACCTCCGAAGGACCTCCGCGCCTGCGATCAGGGACACTACACGGACGCCAGGCGCACCGCATGAACGCTTATCGGCACTGCTCGCACGACTTCACAATGCTGCCCGTTCGCCTCCTCAATCCGACGACACATCAACGGATAACCGTGCAATGGAGTACGGCCCACTCGGAGAACTCGTCCGGATACTCGCATAGTCCATAGTAGACAAGAATTCTCCAATAGATCGTCAAGTCGTGCGAGAGATGGGACTGTCTAGACCTTTGTGCGTGGGGCGGTGATCCGACAAGCTGAAGCATCTGCTTCAGCTGGAAAAGGTCACCGTGACGGACAACGACGCGGCAGCTTCTGTAGCCTCTGGTCACCGCGCAGAAGTGCGTGGTGAACCTGGCGCGCTCCAACCTGCGCTACGCCTCCCGGACGCACTGGAGTGCGATCACCAAGGCACTGGCGACGGTCTACACCGCGCCCACGGGTTAGAAAGCTGACATCAGCGCGATCCTCGCGGACCATGCGCGCCGTGTCGATGTTGATCGCTAGACCGCGCCGTACGAGCGCAACCCTTCTTGCGAGCCGCATAACGGATGTCCTCCTAGCGAGGCATCCCTTCCGTTGTGCGACTTAATGTTCTGCACCAGCGAGAGGCTGCTCCGACAGCAGCGCATTGCGAGCGGCTTTGCCGGACCGGTGTCGCAGCACGCGTAGTACGATCGACGGGCGGCCCAGCGTCGTGGGCGGATCCACCATGTGAAGGACCCGGAGGAACTGCTGATACACAACATCATCGTGCGGCATCACGCGCATGAGCCTGCGCAGATAGCTGAGACCTGCTCGGATCGGCAGCGGTGCGCGATGTCGTTGCCAGCCCCAGTCGGATGAGGTCGCTAGCAGCCATGGCCACCGCGTCCGGCGGGCCAGTACGCGCTGGAACCGTCTGGTAGCACCGATCGGGATTCCACGCGGAGGGCATTCCCGCAGGAACTCACGCAAGTCAGTCGCCTCGAAGGCGCTCACTGTCAAACCCTGCCCGTAAACCGGGTTGAACATACATACGGCGTCTCCGACCGCGATCAACCCATCGGGCCAGCGACGCAACCGATGACAAGCCAGTCTGCGGTTCTCGGTGCGCGAGTATCGCCGGATCGATGATGCCGGGCTCATCCGCGCGACCAGGTCGGCCACGGGCACGCGCAACTTTCTGAGGTACTCCGCAAACGCCTCCTCGTCGTGGGGGGGTTTACTGTCCTCGATGCCTTGAAGGGTGAGGAGCATCCGACCTCCTTCCACCCTGGACACGAAGCCTCCCCGTCGCACGTCCGGAGCCTGGAGGAACTCGGCGAGCCCAGTCCACTCTGGCCATACATCGGACGGGTTGTCGTAGAGCCTTGACGCGTATCCCACTCCCACATTGAGTACGGCCTCCCTGGGTCGGCCGAATCCCGCCTGCTCCAACCACTCCGCAAGATGCGAAGACCGGCCGCTCGCGTCCACAACAAGACCCGCGGGCAACGTCCTTTCGCCATCGGCGTCGCGGAAAACGACACCGGTGACGGCACGTTCGTCGGCTCTCAGACCAAGCACGGCGCATCCATCCGCGAGCGCGACACCCGGCAGCGCGAGCACCCTTTCCCGCAGCGACGACTCGAACAGCGACCGGGTGAACGACTGGACGATCAGGCCAGTCTGCGGTCTTGACGCCCAACCGTCGGCAAACCTGACGGCGACCTGCGCACCAAAGTCGAAGGTCGGTGCTCCCGCGTCACTCAGCTCGTCGCGGAAGCCTGGGAATAGCTCCTCCACCAGCTCGCCACCCCGAGCGCTGAGGGCGTGTAAGTGATGGGACTGCGGTATGCCGGCACGGTGATCCTTACCTGTCAGACGATCACGTTCAAGCAGGAGCACGGAGGAGAACCTCTCGCTCAACACCCGCGCTGCCAGCAGTCCAGACACGCCAGCACCAATCACCACCGCTTGACTGAAGTCCCTCATGACGTTGGCCTTTCCTCCAAGTCGAGAAACGCTTCTCCAGACGCAGGGCCGGTGCGGTACCGCGCGCTCTCCCGGCACCAGTCAAGCTCGCCGCGCACGATATGTTCCAGTGCTCGGACATGCCGGGATACCGCGATCCGCTCGCCCTGCGGCAACGACATCCTTTCCAGTCGCGTGCGGAGCTCGACGAAACGAACGACATCGTTGCGGAAGAGATCGACCGCCTTGGCGAACGCCTCGGAAAGCTCGTTGCTGTACTTCCGCTGGAGTACGAAGACGATGTTGTGGGTTTCGCCGGCGGCGATCTCCTTGTTCAACGAGTACAAGTCGTTGATGAGGAACATCATCCTGCCCGTGGTGCGGATTAGATCGGCATAGGTGTCTGTGTTGCGTATGCATTGCGGCACCGCGATGCCTTCGGCAACCTCGATCAGGTCTACAAGAACCAGCCAAGCGAAGGTGTCCAGCCGCAGGTCGATGTAGGCGTCCAGTAGCGGCACTTTCTGGTCCACCCGCATCGACACCTCGAGCGCGACTCCTCTGGCGAAAACGAGGAGATGGTCGGCAAGACGTTCGCTGAGCAGGGGGTCGACCTCGCGAAAGCCCTGGTGCCACAGCTCGTCCAGCGCGTGCCACAGTGGTTCATGTGAGCCCGGCGAACCGCTGCTGCGGAGAACTCGAGCAAGCTGGTCAGCAGCCTGGTGCGCCCGGTCGGGTGCCAGGCCCAGTCGATGAGGGTCGAAGTGGTCGTCGTAGACGAACATCCAGACGATGAGGCGTCCGATGAGATTGAGCTCTGAACACCCAGCCTGGGGATACACGGAAGCGATCAGGTCGCTGAAGCGAGCGGCTCGCACGCGCCGCGCGACAGCCCCGTCGCCGACGACACTCGTTTCGTTCAGCCAGGCGGTGAGGTTGGCGTCGAGTACTGCCGCGTGCGGACTGCGCGCCGGCGAAAATGGAACGCCTATGCGTTGCGCTGCCAGATCGAATGCTGGCACGGCTACCTCACTCTCGCCGGAATCGGGGTGCTGAGTACGCGTCCGATTCGTTGCGCGGCGCGCATACCTGAGGCGGCACTGTGATTGGTCGTCGAGTGCGCGAGGAAGTCGCCGCCAGCGAGCTGGACTCTGCTTTCTGCCGGACGTGCCGCGCTGAGCCCCTTCAACGCTCGGTAGTCACCGGGACGGCGGACCACGATACCCTGAGGAACGCGGCAGACGCGGAGCAGTTCGGCGTGACTCTCAAGCTCAGGGAGCACCCCTAGGTGTCGCGCTCCGGCCAGGGCTGCGGCCGCCAGAAACTCATCGTCGGAGTCGAGGTGTGACGCCGACCAGTTGCCGCGGAAGTGGGCCATGGCGAGACCACGTCCCGCGGCCACGCGTCCTTCCGCCATGTTGTGCGGCAACACGAATCCGCACATGTCCGGATGCTCCTTGCGTGGGAAGTCGAGAACGACCTCTTTGGCCGAAGTAGGCCGGTCCAGCCCGAATGCGATGTGGATACTCGCGGCGTACCGCAGCGATTCGAACGCCGTTCTCTCGATTTCTTGAAGCTGGGGGTAGATCCCGTGGACGAGCGGCGGCGGCACCGCGATCACACATGCTTCCGCTCGGACGGTTGTCGTTGCGTTGTCACGACACCAGGTCACCTCGACCTCTCCCGCACGCTCCTCTACAGACAGGACAGTCGCCTCGTGCTCGACCACCACGTGCTCGGCGAGCGCCTGGGGAAGAAAGCCGACCCCGGCCGTCGAGGTGAAGAACCCCCCTCCCCCGAGCAGGCTGCGCAGGATCATGAAGGGCCCGATGCTCGACGTGACTTCGGCGTCCTCCAACGAGGCGAGGATGCACAGCAGATCGAGCGCGTAGTCCACGGTCGCGTTACTGATGCCCCGCCGGGCCGCGTACTCGGAGACCGAATAGCGATCCTGCGTGGACATCGACGACATGTCCTCCCAGCTGAGCGAGGGCCGCAGTCGGGCGTAGTCGACCAGGAGTCGAACCGCGTCGGTCGGTGGCACCAGCTTTAGCAGGCCTGCTGCCATACGCGACAAGGACTTGACGTTGATCCGTTGGACGCGTCCCTGTTTCACGACACCGACCAGGCTCGACGACCGGAGCGGCCGAGCGTTCACCGCTGCCGCGAGTCGGAGGAGATGCTGATACCGATAGGACAGCAGAGAAGCTGCGAGGTCGACGGGAAAGCCGCCGTGGTCCACGTTCGCCATGCGTCCCCCGACCTCGTCTCTGGTCGAGCTCTCCAGTACCGTGACGCGATATCCTTCGCGCTGCAGGAGAAAGGCCGCGGTGAGGCCGGCGATGCCAGCGCCCACCACCACGGCGTTGCAGTCCGAGCATGCGGAGGTTTCCCGCATCAGATCACCTTTCCCGTGAGGCCCAGTTGACCGAGGAGACTCATGGAGTCGTAGTACTCGAACTCGCGGTAGATCAGACCGGAACGCACTTCGATGATGTTGGCCATCAGGAGTGAGATCGTCCGGCCGGTCGCGGGCACTCCATGCAGTGGGCCGGTGTTGGTGCCATGCACGACGACCTCGGCGAGCGAGCGTCCGTCACCGGCATCGTTGATGTGCCGGATGTCGAAACTCATGTCGGGAAAGGCCTCTGTGTACGTGCGCGCCACCTCAACACCTGCCTCAGCGCCGTGCCGCTCAGCGCCGCTTGCGTTGTGGTAGACGTACTCGTCATGGTAGAGCGCACGGAGCTCATCGAAGTCGTGCTTGGCCACCACGTCGAGCAACTTCCGGTGCAGCTCTGTACTCGTGATCAGCCCAACCCCGCGGGCACGCGGCACAAAAGAGGACGTCATTGCGGAGAACTCGGGCAAAATGGTTTCTGACATGCTGCCGCTCCGATCACCTGAGGAGGCGGTCTGCTGGAAGTCGGATCGCCGCAAGGATAACCACGGTTTGGACCGCAACGATCCGGATCGTTCCACGCTGCGGAACACCAGTTATTGATGGGTAACTCAAATGTGGGTGGTCGTTGGTTATGGCGTGAAGGTGACGGTGGTTGATGTCAAGCGGCTTTCGCCTGTCTCTCAAAAGGATTTGCGGCGGCGGGCGGTCGCGGCGGTCGAGTCCGGGCGGACGCAAGCTGAGGTCGCGGAGATCTTCGGTGTGGGGCTGCGGTCGGTGTCGCGTTGGGTGAATACGTTTCGTGCCAACGGGAATAAAAGTCTGGATGCGTGGAAACGTGGCCGGCGTCCCGAGGAACAGAAGGCGCTGACCGCGCGGCAGCAGGCCCGGTGAAGCGAGGGTGGTGCACAAGTTTCCCGATCAGCTGGCGCTGCCGGGGCTGGTGTGGGCCCGGGGGCAGGTCACGGAGCTGGTCGAGCGCTGGTTCGGTATCCAGCTCTCGCGGGTCACGATCGGTAAGTACCTGCGCTCGTGGGGTCTGTCGCCGCAGAAACCGATCCGGGCCGCCTACGAGAGATACCCGGAAGCGGCGGCTCGCTGGGTGGAACAGGACTATCCCGCGATCTCCGCCCGCTCCCGCAAAGAGCAGGCGATGATCCTGTGGCTGGACCAGACCAGGCTGCGTTCGGATGCGGCGGTGACGGCCACCTGGGCGCCGGGGGACCACCCCGGCGGTCCCCCGCACCGGTGTGCGGTTCGGCGTCAACGCCATGTCCGCGATCAGCAACAAGGGCGAGCTGTACTTCACCGTGTTCACCGGTAGGTTCAACGCGAGCATCAGGATCGGCTTCCTCAAACGGCTCATCCGCCAGCTCGACCGCAAGATCCACCTCATCGCAGACCGTCACCCCGTGCACCGGGCGAGACTGCTCACAGACTGGCTGGCCCGCCACCACGACCGGATCGAGATGCATTTCCTGGCCGGATACTGCCCCGAACTCAACCCCGTCGAACTGCTCAACGGAGACGTCAAACATCACGTAACCGCAACGCCAAGCCTTCGCACCAAGTCCGAGCTGGCCGCAGCGACACGCACCCACCTGCGCCGCCGCCAGAACCAGCCCGACCACGTACGCGCCTTGTTCAACAAGGAAGAAGTCCGCTACAGCCCCGGTACTGGTTTCCCACTGCGGACGCATGCGAACAGGGATACCAGTGGCTCGTCAAGCCAGAACCGGACCAAGCGGACCGGCCGCACGAATGCAGGCTGAATAAGGGGTCTGGGGTTTACGAGCTGTGGCGACGTCGGTGACGACTCGTCGCTAACCGAGCGGCCCGGGTTAACATGTGTCCACTGCTAGCGGGTGACCGGCCGACCATCAGTGAGCTGGAGGAGTTGCGTCGGTTGCGGAAGGAGAACGCGGACCTCGAGCGTACCAGCGAGATTCTCAAGGCAGCGAGTGCTTTTTCGCGTCGAGATCGACCGACCCGGCGACGGTCATGAAGCTGGTTGAGCAGCTGCGTCCACTTCGGGGTCGATCCCATTCTCCGGGTGATCGGTGTGGCGCCGTGGACGTTCTACGGCTGGTCAGGTCGGCGGCCCAGCCGCCGGACCGCCAGTGTGCTGATGAGGAACTGCCGAGATCGTGGACGTCCACACCATTTCTGATGACACCCACGGCAGTCCCCGGGTGCACGAGGCCCTGCGCCGGCAGGGTCCGGACCTGCCCGCAAGCGGGTGGAGCGGCTGATACGGCAGGCCAGCCTCGGAGCCACGAGCGCTGTGGTGGATCCGTTGCGGATCGCCGACCACTCCGAGGCATGCTCACCACGGACCTCGGCGAACATCCGCACAGTCCGCTCACGCAACTCCGGCGGGTACTTCTTCGAACGCGACATGACTCCACCCTTCCCAACAGGTGAAGTCTCCGGACACACCGGGGCGGCTCACAGGAGGTCGACCCCGTGCCGAGCGTGGAACGAGCAGGCCCGCCGACGGCAGAGAGAACCTGGCTGAATAAGTCGACGTCGTCCAGACCGAGTTCCCGGCGGTAAGTGATGCAGCGGGAATCGGGCCGCTGGGAACCCACACGCAGCCCCCCGCTCGGACGGCTTGGCGGCAGAGTTTTAGTCAGCGCCGAACAACGGCCGATCTCGGTGAACCGCTCGCTCCTCACGGGGGTCGCTGGTCCGGCCCAGACCGTCGTCACGCTGTGCTGCTTGGGCGGCGAACCTTCTTCGCCTTGCCGAACCTGACCTGGCATAACCCGTACTCGCCGAACTTGTGTCCGGCGGCGTTGCTGCCGAAGTCGACGGCGTCGAGCAGCCGGGTTTCGTTGCGGCGCAGGCCGTAGCCGTAGCCGTAGCCGTAGCCGATCTTGAACAGTGTCGGGTCCCGGAAAGCGGGCAACCAGCGCTTGCGGCCGAGCGCACGGATGCAGGCCGCCCGGTCATCGCAGTGCGCGAAAAACCCGTGCAGCTCCTTCTTAGTGAAGGCGCGTATCTTCGCGTCTGCCTCGTTGCCCTGGACGTGCACGGTGATGTACCACTCTTCATGATTCTGGATCGTGTGTGTGTCGAGACGCTACGTCGCCGACCATTCGTCAGGCCTGATGCTCCTATAGATCGTCAAGTGGTGTGAGCGAGGTCGGCGGGGCTGTTGGTTGGCTGGCAGAGGATTGTGTAGATGCTGAACCCAGCAACGTCGCGGCCGGCGGCGGACATGCCCCATCGGGTTCCGACCTCAGCACCGGCGTGTCCTACCTGCCCGGGCCTGGAGGCATACCTCGCCGACTTGAACCGCAACCGAGAGCGCGTCGCTGCCATGCCCCACCGCGATCGTCTGGCCAGCGACAGTTCAACCAGCGGCTGCACTGGGTCAGGCCCGTCCGCAGGAGCTGTGTCATGCCGCTGGCAAGCGAACCCGGACGACGAGCCCGCCCTCGTCACGTGGCTGAGCAGTGACGGAGCCGCCATGTGCTTCGGAGATCGCCCGTACCACCGAGAGGCCGAGGCCACTGCCCGGAGGTGGGTCCGCCCTGTTGAAGCACGAGCGCTTAAACGGTTCGAACAACTGGTCAGACCGGGTGGTGTCGATGTGGGTACCGCCGTTCGCGATCTCTAGCACAGACTCGGTCGGCGTGCCGACAGTGCGTACGGACACCCATCCGCCGGGTGCATTGTGGACGAAGGCATTGTCGATGAGGTTGCGGATCAGTTGCTCGAGGAGTGCGGCGTCACCACGGACCTTGGCCACGTCGAGTTCCGATGTGGGCTCGATTTGCTCGTCGTTACGGGCGATTCGCTCGTGCAGGATGCCGTCAGTGAGATCAGCCAGGTTGACGGTGTCTCTTCCTTCGATGGTTTCGGCGTTCTGCGCCAACGCGAACAGGCCGGTGAGTACGCGCTGTTGATGGTCCAGGCTGGCGAGGATTTTGCGGCCCAACTCAATGGTCCCGGTTCCGGCGTCAGGTCGCGTCATCGCCACCTCGGTGACCGCTTGCTGCGTCGCTACGGGGGTTTTCAGCTCGTGTGCGGCGTTCGCGAGGAATCTGCGCTGGCTGACGAACGACCGTTCCAGCCGCGCCAGCATGTGGTCGAAGGCATCGGCGAGTTCCTTGATCTCGTCCTTGGGCCCTGAAAGGCAAATGCGCGTACTCAACTCCTGGTCAGCCGCCCGCTGAGCCGCGCTCGTGATGGACCGGATCGGGAGCAGCGCACGCCGGGCCGTCAACCACCCGAGAACTGCGGCCACCGCCATGACGACCACCAGGGCGACGACACCGTTTCCGAGTACGGAAGAATAGGTCACGGTGCCGCTAACGTCGACGAGTTCCGGCTCTCCTGGGTCAGCTGGCGCCGTCACCGGACGATCGGGGGCGGGAACCGCTGACGACGAGTAAGGAACCGAGGATCCAGTACCGACCGGGGTTACCGGCTGCGCCATCAACAGGATCAGTCCGAGCATTATCGCGCCTGTGACCGCTGTCAGCACCACATACGCGATCGTCAGCTTGATTCGCAGCGGCCAGCGTTTCACGGGATCCGGTACCCAACACCGGGAACGGTCTCAACAGGCGGGGGGTCGCCCAGCTTGCGCCGTAGCGATACCATGGTTACGCGCACGACGTTGGTAAAGGGATCGATGTTCTCGTCCCATGCCGTCTCCAATAGTTTCTCGGCCGAAACGACCGCACCATCCCCACGAAGCAACTCTTCAAGGACAGCGAATTCCTTTTTGGTCAAGGAAACCGAGCGATCGTAACGCGTGACCCGGTGCCGTGCCGGGTCCAAGGCGATGCCTGCCCGTTGCAGTATCGGCGGTACCGCCGGCCGGCTTCGCCGTCCCAGCGAGCGAACCCTAGCGACGAGTTCGGCAAAGGCGAACGGTTTCGGCAGATAGTCATCCGCACCGAGTTCGAGGCCAGCGACTCGGTCGGTGACTTCGGACGCAGCGGTAAGCAGCAGGATTCGTGTCTCGCGACGCTCCGCAATAAGCGAGCGGCATACTTCGTCGCCATGCACCAACGGTAGTCCGCGGTCGAGTACAACTACGTCGTAGTCGGTGCTGACGCATCGCTCAAGCGCAGCGGCACCATCGTAGACGACGTCCACGGCGAGTCCGTTGTCACGCAAACCCTCACCCACCGCGTCCGCCATCATTCTCTCATCCTCGGCCACGAGTACACGCATAGCACTCCATATACCACAAAGTGTGCTCTTTGCGAGCGAAAAGTACATACGGGCAACAGAATCCGCACTTTAAGCCGTAAAGAAACGATAAAGCGCTACCTGACGCTCCACAAACACCAGATGAGGCAGACTAGCGCTCGTTCCGATGGACATTCGGAGCGACCCACAACACATTCGGAGACTTTCAGATGAAGGCAATTCGAATCGTGCAGTCACTCACGGTGGCCAGCCTGGCCGTTGCCGGTCTCGTCACTACGTCGGCAGGGGCTTTTGCCGAAGGCACTACTGAGAGCAGCACGCTTCCGGCCCCGCCTATGACCTGCATCCCGGTCGGCGTTCCGACACCGGGCGTGCCCGCGCTGCCGACCCTGCCCATCCGTGGCCTCCCCAGTGACGCGCCGGGTGTTCCGGGCAACCCCATCAACTGCGAGCCTGCTGGAGCGCCAGGAATTCCGGCCCCGCCGGACCATGGACCGGGCCAGCCCTCGCCGGAGGTATGACGCGCGGATAGGTGAGTTGTTGCTGGCGGGCCGGCCTGTCAGCAACAACTCATCCAGCTCATAGAGCAAGCTGGTCCGCCAAGCCAAATCACACACGCCTGGGCAGACAATCCGATGCCTGGCAGACCGATGATGAAAGCCAGGCCTCGTTCGGCGCATATGGCCGACTGTCGTTCCTGGCCGTACTCCCCGCTCGATCAGACGGTGAGCCACACAGTTGCCGACGGCCTCGAGATCCCGGTACGTGATCTTATGATCGTTGTGAATAACCGCGATTTTGTCGGGATATTTGGCTGCGGCGTGCTCGAACCGATGGTGGATGCACGCCGCTGTCTGCGGGAGGGAGTTCGGCCGCGTCGTGACGAGAGCCGAGGGCGCGGTGTCCGGATCGGCAGTGGCTGAGGCCAGGATCCGCATGTAGTTGTTGAGCAGTTGCTGGGCAGCATGCCCTGTCGACGCCTGTCCGTGTGGCCCCATCAGGGCGATCAAAAGTGCACGGAGTTCTATCTAGGTCTGTTGCTGGTCCTGTACCTAGGCAAGCCTGTAGCTCCCCGGTCCTGCAAACGAGGAGCGTGTGACGATGAGA
>NZ_SMKW01000114.1 GCF_004348985.1 Saccharopolyspora elongata | reverse complement strand
GTCCCGGACGCCCACCCGGTTCCCGCAACACGCATCGCGCCACCCGTCACGACGTCGGCAAGACCATCAAACGCGACCTCACCCTCCAACAACACCAAAACCGCACAGGTTAAACAACAAGCTATAGAGCCTGTTTCGAAACTCGCTCTGCGTGGCGGTGCGGGTGGCGGCCCCCTGCGGGAATTGCGGTCGCCGTCTGGACTCCGGGATCCCCGGCTTATGTATGTCCAATACACGGCGCTGGGGCTGTCCTCGCCAGACGACCTCTGAGAACCCGCGGCGGTGCGAGCTGAGTCCCTCACCGCATGCGGCTGACGCCGCATTCCGGAAGAACCGCTGAGAACGCGGGCGCGTTCGGCCGCCTGAACCGGTCGAATGCGCTGCCAACCTGCGGCCGGTTGGGGGAGCCCCGGCGGTGGCGGTGAGAATGTCGCGGTGGATACCGCGATCGTGAATCCGCTGGTGCAGGAGATCCTCGACCTGGTCGGGATCTTCGCCTTCGCGCTCTCCGGCGCGCTGCTCGCCGTGCGGAAGCGCTTCGACGCCGTCGGCATCTTGGTGCTCGCCGAGGTGACCGCGCTGGGCGGCGGGCTGTTCCGGGACCTGGTGATCGGTGCGGTGCCGCCGGTGGCGTTCACCAACGTCGCCTACTTCACCACTCCGCTGGTCGCCGCGGTCGTGGTGTTCTTCTGGCACCCGAGGCTGGCCCGGATCCGGCGGTTCGTGATGTTCTTCGACGCGGTCGGCCTCGGCGTGTTCTGCGTGGCGGGCAGCATCAAGGCGCTGAACTACGGCATGCATCCGCTGGCGGCGATCGCGCTCGGCGCGGCGACGGCGATCGGCGGCGGCGCGGCCCGTGACCTGCTCGCCGGCGAGATCCCGGCGCTGCTGCACCCGAAGAGCGAGATCTACGCGGTGCCCGCCCTGCTCGGCAGCGCGCTGGTGTCGATCCTGGCCGTGACCGGCGTGCTGACGCCGATCACCAGCTCGCTCGCGGCGCTGCTCGCGATCGTCGTCAGGCTGCTCGCCCTGCGTTACGGCTGGCGGGCGCCGCTCGCCCGCGGAACCGGGCCTGCCTAGAGAGTGTTTCGAAATTGGTTTGCGTAGCGGTGCGGGTGGCGGCCCCCTGCGGGAATTACCGCTGCCCCCTCACTGTGGGATCCCCGACTCATGAATGACCAATTCACCACGTCGGGGCTGTCCTCGCTGGGAGAACTCCAGAGGAGTGGGCACCGTGAACCCGCGGCGGTGCGAGTTGAGTCCCACACCGCAAGCGGCTACCGCCGCTTGTAAACCACGACCTAGGTACCCCGCCGGAGCACTTCCAGCGCGGTGTCGGCGTGCGCGGCCATGCGGAACTCGTTGCGGATCACCGCGAGCACCCGCCGCTGCTCGTCGATGACGAACGTGTGGCGCTTCACCGGGATCGGGCCGAACCGCCGCTTCACGCCGAACTGGCGGGCCACCGCGCCGTCGAAGTCGGACAGCAGCGGGAAGCCGAAGCCGTGGGCGTCGGCGAACTTCTGCTGCTTCGCGACCGAATCCGTGCTGATCCCGACCGGCTGGGCGCCGAGCTCGGCGAACTCCGCTGACAGGTCGCGGAAGTGGCAGGTCTCCGCCGTGCAACCGGTCGTCATCGCCGCGGGGTAGAAGAACAGCACCGCGGGGCCGTCGACCAGCAGGTCGGACAGCTTGCGTTCGTTGCCGCGCTGGTCGGTCAGCGCGAAGTCCGCCACCACGTCGCCTTCTCGCATACCGCCTCCTCGAAGGAATCGGGATCCACAGGGTAATGCGCACCGCCGCACACCCGGACGGCCAGCCCGGCGCCGATTCGCCACCGGCCGTCGGGGGCCACCTCTACTGTGGTCGATCATGGATTTGAAGGGCAAGAAGGTATACCTGTCGGGCACCGAAGCGCCAGTTTCCCGGGAGGAGTTGGAGCGGCGGTTGGCGGAGCTCGGCGCCCAGGTGGTCGAGCCGGATGCCGCGCCGGATGCCGCGCCGGATGTGGTGCTGTCCGGGGAAGTCGTGTTCTCGGTTCGCTTACCGGACCTGGAAGAGCAGAAGGTCGGCGTGCCGATGCTGCCGGAAGCCGAGTTGTACGAGCTGCTGCTCCGAGGCGAGCAGGCCGACGGTACTTTCGCCGATCACGACGCGTTGGCGGCGGCGAACGACCCGGCGGAATTGCTCGGCCTGCTCCGGGAAGCGGACTGGACGGCGTTCGCGCCGGAGCGGGATTTGCCTTCGCTGCGCGAAAAACTGGCCGAGCTCGAACGCGAGCACGGTGTTACGGAGGCGCACCGGCTGGCGACCGAGCAGTTGGTGGCGCGCGGCGCTCGGCTGCGCCATCCGCACGCCCATCCCGCCTACGAGGACGGCGGCGGGCTGCTGGACTTCGAGCTCAGCCCGTGCGGTCGGCACCTGGCGACCGGCCGGTGGGGCGAAGACGCGGAAGCGGGCACGGTGCAGATCTGGGAGAAGAGCACCGGGCGCGCCGTCAACGAGATCGTGATCGACGGCGGCGTCGGCTGGCTGGGCGACCGCGACACGGTGCAGTGGTCGGCCGACGGCACGCGCCTCGCCGTCGGGTTCTGCACCAACCAGGTCGGGGTCTGGGATCCCTTCGGGCAGAGCGCCAATCCCCACGGCTACGCGGATGTGACGGACGGCAACGACTCCTCCGCGACCTTCGCGTTGGCACCCGATGGCCGGCGGGCGTACGTCAGCATGCGCACGAGTCACGAGGTGATGGGCTGCATCGCGCCGCTGGACCGGGGCGAGGTCGTCTACGCCCACCAGTTCGACCACCTCGAAGGCACGCGGCCCGAACTGCTCCCCGAGCCGATCCCGGAGGACGCCAGGCAGCTGCTCGGACCGTCGCAGATCGGCCGTGACGGCGAGCCGGACCGCTACGAGTTCTTCTTCGGCCAGGTGCGGTGGTCGCGCGACGGCACCCGGCTCCTGGGCGACGACGGCCCGGTGGCCTGCGTCGTCGACGTGCCGGGCGGGCGGATGCGCTGGCTGGCGCGCATCGGCGATGCCCGCTGGAACGGCCTCAGCATCCCGCTCGCGTGGAGCCCGGACGACCGGTTGGTCGCCGCCGTCGCGAGCGGTGAGCCCGGCACGCTGACCGTGCTCGACGCCCGCACCGGGAACCAGGTCGGCGAATCAGTCGAGCAGACCCCGGGAATGCTGCACTGGGGCATGCGCGATGCGGACGCGCGGCTGGCGATCGTGCTGCCGGACGGCGGCGGCGTCGACGTCCACGACGAGGACGGCCGCCGCTTCCATCTCGACATCGACACGACCAAGAAGATCGGCATGCACGATGCGGGCCCCGAGCGCCCCTGGGCGTGGGATCCGTCGGGGGAGCACGGTGCGTGCCTGACGGCCGACGGACGGGTCGAGGTGTGGTCCCTGGGTGACGAGCCGGCGTGCGTGCGGTCGATCGACGTGCCGGCGGAGACGACGGCGGTGCTGTGGGGCGCCTCCGGGGTGCTGGCCGTGATGGGGGAGTACACGTTGCGGTTCGTGCGCGCCCTGACCGGCGAGGTCGTCGGTGACTTCGAGTTCGGCCAGGAATCCGACGAGGAACTGCGCCCCGTTGAGGAGGGTGACTTCATCGGCGACATGTTCCAGGAGGATTCGTTCCCGCTGGACGAGTCGACCTGGTGCACCATCGCCAAACCGGCCGTGGGCCCGGCGGCGTCCTTGGTGATCGGCCCGGAGGATGCCGACCTCGACGCGGTGCTGGCCTGGACCGTGGACCGGCGCTTCGCGTGGCCGGTGCGGTGGGGCGTCCTGGACGTCGTCGAGGATCTCGAAGCCGCCGAGGCCGCTCTGCAGCGGTGACTTCGTGCCGTGGCTCCGCGCGCACGGGGCCACGGCGGTCGGTCATCGCGCCGAAATCCGGCGCTGCTGCAGGAAAAGCCCGGCGACGAGCAGCAGGGCCATCAGGATTCCCATCGTCAGAACGGAACCCGAGATGGTGAGCAGGTCCGCCAGCAGCGCCACCACCACGAGCAGCGCGCAGCCCACCGCAGTCAGCACCAAGACCGGCGCGCCCGCGTCGGCCATCCGGGAGTGCAGGACGGCCGTCGTCACCAGGTAGACGATCAGCGGGATCGCGACGGTCAACGCTCCGGCGACGGTGCTCACGTGCGCCTTGTGGGCGTTGACCTCGATGGCCACCTCCAGTCCGGCGCCGACCGCGGCGACGGCTGAGAACACCAGGTAGTGGCTGTATCCCCAGGCCAGCGGGGCGCGCTTCGAGTCGCGCAGCTGCTCGACCGCGGAGTGCTTGAAGTAGATCCACCACATCGCGAAGATCATCAGCAGCCCGCCGATGCCGACCTCCAGCAGCTCCGGGGACCAACCGCCGTCGGAGACGTCCTCCTGGATCGCGGCGGTCACGGCCAGCACCACCTCGCCGAGCACGATGATCGTGAACAGCCCGTAGCGCTCCGCGATGTGGTGCGGGTGCCAGGGTGTCCGGGCGCGCCGCTCGGCGAACGCCGGAACCGCGAGTTCGGCCAGGACCAGCACCGCGAAGCCGACCTCGGCCCACGGGTGCGGCAGCGCGAGCCGCAGGAGCCAGCCGATCTGCACCACCGAGATGCCTGCCGCGTACCGCAGCGAGCAACCGCGGCTGTCGGGATGCTCGCGCGCGGCGCGCAGCCACTGGGCGACCATCGCCACGCGCATCACCACGTAACCGATGGTCACGATGGTGAAGTCGTAGTCGTGGAACGCGCCGGGCACCCCGGCGGCGAGCACCAGCACCCCGCCCATCTGCAGCAGCGTCAGCGCGCGGTAGAGGGCGTCGTCGGTGTCGAAGGCGGAGGCGAACCAGGTGAAGTTCATCCAGGCCCACCAGATCGCGAAGAACACCATGGCGTAGCCGATGCCGAACTCGGCGAAGTGCCCCTCGGCGAGCCCGTGGTGCAGCTGCACGGCGGCCTGGCCGACGGCCGCGACGAAGCACAGGTCGAACAGCAGCTCCAAGGGCGTGGCCACGCGGTGTTGTTCTGCCGGGTCGCGCGCGACCATCACGCGGCGCAGAGGTGGGATGTTCATGGCCCGGATTCTCTCCAAGCCGAGCGGAACCCGCTAAGGGGTCGTTCGGGAACGGGGTGCGAGACGTGTGAGCGTGGCCGTCTGGTGCCGGTGCCTTCGGGACGTGCTTGTCCGGAGCCTTTCCGAAACGGCCGCTAGGACGGCGCGCCGGCGGGTAGCCGGGAGGCATGCCCGAATTGCCCGACGTAGCGGGATTTCGCCGGGTCGCGGAGCAGGCGACCGGCAAGCAGGTGCGCGAGGTGCGCGTGCACGATGCGCAGGTGTTGCGCGGCATCGGCGCGGACGCGTTCCAGCGCGCGCTGCGGCGCAGGTTCTTCGCCGAGCCGCGGCGGCACGGCAAGTGGTTGCTGGTACCGACGGCGCCCGCCGCGAACGCCTCGGCGGCGCCGCCGACCTTGCTGGTGCACTTCGGGATGACCGGGAACCTCCAGTGGTGCGCCCACGACGAGGAGCTGCACGCGCACGACCGGGTCGTGTTCGACTTCGCCGCCGGCGAACTCCGCTACCGGGACATGCGGAAGCTGACCGGCATCCACCTCGCGCGGGAACAGGACGAAGTGGACGGTCTGCTGGCCGACCTCGGCCCGGACGCGCAGCGCATCGACGCCGCCGAGTTCGGCTCGCGGCTCACCCGCACCCGGCGCGGCCTCAAGCCGGCGCTGATGGATCAGTCGGTGCTCGCCGGGCTTGGCAACCTCTGCGCCGACGAGATCCTCTGGCGAGCGAGGATCAACCCGAACCGCTCCACCGCGGAGCTCAGCGACGGCGACCTCGGCCGGTTGCACCGCGAGATGCGCGAGATGCTGCGGGTGGCGGTTCGCGCGGGCCGGGTTCCGGACGGCGCGTCGTGGCTGACCGGGCACCGCGACGAGCCGGACCGGAGGTGTCCGCGGTGCTCGTCGGCTTTGCGGCGCTTGCGGATCGGTGGCCGCAGCACCCTCTTCTGCCCGGTGTGCCAGCCGGGGTGACCAGCGCGTACCCATGCCCGGAGTGCATGCATTCATGCGCAGAGGGTGCTGTAACCTGAAAGAACTTCAGGGGGTCAGGGTCGGATCGGGGGGTCCGACCGCGCGGAGCCGGGCCCGGGGGGATCCAGCCCGGCTCCGTACGGCCCACCCTTCCCGCGCGGCGGTGTGATCGACGTGGCCTAGCGCACTGTTTACCGGTCGGTAACCGCTGTTTTTGGCATGATCTGGCCGACGAAGGCCCTGCAGCGGCAGCGCAGCCGGAAGCGGAAGGATCGGTGTGGTGACGAAGATCGAACGCCTGGGAGTCGTCGGTGGCGGGCAGATGGGTGGCGGCATCGCCGAGGTCGGCGCCCGAGCCGGCATCGACGTGATCGTGTGCGAGGTCAACGCCGAGGCCGCGCGCGCCGGCCGGTCCAGGCTGTGGAAGTCGCTCAACCGCGGGGTGGAGAAGGGCAAGCTCACCGAGGCCGAGCGCGACGAGGCGCAGTCCCGCCTGCACTTCACCACCACGGTCGCCGACCTCGAAGACCGGGACATGGTCATCGAGGCGATCGCCGAGGACGAGGGGCTGAAGCTCGGGCTGTTCGCCGAGCTGGACAAGGTGGTGTCCGACCCGGAGGCGATCCTGGCGTCGAACACCTCGTCCATCCCGATCGCCAAGCTCGCCGGCGCCACCAAGCGCCCGCAGCGGGTCATCGGCGTGCACTTCTTCAACCCCGTGCCGGTGCTGAACCTCGTCGAGCTCGTGCCGTCGCTGCTGACCGCCGAGGACACGGTGGAGCGGGCCACGGCGTTCGCCGGTGAGCAGCTGGGCAAGGAGACCATCCGGGCCAAGGACCGGTCCGGGTTCATCGTCAACGCGCTGCTGGTGCCGTACCTGCTGTCGGCGATCCGGATGCTGGAGGGCGGCTTCGCCACCGCCGAGGACATCGACAAGGGCATGGTGCTGGGCTGCGCCCACCCGATGGGCCCGCTGCGCCTGTCCGACCTGGTCGGCCTGGACACCCTGAAGGCCATCGCCGACTCGATGTACGCGGAGTACGCCGAGCCCACCTACGCGGCGCCGCCGCTGCTGCAGCGGATGCTCGACGCCGGCCTCAAGGGCAAGAAGACCGGCAAGGGCTTCTACACCTACGAGAAGTGACCGCTCGCGCGGTCGTGAGTGCGAAAACCGGTTCCAGCCGGTTTTCGCACCCACGAGCTGCGCTCAGGAATCGCTCAGGAAGGTCAGGACTTCTTCGGTGATCCGGGCCGGGTCGTCCTCCATGGCGAAGTGGCCCGCGCCGGGAATGATCGACAGCTCCGCGCCCGGGATGTCCTCGGCCAGGCGTTGCGCATAGGCGAGCGGTTGCCAGCGGTCCCCGGCTCCCCACACGATCTTCGTCGGTGCCGCAAGGGTTTTCAGCAGCGGGGCCACCCGTTGCGTCGGCGCCGAGTCGTAGTGGCGGACCTGATGCTCGAAGAACGACGCCCGGCCCATCGGTGTCCGGTGCGGAGCGAGGTAGGCCTCCAGGGTTTCGCCGGTCATCCGGGCCGGGTCCACCACCGTCATCGCCAGCTGGCGGGTCAGCATCGCCTCGAACTCCGCCTGGGGCATGGCGGCGTGGTCGGCGAGGTGGTCGCGGATGATCTCCCGCCAGGTGCTCGACGGCCACGAGTCGTAGCTCACCGAGTCGATCAGCACCAGGCGTTCGACGCGGTCCGGGCGGCGGGTGGCGAAGATCTGCGCCACCGCGCCGCCGATGTCGTGGGCGATCAGCGCGCAGCGCCGGATTTCCTGCTGCGCCAGGACTTCTTCGAGCAGATCCGCCTGTGCCTCGACCGAGGTGTCGCGGTTCGGCGGGCGCTCACTGGCGCCGTAGCCCAGCAGGTCGTAGGCCAGCACGCCGTGCCCCGCGGCTTCGACGGGCGGGATCACGTTGCGCCAGATGTGGGAATGCGACGGCGTTCCGTGCAGGAACACGAGCGTTTCGCCGGTGCTGCCGGCGGTTCGCCGGTAGGCCAGTCGGACCCCGTCGACGATCAGGTCGCGGTCCAGGATCATGTCGCGCCGTCCAGGGTGATCACGAGCTTGCCGAAGAAGTCCTTGGCGGCGAAGGCCTCCTGCGCTTCGGGCAGTTCGTGCAGCGGGTACGTCCCGGCCAGCAGCGGCGTCAGCTCGCCGCGGGCGATGTGCTGCAGGAGCTGGGTGAAGTCTTCGTGGGTGCCGAACGAAGAGCCGATCAGCTGAAGCTGGCGGAGGTAGACCGTGCGCAGATCCGTCTCCACCAGCGGACCGGCGATCCCGCCGGCCACGACGTAGCGCCCCAGCGGCCCGAGCATCCGCAGCAGCGCGGGGAAGCTCGGCCCGGCCACCACGTCGGCGACCACGTCGACCGGGCCGACCGCGGCCCGCACCGCCGCCTCCAGGTCGGCGGCGCGCCGGTCCACCGTCGCTTGCGCTCCGAGGCGCAGCGCGCGCTCCCGCTTCGCGGCGCTGGTGATCGCCACGACGCGCGCTCCGCGCAGCGTCGCGAGCTGGATCAGCGCCGAGCCGACCCCGCCGGAGGCACCGGTGACCACCACGGTCTCGCCGGTGCCGACGGCCGCCCGGTTCAGCATGCGCATCGCCGTCGCGTACGCGGTGGGGAAGGTCGCCAGCTCCGCATCGCCGAGGTCGCTGTCGATCGGGTGGGCGTTCTGGGCGGGCACGGTGGTGAATTCGGCGAATCCGCCGTCGCGCTCGCTGCCCAGGTACGCGGTGTCGACCAGTTCTCGTTCGCCGCCGGTGTAGAGCATCGGGTCGACGATCACCCGCTCGCCCAGCCGCGATCGGGGCACGCCCGCGCCGGTCTGGTCGATGCGGCCGACCACGTCGGCGCCCTGGATGCGCGGGAATTCCAGCGGCTCCCGCCGCCAGCCCGCGCTCGCTCCCGGGTCGTCGGGGGAGCCGTACGCGCCTTCGCGGGTCCAGATGTCGGTGTTGTTGATCGCCGTGGCGGCGACCCGGATGCGCACCTCGCCCGGTCCGGCCTGCGGCTCGGGCACGTCTTCGCGGTACGCCAGCTTCTCCGGCCCGCCGAAGCCGGTGAGCAGCACTGCCCTCATGGGAAACACTCCGTTCTGGGTCTCGGCGCCGGTCAGAGCAGGTATACCGACCGGTGTGGTTACCAGGGTAGGCATGCACGGTCGTGGTGTGTCAACACACCGGTCGGTATAGTCGAGGCGTGGAGTTGTTGGAAAGGCTGACGCCGGCCGGGCGGCGGGTGCTCGACATGGCGGCCGAGCTGTTCTACCGGCAGGGCATCCACGCCGTCGGCGTCGAGGCGATCGCCGCCGAAGCGGGCGTCACGAAGAAGACCCTGTACGCGTGCTTCGGCTCGAAGGACCAGCTGGTCACGGCGTACCTGGTCGAGCGGGACCAGCGCTGGCGCGCCTGGCTCCAGCGGTGGGTCGCCGAGCACGCCGCCACGCCGGCGGACGAGCTGCTGGCGGTCTTCGACGCGCTCGACGCGTGGATGGGCGGCGCGGGCTTCCGGGGCTGCGGATTCGTCAACGCCCTGGCGGAGATCCCCGATCCGGAGAGCCCGGCCCGCGCGGTGATCATCGGCCAGAAGCGGTGGATGCGCGAGTACTTCGAACAGCTCGCCGCGACGGCCGAGCTGGCCGATCCGGCGGACTTCGCCGACAGCGCCCTGCTGCTCTACGAGGGCGCGACGGTCGCGGCCTCGGCGGGCTTCGACGGCGCGGTCCGCCAGGCGCGCCGGACCGCGGAGATCTTGCTCCGGGCCTGAACTCCGGCTTGATCAGTCCACTTCGGACGCGATGGTGGCGCGCAGCGCGTCGACCGCGTGCCTGCGGTGCTCGTCGAGCAGGCGCACGAGGTCGTCGGCCCGTCGGTCCGCGACCGCCGCCACGATCGAATCGTGCTCGTGGCGGACGCGTTCGCGGTTGGTGCTGGAGTTGTAGTACACCGCGCGGTAGGCGTCGGTGGCGTCCCAGAGCGTGCGCACGACGCGCAGCAGGCGGGGCATTCCGGCGGGCTCCAGCAGCGCGAAGTGGAACCGCCGGTTCGCCGCGATCATCGCGACCAGGTCGCCGCTGTCAGCGGCCTTCTCGACGTCGACCTGGGCGTCGGTGATGCGGGCCAGGTCGGCCTCGGTGAGCCGCTCGGTGGCCACCGACGCGGCCTCCGATTCGAGCAGCTCGCGCATCCGGTAGACCTCCAGCAGGTCGCTCAGCGACAGCTCCGCCACCGAATACCCCCGGTGCGGCTGGTAGATCACCTGGCCCTCGGCCTCCAGCGTCTTCAGCGCCTCGCGCAGCGGAACCCGGCTCACGCCGAGGCGCTGGGCGATGGTGTCTTGCCGGATCGGCTGGCCCGGCGCCAGCTCCCCGGACACGATGGCCCTGCGGAGCTCGCCGAGGACGAACTCCTGGGTGGTGGGTGGTCGTTGCATCGGCTCTCCGGTTTTCGCGGTTCTCCGGCGTCTTGACCGCCGCCCGAACAACTGTATATTGGATCCAATATTGCGGCGAGGCAAGCCGCTGTTCGGGCCACCGCGCCGGATCGCGCTGGTCCGCCTGGCGGAAGGGTGGGTGCATGGAGACGCTGCCGCTGGAGGGCGTGGTCGTCGCGGACTTCAGCCGGGTGCTGGCCGGGCCGTACGCGACCATGCTGCTGGCCGACCTCGGCGCGACGGTGATCAAGGTGGAACGCCCCGAAGGCGGCGACGACACGCGTTCGTGGGGACCGCCCTGGACCGAGCACAGCTCCGCCTACTTCGAGTCGGTCAACCGGAGCAAGCGCAGCATCGCCCTCGACCTCGCCGACCCGGCCGGTCAGGAGGCCGCGCGCCGGCTCATCCGCCGCGCCGACGTCCTGGTGGAGAACTTCAAGTCGGGCTCGCTGGCCCGCTACGGCCTGGACCACGAGAGCGCGCTCGGCATCAATCCGCGGCTGGTCTACGCCTCGATCTCCGGGTTCGGCAGCAAGGAAGGCGCGCACCTGCCCGGCTACGACTTCGTGGTGCAGGCGCTCGGCGGCCTGATGAGCATCACCGGCGAGGCCGACGGCGCGCCGATGAAGGTCGGCGTGGCGCTGGTGGACGTGCTCACCGGCAAGGACGCGGCGCTGGGCATCATGGCGGCGCTGCGGCGCCGCGAGCTGACCGGCCGCGGCCAGCACGTCGAGGTGAACCTGCTGTCCAGCCTGTTGGCGTCGCTGGCGAACCAGATGAGCAACCTGCTGACCACCGGGGTCGCGCCGCAGCGGATGGGCAACCGGCACCCGAGCATCGCGCCGTACGAGGCGCTGCGCTGCGAGGACGCCTTCCTGGCCGTCGCGGTCGGCAACGACGGGCAGTTCCGCAAGCTCTGCGATGCGCTGGGCCTGGTCGCGCTGCCCGACGACCCGAGGTTCGCGACCAACGCGCAGCGGGTGGCCAACCGCGAGGAACTGGCGAAGCAGCTGGAGAACGTGCTCGGCGCGCGGACCGCCGCGGACTGGCAGCGGCGCCTGCAGGGCGTGGGCATCGCGTGCGGCCAGGTCAACGACCTGTCGCGGGCCGTGCACTACGCCGAATCGCTGGGACTGCGGCCGATGGTCGATCCCGGTGGCGGCGCGGCGATGCAGGTGCGCACGCCCATCGACTTCTCCGGCCACGGCACCGCCGAGGTGGCGGCGCCGCCGCTGCTCGGCGAACACACCGAGGAAGTCCTCGCCTGGCTGGAGGATTCCGAACAACAGCTTTCCCCGCTCGTCTCGAGGAGGAGCCCGCAATGAGTGCCGGTGGAAAACGTCCCGCGTTCGACCCGCGCGATCCGCTGGGGATCGACGCCGAATTCACCCCGGAGCAGCTCGCGATGCGCGACAGCGTGCGCGCGCTGTGCCGGGACCACGTGCAGCCGTACGTCGCGGAGTGGTTCGAGCGCGGCGAACTCCCGCAGGTCCGGGAACTGGCCCGGGAACTGGGCAAGCTCGGCGTGCTGGGCATGCACCTGGAGGGCTACGGCTGCGCCGGACTGTCCGCAGTGGACTACGGCATCGCCTGCGAGGAGCTGGAGGCCTGCGATTCCGGGCTGCGCTCGCTGGTTTCGGTGCAGGGCTCGCTCGCGATGTTCGCGATCTGGCGGTGGGGCTCGGAGGAGCAGAAGCAGCACTGGCTGCCGCAGATGGCCGCGGGCGAGGCGGTCGGCTGCTTCGGCCTGACCGAGCCCGACCACGGCTCCGACCCGGCCTCGATGCGCACCGCCGCGCGCCGCGACGGCTCCGACTGGGTGCTCAACGGCCGCAAGATGTGGATCACCAACGGTACGGTCGCCTCGGTCGCCGTGGTGTGGGCGCAGACCGACGAGGGCGTGCGCGGCTTCGTCGTGCCGACCGACACGCCGGGCTTCTCGGCGCCGGAGATCAAGCACAAGCTTTCGCTGCGGGCGTCGGTGACCAGCGAGCTGGTTCTCGACGACGTCCGGCTGCCCGCCGACGCGGTGCTGCCGGAGGTCACCGGTCTGCGCGGGCCGCTGTCCTGCCTGAACGAGGCGCGCTACGGCATCGTGTGGGGCGCGGTCGGCGCCGGGCGCAGCTGCCTGGAGGTGGCGCTGGACTACGCGACCACCCGCGAGCAGTTCGGCCGGCCGATCGGCGGTTTCCAGCTCACCCAGGCCAAGCTCGCCGACATGGCGGTGCGCGTCCAAAATGGACGGTTGCTGGCGCTGCACCTCGGCAAGCGCAAGGACGCCGGCGAGCTGACCCCGCAGCAGGTGAGCTTCGGCAAGCTCGACAACGTCCGCGGTGCGCTGGAGGTGGCCCGCACGGCCCGGACCATCCTGGGCGCCAACGGGATTTCGCTGGAGTACCCGGTGATCCGGCACATGACGAACCTGGAATCGGTGCTGACTTACGAGGGAACCAGCGAGATGCACGCCCTGACCATCGGCCAGGCCCTGACCGGCCTCGCCGCCTTCCGCGGCTGATCTCCCCGCGGTTTCAACGAGGTTTTTCCAACCTCGATTTGCGTGGCGGTGTGTTGTCCACACCCTCCGGCGTGTCGGGGTCCGACGCGCCGGAGGGCCGCAATTTCCATTGAAATCAGAGGTCTGATTTCCATTGAAATTGCGGTTCACCGGGGCCGTGGGGTCAGCGGAGCATGGGGGGTAGGACGCGGTGGGTCCAGTCGGTGGCCTGCTCGTAGGCGTGCGCCAGTTGCAGCAGCGGCCACTCCGCGTGGTTCCGGCCGATCAGCTGGACCCCCATCGGCAGCCCGGACTCGCTGAAGCCGACGGGCAGGTTGACGATCGGCAGCCCGGACAGCGTCCACGGCGCGACCGTCTCCATCCAGCGGTGGTAGGTGTCCATCGACCGGTCGCCGATCTGCTGCGGCCAGCGCTGACCGGCCTCGAACGGGAACACCTGCGCGCTCGGCGCGAGCAGGAAGTCGTAGTCCTCGAACAGCCCGGCCACCGCGGCGTACCACTCGTCGCGGCCGGTCAGGGCACGTGCGATGTCGTCGACCGTCAGCCGCCGGTAGCCCTCGATCTCGAAGACCAGCTCTGGCTTGAGCAGCTCCCGGGTGGCCGGGTCGGCGTGCAGTTCGGCGTTCTTGCGCCCGACCGTCCACGCCCGCCACAGCAGGAAGGTCTCCCAGGCCTGCTCGACCGGTAGCCGGCGCGACACCGGCTCCACCTCGCAGCCGATCTCGGCGAAGGCGCCGAAGGACGCCGTGCACAGGTCGAGCAGCCCTGGCTCGGTGGCCAGGTAGCCGTCGAAGTCGCCGATCCAGCCGATCCGGGCCCCGCCGAAGTCGTGTTCCAGGTTCCCGGTGAACAGCTCCGGGTCCTGCTCGATGCTCAGCGGCGCGCGCTCGTCCGGACCGGCCATTGTGGACAGCAGCATCGCGATGTCCCGCACCGTGCGCCCCATGGGGCCGACCACCGCGGGCTCGCTCAGGAACCCCTCGCTCGGGATGCGGCCGAAGCCTGGGCGCAGCGACACGAGGTTCCCCCACGCCGCGGGGTTGCGCAGCGATCCCATGAAGTCGCTGCCGTCGGCGACCGGCAGCATCCGCAGGGCCAGCGCGGCACCGGCGCCGCCGCTGCTGCCGCCCGCGCTGCGCGTGGTGTCGTAGGCGTTGAGCGTGGTGTCGAACACCGGGTTGAAGGTGTGCGAGCCGAGGCCGAACTCGGGGACGTTGGTCTTGCCGACGACGATCGCGCCGGCCTCCCGCATCCGCCGCACGTGCAGGTCGTCGGTCGTCGCGACCTGGTCGGCGAAGATCGGCGAGCCCATCGTGGTGGGGAACCCGTTCGCGTGGGAGAGGTCCTTCACCGCGATCGGGAAGCCGTGCATCCAGCCGGTGGGGTCGCCGCGGTCGAGTTCCTGGTCGCGCTGCTGCGCCTGCTCGACGAGCTCGGCCTCGTCGGCGCGCGACACGATCGCGTTCACCGCCGGGTTGAGCCGGTCGATGTGCCGGAGGTAGGTCTCCATCACCTCGACGCAGGTGATCTCCCGGCGGCGGATCAGCCAGGACAGCTCCACCGCGTCCAGCAGCACCAGGTCGGGGACCTCCGGCGCGGGCAGCCGGGAACCGGGCGCCACGACCACGCTGTCTTCCTGTTGTCGACCCACGCTGTCGACCTTTGCGCCTCGTCCGGGGCGCGTCAACCAGACGGTCAGGGAGGCGTGCGTCACGTTAGCGTTGCTAAAAATCCGGTGGCTTCGCACGCTGGTAAGACCACCGCACCGCAACGTGCCGCGAGGAGGACGCATGCCCGCAGTGGCCGTCGCCGAGCAGGCTCCGCGGACCATCGGGATCCCGCGGGTGCTGTCATCCGTGGCCGCGGTCGTGACGGTCGGGGTGTTCCCGGTGTTCCTCGTCGGCGGCATGGGCGTGCAGCTGCAGCAGGACTTCGGGTTCGGCGCGGCGCTGCTGGGCGTGGGCGCGGCCGGCTTCTTCGGCGTCGCGTCGCTGTCGTCCCGGACGATGGGGTGGGTCGTCGAGCGGATCGGTGCCCGAAAGGGCATGCGGTTGGGTGCGCTCGGCAGCTCGGTCTGCCTGTTCGGACTGGCCCTGGCGCCCGGTGTGCCCTGGCTGCTGGGCTTGCTGTGGGTGGCCGGACTGCCGAACTCCCTGGCCCAACCGGCCTCCAACCTGCTCATCGCGCAAGGCATCCCGGCCAACCGCCGGGGCATGGGCTTCGGCGTCAAGCAGTCCTCCATCCCGGCCGCGACGCTGCTGGCCGGGGTCGCGGTGCCCGCCGTGGCGCTGACCGTCGGCTGGCGGTGGGTGTTCGTGATCGCCGGTGTGGTCGGCCTGGTCGCCGCCGTCGCGGTGCCGCGGCTGCCGGACGCCGAGCGGTCCGTCGCGCGCAGTGCCGATTCCGGCGGGCGCGACGCGGGCCGCGGCGCGCTGCTGTTGCTGGCGATCTCCGGCGGCCTCGGTTCGGCGGCGGCCAACGCGCTCGGCGCGTTCGTCACCACCACCGCCGTCGAGGTCGGGTTCAGCCCGTCCGCGGCGGGATTGGTGCTGTCGCTGGGATCGGCGACCGGGCTGACGATCCGGTTGTGCGCGGGGGTCATCGCGGACCGCAAGAACCCGAACCTGGTGCGGATGATCACCGCGATGCTGCTGATCGGTTCGATCGGCTTCGGGCTGATGGCGGTGAACTCGCCGGTGGCGTTCCTGATCGGCGTGTCCATCGGCTTCGGCGCGGGCTGGGCCTGGCCCGGGCTGCTGAACTTCGCGGTCGCCAAGATCGCCCCGAACCGGGTCGCCAGCGCCACCTCGTTCACCCAGACCGGCATCTACCTCGGCGGCAGCCTCGGGCCGCTGCTCTTCGGAGTCCTGGCGGAGCAGGCGGGCCTGGCGGGGGCCTGGCTGGCGGCGGGAATCGCGGCGATCCTCGCGGGCGTCCTGCTGCTGTTCATCCGCCGCTGAGCCGGTTCCAATTTTAGGCAAAGTCGGAAACCACCCGGAACCGCCGGATACCGGAGTTCCCCAATTTTAGGCAAAATCGGAAACCCCTCCGGGTGCTCCGGCGTCAGTGCTTCCGGGCGACTCCGCCGTAGAGCAGGCGGTAGGGGCGCTTCGCCGAGGTCCGGCCGGGTTCCGGGCGCCAGTCCGACAGGTACATCGTTCCCGGCGGGACGACCTCGAAGTCGCCGAACTGCTTCTCGATCCACTCCACTTCGCGCGGGTGCAGCGGGTCCGTCGTCTGCTCGTAGCGGCTCGCCAGGATGCGCATCTCGTCCGGGTCGTGGCTGCCGGTCAGGTGCGAGACCACCAGGTGGCTGCCGGGAACCAGCGCGTCCCGGTAGGCCTCGACCAGCGCGACCGGGTCGTCGGAGTCGGGGACGAAGTGCAGCACCGCCGCCATCAGCAGCGCCACCGGCTGGTCCAGGTCGAGCAGCTCGGCGGCTTCCGGGGAATCCAGGACCGCCTGCGGGTTCCGGCAGTCCACCCGGATGATCTCGGCGCGCGGCTCGCCGGCCAGCAGCGGCTTGCTGTGCGCGACGGTGAGCGGCTCGTTGTCCACGTACAGCACCCGGAAGTCGCGGGTCCGGCGCCGGGCCACCTCGTGCACGTGGCCGATGGTGGGGATGCCCGAGCCGAGGTCGATGAACTGGCGGACGCCGTGCGCGAGCAGGTATTCCACGGAACGCCGGACGAACGCCCGGTTCTCCCGGTACGACTCGCCGATGTGCGGCAGCGCCCGCTCCAGGTCTTCCATGAATGCCCGCTCGCAGCCGAGGTTGTGGCTGCCGCCGAGGAAGGCGTCGTAGATCCGGGCTGCGCAGGGCCGGGCGATGTCCATTTCCCGGACCGGCGGAATGCGCATGTCGGTCATGATCGTCCTCCCCCCGCGTACTGGAATCGTACAGTAGTCAATCAGTAACACAGGGTGTTCGAGATCGATCCGGTGTCGCTCTTGCTGACGGTCGAGCGCGCGTACGACGATGGTGGCCGAAACGACGATTTGCTGGAGGTGCTCGTGGCCGACGACGTCCGCGCGGTGGTGGCGACCGGGAAAGGCGCACCGGTCGAGGTGGTGACCATCCGCGTTCCGGATCCGGGACCCGGCGAGGCCGTGGTGCGGGTGCAGGCGTGCGGGGTGTGCCACACGGACCTGCACTACCGCGAGGGCGGTATCAGCGATGAGTTTCCGTTCCTGCTCGGGCACGAGGCGGCGGGCATCGTCGAAGCGGTCGGCGAGGGCGTGCGCGACGTGCAGCCCGGCGACTTCGTGATCCTCAACTGGCGCGCGGTGTGCGGGGTGTGCCGGGCCTGCAAGCGGGGCCGGCCGCAGTACTGCTTCGCCACCCACAACGCCGCGCAGCCGATGACGCTGACCGACGGCACGCCGCTGTCGCCGGCGCTGGGCATCGGGGCCTTCGCGGAGAAGACGCTGGTGCACGCCGGGCAGTGCACCAAGGTCGATCCCGCGGCGCGCCCGGCGGTGGCCGGGCTGCTGGGCTGCGGCGTGATGGCCGGGATCGGGGCCGCGGTCAACACCGGCGGCGCCGGGCCGGGGGACACCGTCGCGGTGCTGGGCTGCGGTGGCGTCGGCGACGGCGCGATCGCCGGGGCGAGCATGGTCGGCGCGCGGCGGATCATCGCGGTGGACCGGGACCCGAAGAAGCTGGAGTGGGCGCGGCAGTTCGGTGCCACGCACACCGTCGACGCCGCCGAGACCGATGCCGTCGAGGCGATCCGGGAGCTCACCGGCGGTTTCGGCGCCGACCTGGTGATCGACGCGGTCGGCCGCCCGGAGACCTTCCAGCAGGCCTTCTACGCGCGCGACCTGGCCGGCACCGTGGTGCTGGTCGGCGTGCCGACGCCGGAGATGAAGCTGGAGCTGCCGCTGCTGGACGTGTTCGGCCGCGGCGGCGCGGTGAAGTCCAGCTGGTACGGCGACTGCCTGCCGGAACGCGACTTCCCGATGCTGATCGAGCTCTACCTGCAGGGCCGGTTGCCGCTGGAGAAGTTCGTCAGCGAGGAGATCGCGCTGGACCAGGTGGAGCAGGCGTTCGAGAAGATGCACCGCGGCGAGGTGCTGCGTTCGGTGGTGACCTTCGGATGACGCCGCGCATCGACCACACGACCACGTCCGGCACGTTCTCGCTGGACGGCCAGACCTTCGACGTCGAGAACAACGCGTGGGTGGTCGGCGACGACCGCGAGTGCGTGATCATCGACGCGCCGCACGACGTCGAGGCGATCCGCCGGCTCGTCGGCGACCGCCGCGTGCTGGGCGTGGTGTGCACGCACGCCCACGACGACCACGTGCGCAGGGCTCCGGAGCTGGCCGACGCGGTCGGCGCGCCGATCTTCCTGCACCCCGACGACATGGTGCTGTGGAACCTGGTGCACCCGGACCGCGAGCCGGACCGGGAGCTCGCCGACGGCCAGGTGATCGAGGTCGGCGGCGCGAGCCTGCGGGTGCTGCACACGCCCGGCCACGCGCCGGGCGCGGTCTGCCTCTACTCGCCCGAACTCGGCGTGGTGTTCACGGGCGACACGCTGTTCGCCGGCGGGCCCGGGGCGACCGGGCGGTCCTATTCGGACTTCGACGTCGTCGTGGCGTCGATCCGGGACCGGCTGCTGCCGCTGCCCGACGACACCGAGGTCCGGACCGGACACGGGGAGAGCAGCACGATCGGCGCGGTCCGGCCGCAGTTCGACGAGTGGGTCGCGCGCGGGTACTGACCGTTCCAGGTAGGTCGGCGGCGGCGAACGGTAGGTTCGCCGCTACGACTTTCGCCGGATGAAGCGCGTCGGTGCGGTGCGACACGATCTTGGCTCTCGTGAGTGTTCGTTCCGGTAAGAACCGGAATTCCCGCTCACGAGGAGCCCGCGCCGACGCGCTGACGGCTTCAGGAACGGTCTCGAGGCAGGTTCGATTGGTCGATCACGCAATTGGCCGCGCCGCGGTCGTCGAGCGGCGGACCGGCGTGCCGGCCTGGGCCACCGCGCATCGCGCCATGCTCGGCGATCTCGCCTTCGTGCTGGTGCTTTCGGTGCTGCACGGCTTCGACCTGACCATTGGCGACCATCCACCGTGGATGGACTGGTGGTGGCCGCTGCTGGTGAGCGTGCCCGCCACCAGCCTGCTGCTGCTGCGCCGGCGGGCGCCGTGGCTGGTGCTGTTCGCGTTGCTGGCGGTCGCCGTCGGGCTCACCTTGCTGCAGCTGAACATCGGCGGGCTGAACCTGGTGATCCTGGTTGCGGTCTACTCCGTCTGCGTGCGCAACTCGGTGGTCGGCGAGGTGGGCGCCGCGACGATCGCGATGGTCTACCCGGTCAGCGAGCTCGTCGTCTACGAGCTGACGCCGGTGGAGGGGCTGCTGCGGATCTCCGGCGCGGTGGTGAACCTCGTGATGGTGGTCGGCTGGGCCCGGGCGGTGCGGATCGGCCGTCGGCGGGCGGCGCAGCTGGAGCAGACCATGGCGCTGCTGGACGAGGCGCGCGATCAGCTCGCGGCCGACGCCGCGGTCGTCGAACGGGCCCGCATAGCCCGCGAGTTCCACGACATCGTGTCGCACAACCTGTCCGTGGTCGCGCTGCGCGCGGGCGTCGCTCGCGCGCTGATCGACCGCGATCCGGATCACGCCCGGCAGACCCTGCAGGAGCTCGAACAGACCTCGCGCGGCGCGCTGGGGGAGATGCGCAACCTGCTCAACGTGCTGCGCGATCGCAACCCGGCCGGTCAGGACCCGATGGACTGGCAGCCGACGCCCAGCCTGGACGGGGTGGACGCGCTGGTCGAGTCGGTCCGCGGCGGGAACGTGGTGTGGACGCTGGACCGGCGCGGCAAGGTCCGCGAGCTCGGCTCCGGTGTGGAGATGACCGCGTACCGGATTGTGCAGGAAGCGATGACGAACGTGCTCAAGCACGCCGGGGCCGGCCGGGCGCGGGTGTTGCTGGACTACGGGCCCGATGCGCTGCGGATCGAGGTGACCAACAGAGTCAGCGGGATCGACGCGGTGGATGGCAGGCCTGTCTCCCAACAGTCGGGACATGGGCTGATCGGCCTGCGGGAACGCGTTGCGCTGCTGGGCGGAACCTTGACCGCACATCCGGTTTTGAACGGATTTCACCTTGAAGCCGTGCTACCGTGCCCGGAAAATTCGGACCTGGCCTGAGTCGGAATGCAGGCGGTCCGGACCGAGGAGGCCCGGCGTGGAAACTGCGGACACGACTGTCCTGGTAGCCGATGACCAAGCGATGATCCGCGCGGGACTGGTTGCCCTGTTGTCCAACGAGCCGGGCCTGCGGGTCCTGGCCGAGGCGGCCGACGGCGATGCGGCGTTGGCGGCGGTGCGCCGCCGACGGCCCGACGTGGTGCTCATGGACGTGCGGATGCCCGGCAAGGACGGCATCGCGGCGGCCGGCGACATCATCGCGGAGACCGGCGGCGAGACCTCGGTGATCATGCTCACGGTCCACGACCTCGACGAGTACGTCTACGCCGCACTGCGCGCCGGAGCCAGCGGTTTCCTGCTCAAGGACGCCACGCCGGAGGAGTTGGTCAAGGCCGTGCACACGGTCGCGGCCGGAGACGCGCTCCTGTCGCCGCGGGTCACCAAGCGGCTCCTGCAGCGCTTCGCGGCGCTGGGCGTCCGCGACGCGCGCAGCGAGCTGAGCGTGCTGACGGAGCGGGAGTTGGACGTGCTGCTGGAGGTCGCGCGCGGCGGGTCGAACGCCGAGATCGCCCGCAACCTCGGTTTAGCGGAGCTGACGGTCAAGTCGCACCTCTACCACGTGATGCAGAAGCTGCACCTCAGTTCGCGCACCCAGCTGGTGATCACGGCCTACGAGACCGGCCTGGTCTGCCCCGGCCAGGCCGAGGTGCGCCCGCGCCAGGCCTCGGCCTGACCCCGGTGCCGCAATTTCCATTGAAATCGGACCTTCGATTTCCATTGAAATTGCGGCCCCACCGGGACGGGGCGCGGCCCCGCTGGGGCGGGGGTGCTGTCTCTTATACCCATCTCCGAGCCCCCGAGACACTGAGCGAACTCGTATGCCGTCCTCT
>NZ_SMKW01000113.1 GCF_004348985.1 Saccharopolyspora elongata | reverse complement strand
TTCGCTCACTGGCGATGGGTGCGCACGTTCGCCGGATTGCGATGAGAAGAGCGGAGTGACGGGAGACTGTCACGCTCCGTTCCGTGGGAGCCCGGGGGTGCGATTCCCCCGGGCCACCCGACGAGGAATGTGTGGGCTTGGGCCGAGCTGCGCTGCGCTGAACGGCAGCGGTTTGCGTCGGCTCTTCCTGTGGTTTCCCGGTTCTCGCTGTTCGGTGTCTCTTGGGGACATTCCTGGTGGTCAAGCGGTCGCAGGTTCAAATCCTGTCGGTCCGACGTTCTTTGTGCAGGTCACGGTGTCGGTGTTCGCGGGAGCACCGACCCCGTGACCTTCTTTCTGCCTGTTGTGTGACCAACTGAGCGATGATGCCTGCTATTGCCGACGCGACTCCGCTTCGGCAGGACCACGAATTTCGCTTGCGGTCGGCTATGCGCTCGACGAGGGTGGCGTCCGGACCGTCAGGAGGGAATCCAGCATGTACGTACCGCCTTCGGCGCGACCGCTCGACGCGGCGGAACTCGAACTGGTTGAGCTCGCCCGCCGAACGATCGACGCCAACGCGGATTCCGGTCCTGACGAGGACGGCATCCACACGATGGGCGCCGCTGTGCTGGCGGCCGATTTCCGCATGTTCAGCGGCGTGAACCTCTTCCACTTCACCGGCGGTCCGTGCGCCGAGCTGGTCGCGCTCGGCGCGGCTCGGGCCCAGGGCGCGCGGCAGATGAAGTGCATCGTCGCGGTCGGCAGCGACGGGCGCGGTGTCACGGGCCCGTGCGGGCGTGATCGGCAGGTGTTCGCGGACTACTACCCGACGATGCGTGTCGTCGTGCCCACTCCGGACGGGTTGCGTTCTGTAGTGGCGGCCGATTTGCTGCCGCTGTTCCAGAGGTGGACCCCGGAAGCCGGCACGGCCGCCTTCGACGCGTCGAGCTACGACGAACGCGAGCACCGAACCTGACATGACCACCGCGGTGGCTGCGCCGCTTCGCATTCGGCCTTGTCCGTCGGTCAACCGCACGAGCCGATGGCGGCCGCTCGCTGCGGCAGTTGTCCGTTCGCGATGTTCGGTTGACCTTGCGGAAGTACCGGGAACCGCCGGGGAAGCGCGCCTCGACCGCGCGAGGGACTACCCGGCCGGTGGGCGGGTCCCCACCCCGTCCACCGGCCGCGGCAGGAGAAACTCGTGTCAGTGGAAGACCATGTGGTCGGCGAAAACGGTCTTCCCGTCCTGCTGCACCTCGCCCGAGGCGGTCACCTTCTCACCGACCTCGGGAGCGCCGTTTTCGAGCTCGACAACGGTGTCCGGGGTCAGGACGAACTCCAGCTCCGGGCCGCCCGGGTGCGCGACGACGGAGAACACGGTCACTTCGCCCCGCACGACGTCGCCCCGCTTCTCGATCTTGCTGACCTCGCCCTCGACCCTGATGTTGTGCGTCTCATCGGACGGCTTCACCTGCTGGGTCTGGCTCGGGTGGCTCTTCGTGACCTGGCCGTCCGCGGACGTGGCAACGGCGGTCCCACCGAAGACGAGGGCGGGCAGCAGGGCGAGGCCGGCGATGACGCCGACACGGCGCGTGCTCTTGGCAGACATGGTTTTGCCTTTCGCGTTGTGTGCGCCGGTCCTCGAGGACCGGATGAGCACAGCCTGCCCAACCCGTTTGAGCGATCTCGGAGAAGATCTGGGAGAGCTCTGAGAATCCGTGGGCTCGCGGGGAGAGACGAGCTCGTTTTCGCTGGAGAGCACCGCCCGGTTTTCAGGGAACTCCCAGAATTTTCCGGGATTCACTCAGCTGCGTCGGAGCTCGCATCATCGACGAGCGGCAGCAGCACCCGGAACGTCGCTCCGGCTCCCGGTGCCGTATCCAGGGAAATCGTTCCGCCGTGCGCGGTGACCAGGGAGTGCACGATGGCCAGGCCGAGTCCGGCGCCGCCGCCGTCGGTGCGGCTGCGCGAGTCGTCCGCGCGGTAGAACCGGTCGAACACGCGCGCCTGCTGTTCGTCGGTCAGCCCCGGGCCAACGTCGGCGACCTCCAGAACGGCCTGGCCGTCCGCAGTGCCGACACCGATGCGGATCCGCGTGCCCTCCGGGGTGTGCCGGACGGCATTGCCGACGAGATTGGTGACCACCTGCCGCATCCGGGCCTCGTCGGCGTACGCGGGTGCGGCGGCCGGTGCTTCGCCGTTCGGCCCGGTCAGCTCGACCGGCCGGGACGGATCGAGCGCGCACGTCGTGCAGCGCGTCGGCGGCCACGGTGCGCAGGTCCATCTGCGCCAGCTCCAACGAGGCCGTCGGATCGCGCTGCTCGTCGAGCCGCGCGAGCAGCAGCAGGTCCTCGACGAGCCGGGTCAATCGCAGCGACTCGCGCTCGATGCGGTCCATGGTCCGCTCGACGTCCGCCTGCTCGGTCAGCGCGCCCATCCGGAACAGCTTGGTGAATCCCCGGATCCCGACCAGCGGGGTGCGCAGCTCGTGGCTCGCGTCGGCGACGAACCGCCGCATCCTGGACTCGGACCGCTCCTTGGCCGCGAATGCGGCCTCGTTCTGCGCGAGCATGCTGTTCAGCGCATCGGACAAGCGGCCGATCTCGGTGCTCGGCGCGGCCAGTCCGGGCACGCGCTGGCTGAGGTCGCCGTCGGCGACGCCTGCCAGGGTCCGCTCGATGCGCCGCAGCGGTCGCAACCCGCCCCGGATGGCGAACGACCCCACCACGGTGAGCACGACCAGCAGACCGGCACCGGTGGCCAGCGAGATGGCGTTCAACCGCGTGATGGTCGCCTGCACCCCGTCCAACGAAGCCGCCACCACCACCGTCTCGCGGCGGATCCGCACGCTGGAACCTCCGTCGCCGACCGCGAAGTTGGTCGAGGGCAGGGCGAGTACCCGCCAGCTGCCCGAACCCTCCTCGCTGGGCACGTCGAACGGGCGACCGCCACGAGCGTCGACCGCGGCGACGTCCAGGTGCGGCACTGCGGGATCGGCCGGACTGGGCCGCCCCTGGGGGCGCTGCTCCACGATCAGCCCGCCGTCCGGATCCAGGAACGCGGCGTAGTTGTCCCAGAATCCGCCGCCCTCGCCGACCGGGATCGTCGTCGCGAACGACTCGGGGGACCGCACCTGCTGCGCCATGCCCGTCGCCATCGGGCGGAGTTGCGCATCGATCCGGCTGATCAGGTAGCCGTGCAGAAAACCGGTCACGACCGCACTGCCCACGGCCAGCCCGACGGCGAGCAGCAGGCTCGCGATCAGCAGCACCCGAGCGCGCAACGACAGGCCGCGCAACCGCCGCCGATTCGTCATGCCCGCGGCTCGCGGAGCACGTAGCCGACGCCGTGCACCGTGTGCAGCAGTTTGGGGCCGGCTTTGTCGATCTTGCGGCGCAGGTAGCTGATGTAGGTGTCGACGATGCTGGGATCGCCGCCGAAGTCGTACTCCCAGACCTGGTCGAGGATCTGCCGCTTGGACACCACCCGGCCCGCGTTGAGCATCAGGTAGCGCAGCAGGCGGAACTCGGTCGGCGACAACCGGATCGGGGTGTCGGCGCGCACCACCTGGTGTCCGTCCACGTCGAGTTCCAGGTCCGCGACCCGCAACGTGTCGCGCGGCGCCGAGCCACCGGAGCGCCGGAGCACGGCGTGGATCCGCGCGATCAGCTCCTCGGGGTCGAACGGCTTGGTGATGTAGTCGTCGCCGCCGAGGCTGAGCCCGTTGATCTTGTCCGCGGGATCGTCGCGGGCGCTGAGGAACAGCACCGGCACCGGAACGCCCGTGCCGGTCTGCTTCCGGAGTCGCCGGATCACCTCGAAGCCGTCCATGTCCGGCAGCATCACGTCCAGCAGCACCAGATCCGGGGTGCTGAGCTGTGCCTGCTTCAGCCCTTCGTCGCCACTGGCGGCGGAGGTCACCGCAAAGCCGGCGAATCGCAGTGTGGCGGCCAGGAGTTCTCGCACCGTGGGTTCGTCGTCCACGATGAGCAGATTCGTTCCGGGTTCGGATACCACACTGAGCCTTTCCGGGTAACCAGCCGCGACGTTGGTAGCGGTGACCGAGAACGCGCCGAAGGGTGGTGCGGTACAGCACGAAGACGCGGAACCCCGGCATGAAGAGGGTCCTTCCGAGATCAACTTCATTGGAGGTCCCGCATCCAACTGAGTGTCACACACACCGCAGCGCTGCCCGTACACGACCAGACGGCGCTGTTTCTGCCTGTCCTGAACGACGTCTCGCAGCACCCGTCCGGTGGCCGAGTGCCGAGTCCGTTCGAGCAAGCGGTCCTGATCCTGCGCTGGTTCCTCGACAACACCCGCGTGGCGCAATTGGCCTGCGACAACGCGATCAGCAAGTCCACCGCGCACGACTGATCGCAACCGGCCGGTGCCGCATCCCGGTCGCACCTCGGTGCGGACCTCTGGTGATCGGGCAAGCACGCCCACCGCGGCGGGAACATCCAGGTCCTCGCCACGCCGGATGACTAGCCACCGTGGACTTCCGAAGTGCCGCCCGGCGAACGCGACACCACCGCGCTGCGGACCCACGCCGAGATCCTTCGACATCCACGTCGAGGCGGCGGTGTTCCTGGCAGGGCTGGTGGGTCGGGATCGCTCGCCGACCGCGGTCAGGGCTTGCGCGGGCCGCACGGCGTTGTGCCTGACCCAATGCGCTTCCCGGCGGGGCGACTGGGCTGCCCCGGGTTGTGGGCGGTGAAGGGAGCGTCCGGCTCGCAGTGGGACCGGAATGCGGTCCGCCGGTCGGTTTCGAGTCCCATCCGTGTTCATCGGTCTCGTGAACCCGTCACGGCGCATGCGGCGCCGCATTCACATGAGGCGCCGCGTTCAACGGGTGTCCCTTTGTACTCTCGATAGCCGAGAGAACACCCGCGGTGAACCCCCCATTCGGGGTAACGCCATTAGTCGTCGTGACAGGCAGTATCGCCCGGAAATTGCACACGAACCCCCAGCTCCTGGCGTTGTTCATCCCCCGGGACGCCAGCTGGGGATAGGAGGAGAGAGAACATGCCCCGAGGTTCTCTGGTCCGAGGCGCTCTTGCGGTCGCCGTGACGATCCTGGCCAGCCTGGCGCTTGCGGCGACGACCGCCGTGGCTGCGCCCTTGGTCATCGGCGGGAGCCAAGCGACTCAGACCTACGGCTTCATGGCGTCCATGCAGTCCACCGACGGCAAGCACCACTGCGGCGCCTCGCTGGTCGACAAGCAGTGGCTGGTCACCGCCGCGCATTGCGTGGACGGGCAGCAGCCCGGCAACGTCCAGTACCGGATCGGGACGACCGACCGCACCAGCGGTGGTGAGGTGGTCAAGCCGGACAAGTTCGTGGCCCACCCCAAGTCGAAGCAGAAACAGGCCGGCAGCGACGTCTCCGCCGGCTACGACCTGGCCCTGGTCCACCTGTCGAAACCGGTGCAGGAGCAGCCGATCAAGATCGCTACCACTTCACCGGAGGCCGACACCGCGCTGCAGCTGCTCGGCTGGGGCCAGACGTGCGGGACGCCCAAGTGCGGCGAGCCTCCGGTGAAGTTGAAGGAGCTGGACACCAAGACGCTCGCCCCGGCGAACTGCAGCAGCTCGCAGGACGGGTTCGATTCGGCACGGGAGCTGTGCATCGACAATCAGGCGGGCAAGGTGAACGCCTGCTACGGCGACTCCGGTGGCCCGGCCGTGGTGCAAGACGGCAGCGATCTTGCACTGGTCGGAGCGACCAGCCGCGGCATGGCCGAGAATTGCGCGGAGAAGCCGGGCATCTACAGCAACGTCGTGGCGCACGCTGACTGGATCAACCAGACCATGAGTTCTGACGGTTCTGGCGGTTCGTCTGAGGTGCCCGGCAAGTCTTCCGGCGGAGGCTCCGACGTGCCTTCTGGCAAGCCGTCGCTCCCGCCGGGGACGCCGCGCCACCGGTGAATCCATCGCCTGCGGCGGACACCCTCGGCTCCGAGGTCGCATCTCCATCGTGGGCTCCCTCGCCATCCCGCAGCTGTCGTGCCAACGAGGCGCGGCAGCTGCGGGACGGCAGCCGTCTCCGCACTCGCCGACCGACGCCCAGATGCACCGATTTGGTCTGGAGTTCCTCGGTTCTAGCTGGTCCGTCTCTTGTGGACTGTCCGGGTAAAGGCGGCACAGGTTCAAAGCCCACCACCGAACTCGCGGAACGTCGCACGCCGGCAGGAAACTCGCCCGGATTGGCCCGGTTCTCGTGAAGCTCCGGCGAGTCGCGCTGATCTGCGAACCTGCGCTCAGCCTTGGTTGGTGGAGGCTCTGATCACCAGGGTCGGTGGGAGGCGCACGGATTCCGGTGTCTCCCCGGCCATGGCTTGCGCGAGCATGTCGACTGCGGCCTTGCCCATCTGCTTCACGGGAGTCCGCACCGAGGTCAGCGGGATGGGCAGTTCGGCGGCCAGCGGGGTGTCGTGGTAGCCGGCGACCGCCAGGTCTTCGCCGGCGCGGATGCCGTGGTCGCGCAGGGCCCCGATCGCGCCGATCGCGGCGAAATCGTTGACGGCGAAGATCGCGTCCGGCGCCGGGCCGTGGGCGAGCAGTTCATCGGCGCCCTGGTGGCCCTCCTCGACATCCAGCCCCGCCTGGACGATCCGATTCCCGGGCACCTCGATGCCCTCTTCGCGGTAGCGGTCGACGTATCCGGCCGTGCGGTCGCGGGCCGTGCTCGCGAACTTTGGCCCGGCCAAGACCGCAGCGCGTTCGAAGCCGCGGTCCAGGAAGTGCTCCGCGACCAGCCGGCCGCCGAGGTAGTCGTCGCAGGTCGCGGCCGGGAAGCTGCCCGACCACCTGTTGACCAGCACGAACGGGACGCCTCGAGCGGCGAACTCGGTGAGGAACGCGCTGTCGAGGTGGGCGTCGCCGAAGATCATCCCGTCAACACGGCGGGCGAGCATCACCTCGGCTGCGGTTCGCTGCCGCTGCGCGAGGTCGTCGGTGTTGGTCACGAACGTCGACAGGCCGACATCTGCTGCTGCGGCGTGGATCCCCTCGTAGACCATGGCGAGCACGAGGTCCGACAGACGTGGGACGAGCACGCCGATCAAGCCGCTCCGCCGGGTGCGCAAGCTGGCCGCGTGCGGATTGGGCCGGTAGTCGAGCTCCTCGGCGATCTGGCGGATCCGCTCGGCGAGTTCGGGCGAGGCTGCCGCGCGCCGCTCCTGCGCAGTTCCGTTGAGCACGCGGGAGACCGTCGAGGAGTGGCTTCCGACGGCCTCTGCGATGGCACGCAACGTCGCGGGGCGGCGCGGCTCGAGCGGCGCTCCGCGAGGGGCGTCTTGCGTCGACATCGGAGGAACTCTACCCAGCCTCTTGACGCCTGGTGGATAAGACCAGCATAGTCACCCAAACGTTTGGGGCAAACGTTTGGGTAGCCGGTTGGTGATGAGCTCGTTCTGACCGGACGCGCACCGGAGGTGATCGAGTGAACGTCGAACTGCTGGCGCCCGACCACGAACGGCTGTGGTCCGATCTGCACGATCTCGCGCGGCTGAGCGAGCCGGATTCGGAAGGCTGGACGCGCCGGGTTTTCAGCGAGCCGTACCGGGCGGCCCGGCATTGGGTGCGCAGCCGGATGCGCGATGCCGGGCTGGAGGTCTCCGTCGACCCCGCGGGCAACATCGTCGGCCGGCTTCCGGGCCGGCACGGTGGCGCTCCGCTGGTCACCGGCTCGCACACGGACACCGTCCAGGGAGGTGGGCGGTTCGACGGGATCGTGGGAGTGCTCGGCGGCATCGAGGTCGCGCGGCGACTGCGGGAAACGGGGACCCGGCTCGACCACGATCTCCTCGTCGTCGACTTCCTCGGCGAGGAGTCCAACCCCTACAGCGGTAGCTGCCTTGGCAGCCAGGCGGCGACCGGGGTGCTCACGGCGGAGAACCTGGACCGGGTGGACGCGGCCGGCAACCGGCTCGGCGACGTGGCGACGGCCTTCGGGCTGGACCCCGACGGGATGCTCACGCCCACCTGGGCAACGCGGCCGCTGCACGGCTACCTCGAACTGCACATCGAGCAGGGGCCGACGCTGGAACAACGGGGCATCGGCATCGGGATCGTCACCGCGATCGTCGGTATCGAGCGCTTTCTCGCCACCTTCGTCGGCCGATCCGATCACGCGGGGACCAGGCGGATGGATGATCGGCGGGACGCGTTGGTCGCGGCCGCGAGGACGGTGCTGACCGTCGAGCGCGAGGGGTGTGCGGCGCCTGGTGATGCGGTCGCCACCTGCGGTGACCTGCGGGTCGAACCAGGTGCGGAGAACGTGGTCCCGGGCCGGACGCGCCTGGCGGCCGAGTTCCGCAGCGAGGACCAGGTCTGGCTGTCCGGTGTTCGCCGGCGGATCGTCGAGGAGATCGCTCGAGAAAGCGCCGAGAACGGCGTCGAAGTGCTGATCGACTGGACCGTGGACAACCCGGTCGTCCCGACGAATCCGTCCGTGCAGAATCTGACCTCGGCCGCCGCCGACGAACTCGGCCTCTCGTGGATGGCGATGCCGAGCGGCGCCGGCCACGATGCCGCACATCTGGCTGCGCGCTGCCCGGCAGGGATGATCTTCGTGCCCTCCCGCGACGGTCGCAGCCACTGCCCCGAGGAATGGACCGACTCCGACCAGATCGCCACTGGCGTGCACCTGCTGGCGGCCGGCCTGGCGCGAATGGATCAAGAAGCCACTGTGGACAACGACTTCGGGCCGACCGGTGAAGAAACCGGGAGTCTGCTGACAGGGACAACCGCCGAGCGTTGACGGTAGGCGAAACCGTGCCGCCAGGAGGCGGCCATCGCATGGTGTGCAGGGACAGCGGCCGTGATCAACGCCCGCCGCAGAATCACATCAACCAGACCTCTTTTGATTACGGTGACAGAGCCCGACTGGTCAACGAGCACCTGCGGATGTGGCAGCAGTTGGCAACAAGCGGGGCTGGGCCGCTGGCCGGACGGCTTGTCGCCCCGGACACCGGACAGCCGGTAACGCCGGAGTTCACCGGCCACGTCGACATGACTCGCGTCGGCACCCTGGGACATTCACGCGGCGGCAAAGGCGTCATGTGGCAGGCATCGGACAAGCACCGTGGCGAATGGCCGGCCGGTGTGCGAATCGGCGCGGTCCTGGGACTCGCGCCGGTCAACTTCGACCATCCGGAGGGCGATCACAGCGACACGCTCATCACCACACTGCCGTTCACGGTGGTCACCAGCGGTTGTGATGGCGCGGTCGGCGAAGTGGGCCAGCAGTACTTGGACGACCTCGCAGGGCGCAACACCGTGACGGCCTACTCGGTTTCGCTGCTCAACGCGAACCACAACTACTACAACACGAGCTGGACGCCGCCGTTCGAATTCGGCGAGGATGACAGCACCTGCCCCGCCCAGGAACTGGCTCCAGCCCAGCAGCGCGACGCGCTCACCGCCTACGCGGTCGCCTTCTACCGCTACGAACTGTACGGCGATCAGAACGGGTTGCTCGTACTGACTGGCCAGCGACCCCTGCCGGGAGCGACCGCGAAGGTGCGTGTGGTGCCTCCGCGCCTGTAACGCCAAGGGGTCGCGAGCCACGCCGAATGGCGGGAACATCCAATTGGTTTCCGCCCCGGACAGGTGGCCTCTGTGGACCTCCGGTGTGCGGCCCGGTCCGGTTGCGGTTGAGTACGCGGGGATCCGCCTTCGTGAAGATCCCTCCACCGCAACGTTTCCGCGCTTCTCCGGCGGGCTGGTGCCTCGTCCAAGGCCCGCTTCATATCGATTGCGCCTCCGCATCGGCGGCCCATACTGTCATGTCAGTAGTTCTTGCTGATCTCCCTGAAGGAGTCGGATGACCGTGACCGATCGTGCCCTTGGCGCCGCGCCTGCGCTCACGCACTTCGCTGGTCGCGCCGGCGACCACAACGACCGAGCGATGGTTGGCTCACGACTGGTGGCGGCAAGCTTCGCTGCTCGTTTCGGTGCCGAGCCGGTCGTCATCGGCCAGCCGCAGCCGGCACTGTCGGTGGGATGGAAAGAGGAGCTCGCAGCCGCGCTCCCGGCTCTGCAAGAGATGTCCCAGCGGTACGAGCAGCTACTCGGTGACGGCGGCGTACCGGTGACCGCGCTGAGCCGCTGCGCGGTCGCTCTGGCCACCTTGCCGAGGATCGCTGCTCACCGACCCGATGCCGTGGTCGTGTGGTTCGACGCTCACGCGGACATCAACACACCGCAAACCTCTGAGACCGGTTACCTGGGGGGTCTGGCGCTCAGCGGTCCGCTCGGCCTGTGGGACTCCGGTCTCGGGAGCGGCCTGCTGCCGCAGAACACCATCCTCGTCGGAGCACGTGACATCGACCCGCCGGAGCAGCACCTGATCGATCGCGGCGACATCGAACTCGTCGAAGTCGGGCCCGGCCTGCCGGAGGAACTGCGACGCGCGATCGGCGGTCGGCCGGTGTACGTGCACCTAGACTGCGACGTGCTCGAACCCGGCACCGTGCCGACCGACTACCTCGTGCCGGGTGGGCTGAGCCTCGCGCAACTGCACCAGGCAGCCGAGGTACTGGCCGAGAGCGAAATCATCGGTGTCGAAATCGGCGAGTTCGAATCGCCTGCAGATGCCGCGCCTGTAGCGCCCCTCATCGATGCGCTAGAACCAGTTCTTCAAGCCGTTGAGCGTCCCTTGAACGCAAACCGCGCTGGAGCATGAGGCAGAAAGGCAGTGGCTCGCCAGGTGAGCCCAGGTGCCTGATGACCGACAAGATCGACTTCAAGAAGACCCTCGACTCCTACCGAGCACAACGTGGCCGGTTCCGGTTCGTGGACGTGCCTGACATGCAGTACCTCATGGTCGACGGCCACGGCGATCCCAACACCTCGCCCGCTTTCGCCGAGGCGGTCGAAGCGCTCTACCCGGTTGCCTACAAGCTGAAGTTCGCCAGCAAGCAGGGTCTCGGCCGCGACTACGTGGTCCCGCCGCTGGAAGGCCTGTGGTGGGCCGAGGACATGGACTCCTTCACGGCCGCTCGTGACAAGTCGCAGTGGGACTGGACGATGATGCTCATGGTCCCCGGCTGGATCGACCAGGCCATGTTCGCCACCGCCGTCGAGCAGGCCGGGACGAAGAACCGGCCAGCGCGTCTCGACGACGTCCGGCTGGAGGCTCTGTCCGAGGGGCGGTGCGTGCAGACGCTGCACATCGGTTCCTTCGACGACGAGGCGGACGTGCTTGCGCAACTGCATGACGAGTTCATCCCCAGCCACGGGTTGTGCATGGTCGGCAAGCACCACGAGATCTATCTGAGCGACTTCCGCAAGGTCGCACCCGAGAAGCAGCGCACCATCCTCAGGCAACGGGTGCGTTCCGCGAACGCTGCGGATGTCCGGCACCGATGAGTTTCAGCGGCAGTTGGCGATCTGCGCGCTCGCAGATGTTCACGAGAGATGACGGAGCTGTGGTGAACAACGCCATCACCTCGGTCGTCCAGACCCGCGCCGCACCCAGGCGAGGCGTTGGTCCGCTGACCGGTGTGGGTGCGGAAACCGGTTTGAGCCGGTTTCCGGACTCGCGGCAGAATGCGGCATGCCCGAAGCACGTCCGCGGTGGCGGAAGAAGCGGTACATCCTCGGCGCGGTCGTCGTTCTCCTCGCTGCATTCGCCTTCGCCAACAACACCCAGCTGTTCGCCGAGGTCGGCGGGGAATCTCCGAAGCTGCTGGCACATCGCGGTGTCGCGCAGACGTTCAGCACCGCCGGCGTGGAGAACGACACGTGCACCGCTGAGCGGATCGATCCTCCGGTGCACGGGTTCCTCGAGAACACGATCGTCGGCATGCGCGCGGCGTTCGACTCCGGGGCTGACCTGGTCGAACTCGACGTGCACATCACCAGCGACGGGCAGTTCGCGGTCTTCCACGACTGGGAGGTGGACTGCCGCACCGACGGGTCCGGCACCACCCGGGACATCACGATGGCCGAGCTGAAGGCGCTCGACATCGGCTACGGCTACACGGCGGACGGCGGGCGGACCTTCCCGTTCCGGGGGCGCGGTGTCGGGCTCATGCCGTCGCTGGACGAGGTGCTGTCGGCGTTCCCCCATGAGCCGCTGCTGATCCACGTCAAGAGCGAGGATGCGGCCGAGGGCGCCGCGCTGGCCCAGCGGCTGTCCGAGCTGGACGCGGCTCGGCTGGCCAACATCGCCGTCTACGGTGGTGATGCGCCGGTGCGGGCCGTCCGGGATCGGCTGCCGCAGGTCCGTACCGCGTCGAAGGGCAGCATGGCCGACTGCCTTCTGCGGTACGAGGCGATCGGGTGGACCGGGATCGTTCCGGACGCCTGCGCGAACACCGAACTGCACATCCCGGAGTCCTACGCGCCTTGGCTGTGGGCATGGCCGTCGAAGTTCGTGAGCCGCATGGAGTCCGCGGGCAGCCGCGTCGTCCTGGTGGCCGGATCTGGCGGGTTCTCCGAGGGATTCGACACGCAGGAGTCGCTGGCGCGGATTCCCGATGGCTTCACGGGCTACGTCTGGACCAACCGGGTCGCCGAGGTGGCGCCGCTGATCGACCGCTGAAGCGGAAGGCGGGGTTCTACCAGGCCGGCAGGCACGAGTCACGGGGTGGCAGCACGCCGAGGAGCTGGGCGATCCGCGGTCCCAGGCCCTCTCGACTTCGATGCGGACTCGAGCGGCAGAACTGCTGTGTAGGTTGGTTTTGTGCGCATATTGTTCAGTGCAACCCCCGCGTACGGCCATGTTCTGCCGTTGGGGCCGTTGATGCGGGCCGCGGTCGAGGCGGGGCATACCGTTGCGCTGGCGACCAGCGCCGGTGTGCGGGATGAGGTCGGTCCGGAGCTCGCCGCCGAGGTGGAGTTCCTCGCCGTGGGTGCTATGCCGATGGAGTTCTCCGAGGACGCTGCCCGCCGCACCGGCGCAGACCCTTTCCACCCGGGGCCCGAACTCATCGGGGAGATCTTCGGCGGCTCCCGCGTGGACCTCGGCGGCGATGAAACGATCAGTCTTGGCCGCGAGTGGGCGCCCGACCTGATCGTGGCCGAGATGTTCGATGCGATCGGTCCGATGGTCGCAGCCGATCTCGGCATTCCCTGGTACCAGGTCGGTATCGGCCCCGCGACGCCCGCCGTGATCACCGAGATCGAGCGCGCCGCGGCTTCGCGCTATCGGGACGCCGGGCTGGACTCCGTTGAGCCGCTGGGCTACATCGACCCGTGCCCACCGCAACTGCAGGATCCCGAGTGGTCGAGCCGTGTTGCCGTGCTGTCGTTGCGTACGCAAGCCCACCGACGCCCCCGCGACATGGCATTCGAAGTGCCGGCCTTCGCGGACCCGGCCAAGCCCACGGTGCTGGTCACCCTGGGCACGATCTTCTCCGACCCGGACGTGCTCGACACGACCGTAGGGGCGATGGCGGGCCACGAGGTCAACGTGATCGCCACTGTGGGCTCGTCGATGAGGAACCCGGCCGCAGGCGATGACGGCTCCCGGCCGAGCCGACGACCCGATGGCGTCGAGGTGCACTTCGTACCGTTCGTGCCGCTCGGTCAGCTTCTCGACCGAGCGGATCTTGTCGTCGGTGCCGGCGGTTCTGGGACGGTCCTCGGGGCCCTGGCACACGGTCTTCCCATGGTGCTGTGGCCGCAGGGCGCCGATCAGCCGATCAATGCCGCCCGGGCTGCTGCTGCCGGAGCGGCGATCACCGTTGACAGCGGGGATGAGATCTTCCCCGCGGTACGGCGGGCGTTGGGGGAGGGCACCTTCCGCGATCGGGCCCAGGCCGCTGCCGCGGAGAACGAGGCTCGTCCCAGCCCTGCCGATGTCATCAAGGAAATCACCCAGGGCCCCATCGCTGGCTGAGGGTGACCGCTCTGTTGGCTTGACATCTGCGTTAGCAGGTCGGCGTCCCGACCTCGACCAGCACGCTGCCGAGGAAGTCGACGAGCTCGTCGTGGGCGTCGAGGGGGAGGACGTTCGCGACGTACTGGTCCGGTCGGACGACCACGAGGGCTCCGTGGTCCCGATCCAGGCCGCGCAGATCGAAGATGTCGGTGGCCGGATCGGGGCAGAAGACCTTCTCGTAGTCGATGAGCTCGAACGATCCCTTGCGGGGGAGGAGGACCGGGGGCAGGTCGTCGACGGCGACGTCGCGATGTCCCTGCTGGAGGACGGCCCGGACGTCGATCACCGAGTCGGGGTCGGCGCCGGGCGGGGTGAACCGGGCGATCGGTGAGCCTTCCGAGGCCAGGAACCCGGCCAGTTCCCGCAGCCGGGAATCGGGGCCGCCGGGATGGGCCCGGTCGGCGAACGCGTAGAGGCGCCAGGCGCCGTCGGCCCGGGCTGCGTGGCCGAGGTGCATCGGCTTCGCGTCGGCCAGCCGGATGACCGGCGCGGAGTGGAACCGCATCCCGATCGGGAAGCCCTCCGCCAGGTGCTGGTGGATCGGTGTCGCGGTGAGGACCGAGGGCTCGTAGCGGACCGCGACCCCGGCGGTGAACCGACCCTGCTCGCGGAAGTAGTGCTGGAACCGCGCCGGGTCGGCGTCCTTGTCGCTGTCCGGTCGGGTGCTGAACAGCGCAGCGAATTCGCGGTCGAAGTCGATGAGCTGCTGGGCGACCTTCTGCCGTTCCGCCGAGTAGGTGCGCAGCACCTCGGGCCGCGAGGTCCCGCGGAGCACGGTGCCGAGCTTCCACCCGAGGTTCCAGGCGTCGGCCATCGAGACGTTCATGCCCTGCCCGGCCTTCGCGCTGTGGGTGTGGCAGGCGTCGCCGGCGATGAAGACGCGTGGCTGGCGGGTGTCGGTCTTGGCGTCGGGGACGTCGTCGAAGCGATCGCAGAGGCGCTGGCCGATCTCGTAGACCGCCCACCACCCGACGTGCTTCACCTCGAGGGTGTAGGGGTGCAGGATCCGGCCGGCGACTGCGGCGAGTTTCTCCGGGGTCACGCTGCGCTCGCGGAGCATCTCGGCGTCACGGTCGTTGTCGAGCTCGATGTAGAGCCGGACCAGGTAACCGCCTTCGCGTGGGATGACCAGGATGCTGCCCTGCTCGGAGTGGATGGCGGACTTGAGCCGGATGTCGGGGAAATCAGTGACGGCGAGGACGTCCAGCACGCCCCATGATTGGTTGGCCGTGTCGCCCTTGAGGCGGCGGCCGATGGCTTCCCGGGTGCCGCTGCGCGAGCCGTCGCAACCGACGACGTACCGGGCGCGGATGGTCGAGCTTTCTCCGGTCGGCTGGAAGTCCTTGACGTGCTGCAGTGTGACCGTGACCGGGTGTTCGTCGTCGTCGGTGTCGATCCGCACGTCGGTGGCGTGCAGCCCGTAGATGGGTTCGGCGCGGGAGGCGGAGCGGCGCATGTGGTCGCGCAGGTAGGCCAGCATCCGCGCCTGGTTGACGATCATGTGCGGCATCTCGGAGATGCCGTCCTCGACGTCGTCGATGCGTCCAGTTCGGACGATGGAGGTGCCGTCCTGGGGATCCGGTCGCCAGAAGGTCACTTCGTTGACCTGGTAGCCCTCGTGGATGAGCTGGTCGGCCAGGCCGAACGCCTCGAACATCTCCACCGTGCGGCACGCCACGCCGTCGGCTTGGCCGACCTCGAGCGGCCCGTCCCGCCGGTCGACGATCACGGTGTGGATCTCGGGGAACTCGGCGAGCTGGGCCGCTAGGACCAGTCCGGCCGGACCGCAGCCGATGATCAGAACATCGGCCGTGTCCGGCAGGCCGCCTGGACGGTCGGCCAGGGACGGGTGGGGGTCCGCGACGAACGGGTCTCCGGGCTTGTAGCCGTCGAGATAGAACTGCACTGGTCTTGCTCCTCTGGGCCTCGGTCCACCCTGGGCCGTCAGGGCGTGGGCTGCCGAGCCTTGCCGCGGACTACCGGGTAGCGCGTTCCATCGTGCGGCAGCGACGCCCTGACGGAAAGTCAGTTCTGCTATGAAGAACGGCCAACAGCCGTGGGCTCCACGAATCGACATGTGTGCGCCGTTCACGAGCTCCTGAGAAGAGCGACGCTGTACCGCGGCACATGAGGTGTCCCGCGCTCTCAAGCGGATACCGGGAAGGTCTCTCGCGGTCTCTCCGAGTCAAGTCGATCAGGGGTTTGGTGCCCTTTCGGGCAACGTTGCTCGAATCCGCGCGGCGGGCGCAACCTCGGTGGGCATGGGGCGTCTTTCGTGGTGACAAGGCGGTGAGAAACCGTTGACACGCCTGAGAAAAAGGGGAGCACGATGCTCAAGCGCTACCGTATGACGACGGCCATCACCGGCATTCTGGGTGGAGCACTGCTGATCACCGGCTGCGGAGCCGCCACCGCACTCCAGCCCTCGCCGGCGCCCGAGCGCGGCGCGGTCAATGCCGGTCCGGCCTCGGGCGGGGGCGGCGGGGACATTGGCACGTCGAACTGCTCGGAAGCCGATTTCCTCATCTCTGCGACACCTGTGGAGGGCGAGCCCGGCAGTTTCATCGTGTCGTACGGGAACCAGTCGGACAAGACCTGCACGATCAACGGCGGCGTGCCCAACCTCCAGGGCCTGGACATGAGCGGCTCGCCGATCGAGGAACTGCCCGTCGAGGAGGTGCGGCTTCCCGACGCGCCTGAGGAATTCACCCTCCAGCCCGGCGAGAGCGCGTACGCCGGCATCGGCATGATCCTGGCCGACAGCAACGACCCGAACGCTAATGTCCTCACCGGGTTCCAGTCCTCGCTGCCGGACATGTCCGAGGCCCAGCCGGTCAACGTCGTCGGCGACGGCGAGATGCGATTCGCCGCGAAGCACCTGCGGGTCAGCTCGCTGGTGTCCACCCCGGAAGAGCTGGGCTGACGGCGATGGATCTGGGGAGCCGCAACACCGCAGCGGATTGGTGTTGAAGAGTCGCGTGGCAGAACGCTCGGCTGGGGTGTCCCGGCCGAGCGTTTTGAACCGGCGGGGCGCAGTAGTCACTGATGCGCGCATGTCAGGCCGTGTGGTCTTGTAAACCTGTTTCATGATGATCTGTGTGTCTTATGTGGATAGACGATCACCGGAATGCAGTTGAGCGCCTTCGCTCTACGGCACAGTTCTCCCGAGCGAGGACCGAAGAGGCAAGACTCCTGAGCATTCAGGCAGCACCACGGTCCGCGGGTACCCGCCAATCCTCCGAGGCCGGTAGGAATGCTCGCAGATGCATCGCGTCGATCGCGGCCAGGTCCTGGTGGCGAACCCACACGGAAGGACAGTGCGTGTTCTGCGCTGATAACGCATGAACTCGGCAGACGGGAATCCGTCATCCATCGCTGACGGGGCCGATCCGCTGCCGGGAACGGTCGGCTCCGGATCGCGGGCGGTCGCGGCGAGACCGCTCAGAATCCTGTTCACGTCACTGGCCCTACCGGCCCACATCCGGCCGCACGAACCGTTGGCACGAGCGCTGCTCAGGCGCGGGCACGACGTGCGGCTGGCGACAGCGGCGTCGCTGGAGCGCCTCGTGACCAGGTCGTACGGCATCCCCCACCTGCCGGCCGGGCTCGACTGGGCCACGGACCCGGACATCGAGCGGCGGCTGACGTCGGCCTTGGCCCGGGATGGCAACAAAGCTTTCTGCCGGGTGCTCTACGGCGAGGTCCTGGCCGGACAGTGCGTGCTGCCGATGTTCGAGGACCTGCTGGAACACACGAGGCACTGGGCTCCCGACGTCGCCGTCAACGACTGCGCGGAGTGGGCGGGACCGCTTCTGGCGCAGTCGATGGGAATCCGGAACCTTTCCGCCGACAACGGCCTGCTGCGCAACGTCTGGGATCACCACGCCGATAACATCCGCCCGAGGCTGACCGAACACCGCTCGGCACTCGGCCTCGGCCCCGAACCCCGGACGCCAAGCAGCCTGGACCACGCGGTGCTCACCCCCGCGCCGCAGGAACTCTTCCTCGCAGACCTACCCATTCCCACTGTCCAGCCCTACCGGCACGAGAACCCCAGGCAGGCCCGCGAAGAGCTCCCGCGCTGGGTGCGTGAGCTGCCGCACGACACGCCCTTGGTTTACGTGATGCTCGGGAGTTCCGGAAACTGCGCGCCCGGCATGGCGGCCGGTTTCCACCGGGCGAACCGCACCGTTCTCGAATCCCTGGCGGGTTTCGACGGCGCGGTGATCGTCGCGGTCGGACGCGGCAACGTCTCCCAGTACCTCCCGCAGCCTCGCCATATCCGCGTGGTGGAATACGCGCCGCAAACGCTCGTGCTCCGGCGCGCCAACGTGTTCGTCACGCATTGCGGGTTCGGTGGATCACGAGAAGCGATCGAGGCCGAAACCCCGATGGTGATGCTTCCGTGGTTCGCCGACCAGCCGCTCAACGGAAGAGAAATGGCCGCACGCGGCATGGGTCTGCTGCTCGACCGGTTCACCGCAACTCCTTCGCAGGTCCGGGACGCGATCTTCGAGGTTCTCGCCGAAACGCGGTACCGCGCTGCGGTATCCGCGGTGCGGCGGCGAATGATGGCCCTTCCGAAGCTGGAGAAGATCGTCGGCGACGTGATCGAGTCGTGCGCCGCGCCGGTACCGGCATGATCCCCGGCAGTGGCCCCGAGGGCGCTGCTCATCCAGGAGGGCCGCCGCAACGCGTGCGTGTGGCTGACACGGGGTGACCAGCGTGTTCAGCTGCGGATAGTGGCTTCCCGGTTCGGTCCGATCGCAGCCCGCCCGTCGGGGTAGGGGAGCCCGCAGGGAGCTGTGTCCCCGCATCGCGGGGCCCTGGTCTGGATCGAGATCCGCACCCTGCGTGCCGACAGGATCGCCGACGACGAGATCCGCGCCGTCTGCCGACGCCGACCTCGCATCGAGCCTTCGCCAGGTGGGATCGCCTTCCGCCAGATTTTCATAACGCCTGTTGCGTAAAATCTCGAGGGCTCGGTATGGTCCCCCCAGTCGTCTGGCGCTCGCGGCCAACATGCACGACGTTGCGGCGGGCAGATCCTGGCGGCGACCGAGGCAGCTGAGTCGGGAGCGTTCGGCTTCCGCGCCCGGGTCGACGCCGCTGGCGGCGTCGGCCCAACAGCAGAAGAGGTGCGATGTGACCGTCGATGGAATCACCTACTCGTCGTTCAGCGGTTGGATCGATCCCCCCGCGGAAGTCGTGCCGGCGCTCGAGGGTGAGCTCACCTGCGATGTCGCCGTCGTCGGTGGCGGGTACGCCGGCATGGCCACCGCGTTGCGGCTGGCCGAACGAGGCGCCGACGTCGTCTTGCTCGAAGCCGAGTTCTGCGGCTTCGGGGCGAGCTCCCGCAACGCCGGCCAGCTGTCGGCTTCGCCGGCCGGTGATCCCCAGCTCCTGGGCGCGCTGCACCCGCACCGGCTTCGCGACATCGTCCGCTTCGCGCAGGGATCAGTCGGCTTCACGGAGGAACTGCTCGGGCGGCTCGAGATCGACTGCGACTACGAGCCGACCGGCAACGTAGGGGCCGCGGTCTCCAAGGGACAGCTCCAGAAGGTGCGGCGAATCGCGCAGATACTCCAGAAGGCGGGGGCGGACGCCGAGTTCGGCGACGGCCGCGATCTCGGTCTCCCGGATGCGTTCCTCGGCGGACTCCTCGAGCCCCTCGGAGGACTGATGAACCCGGGGAAGTTCGCGCGCGGGGTTCGTCAGGCGCTTCTTGCGTCGGGTGCAAGGGTTTTCGAGCGCACTCCCGTACGAGCTGTGGAGCCCACCCGTGCGGGAGTCATCGTCAGCGTGCCGGGAGGCCGCGTCCGTGCCGACCGGGTCGTGCTCGCCACCAACGCCTACTCCCGCGACCTCGCGATCGCCCCGAAGCGGCTGGCCACGCCCATCTGGGTTCGCATGGTCGAAACGGAGCCGATCGAGCCCGCACGCCTGGAAGCGACCGGCTGGACGAGTCGTGCCGGCATCGCGACCAAGCACAACATCATGGAGAGCTACCGCCTCACGCCGCGCAACACGATCGTCTTCGGTGTTCGCCGGCTCCAGGTGGGGCGGGGAGCGCTGGAGACCCGTGGCCCGGACCCGGCGGCCGTCGCGGACCTCGCCCGCGGCTTCCGCTCCCGGTTCCCGTCGCTTCGCGACGTCGCGCTGGACCGGACGTGGGGCGGGTGGATCGCGATGACGTCGCCCTGGCTGCCCGTCGCCGGCGAAGCGACGGGGAACGTCTTCTACGCCATCGGCTGCAACGGCCACGGCCTCGCCCAGGCGCGCCCTACCTCGGCACGCTGCTCGCCGACCGGCTCGCCGGCGACGAACTGCACGACGACCTCAGCGCCGTATGGCGAGCACAGCCGCGGTTCGCGCCCACGCCCATCTCCAACCCGCTGGCCTTTCGTGCCATGTGGATGATCGACCGGATGTCGGACCGCCTCCACGGCCGCAAGGGCTGAAACGACCTCTAAGCACTCACGACAGGAGTTCGTGACATGTATGACGTTGCGGTGATCGGCGCCGGGTTCGCCGGCGTGATCGCGGCCCGGGACCTCAGTGTCGAGGGCTGCTCGGTGATCCATCTGGAAGCGCGCGACAGGATCGGTGGCCGGACCTTCTCGGGTGAAGCCTTCGGTCGCTCGGTGGAGTTCGGCGGCGCGTACGCGCACTGGACCCAGCCGAACGTCTGGCGCGAGCTGGAGCGTTACGACATCGGCCTGTCCACGCCGCTGGAGATCGAGAAGATCTACTGGCTCGCCGACGGTGTCGTGCACTCCGGAACCCCGCTCGAGTACACCGGTTTCGGAGGTCCGTTGCTCGCTCAGTTCGTGGCCGACGCGCGGGAGCGGTTTCCCCGGCCGTTCGACGTCGCAGCCGGCGATACCAGTGCGATCGAGCAGGAGACGATCGGGGACCGGCTCGACTCGCTGGATCTGTCCACATGGGACCGCGACGTGCTCGACGGCGCGTTGTCGTCGCTGGTCCACTCCTACAGCGAGCAGGGCATGGCGCAGTTCCTCTTGTGGGTCGCGGCCAATTTCGGCGATTGGGGCGCGTTCATCGAGACGGCCGGTCACTGGCCGATCGAGGGCGGGACCAAGCGCCTGCTCGACGCGATCACCGGCGATTCGAAGGCCGAGCTGCGCCTGTCGACGCCGGTGACGGCGATCGAGGACGACGGAGCCGGGGTCGTCGTGACGACCCGCGACGGCGAGCGCATCCGAGCACGGCACGCCGTCGTCGCGCTCCCGCTCAACACCCTGAACGACGTGACCATCACGCCTCCGGTCGCGCAGCCCGTGCGCACCATGATCGACCAGGGGAATCCGATGAAGACGACCAAGATCTGGGCGCGGGCCAAGGGCGAGATCGAACCCTTCGCCGCCAACGCCCCGGTCGGCAAGCACCCCATCAACACGGCCAAGACGGAAAGCCGCCACGACGGCGACACGCTCATCGTGTGCTTCTGCTCCGACGCCTCGACGATCAGCGCCGAGGACCGGGAGGCGGTGCAGCAGGCCCTGCGGATCTTCGTCCCCGACATCGAAGTGGTGGCTACCGCGGCCCACGACTGGGTCGGCGACGAGTTCTCGCAAGGCACGTGGGTTCACCACCGGCCGGGGAACCTGACCCGGGCCGCGCCGCTGATGCGCGAGCCTCACGGGCGCATCCACTTCGCCGGTGGTGACATCGCGGCCGTCGGCGTCGGCGGCATCGACGGCGCCATCGCGACCGGCGCCAAGGCGGCCAGGGACATCGCTCGCGCACTGGCCGACGGCGACTGATCGCGCGATGGCCCGCCACCGCGAGGAGTTCGCGGGTTACGAGCCGGGTGTGCTCGGGGCGGGGGCGATCAAGGTGAGGGCGGCGTCGGTGAGGGCCTGGAGTCGTTTCGGGGTGAACCTCTGGGGTTCGAAGGGGTACATCATCATCCAGCCGTCGCCCATGGCGGCGAGTTGGTCGGCGAGCAGGTCGGCGGGGATGTCG
>NZ_SMKW01000112.1 GCF_004348985.1 Saccharopolyspora elongata | reverse complement strand
AGTCCTACGGCGGCGCGTACATCGCGATGAACTCCCGCGCGCTGGGCGCGACCACCGTGTTCGCCTGGCCGGAGGCCGAGGTCGCGGTGATGGGCGCCAAGGCCGCGGTCGGCGTCCTGCACCGCAAGGCGCTCGCCGCCGCGCCTGAGGAGGAGCGCGAGGCCCTGCAGGACAAGCTCATCGAGGAGCACGAGCGCGTGGCCGGCGGCGTCGGCCGGGCGATGTCGATCGGCGTGGTCGACGAGGTCATCGACCCCAAGACCACCCGCCGCCGCATCGCCGAGGCGCTCGCCGCAGCCCCGGCCGGACGCGGCTCCCACGGCAACATCCCCCTCTGACAGCGTGGAGTTGAAATTGCCTAAGAGCCCTGTCGGCGAATGCCGTCCGCGCCTTGTGAAGCTATGCAAGGCAACCACCAACACGGCTCAGGCAAGCTGAAGCATCGTGTGCTGGCGCTCCTGGACCAGCCTCATCTCCGGAAGTTCTACCGGCGGGTCGAGGTCGACGCGGGCAACGAGGGACGGGTGCTGGTGCACTTCTGAACCGCGGGCCGGATGTCCGAAAAGGCAGACTTTGGTTCCCGTGGTGGACACACGTTTCGCTGCTCGGTAGATCAACCACAGGCTCGCGGCATGGTGGTCACGACTGGGAGATGAGGAAGTGTGATGAGGAGAAGACGTTCACGCTGGCTGGCTGTTGCTGCCCTGGCCTCGGCTGTGTCGGTGGCCCTGGCGGGGTGCGCGGGAACCGATGGGTCCGGCAGTGGGAAGATCGAGATCAAGGTCGCGACCTTCGGCGAGTTCGGTTACGAGCCGCTGTTCAAGGAGTACGAGGCACAGCATCCCAACATCCACTTGGTGTCGCAGGTCGCCGACTTCGAGGCCCACCACAAGGGACTGGCCACCCAGCTAGCGGGCGGCAAGGGCGCTGCCGATGTCGTCGCCGTCGAAGAGCAGTACATGCCGCAGTTCCTGCAGTCCAGGGACAAGTTCGTCAACCTCGCCGACTTCGGGGCCAAGGACCTGCAGAACCAGTGGGCCCCCTGGAAGTGGGAGCAGGGGGTCAGCAAGGACGGAAGTTTCGTACTCGGTCTCGGGACGGACATGGGCAGCCTGGCGATGTGCTACCGCCGCGACCTGTTCGCCCGGGCCGGTCTGCCGACCGAGCGTACCGAGGTGGCCAAGCTGTGGCCCACCTGGGAAGACTTCGCCCGGGTCGCCGACCGGTTCAGCGCCGCGGTGCCGGATGCGAAGTTCGCCGATTCCGCCGGCACCATCTACACCGCGATCTTCAACCAGTCCGAGGAGAACTTCTTCTCGAAGGCGGACGACTCGCTCATCGCCGACCGGAATCCGAACCTGCGACGTGCCTTCGACATCGCCGCGAGCATCGGGGCGAAGGGGCAGACCGCCAGGGTGACGAGCTACACCCAGGGCTGGAACGTGGCGGTCAAACAGGGCTCCTTCGCCGTGATGAACTGCCCGGCCTGGATGCTGGAACAGATCAGGGAAGCCGGTGGCGACGGGAACAAGGGCAAGTGGGACCTCACCACGGTTCCCGGCAACAGCGGAAACCAGGGTGGCTCCTACCTGACGGTGCCCAAGCAGGGCGCACACCCGAAGGAGGCTTACGAAGTCGCCAAGTGGCTGACCGCCCCGGAGCAGCAGAAGAAGATTTTCCTGCAGAGCGGCATCCTGCCCAGTACGCCGGCTGCGTACCAGGATCCTGAGGTGATCGGCAAGACCGACCCGTACTTCAGCGACGCACCGGTGGGCCAGATCTACGCGAGCTCGGCGGACAGCCTGCGCCCGAATTACCGCGGTGCCAAGGACAGCGTGGTGCGACCGAAGTTCGGCCAGGCACTCGGCCGCGTCGAGGACGGCAAGCAGAGCGCCGACCAGGCGTGGGCCGAGGCCGTGCAGCAGGCCCGCGACGCCGTGAGGTAGGGAGGATGTCACGAAGCCCTTCACCGACGCCCACCCACGAACCGGCCCACGTTCTTCGTGGGTCGGTTCCGGGTGGGCGCCGGGGGGTCCTGCTCTCCCAGATCGACGCCCGGGTCACGCCGTACCTGTTCGTCGCTCCTTTTTTCGTGCTGTTCGCGGTGTTCGGCCTCTTCCCGCTGCTGTACACCGCGTGGATTTCGCTGCACGACTGGAATTTGATCGACGGTGATCAGGGCTTCGTCGGGCTGGCGAACTACACCGCACTGTTCGCCGACCCGGATTTCTACAACGCCCTGTTCAACACCGCGAGTATCTTCGTGGTCTCCACGGTGCCACAGCTGTTGGCCGCGCTCGGCATCGCGGCGCTGCTCAACCGGCCGCTTCGTGCGGGGACCGTTTGGCGCGCAGGTGTTCTGCTGCCGAACGTCATCTCGGTGGTGGCCGTGGCGCTGGTCTTCGCCCAGCTATTCGGCCGCGATTTCGGCGTGATCAACTGGATTCTGGGATTGTTCGGGTTGGATCCCGTCGACTGGGAGGGCCAGCGCTGGTCGTCGCACCTGGCCGTCGCCACCATGGTGATCTGGCGTTGGACCGGCTACAACGCGTTGCTCTACCTCGCCGCGATGCGCAACGTCCCCAGGGAGCTCTACGAAGCGGCCGCGCTCGATGGGGCTTCGCGGTGGCGGTCGTTCTGGTCGATCACCGTGCCGGGAATCCGGCCGACCATCATATTCACGGTGGTGGTCTCGACGATCGGCGGCCTGCAGCTGTTCGCGGAGCCGCAACTGTTCGACTCGACCGGAACCGCCGGTGTCGGCGGCAACGACCGGCAGTTCCAGACGTTGACCATGTACCTGTACGAGAAGGGATTCGGTCTGTTCGACGCCGGATACGCGGCTGCCATCGCATGGGTGCTGTTCGTCATGTGCCTGCTGTCCGCAGTGGCGAACTTCGTGCTGGTGCGTCGAATTCGCGGAGGGAGCTGAAGCGGTGCTCGCGAGTGTTCCTGCCCGGCGACTCCGTCGATCCGACGGTGCCGGTCCATTGACCCGCCGCCCCGGGGTTCTGGTTTACGCGCTGCTGACCGGTGTTGTCGTGTCATCGGCGTTCCCGCTGTACTGGTCGTTCGTGGTGTCCTCCAGCGACAGCTCGGCCATTGGTGATTCCATCCCACCTCTGGTCCCCGGCGGCTACCTCCTGGAAAACGTGCAACGCGTCTTCGACACCGTGGACTTCTGGCTCGCGATCCAGAACTCGTTGATCGTGTCGGGGACGGTCATGGTGTCGACCGTGGTGCTGTCCAGCTTTGCCGGGTTCGCTTTCGCCCGACTGCGCTTTGCCGGGAGAAACACTCTGTTCCTGGTGGTGATCGGAACCGTGATGGTGCCGGCCCAGCTCGGGGTGGTCCCGCTGTACATGGTCGTCGGCGACCTCGGGTGGTACGGCAGGCTGGAGGCGGTGATCGTGCCCGCACTGGTCAACGCGTTCAGCGTCTTCTGGATGCGCCAGGCGTGCGAGGAGGCGGTTGCCCCGGAACTGGTCGACGCGGCCAGAGTGGATGGTTGCTCGCTGTGGGGGACGTTTCGGCATGTGGCGATCCCGGCGATTCGTCCGCAGGCGGCAGTGCTCGGCATGGTGACGTTCATGGCCGCGTGGAACGATTTCTTCTGGCCGCTGATCGTGCTCGACCCGAACGAGAGCCTGACCGTTCAGGTAGCCTTGTCGAGGTTGGCGAGCGGTTACTTCTTGGACTACTCATTGATGCTGACCGGTGCGACGCTCGGCGTGCTGCCCGTGATCATCGTTTTTCTCCTGCTGGCAAGACAGATCGTCAACGGACTCACGCGAGTTTCGGTCAACGGATGAGGTGGGATATGACCAACAAGAAGGCGCTCGGCTTCCCGTCGGACTTCGTCTGGGGGACGGCCACGGCCTCCTACCAGATCGAAGGCGGAGCGAAGGAGGACGGCCGCGGACCGTCCATTTGGGACACCTTCACGGCCACGGAAGGCAAGGTTCTGGGTGGTGATACGGGTGAAGTGGCTTGCGACCACTTCCATCGATATCCCGAGGACGTCGCGCTGATGGCGGAACTCGGCCTGCCGACCTACCGGTTCTCGGTGTCCTGGTCGCGGGTCATGCCGGACGGGCGGACGGTGAACCCGCAGGGGATGGCGTTCTACGACCGGCTGGTCGACGAGTTGCTCGATCACGGCATCACGCCGATGATCACGCTGTTCCACTGGGACCTGCCCCAGGCGTTGGAAGACGAGGGCGGTTGGCGGGTTCGTGACACCGCCGCACGGTTCGCCGATTACGCGGCGGCAGTGCACGGCGCCCTCGGCGATCGAGTGCCGGATTGGACGACGCTCAACGAGCCCTACTGCTCGGCATTTCTCGGCTACGGAACCGGGGTGCACGCACCCGGAGTGGCAGAGCCGGGCACCGCGCTCGTCGCGGCACACCACCACCTGCTGGCGCACGGGTTGGGGATGCGGGCGCTGCGCGCAGCCGCACGACCCGGACAGCGGTTCTCACTGGTGCTGAACTTCGCGCCGGCGCTGACCGATGGGGACGACGAAGCCCACCGCGAGGCCGCGCGCAAGTTCGACGGGATGCAGAACAGGATCTTCCTCGACCCGGTGCTGGGTCGTGGTTACCCGGAGGACGTGCTCGCCGACGTCGCTCACCTGGGTGCGCTGGAACCCGCTATACGCGATGGCGATCTCGAGACGATCACTACCCCGCTCGACTGGCTCGGGGTGAATTACTACGCGCCGGTCCGGGTGGCGCCGTTGGCGGACCTGGAAGCACCAAGTAACAGCGGCCTGCCGGGCTTGCGGGGCTTCGACGTTCTGCCGCCCCGGGGGCCGCTTACCTCGTTCGGCTGGGAACAGACGCCGAGTTCGTTGACGGACCTGCTGCTGTGGCTGCGCCGGCACTGCCCTGGCCTTCCGCTCATGGTCGCCGAGAACGGCGCGGCCTTCGCCGACACGATCGACAGCGATGGTCGGATTCGAGACCGCGACCGGGTCCGCTACTTCGCCGACCACCTTCGCGCGGTCCATGCGGCGATTGAGCAGGGCGCGGACGTGCGCGGTTACCTCGCCTGGTCGTTGCTGGACAATTTCGAGTGGGCGCTGGGTTATTCGCAGCGGTTCGGCCTGATTCACGTCGACTTCGACACCCTGCAGCGCACGGTCAAGGACAGCGCCCGCTTCTTTTCCGGAGTCGCGGCGAGCAACGCCGTTCCGGTCGACGACCCCGCCGAGCTCACTGTGGACTGACGCTGGCCATCCGATACGAGCGCTGTGCCGACTTGACCTGTGACAAGCAGCTCGCCAAGTCGGCTACTTGAGACAGGATCTCAGCGGTTGCGATGGTCTTTTGGGGTATGGCCGAAGTGCTGGCGGAATGCCTTGGTGAAGGTGTGGGCCGAGTTGAAGCCGGATTCGTAGGCGATTTGGGTGATGGTTTTGCGAACGTTGGCGGGGTTTTCGAGTTGTAGCTGCGCGTGGTGGAGACGTTCTTGACGAATGAGTTCGCTGGGCGTGGTTCCGGTTCGCTGGAGCACGGCTTGGATTTGTCGCGCTGACCAGCCGAGTGCTTGTGCGATGGATTCCGTGTTGAGTCCAGGGTCCCACGCGTTGGCGCGAATGTGTTGGCGTATTTGGGTTTCGATCTCGCGTGCGTGGCTGGTCGGCGGTTGGGTATCGCCGAGGAGGAACAGGCAAACCAGGTCGGTGAGGTGTTGGCTTGCTCGGTCGAATTGGGTGGCGGTGAGGGTGTCGCGTTCGGTTTGGAGGGTGGCGAGGCTGGTGTAGATGAGTCGCCCGAGACCGTGGGCGAGGTCGGTTGCGGGGTTGAGAAGTGCGCCGCGGCCGAGGCGGTGGTCGATCTCGCGCTGGGGCATGGTGAGGACAATGCCCTTGTGGCAGGGGCCGACGCCGACGTTGAACGGGGTGTTCATGGTGAACAGCGCGCCGGTGCCGGCGGTGAGCGTGCGCTGGTTGCCGGCCTGGCGTAACACGAGCGAGCCGCGGGTGGAGATGGCGAATCTGTATCGCTCATCGGGGTCGGCATGAACTTGGCGCTTGGTGCGCTGAAGCCATTGCGGGGTGGAGGCGCCCCAGCTGACGAGTTCGTAGGACTGGGTGCGTTGGCAGGTTGTGCGGCCTTGGAAGTCGTTCGGCCGGACGACCCGGGAGCTGAGGGTGCAATGGAATGAGCTGATTACCTCGCCCCAGTATTCGAGCTGGTCGGCGCGTGGCATGTCCTCGGTGGTGGTATCCACGGTGACGGCATCCACGTGGTAAGTCGGTGGCATCGCGACCTCGGCTGCAGCAGGGACGGACATCGGGAAGTCTAGGCCGGGTGGCTCGGCGCGCCTAGACCGTTTAGTCGCAGCGCCGAGCTCGTAAGTTGGCGCGGGTTGCGCCGCAGTCCGAGGGCGCACGCCTCGACCTCGGCCTGGGTGCAGGTCAAGCAGCGGTGCGGGGTGAGGACCGATCGGCCAAGTCCGCATCACCGCGTGACGATGCGCGCAAAACGGCGACGAACCGTTCTACTGGACGGGCATGAATGGCCAGTTAGCTGTCACCGGGGCGCCATCGAACCCTTCCAGTCGTGGCTTTGGTGCGTGAGTCAGACGCACCCGCCGCACTGGACGTCTTCCCGATCAAGTAAACCGCCAACCAGTCCCGACGGCGCAGTCGTGCGCGTGTGGGCGGTTGTCGTGCGTTTCTAGGCGCAACAACCACCCACCTGTCCTCTTAAAGTCCCCTTGCTCGCAGCAACCAGGGGCTCACGGAGAGGTAGGCATGGCCACGGACGCTCTTCTGTATCGATTGATGGGCGAGAAAGACCGGACCCGTTCCCGCTGCCTTCGATGACCGGGATGCGTTCGATCCGGCGCGCCACCCGAACCGGCATGTGGCGTTCATGCCCGATCATCACCATTGCATCGGTGCCCCGCTGGCCCGGGTGGAGGGCGAGAGCATCTTCTCCCACCTGCTGGAACACTTCCCCGGGATCGGGTGTCTGTCGTTCGTCGAGCGTGAGGCGCGCAAACGCTTCGAGGGCCGGCTCGGCGTCGATGAGGCGATCGACTCATTGGATCTCGGTGAGTACTCTGAACGCAGCAAAGCAGATCGCGCAGAACGTGATCAACGAGGATCAGCCGACCTGTTGACCATGTTTGGACGGAGTGCGCGATTGGAAGGATTCGTCTGATGCGATGGGTCACCTACGTATCGACCGCTGAGGACGAGCGCGCCGGGCTCGTCCGCGCCGATGACGTTCACGCGCCCGGCCCGGGTGCGCGCCTGGAGAACGTGCTCGGTGAGCTCGAGGCTGCCGGTGAACGCGCTCGCCGCGCCAAGCGAGGTCCTGCCGCTCGACGGGTTGGCGTTGCGGGCCCAGATCCGGCCACGGCCGGTTCGGGACTGTCTCGGGTTCCTGCAATACCTTCGCAACCTGTCCGAACCGCTTGGCGGCGAGCCGGACCGCGGGCAAGCCTCCGCGACATCCCGGTTCCGTGTCCCTGACTTCCGTGCGCAACGTTGGTGCAACGTTCCTCACGTTCTATTTCACCAACACCGGAGCCGTGCTCGGAGCGCACGACGACGTCGCCTTAGCTAACGGGGACGTTGCCATGGGTGGCGGAACAACAACGAAGACCGGCGTGGCTACCCGCTGATTCGCGCCGGACTAGCCCAATGCTTGGACGAGCACCAACATATCGAGACCACCAACGACAACGCCGACGTTGTGGTCGTCGCCACGGAAACCGCCGAAGCATCCACTTAGTTTACGGGGACATTGCCATGGATGGCGGAACAACAACGAAGATCGGCGTGTCTATTACTGCCTCGGACCCGCTGATTCGCGCCGGACTAGCCCAGTGCTTGGACGAGCACCAACACATTGAGACCACCAACGACAACGCCGACGTTGTGGTCGTCGCCATGGATATCGCCGAAGCATCTACAATAGAATCGCTGCGAAGCCTCAATCCCGCCGCTGTCAAACCCGTTATCCTCGTAGTGGAAAACCGTTGGCGCGCTGACATAGCCACGGCGGTAAGGTTGGGCGTCCGCGCCGTCCTATGGCGCCACCACTTCTCCGCCGGCGCCTTCGCCCAAGCTATTCGAGCAGTCAGCGACGGTGGTGGCTTTCTCCCCATTTCAATGCAGGGCGCACTCGTGGATCAGCTTCAACGGACCTACCGCGAAGTGCTCGCACCGCTCGATATGACACCCTCCGGTATCACGCACCGCGACATCGATGTCCTACGTCTCGTCTCCGAAGGATTCGGCCTCGAAGAAATAGCGCAAAAACTCCACTTCTCCGAACGTACCGTCAAGAACATCCTCTACAAGTTCATGGAACGATTCGATCTCAGCAACCGTACCCACGCTGTCGCCTACGCCATCCGCGCGGGTCTCATCTAAGGGTCGCTCAACGATCGAAATAGCCGTTTCGTCCTATTTAATCCCCGCTCAGCTCGACGAACCCTCTGGAGAAAGCCGATGAAGCAACAGTCCTGGCTGTTCAAGATCGACCCCACCGGCCGCGACGTCTACGCCGAGGCCGCCGGCATCCGACGACAAGGCCCCGCAGCGCTGGTGGAACTTCCTGGTGGAGTGGTGGCGTGGGCGGTAACCAGCCACGATCTGCTTAAGCGCTGCTAAGTGATCCACGCGTTTCCAAGGACGCCCGGCAGCACTGGCCTGCCTTCACCAACGGCGCGATCACCGAGGAATGGCCGCTGTATATCTACGCCTCGGTGCCTAGCATGTTCACCGCCTACGGCAGTGAGCACCGACGGTTGCGTTCGCTGCTGTCCAAGGCGTTCACCCCGTCCCGCGTTGAGAAACTCCGACCGGCTGTCGAGCAGATCACCGACGACCTGCTCGACGGACTGGCCATGACACCGCGTGGAGAGCCGGTGGACCTCCGCAAGAGGTTCGCCTATCCGTTGCCGGCGGAGGTTATCTGCCAACTTTTTGGTGTTCCCGACGCGCCGCGCGTACCGCCCTGCGCCAGTCCATCGACGATGTCGTCGCCACCGCGTCCAGTTCGGAAGAAGCTGCGGCCACTCGACAGGCGCTGTATAGCGGCTTTGCTGACCTCGTTGCCTCCAAACGGAAAGAACCCGGCGACGATATGACCACCGCGCAAGGCCCCTCAGCGCGAGGATGCGACCGCAGCTACCGAACGAGCGAACTCGATTATCGCGGCGCTGACTTGCGCTGGGGCTTCCTGCTGCGTCCAATGCCCGACGTCAGGCAGGACCAAGGCTTCACTTCGGCCCGCCACGAGCTCATCCATGCGCTCGATTGCGTCCCGCACACCTGGGAAGTTCAAACACCGGTCCTGTTCGCCCACCAGATACAATGCGGGACAACGAATCACACTGTTCTGCAGGAAGGCGGTGAGTTCCCAGTTGCGATCCATATTGCGATACCAATTGAGAGCACCGCTGAAGCCTGCCGAGAATTCGGCGGCATAGGTCTCAATATCGGTTTCGGTGAGCCAGGTAGGAAGTTTCTCAGGTTCTGGATAGATGTCGAGATATGTGCAACCAGCAGGGACGATGGGTGCGGGTGGCCTGGCATGAGCCTTGGACTGGGACCGTGAACCGCGAAGCATCAGCCGGAAGGTCTTGTGCGGGTCCGCACCGAGGTCCGCGTCTGCCGGGCCCGGGCGTTGAAAGTAATTGGTGTAAACACCGTCGCCGAAAGCTTCGACCATTTCAGCGAGTTGCGACTGCGAGCCACGGGGTCGGTACGGCAGGCTTAGGCCGACCACCCCACGTACCAAGTCTGGCCGCATGAGCGCTGTGTTCCACGCTACTTCCGCGCCCCAATCGTGACCGACGACCACCGCTTCTTTCTCATCGAGAGCGTGCAGCAGTTGGATGACGTCGCCAACCAAATGCATAATGGAGTACTTTTCCACGGAAACCGGATGGTCGCTCTGGCCGTACCCGCGCTGATCCACCGCTACCGCCCGAAACCCGGCCTCGGCGAGTGTGGCAATTTGATGGCGCCACGAATGCCACACCTCGGGAAAGCCGTGTAAGAGCAGCACCAGCGGCCCAGTGCCGGCTTCGGCGATATGCAGGCGGACGTCACCCGCTTGAACAAATCGATGCGTAATGGAGGTCACTGTTATTGGTCCCTAGTGATCAGATTACCAGGTGACGGGGAACCGATCGAACCCGCCGATTACCGTTTCGATACGGCGCGGCAGCGCTTCGCAGGCGCGCACTGGCCGCAGGTGAGGGAAACGTCCGAACAGTTCTGTCAGCATCACTTCAAGTTCGACTCGCGCCAGCTGCTGCCCTAGGCACTGGTGCGGGCCGAAGCCGAAGGATGCATGCCGAACTCGGCGTCGGGTTGCGTCCATCGCTTCAGGATGGGGACAAAGAGCCGGATCTCTGTTGGCGGCAGGGAGAAATGCTACGACGCGGTCCCCTTCCTTGATCTCCTGACCGCCAAGTCTGATGTGCTCGCGGGCAACCCGGTCTACGCCGTACTGAATAACAGTGATGTAGCGCAGTAGTTCTTCGACTGTTTCTGAGCTCTGCGGCGCGCCCACAAGAAGGTTGCGGCGGGCCTCCGGGTTCTGACTAAGCACGGCTACGCTTTCGGTGACCATCCCGGTTATGGTCAAATATCCGCCCATCAGCAACGTCACGGCCAAGTCGGCGAGCACGACATCGGCGAATTGCCCGGTAGCGATAAGCTCGTCAAGGAGGCCACCAGTGGGTGCGCGCCGAATCTCCTCGATCACCCGGCACATACAATCGAGGGCTTGGTCCACGAATACCCGGCTTTCCTCCGACGTCTGACCGCGACGCAAGAGACCTTCGATTATTTCTCTGAATTCAGAGCGAAAAACGGGGAGAATGCCAAGTATTTCATGAATAACACGCTCTGGTACCGGCAGGGCGAAGGTTTCGATCAGATCGGCTGATCGGTTCTGGCTTCTCGAGAGCACGTCGAGTTGCTCGCGGGCAATTTCGCGAATCCGCGGCTCCAGTTGCTGGATCCGGCGAGCAGAGAATGCCTTGTTCAGCGGCTGGCGGTACCATCCGTGTTGGGGTGGGTCATTATGCAGCAGCCGACCGATCTTACGCTCCTCTTCAGACCAAGAAGCTCGATGCATCGGCTCATCGCCGGCACCGAACCGGGCGTCCGAAAGAATCAACCGCACCTCTTCGTACCCCTTGGCAAGCCAAACCTTTTCACCCGTCGCGAGGGTTACCTGCTTAACTTGTTCACTCCAGGAGGCAAGCGCGGATAAGCACTCCTCGGAAAAGTCGAAAGAAGTGGTTTCAGGCTGTGTGAATGCGTTCGTCATAACCATTTCCCTGTCTGATCGCAGCCCGCACGGCTTTGCCGAAATGGTCGTCTACCTTCCCAAACGTCACCCAGTCTTCGATGGTGAACGAGTAGGATGCCCTGGTCATATACCAATCGACGTGAAAGTCCGCACAACGAGCGAGCCATCGGTAATGCTGACTGAGTGGATGACTGGGATCGTCGGCGACTCGATGCATGTGCGCTATCTTGCCGCGCACCCCGGACAGCAAGTCTTGAATCGCCTGCAACTCGCCTACGTGTTTTTCCTTCACCATGAGGGCGACGGCGTTGACCTGCCCGGAATGCATATCGTCGTCAAGACTGGCGATATCGTTGCTCACGCGGACACACCAGCCGAGATCCAGGCAGCAAGATCGATAGCGGTCGACTTCGATCCGGTCAATATCGTGCGGCATATTTGTCATCATTGCACTGAGTAGCAGTATTGGCGCGCCTGCGTCATAGCTACCGTTCGCGAGATGTTGGTCGAGCGTTGGAGCCGATTCGTCGTTTGCTCGCGAGTCGCGACTTACCAGATGGCTTCGCAGTGTCTTCGACAGAACATCAAGAAAGATTTCTACACACTCCGCTGATTGCGCGCGACGCACGGCTCCACCCATGCAATCCGCGAAGCAGGAGATGGTCTGCTCGACAGGGGAAAGTTGTCCGCTCGCACGCGCCGAAGCGAGAACGTTATCCAGGGGGCCCGCCTCTCTCACCGCGGATCCTCGCTGGCCCGGGATGATATTGGACGAGGTTGAGGTTCTGGCTTCGGGGATTGTGGCACTCTTGGAGGCATCCAAGCAAGCCGCCGTCAGATCTTGCAAGGCTGTTTCGTCAAAAATTCCGTACTCGTCATCTACGATGTCGTCATACACGAATAGGGTAAGGCATTGGGCGGCAAACTCGCGTACCGTCTGATTGTAGGCGCCCGCAAAGGTGTAGGCGGCAAGCAAAGATGACCAGGGGAGAGCCGCACTGCTCCGCGAAAGCTTGATGTCCGGACGGGCGCGCGTCCACTCCTCGAGATCTCGGTACACGGCTACGGCCGCTTCACATTCCTGAAGCGGCCAGCGAGCGGTACGTGTTGAATTTAGCCCACCGAGAATTCCGGTCATGGAGCAGGTCAAATCAATGGGCTTGTCGCCGTTGTCCACGCGGGCCTCGATAAGTCAGGTAAGAGCTGAATAGGATGTTCCGGTTAAGAACCGAAGATGTGGTTACGGATAGATGCCTGAAGGCGACTCTAGGTAGCCGCCAGGTGCCGGTCAACGCAAGATCGGATGGGGTGAGCCGGAGGGGCAGACAGTAGGGAACGAAAGGGCAAAAATTCCGGAGGTTGGTCTCCGGCTACCGCCGTGGCTCGCCTGATCTCAGGCCGCGGCTGCGGGTTCCAGCAGGTCTCGGGTCTTGCCGCTGTCGAGGTGCACCTGGGTGCTTGTGGGCAGGCCACCAGCGGGCAGCTCGGCGATCTGTCGGCGGGTCTGTTGCAGTGTGGGTGCCAGCAGCGGCGAGTCGTGGTGGTTGGTGCCGGCGGCAACGATGTCCAGTGGCAGTCTCGCGGGCAGCAGCGCGGCGATTTGGCCCCAGATCGGCTCGATGAGAGAGGATGGGCAGCATGGGCATGGTCGTTCCTTGTGATCACGAAGCGTCAGCAACTTCATGATCCCCACGACCATGCCCGCCCTGTCTTCAACCCGCCGCCAAGGCCAGCAAACGCTCCTACTGCGGAGCCTCTAACTCGATCCCGTCCACCGTGACGGGTTCCGCCTTCCGCACGGTCGGCCTACCGGACACCACGTGTGCTGTCCGGACAGCAGCCGGGGTTTCCGCGTTTCGCATGCGTGAGACAAGGCCGGGGTGGCAGGAATGATCCAGTCGGCACCTGCCGCTTTCTAACGACTAGCCCTCGTGGGACTGCGGGTGACCACCAGGGCGTGGTAGGCGGGTTTGCTCAGGGCGCAGTCAGCGGCCCACGCCGTGGTCGCTCAGGACCGGGTGAGCGTCAGGGGCCGGCGGGGAAATCTCGACGCCGACCTTCATCGCCGTTGTCCGTTGGGCGAACTGCGCGGTCAGCCTGGTGAAGTCCCAGCGGTGCTGCGGCACACTGCTGCAGGTGCCAGATGTCTGTCCGTTGTCGGGCGGTGTGCATTGACGGTCGCGGTTGAGCGACCAGAACGTGTAGCGGGACAGGCCGTGGCTGATCGAGTAGTCCAGCAGCGTCTGAAAATCGGCTTGAGTGTAGTACTCGCCGAAGTCCGAGCGCCCATTCATCAGCGACGCGCCCTCGTGGGCGTACGCGGTCGCGCTGTCCCAGCCGAATGTGCTCATCAGGACGCCGTGGAACTTCTTGAGCACGGCGATTTGATCGCCGACGTTCTGGAAGCCGTTGAACGGCATGATCGAGTAGTTGTTCGGTGTGAAGTTCAGGGCCTTGGCCGTGTTCAGAAGGTTCTGTCCCTGCGGCGTCGTTCCGCTGGGTGCGGCAACGGTGGTAACCGATACGTACAGGACGGGATTGTTCTGCTGCAGAATCTGTGCCGCTCGCAGTTCCTTGGTGATTGCTACGGGGTCCGAATACTCCGGCTCCTCGAGGTTGAAATCGATTGCTCGGAGTGCGTACTTGTCGATCACTTGCTGGTAGGCGTTCGCCGTATCTTCCGCGCTGCCGCAGGTTTGGCCCAAGTTCGTGCCGCCGTAGCCGCCGATCGAAACGGAGACGTCACCGCCGGCCAAGCGCACGCCGTCGATGATTCGAGCGACGGCGGTATCCGCGGACACCGGGACCGCGCCATCCCAGGTGGGCGTACAGTCTCCACCGCCCCTGGGAGCCTGGATGAACGTCAGCTGGAAGGTCTTCTGGCCTGTCTCCGCCATCACCTTCGGCAGATCCGGTGGGTTGCCGTAGAGCGGCGTCACATACGGCGCCGACCCGTACCAGCTGTCCGACAACGTCGGCGGTGCGACGGTCACCGGGTTCGTAGGAGCGGCGCTACTGGGCGTCGCCCACAATGCTGTTGCGATTCCAACAGAAGCCGCCACGGCGGTGGCGAGCGCGGGGAATTTTGGCACATGTCCTCCTCATCGGACGGGGTTGTGGTCGCGAGGCGGAAGGTCATCGACGAGGACCCCCGCGCATCTGGGCCGTGCGGAACTCATGCCACGACCCGGGATGCTCGAGCTGCGCGACATCACTCGCCGCTTGTGGTCTCGGGGCCGTCGCTCTCGGCGGTGAGAACCAATGGCTGAAGGCGCCCAAGATCACGTTGACGGCGGGTCAGCGTCGCCGCTGTATCCGCTCGTTGGTCACGCATGCCGACCAGCGGCCGGCGCAACGTGGCCGCGCCAACGATCCCGGGCGTCACCCATCGTTGTTCCCGGGCCTGACCTTTTGCCCGAAAGTACCCGGGGATGACGATCCATCGGGCACGAATTCTGCAGAGATTTGCATTCTCGAAACGTATGCCGGGAACGGTGTACGGCGGATGGCGCGCAATTGAACCGCTTGTGCAAATGGGCAAGTCTGCCCGGGTAAAGCGTGCAAATATTCGCAGGGTGTTTGACTTTCTCGACGGCACTGTGATCGCGGACCTCCTGAAAGAGATTGAGGTTCGATTACCGGCTAGTCCGATCGGGTGAATGTTTGATTCGGTACAAGTCCTGCGTAACGCCGCTCTTGTGCACGCGAAATGCTCGGCTGTACTCTTCCAGCTGTCGCCGAAGTCGAGTCGCAAGGCTTCACTTCGAAAAGCCCTTGAAGTGCCACCGCTGGGAGAACAGCGCCTAGAGTTGACTTGGGCCGACGAGCTGTCGCGAGTTGAGCTCTCGGGTCTACTGCGTCGTGACCCGGTTAATTTTATTTAAACATAGCACGACGAGAGGGGATCTACTTGTCGAACACAGTTGTCTCCCGGCACAGCTTGGACGAGCGCATCGCTTTGATCAAGTTGTTGCTCGACGGGACCGAGGAGTCCTACGAGCCGCTGAGGTCCGATCTCGCGGAATCGGAGGTCCAGGGCAATATCGAGAACTTCGTGGGCGCGGTCCCCATTCCGCTCGGGCTGTGCGGTCCGGTGGACATCCGAGGTGGCGAGGCGCGGGGGACTTTCGCCGTCCCCATGGCCACTCTCGAGGGGACCTTGCTCGCGTCCTACTCCCGCGGCGCGAAGGTGATGAATCTGTCGGGCGGCTGCGAGACCATGGTGTATGAAGACTACTTCTTGCGCGCCACCCAGTTGACCACGAATTCCCTCGACGAGTCGGCGCGACTGATAGAGTGGTGCCGCGACCATGAAGAGGCTATTCGGGACATAGCGAATCGCAGCAGTGGTCACCTGAACGTCACCGCTGTCTCGTACGACTGCGCGGGAACCTCCGTGATCTTGTCGCTCCAGTTCACCACCGGTGACGCGATGGGGAGCAACATGGGCAGCAAGGCCGTCAGCCTGGTGTCCGACTACGTCAAGCGGAACAGCGGCCTCGTGCGCGAAGAATTCGTGCCGTATCCGGAGGACAAGAAGAACATCCCCGCGCGTCAAAAAGGGAAGAAGGTCATCGCTCGCACCGTCCTGAAGGAGGACGTGGTGCGCCGAATGACCCGAGTCGGGCTGGATCAGCTGGCGAGCTACATCCGGAATTACAAGAACGTCCTGGCCCTACACGGGAGCCCGTCGCTGAACATCCATGCCGTCAACGGCATGGCCGCGTTGTTCCAGGCGTTCGGGCAGGACATGGCTTATCTCGGCGAATGCTCGCAAGGCGTGGTGGACTGCCAGTTCTTACGTTCTGGTGACCTGGAGGTGTCAATCACCCTGCCCACTCTCATTGTGGGAAGCGTCGGTGGCGGAACCGGGCTGCCCGCCTTCCGGGCAACGTTGTCCATGGTGGGCTGCTACGGCGCCGGGAAGGCCCGGAAACTAGCGGAGATCATGGCTGCGGTGATGCTCGGCGGGGAGATCGGTTGCGCAGCCGCGCAGTGCAGCAACGAGTTCGTGGCGGCACACGAATCCTTGGGAAAGAACCGGCCGAGCGATCCGGCGGCCCCCCTCGTGCGGCCAAGGCTTCCGCTGGAGGACACCGAAAACGTCGGGAGCATGTCGTGACGCTCCTCACCCACGACAGCTGCCCGCCAGGCGCAGTGCGTGAGCCGTTGGACGTGCCGCGCAGCGATCCCCGTTCGCTGCTGCCGGAACGCGAACCGTTGCGTGTCCTGGGAACCCCCGCAGCCGCCGAGTACGACGTCGACTTGCTCCGCGCCTTGTTCCAGGAGGTTTTCACCGGCCGTCGCTACAACCTGCAGGCGACCGCGCTAGCCAAGCAGGGCAGACTCGCCGTCTACCCGGCGACCACCGGACAAGAAGCATGTGAAGTTGCGGCCGCCGCGGTGTTGTCGACACAGGATTGGCTTTTTCCCACCTACCGGGACACGCTTGCCGCCATCGTGCGCGGTGTGGACCCGGTTGAGGCGTTGACGGTGATGCGCGGCGACTGGCACCACGGCTACGACCCGTACGAGCACCGGGTCGCGCCGTTGAGCACCCCGCTCGCCACGCAACTCCCGCACGCTGTCGGCTTCGCCCGCGCTGCGCGGCTGAAGGGTGAAGACACAGTCGTTCTCGCCATGGTGGGTGATGGCGGTACGAGCGAGGGCGACTTCCACGAGGCGGTGAACTTCGCTGCCGTGTGGAAGGCTCCGGTAGTCTTCCTCGTTCAGAACAACGGATTCGCCATCTCGGTTCCGCTGGCCAAGCAAACCGCCGCGCTGTCACTCGCCGACAAGGCGGTCGGCTTCGGTGTGCCGGGACGTCTGGTCGACGGCAACGACGTGCTGGCCGTTCACCAGGTCCTCGATGAGGCGGTGTCGCGGGCTCGAGACGGCGGAGGCCCCACCCTCGTGGAGGCGGTCACCTACCGTCTCGATCCGCACACGAACTCTGATGACGACAGCCGTTATCGCGACCTTTCGGAGGTCGAGCAGTGGCGGCGGCGTGATCCAGTTCTCGTCCTGGAGCGGTCCTTGCGCGGAATGGGGGTGCTCGACGATGACGCCGTCGAGCAGGCAGCCCGGTCGGCTGAAGAATTCGCAGCGAACCTGCGGAAGCGCTACAACCACGCGCCGAGCCCGGACCCCATGACGCTGTTCTCTCACGTCTACGCAGAGAAAACACCGCAACTGCGTGAGCAGGAAGCGATGTTGCGCGCCGAGCTGCGCGCCGAGGCGCAGGCCGAAGGGAACGAACAGCAATGACGAACGGCGCGACCACTGTCACATTCTCGGCGCCGGCCGGAGCGAGTCCGGGGCAGCGTTCGACGACGATGGCTCAAGCGCTCAACGCCGCCCTGCGAGACGCTCTGCGCGACGACCCTACAGTCCACATCATGGGCGAGGATGTGGGCGCTCTCGGCGGGGTTTTCCGGATCACTGACGGATTGGCCGCCGAATTCGGCAGTGACCGGTGTGCGGACACGCCCCTCGCGGAGGCGGGCATCTTGGGAACGGCAGTGGGCATGGCGATGAACGGGCTGCGCCCGGTCGTTGAAATGCAGTTCGACTCCTTCGCCTACCCGGCTTTCGAGCAACTGGTCAGCCACGTTGCGCGCATGCGGAACCGGACGCAGGGCCGCATGACGCTGCCGCTGACCATCCGCATTCCCTACGGGGGCGGGATCGGCGCGGTTGAGCACCACAGCGATTCCTCCGAGGCTTACTACATGCACACACCCGGGTTGCACTTGGTCTGCCCGGCTACCCACGCCGACGCCTACGGTCTTCTACGGCAGTCGATAGCCTCTGATGATCCGGTGGTCTTCTTGGAACCCAAGCGGCTGTACTGGTCGAAAGACCAATGGTCGTCGGATTCTTCCGAACAGGTGGATCCCGCCGGTGTCGCGGCAGTGCGTCGCCGTGGGACTTCGGCGACGCTGATCACCTACGGCCCGAGCCTGCCCTTGTGCATGGCGGCGGCCGAGGCGGCAGTTGAGGAGGGATGGCAGCTCGAAGTCGTCGACTTGCGATCCTTGGTGCCCTTCGACGACGAGACGGTTTGCGCCGCGGTGCGGCGAACGGGACGCGCGGTCGTGGTGCACGAGTCGGCGGGCTTCGCGGGTGCGGGTGCGGAGATTGCGGCGCGGATCACCGAACGCTGTTTCCACCACCTGGAGGCGCCCATCCTCCGTGTCGCAGGGTTGGACATCCCGTACCCGCCGCCGATGCTGGAGGGCCGTCACCTTCCGTCGGTGGACCGGATTCTCGATGCAGTGGCCCGCCTCCAGTGGGAGACGGATATCCGAGGGGGAGAGGTGCATGTCGCAGGTCTTTGAATTCCTGCTCCCCGACATCGGGGAGGGCCTCACTGAGGCGGAAATCGTTCGCTGGCTGGTGGATGTCGGCGATCGCGTGCGCGCGGACCAGCCGGTGGTCGAGGTGGAGACGGCGAAAGCCACGGTCGAGCTGCCGTGCCCGTATCAAGGAACGGTCGACAGTCGTGTCGGAGACGTGGGTGACGTCCTCCCCGTGGGCAGCGTCCTGGTGACCGTTGCGGTCGCCGCGACCGAACTCGAGTGCTCCGACGATTCGGCCAAGGTGCTTGTCGGCTCCGGCGTCAGCAGCGCACCCGTTCGCCGGCGCGGTCGGGTTCGGGCGGGGGCGGTTCCCGTCCCGAGGACCACAAGTCTTTGTGCTCAGCCTGCCCCCAGCCGGGATTCCGGCTCGTCGGCGCTGGTGACCACGCCGGTCGCCGTCGTTTCGCCACTGGTGCGCCGCCTCGCGAGGGACAACGGGCTTGATCTGCGCGCGGTCCAAGGCACCGGCACCGACGGTGTGATCACGCGCGCCGACGTCAAACGGGCCATCACCGCAGCCTCCCAGGTGGATTCCGCCGACCGGCGAGGAGGTGAGCGGGTTCCGATTCGTGGCATGCGCAAGGCGGTTGCCGACAAGCTCTCCCGCAGTCGACGCGAAATTCCGGACGTCACGTGTTGGGTGGATGTCGACGCCACCGAGCTGCTCGCGGCACGGGACGTACTCAACGCAGGCGCTGAGGCGAACCGAATCAGCCTGCTCGCGTTCCTGGCACGCATTTGCGTCGCTGCCGCGTGCCAGTATCCTGAGCTGAATTCCACGGTGGACGTCGAACGTCAAGAGATTGTCCGCTTTTCAGCTGTCAATCTGGGTTTTGCGGCCCAAACCGAGAAGGGCTTGTTCGTGCCCGTGGTGCACGACGCCCACAAGATGACCACTGCCGATTTGTCCGTCGAGATCGCGCGGCTCACCCAGGCCGCCCGTGCCGGGACACTCGCTCTTTCTGAGCTTACCGGTGGAACCATCACGTTGAACAACTACGGCGGCTATGGAGTCGATGGCTCCACGCCGATCATCAACCACCCGGAGGCCGCGATGCTCGGCGTCGGCCGCATCGTGGCCAAGCCTTGGGTGCACGAAGGCGAATTGGCGGTGCGCAAGGTCGTGCAGCTCTCGTTGACGTTCGACCACCGAGTCTGCGATGGCGAGGTCGCATCAGGCTTTCTCCGCCATGTCGCCGACCGGGTAGAACAGCCGCTCAAGCTCCTATGAGTCCACGGAGGAGGAATGACCAGGTCTCTCATCTCCATGCCAGGGGAGACCGTTGACGGCGGTTTTGACGTGTTACAGCTTCGTCGGCGCATTGACGACATCGACCAGAGCATCATCGATTTGATCCGTACTCGCAAGGAAATATCCCGGCAGGTGCAGCGCACTCCCACCGACGTGGGCGGGCCGCGGGTCGAACCCGTCCGGGAGGCCGATATCACCAACAACTACCACGTCCCGTTCGGCGACGCCGGTAGTGCGCTCGCTGCCGCACTGTTGCAGATCTGCCGGGGCTGACACGCACCTCTACTGTGGCTGAAGGTTGAAATGAACAGATCGCATGCCCTGCTCGATCCGCCCGCCCTGCTCGATCCGGCTGCAGCACAACAACCAGATTGGCCGGATCCGTGTGCACTGCGGGACGTGGTGGGTGAACTCGCCGCGCAGCCGCAACTCGTCTCGCCCCGAGAGTGTGATCGACTATTGGCGAGACTCGCGTCGGTGGCCGCTGGCGAGGCATTCCTCCTCCAAGGAGGGGATTGCGCGGAGACCTTCGCGGGTGCCACTCCGGAGACCATCGAGCGGAAGGTGCGCATACTCCACCAGATGGCGGAGATCCTCGCGGCCAATATGAATTTGCCCGTGGTGACCGTTGGCCGCATCGCGGGGCAGTACGGAAAACCCCGGTCCTCGGCAACGGAAACCAAGGACGGGACGGTGCTGCCGAGTTACCGGGGTGACGCCGTGAACGGGACGGACTTCACAGCCGAGGCCCGGACACCGGACCCGAGGAGACTCCTACGGGCATACCGGACAGCTGCTGACACCCTGGTGCGGCTTCGGGAGCTGACCGGCAACGTCACGCTGGTCCGCGAGGAGTTCTTCACCAGCCACGAGGCGCTGCTGCTTCCATACGAAGTAGGCCTCAGTCGCACCGACGCCCTGACGGATCGGCGGTTCGGCACATCGGGCCACATGCTTTGGATCGGGGAGCGGACCAGGAAACTCGACGGTGCGCACGTGGAGTTCGCCGCTGGGATTTGCAATCCCATCGGCGTGAAGCTTGGCCCGACCGCCGACCCGGCCGACGTATTGACGTTGATCGACAGACTGGACCCGGACCGCCAACCGGGCCGACTCACCCTGATCACTCGAATGGGAGCAGGGAAGATCCGCGATGTGCTGCCGCCGCTCGTGGAGAAGGTCACGGCGAGTGCGGGCTCGGTGGCGTGGGTGTGCGATCCCATGCATGGAAACACTTTCTCCTCGCCGAACGGCTACAAGACCCGTCGCTTCGACGACGTACTCGACGAGATCGTGGGCTTCTTCGAAGTGCACCGTGCGCTCGGCACCCATCCGGGCGGCCTGCACTTGGAGCTCACCGGTGAGGCTGTCACCGAGTGCGTAGGTGGGAACCCCGCGGTGACCATGGAAAGTCTCAGCCGGTGTTACGAGACGGCGTGCGACCCGCGCCTGAACCGCGACCAAGCACTCGAGCTCGCCGTCGCGGTGGGCTATCTGGCGAGGACCGCGGAGGGGACGGCTGTCTCCTGATTTCTGTCACTGGAGTCGCGCAAGCGCCGAGTGAAACATCGAAACATATACTCGAGCTCGGCGCCTGCACCGGTCAACTCACTGCCGAGCTCTTACATTCCAGCAACGATCCGCGACGAGATCAACACCCTGCTGCACGACTGACCGCACCAGGCTGGAAGCCAGGGTTCGCGGGTCATCGGACCGCCACCGCGTGCAGCTGTGTTGCAGTGCGCGGAATTCGTCCGACCATGTCAAATTCTGGCCGGGCAGGCCGTTCGTGCCCCGCTGGATGCCGGCAGAAAAGGCTGGTGAATATCCACGGCGGCTTGTCCGGGCCGAAATCTCTGGTCATCGGGATGCCCAACATCGAGACCAATGCCGTCCCGGAATTGGTTGGTGGACTGGGTTTGTATGCGCGGGTTTCCTTTCGCGACCAGAAGGACGATCTGGAGCGTCAGGTTGCCCGCCTGTCGGCGTGGGCGGCGGAGGTCAGCTCGGGCATGAACGGCCTGCGGTCTACTTAGCCCGGGATCTGTGCACGGTTCGGCAGCTGATGCGGATCGCCGGGCGCACGGTGGTCTCGATCATTACCCGGGCCGAGCTGATATCGATGCCACGGTGGATCGGTTCGCGGGCCTGCGCAGGATCGGGATTGATCAGGTAGACGTAGTGCGCAGACCCCCGGATTTATTCGTGGGGTTAGCACGTCAAGTCCGATCCTGACGTACCGAGCACGACTGGTTGCAGACCGCGCCGTCGCACATTCTCCAGCAGGCGTTGAAGGACCTGGACCGGGCGTGCCGCGACCACGGCACGTTCCGGGTTAAGTGGCGCGGTAAGCAGCGTTGGAACC
>NZ_SMKW01000111.1 GCF_004348985.1 Saccharopolyspora elongata | reverse complement strand
TTCGTGGGTGGAGGGTGTGTGGGACAGGGCGCGGCTGCTGTCGGCGGCGTCGGTGCTGGAGCCGCCGGGCAGTGGTGAGGCGTGGAGTGGGATTTGGGGCGAGTTGGGTCCGCCGAGTGGGTTGGACGCTTCTCGGGCTGTGGAGGGTGAGTTTGGGGAGGTTTTTGAGGGTGTGGCGCGGGTGGTGTGGCTTCGGGCTGGTTGGGGCGAGGCCGCTGAGGTGGTGTTCAACAAGATCCTGGCTGGTTTGAGGGCTGAGCAGTCGGCCGCGGGGGGACCGTCACAGGCGCCAGAAGCGGGATCGTCACAGACGCAGGTGCAGGAGCAGGAACAGCCGCTGGGCGGCGCGTCCGTGTTACCGCCGGTAGACGACACATTGGTTTCGGAGGCACTGCGCGGGGACACCGCCGCCGTGGTCGACGAGGTCGTGAGCCAGTGGGGTCTGGCCGGCCAAGAGATGACGGTTTTCGTTCAGGGCCAGGAAGCCGAGTTCACTGCCGCCGACGACGGTAATCCGGGCACCCTTGAAGGCGATAGCGACGGTGGTGACGGGTTGCTGGGTGGTGGGTTTGGTGGTTCTGCGTTGCTGCACCGCCAGTCCGAGTCGGTCGAAGAGCCGTCCTCGCTAGGGGGCACCACGGCTGTTCGGGTGGAGTGGACGCCGCAGGGGTTGCTGGATGCGGCGGATGCGCTGGATGCGGCTCGGGCCCGTGACTTGTCGTTGTCGGCGGTGTCTGCGCTGCGGTGGGGTTCGGCGTTGGGTGAGGTGCGGCAGGTTTTCGCTGGCCGGGATTGGCTGGCTGAGGCTGGGCCGGCGTATCGGGATGCTGCGTTCAGGATTGTTGCGCATGTGCTGGCTGAAACGCCGGCGGCGATGTATTTGCCGGAGTTCGCCGGTGTTGATCTGAATTCCGTCGTGGATCTGTTGGGTGTTGTGGCCGCGCGGGTGCCGGCCTGGCCGGTGAGGTTCACGCCGGAGGGTTTGCGAACGGTGGCGGATCGTCTTGATGCGGCCGAGTCGGCGTTCCTTGAGGGGCAGCGGCGGCGGGGGACCGATCACGGGCATGTCGTGCGTCTGCAGCAGGCGCAGGCCGAGGTGGCTGACGTCCTTGGCGGGCTGACGGGGGCGCATCGCCTGGCTGGTCTGCATGAGGTGGCTCGGGGTGCTGTCGGCAGGATCGTCGCCTATGCACTGGCCGGTCGGCCGTTCGCGCTTGAGGTGCTCTACGCGACACCTCAGCTTCGTAATCTGGGCTGGGGTTCTGCGGAGCAGTTGGTGCAGGAAATCGCGGACAATGTGCGGCAGGTTCGGCAGTGGGGGGAGCTGGCGGGTGGAGTTGAGGCGTGGGAGTCGTTCTCTGGCGCGTTGGACCGTTTGCGGCTGAGGTCGCATCGCGTTCCGGAACTGGCGTCGTTGGGCATGGTCGGTGATGTCAGGGATCGGCTGACGGAACTCGCGCGGAGTGCGGAGGAGCCGTCCACGACCGAGTTTCTGGTGGTGCGGCGCCCGACTGGTGGGCGGGGCCAGGCGGTGCATGTGCGTGGATGGGAGGCGCTGAGTGGTGTGCTTCCGGATGCGCTCGGTGATCCCGGTTCCGGGTATTGGGTGTACGGGCTCGATGCTGGGGGGCGCCGGATCGACCCTGGGCAGGTTGCCACCGCGATGCCCGTGATGCCCGGGTGGACGGGTGCGGCGTTGGAGGCGCAGCTGACCCGGGTCCGCTCTGGCGAGGACGCATGGCTGGAGCAGCTCCGCCCGGCCGAGCAGGGGGCGTATGGCAACAGGCTGGGTATCGCGAACCGTCTGATCCGCGGGGAGCATTTCGGGTACATCAGCCCGGCGGCGGCGGCTTTCCGCGAGGAGTACCCCGGGGACTGGGGCAATCTTGTGGAGCTCGCCAAGCGAGCGAACGCGGGCTCGCAGCCGGCTCTGGCGTTGTTCAGGAGGACGCCCGAGCTGGCTGGGCTGGTGCATGAGAGCTCGTCACGGGTTCCTCTTCGTGGGTTGATGCCCGTGTTGACGCATGTCGTGCGGGACAGGTATCAGCGGGCGGCGAACGAGCCGGGTGATCAGAGTGGGCAGGAGCGTGTTCTTGCTTGGGATGCGCTGCCGGCCATCACGGTCGCCGGGCTGGAGGATGCGGCGAATCTTCTTGTTCGTGAGACTGACAGCGATCGCTGGGATGTGCTGGACGCGGCTCACCAGCTGACCGAGAGCGGTCGGGAGTTGAACGCTGAGTGGCTGAAACGTGGCCAAACCGCGGCGAAGGCCTTCTGGTCGGACGGAACGCCGGATACTGAGACATCGAAGACCTTGAAAAAGCTGCCGTCGGCGAAGCAGGACGCGGTCGAGGTCATCACTGCTCATGTGCTGGCGGGCAACCCGTTGGCTTTGCTGATGCTGGCGAAGACCGAGGCGTTCCGCGCCGCCGACTCCTGGGGGCCTGTGCCCCAAACGAGGTCCGCTCCATCAACTGCTGTCCATGTGATGAGGGTCTTCGCGACCTTGGTGTCTGCTGAGCCTGTGGTGTCCGGGCAAGAGGATTCCCGGGGTGGAGCGGCCGAACAGCGGGACGTGTTGCCGTTGAGCGCCGAGTGGCTGCTTCGTGCGGTGGATCAGCTTCGCACGGCCGAGCAAGATATTTCGGTACGGAAATGGCTGGATCGCGCCGAGCAGCTGCGGACGGCGAAGGTAATGGTGTGGGCCGCGTACGGCGAGTTGAGCGACGACGACCTGAGTGCTTTGAATGCGTTGGGGCCGGCGCAGCTCGCGGTCAACAGGCTCATCGCCGAGGCATTGGCGGGTGTGCCGGAAGCGCTACAGATCGTGCGGGATACGCCGCGGCTTGAAGAGCTCGGCTGGGACCCCGATGTGGAGCTCGATGGCGTCGCCGTTGCTTTGTCGGCGCTGGAAATCGTTGCGCGGAATTCGTCAGCCTCGCCGGAAAGCGCGCCCCCGGCGTCGATGGTGTTGCCGGTGCGGTCGCAGGGTGCTGTGCCGGCGGGTGCCGGGCGGGTCGGTACTCGGGACAGCGACGGTGATGGTGGCGCGCCGCAAGTGCTGCGTGACGCGCCGAGGCAACGCCTGAGGCGGGCGGTAGAGGAAGAGGGGGAAAGCTCGACCGGTCCTGTCCGCCGGGCCACCGTGCCCGACCCGGACGGTGACGTGCCGATGGGCGACTTCCCGACGTTCTCTGACGACGACGTCTTCGGGGGCTTCGGGGCCCCTGAAGGCTCCGTTTCCGGTGACTCGGAGGGTGTGCCGGGTGATAAGGGCAAGCGGGTTGTCGGGCGGGGGGTTGCTACTGCGCAGGCACCGGGTTCCGGGCGCGGGGAGTCGACGGCCGGTGCGGAACAAGGGCACGGCGCGGTGCAGTTGTCGTTCAAGGAGGCTCGCTTCGCGCCTGACGCGAAGCCGACGCCGGCGGAGAGGTTGCTGGCGACCTATAAGGCGAATCCGGGTCGCCCCATTCCTATGGGTACTCTGCAGCGAGTGGGGCGGCCGGAACGGCTAGACAATCCCATCCACCCTGACACGTTCGTGCACATTAACCAGGCGGTCCGAGAGCGTTTGGGTGGCGGAAGTTTCGAGGGGTCGAGCGGCTGGATTGTCACCGAGAATAAGCGTCGTAGCGAGATTTCTTATCTGTATGTGCCCAAGATGCCGGTGGCCGATATGCGAACGGGGCACCGGTTCACCGCGGTCGATTGGGGTAAATTATTAGACGCAGACGAGTTGAAGGTGCTGCTTTTCTTCGTGCGGGCGCCAGGACGTGAGCTCTTCCGTGCTGATGTTTTGAGTGAAATCTGGGATTCGAACTCCGGCGTCATGGCTGGTCAAGCTGATGAAAGAATCTCGAAAGTCAACAGGGTGTTGAGGCGGCACGGTGCCGGGGTCATTGTTTCGCACACGTCCGGAAGAAAGGGTGGCGGTGCGAGTTCGTGGTGGTATACGACGACCGGTGCGCCAGGGGATCGGCTGATTGATGCGTCCGTGATCGAAGATCTGGTGGAAAAGGTGTGGTCGCGCAAGCGTTCGCCGCGGGCTAAGGGCTTGTTGATGAAGACGCCTGACCGGTGGGGGTGGTTGGAGCGCGATGAGTTCGATGTGATGCGTGCGCTGAAAGCCCAGCCGGGTACGCGGTTGAAGTTTGATGTTTTCGCGTCCGAGTGGGTCACGAGTCGGATTAAGAAGCAGTTGAACGCGGTCCTGCAACCCGGTTCGGGTCGGGTTGACGGTGGCCACCAGCAGGGGATGGTGTTCGTTCCGGGTCAGGGTGGGGTGGAGCTGGAGGAGGCGGGGGATTCGTGGGTGGGAGGTGTGTGGTCCAGGGCGCGGGTGCTGTCGGCGGCGTCGGTGCTGGAGCCGCCGGGCAGTAGTGAGGCGTGGAGTGAGATTTGGGGCGAGTTGAGTTCGGTGAGCGGGGTTGGCGCCCTGCAGGCTTTGTCGGGCGAGGATGGGGCGGTCTATGAAGGGCTGGCGCGGGTGGTGCGGCTTCGGGCTGGTTGGGGCGAGGCCGCTGAGGTGGTGTTCGACGAGATCCTGACTGGTTTGGTGGCTGAGCAGGCGGCCGCGGCGGCACCGTCACAGGAACAGGAGCAGGAACAGGAGCAGACGGACGCGGACGCCCCGGGGAACGACGGTATGGCGTTGACGCGGCCTGTCGGGTCTGGTCCGGCTACGGCGGATGTGCGGCCGTTGGAGTTGACGCTTGGTGGGTTGGAGTCCCTGGCGCGTGCACTTGAGCGGCGCGAGGCGGAGCTGGACGTGGAGAACGCCCAGCGCCTTAACCGCGAGGGGTTGAGAACTGGCTCGAGTTGGAAGGCAGTCGTGGACAGGGGGCTGGTCCCGGCCGCTTTGAGCGGGGGGTCCAAGAAGGTTCTCCAGAGGGTTGCCCGGCATATCACGGCGAAGACGCCGTTGGCGGTGCAGGCGGTCAGGGACTCGGAGCTGGCGGGCCTGGTTAACGCCGAGGGTGAGAGCCGGATTCCGCTGGCGGGGTGGCTGGTGGTGCTGGCGCACGGGGCTGAGGGGTCAGGGAGTGTTGCCGGTGGTGTCGGGATGCCGGATGGGCGGTTGACGTTCGAGCGGTTGGAGGAGATTGCGCGGAAGCTTGGTGATGCGGCTGAGGTGGCGCATTGGGCTCTGCCGGCGACGGGCGAAGTGCTCGATGAGACGAAGCGGGAAGCTGCGGCAGAGCATCTGGTCAAAGCAACACTAGCGGTGCAAGAGGCGTCCGAGAACCTACAGGTGCGGGAGCGCTTGGGGCAGCTGAAGTCGCGCGAGCAGGAGGTTGTGAAGACGTTCGTCGCGCATGTGGTGGCGTTGAATCCGTTTGCGTTGCGGGTGATGGCGAAGACCGAGGCGTTCCGCGCCGCCGAGTCGTGGGGCAACACCGACGGCTGGCTCCTCGAACTTTCACATTTAAAAAAATCCAGGGAATTTGCCGAAACCTTGCTGAACCTGGTCGCCGGGGCTCTCCTGCAGGGGACGGTCCTGCCGGGATCCGCCGAAAGTCAGGAGGTAACGGATCGCTTGCCTGCGGGATTGCGGGAGGTGGTCAGCGCTCTGAACCAGGACGAGCTGAGCCACTTGCAGTCGGCTTTCAAGGCGGGGTGGTCGTCTGGGCCCAAGCGGCGGTCGGCTGGGTCCGAGCGGCGGTCGGCTTTGACCAAGGCGAAGCAGGAGGTGGCCAGGGCGCTGAGCCCGGAGGGCCGTCGGCTCTTGGGCGGCGGGGACCCGGTGGTTCAGAGCGCGATCATCAGGTTCGTCGCCGAGGCATCGGTGAGTGGTTCGTTGGCTCAGAAGATTGCGCTGCAAGCGGGCTTCGCCGCCACCGGTGACGTCAAGTCGTTGTTGGAAGCTGTTGTTTCGAGGGGTGTGGATTGGACGTCGCTGGCGGCGGGATCGTCACAGGTGCAGGAGCAGGCGCGGGCGGACGCGGACGCCTCGGGGAACGGCGGTATGGCGTCGTTGAGGGGGCCTGTCGGGTCTGGTCCGGCTATGGCGGATGTGCGGCCGTTGGAGTGGACGCCTGATGGGTTGAAGTCCCTGGCGCGTGCACTTGAGCGGCGCGAGGCGGTGCTGAAGTCGTCGTCGCTGTTGCTGTCGGAGAAGGACATGGAGAACGCCCGGGGGCTGAGCGAGGCGTCGTCGAAGCTTGGCTCGGCTTGGACGTCAGTCGTGGGCTGGGGGCTGGTCCCGGCCGCTTTGAGCGAGGTGTCCGAGGCGGTTATCAAGACGGTTGCCCGGCATATCGTGGCGAAGACGCCGTTGGCGGTGCAGGCGGTCGGGACATCGGAGCTGGCGGGCCTGGTTAACGCCGAGGGTGAGAGCCGGATTCCGCTGGCGGGGTGGCTGGCGGTGCTGGCGCACGTGGCTGAGGGGTCAGGGAGTGTTGCCGGTGGTGTCGGGACGCCGGATGGGCGGTTGACGTTCGAGCGGTTGGAGAAGGTGGCGTGGGAGCTTGGTGATGCGGCTGAGGTGGAGCGTTGGGCTCTGCCGCCGACGGGCGAAGTACACGACGAGACGAAGCGGGAAGCAGAGCATCTGGTCAAAGCCAAGCTTGCGGTGCTTGAGGCGTCCGAGAAGGAGGCGCGGGAGAGCTTGGGGAAGCTGGGGTGGCGCGAGCGGGAGGTTGTGAAGACGTTCGTCGCGCATGTGCTGGCGATGGATCCGGTGGCGTTGCGGGTGATGGCGAAGACCGAGGCGTTCCACGCCAAGGAGTCGTGGGGCGACACCGAGCACTGGGTTCCCAAACCGGGGAGTTCGCAACGTTTCAGAAATTCCAGGGATGTTGCGGCAACCTTGCTGAACCTGGTCGCCGGGGCTCTCTTGCAGGGGACGGTTCCGGGCGGGTCGTCGCAGATCCTGCAGCAGGGATCCGTCGACGGGCAGGAGGTTGCTCAGGAGTCGGAGGATCCCATCATGCCTGCGGGATTGCGGGCGGTGGTCAGCGCTATGGGCTGGGACGAGCTGCGCCCCTCGCAGTCGATGTTGAGGGCGCAGGTGCTCGCTGGGGACAGGCGCCAGTCGCGTTTGTCCGAGGGGCGGTCGGCTTTGTCCAAGCGGCGGTCGGATTTGGCCGAGGCGAAGCAGAAGGTGGCCGGGGCTTATGGCGAGCTGAGCCCGGTGGATCGTCAGGTCTTGGTCGGCCTGGACCCGGTGGCGCGGGGCGCGATCAACAGGTTCGTCGCCGAGGCATCGGTGAGTGGTTCGTTGGCTCAGAAGATTGCGCTGCAAACGGGCTTCGCCGCCGCCGGTGACGTCAAGTCGTTGTTGGAGGCTGTTGTTTCGGGGCGTGTGGATTGGACGTCGCTGGCGGAGGCCGCCGCAAAGGAGCTCGATGCGGCGTCGGAAAGCGGCAAGCGGTCGGGAGCGAGTGGGGTTCGGCGTAAGCGGCTGCCTGCTGCTGGGGAGCAGGTAGATCCTCAGAGGGATACTCCGGCGAAGCGGCCGCGTGTTGAGGATGCGGGGTCTGGTTCCGGTGCGGGGATCGGTCGATTGGTGTGGTCGCCGGAGCGTGTGGTGGCCTTGGTGGCTAGGTTGGCTGCGGTTGAAGGGTTTGTCGCGGAGCGTACGGCTGAGGCTGTGGCGTTGGCGCATGGACGGGTGGGCCCGGAGGTGGAGGGTGTTTTTGCCCTTCTGCCCGATGATGTTCGACAGGCGGTGGATCGGTTTGTGGGTTATGTGCTGGAGGGCCGGCGGTCTGCGTTGCAGGTGGTGAACCAGACGCCGCAGCTGTGGCGGGCTACTGGTTCTGCCGAGTCGTTGCTGGGAGCTGTGGCGGCGGGTTTGGCGTGGGGCGCGTTGGAGGGTGGGTCTGCGGCATGGGACGGGTTTGCGCGGGCGTTGGCTCGTCGGGGGGCGTCGTTTGATGGCGAGGTAATGCCGCGGTCGTTGAAGGTGATTCCGGAGGACCGGAATGTGCGGGAGGTGCTGGATGAGACGGTGATGCATGCAACGGAGGATCGGGTTGCTGCTGAGGCGCTGGTGGTGCGGTGGCCCGAGGGCGGTTTGGGGGGTGCTGCGGGAATTCGGGCGTGGCACGTGCCGGCGGTGGGGGAATTGCCGCCTGGTCTGAGTGATGCGGGTTTCCGGTACTCGGTGTTCGTGGTCGATAACCAGGGGCAGCAGCTTGAGCTGGTGGTCGATGACGCGCGCGGTGTTCTCAACAGGTTCGCTGACATGAACCAGTTGGAGGAGAGCCGACCTTGGCATTATGACGCTGCGCTCGCCGCGATTAGCCGGCTGTTGGAGATTGGCGAGTTCAGCGCCGCGTATATCGACGGTGCTGCTCGGATGATCGCGCGTGGGCTCGGGGTGCTTCGTCCCGATCTGGTGATGCCGTCTGATGCGCCGCCTGCGGTGGATCGTGGAGCCGGTCAGGACCCGTTGACGAGTGCACGCGAGATCTATGTGGCCGCAAGTAGTCTGAGGCCGCACTACAACCATCTGAAGGCCGCGCAGGGAATCGTCAGCGAAACCAACCTGTTTGACACCCCGGTTGATCCTGACTTTGTCGATCTCGACGGTGGCAGCCCGTACAACATGCTGTCCCGCCTCGTTGCCGAGCGGATCGCGAACAGTGACTGGGGCGAGAAGCGTCTGCGGGAGTTCGCGGTTGGTCTTGGCCACCATCTGGGCACGGTCAATCCGGCGTGGTGGGTGCAGTTCGAAGGGTTGGGCGGTAGCGGCCCTGATCAGGTTGGTCAGGAGACGCCAGCGGAGCCGGTGCAGTACGACCCGGAAGAACTTCGCGACTGGGAAAAGCAGCAGCTGTCCGGGGGTGGGCACGATTCGGCCGGGGCCGGCCCGTCCACTCAGCCGCCGCCGCGGCACACCGCACCCGATTACGTGGTGGGATCACGGCCCGGTCTGGAGCGGGAATTGCAGGACGTCGTGCGCGTAGTGCAGGATCGTTTCAAGATCCAGATTGGAACATTGCGCGGTGTTTCCGGCTGGGACGAGGTCGCGCAACGTCTGCAAGCGTCTGACAGTGTCCGAGCCGTCGGGGTGTTGTTCGACAGCTCGAACGGCGCGGCGTGGGGACTAGAGCGCGGTCAGACGGAGCTGCGGGCTTGGCGCGGCGGCCACAAGCAGCCCCTCTCGGAGGTTGCCGAAGTCGCGGAAGGCACCCTCCACCTGTTCGTGATCGACGGCAACTACAAGGTGTTGCACGGCACCACGGTGCCCGTGACGTACCTGTCGGTCCCGTCTGAGGAGCTGAAGCGCGGTGACGTCTGGGGCGGCGCGGCGGCGGTTGATAGTTTCACCGAGGCGACGGGACTGGATCCGGAGGTACAGCCGTTCCCGAACAAGGCACCGGCGTTGTTCCGGAGCCTGTGGGAGTTGGCGGAAACCGCGGACTCGTTTGACGCACTGGTGCTCCGGGAGGTGGGCGACGGCGGCGTCAGCGCGGCATGGCATCTGACCCGGCAGGCCGTGCTGGCTGGGGAGACCCCGCCCGAATTCGGCTCTGAGACACTGAACGAGCAGGTCAGGTACTTCGTTTACGTGGCTGCCGATGGCATGCGGATCGCCCACGACGTGGTGATCGATCCCGCGAAAGCCCCTGCGGTGCTGTCCCGGGATGTGCTGGACACGCGCATCGACGGCGGGCGGTTGGCGGCTGAGGGTTTCGAAGCGGCGACGGGCAAGTCTCTGGAGCTGCGGCTGCTCGGCGGTGATCCCCGTGAGGCGAGGGCGCGGCTGCGTGCGGCGGCCGTTGTTGCGGATCTTGCCGGGGTCGTGGTGGCGACGGCTCCAGTCGCCGGGACGGCGTGGGTGCTGACCCGGGAGCAGGTGACGCGTGAGGAATTCGGTCCGGAGTTCTCACGGAGCGGGGTTGACTACTACGCCCACGCGGTCGACAGCGCGGGCGAGACGATCGACCTCGACCTGGACCAGCTGTCGCGCACGGCGCAGGCCGAATACGCTCCGCTGACCTGGACGTCGGAGGGAATGCGTCAAGCGGCACAACACCTTCCGATGCTTGGGGAATCACGGGACGACGACCAGCGGCACAGCGAGATCCGGTCGAAGGTGGAGCATGCCCACAGCGCCTTGCGCGCGGAGTCGCGGGCCTTCCTGGCCGCGCTGGACGAGCCGGACCGGGACGCCATCACCGCGATCGTCACCGCCGTGCTCTACGGCACCAAGGCGGCGGCGACGATGCTGGTGGCGACACCGGAACTTTCGAACTCCTCTTGGCGGTCCGCCACCAGCTTGCTGGACGCTTTCGCGACGCACCTGCGGACGAATCGGCCTGCTGGTTTTGGTGAGATCGCCCCGCGGCTGACGGTTGCTCCCTCTACTACTGGGGCGGCGCTTGTTGGGGAGGAGTCAGCAGATACGGCGTTGCCGATCACTGGTCGGCAGCTGGTGGAGAACGTGGATGGGTGGAGTGAGGCGCGGGAGGCATTCCGGGGGGCGCTGGGTGCGCGTGGGTTGCAGGGTGTGGCACCGGCACCGGCGCCGGTTCTGGTGGAGGGTGATGTTCAGGGTCGTCTGGAGAGTTTCGCAGAGGGGGATGTTTTTGCTCAGGCGCTGGTGGTGCGGCTGCCGCGGTCCGGGGGGCGTGGGCAGGCTTGGCGTGTGACTGTTGTGGAAGTGCGAATGTGGGTGGAGTTCGACGATTTCCCTGATGGTTTTGCGGATGGTTTCTCTGATTACTACGTGTATGCGGTTGATGATCAGGGGCGTGTGGTTTTTGGCGGGTCGTCGGGTGTGGGACCGGAGGAATCGGTCGGGAGTGGTGTTGGTGATGGGGTGGAGTCTGGGGTTCATCCCGATTTCGCCGTTGATGGGATGGCTACCGAACAGGCCAGCGTAGGGCTGAAGGACCAGCGGGACGAGTCGCTCAGCGGCGACGAGCTGGGGAATCGGTCTCCGGACGGGCTGAGTACCGTGCAGGAGCAGGAGTTTCCCGGGCTGCCGGACGGTTCCTGGCCCGAGGTGGAGGCGGCGGCACTCGCCGGGCGGGAATCAGCAGATGCGGCGGCGTCGCCTGGGCCGCTGGCGGTTGATGGGGTGATTTCCGGTCGGGTGTTGGTGGAGGACGTGGTTGGGGGGCGTGAGGCGCGGCGGGATTTCCAGGATGCGCTGCGTAAGCGGAGAATCGAGGTCGTGGAGCCGGAGCCGATTCAGTTTAGTTCTGACGCCGGTGATGCTCGGGTTTTCCTGGATGATTTGGCTAATGGTGATGCTGGTGAGCATGGTTATCGTGGTGAGACGTTTGCTGAGGCGGTGGTGGTGCGGCTGCCGAAATCCGGGGGGAGCGGAAAGGTTGGGCGGGCTTGGCATGTGACTGGTACGAACGTGAAATTGTTGGAGTTCCCTGAGGATTTTGCGGATAGTTCCTCTGATTACTTCTTGTACGCGGTTGATTACCTGGGGGAAACCGTTATTGGCGGGTCGACGGGTATTCCTCCTGTGGAGGAATCGGTCGGGACTGGTGATGATGATCATACTACCGAACAGCCGGACGAGTCGCTGAGCGGCGACGAGCCAGGGAATCGGTCTCCGGACGGGCTGACCTCGACGCTCGAGGGTCTGCGTCAGGCGGCGCTGGATCCGGATGCGGCGGCACCCGCGGGGCAGGAATCAGCAGACGTGGCGGCGCCGCCTGTGCCGGTGGCGGTTGATGGGGTGATTTCCGGTCGGTGGTTGGTCGAGAACGTGGAGGGGCGTGAGGCGCTGGAGGCTTTCCAGGGGGCGCTGGGTGCGCGTGGGTTGCAGGGTGTGGAGCCGGAGCGGGTTCTGTTGAGGTCTGTTGCCGGTGATGTTCGGGGTCGTCTGGAGAGTTTGGTGGAGGGTGTTGGTGGTTTTGTTGAGGCGCTGGTGGTGCGGCTGCCGCGGTCCGGGGGGGCTGGGCAGGCTTGGCGTGTGACTGATGTGGACGTGTCGGGTTGGGAGCTGTGGGGACCTGAGGGTTTTGCGGATGGTTTCTCTGATTACTACGTGTATGCGGTTGATGATCAGGGGCGTGTGGTTTTTGGCGGGTCGTCGAGTGTGGGACCGGAGGAATCGGTCGGGAGCGGTGTTGGTGATGGGGTGGAGTCTGGGGTTCATCATCCCGGTTTCCCGGCCGATGGGATGGTTACCGAACGGGCCCGCCGGATCCGGCGTCTACGGCGTTCCTGGCACCGCGGTTACGATCGGGTCCTCCGCCTGTTCCGCCGCATTCGGCATGGATCTCCGCTGGCGTGGTCGCAGGGAATCGTGCCGGAGGATGAATTGGTCAGGGACGGTGATGATGTCGCGTCAGGCCCGACCCTGCCGTGGGAGACGCTGGACGATCTGCCTGATGTGATCGACAACGAAACGTTGGCGCGCCTGATACCGGGTGGTGAGAAGGCGAGTTCGGATTTCTTGTCGGCGACGCAGATTTCTCCCGTCGAACCTCGTCGCTACGTCCATGACGTTTTAGTTGCCGGGTCGACATTGCTGGCGATGGCAGATTTCGGGGTGCCGTTCGCTCATGCCGTAGTGGTCAAGGTGTGGCCGACGGGTGAGGAGTCTGGCCTGGCCGCGCAGGCGTGGTATGTGACGGGGCAGGAGTTTGCGAGCGGGGGCTTCCCGGCTGGCTTCGATAGCGGACCTGACGACCGCTACTTCATCTTCGCGGCCGATGCCCAGTTGGAGGCCATTCCGCACGACGTCGTGACTGACGGGCTGACCTCGACGCTCGAGGGTCTGCGTCAGGCGGCGCTGGATCCGGGTGCGGTGATGGAGTTGCTGGTGCGGTCGCAGGGAATCGTGCCGGAGGATGAATTGGTCAGGGACGGTGATGATGTCGCGTCAGGCCCGACCCTGCCGTGGGAGACGCTGGACGATCTGCCTGATGTGATCGACAACGAAACGTTGGCGCGCCTGATACCGGGTGGTGAGAAGGCGAGTTCGGATTTCTTGTCGGCGACGCAGATTTCTCCCGTCGAACCTCGTCGCTACGTCCATGACGTTTTAGTTGCCGGGTCGACATTGCTGGCGATGGCAGATTTCGGGGTGCCGTTCGCTCATGCCGTTGTGGTCAAGGTGTGGCCGACGGGTGAGGAGTCTGGCCTGGCCGCGCAGGCGTGGTATGTGACGAAGGAGGAGTTGGTGAGCCGGGGCTTCCCGGCTGGCTTCGATAGCGGACCTGGCCACTACTACATGTTCGCGGCCGATGCCCAGTTGGAGGCCATTCCGCATGACGTCGTGATCAATCCCTACAAGGTGCCGCGCGCTGCGGATGTTCCCGATGGGCAGTCCCCGCGGCCGCAGACACCGAGCCAGCAGCACGAGGAGCAGCAGGCTGATTCGGATTCGGTTGACGGGCTGACCTGGACGCTCGACGACTTGGCCGCAGCGGCGAAGCGGCTTCGCAACGCCGAGATTGAGCGCCTGTCGCCGCAGGAGCGAGCCAGTGCCGAGAGCCGCCTCGAACAGGCGATGAAACAGGTGGAAAACGCCAGCGCCAGCCCGACGCTGACCAGGCAGCAGAAGATCTTCCTGATAGGCCTGGAGCCTCACCCCGAGCCCGGTCGAGATGGCCGAGACGATGAGGCACCGGAGTACGTCGAGGCCATCAGGACGATCATCGCTCTCGCGTTGATCGGCAGTCCGGCGACGACGGAAGCGTTCGCGAGGACGGCGGCGTTGAAGTTTGCCGAGCCCCAGGCTGACGTGTTGCTGGAGATCTTCGTGCAGCAACTGCTGGATCATCGGCCGGGATCGTCGGTGTCGGCTGCGCCGGAGCCGGGATCGGAGACTGCCAGGCAGTCGGACGAGGTGAGCTTGCCGCCGGTTGAGCCGTTGACGGAGTGGCCCGCGCTGGAATCGCTCGGCGCGCGGGGCAGGTTCTCGGACAACGACGGATCTTCCGTGGCGTTCGATGACACCGCTGCCGGCGATCGGATGATCGAGCACGAGGATCCCGGCCAGGAATCGCGTGCGGACGCGGCGGGCGTCGCTGGTGGTGAGGTGATCACCCGGCAGCAGCTGAGGGACAACGTGGTCGATGGACCCAAGGCGCGGGAGAACTTCCAGCAGGCGCTGACGAATAAAGGCCTGCCGGACGCTGAACCGGAGCCGGCCTTCTTCAGCGACGATGCGAATATCGCCAAGGCTTTGCTGGCGGCTTTGGCCAATGCCGGTGCGTTCGTCGAGGCGGTGGTGGTGCGGCTGCCGAAGACCGGGGCGTCCGAGTTGGACGGGCAGGCATGGCATCTGAGCGTCGAGCAGGTGCGGCACTCGAAATTCCCGGACAACTTCGAGGACTCTGACTCCAGGTACTTCCTGTATGCGGTAGGCGACGACGGTAGTGCGGTCACCGGCGATTTCCCGATCCGCAGCCTTGAAGGCGATCCTGGGGCGGGGTCGTCGTCCGGGCCTCGTGTCGGTGGCCCGAGGCCGGAAGAGGCCACGGGTGAAGCGGGGGGGAGCTCGGCCAGTCGCGTCCCCGACGGGTGGGTCGGCGCGCGGGACAACTCTTTGGACAACGACGGAACACCCATGGAGGTCGATGAAGCGGCGCCCACTGAAGTACTGGTAGAGCCCGATTCCGGGTCGATGAGTGCGCAGGACGCGGAATGGGTCCGTCGGATGTTCGCGGGTTTGGAGCGCCGGGCCGCGGATGCTTTCGCGCGCGGGGAGGTCAGTGACCATCCGACGCGCGGTCCCCGGCTGTTCGGGAACACCCGGATTCGGTCGGTTCCGTTGGCGTTGGACGTCGATCTGATGGAGTTGCCGCTGCGCCAGGTGTGGGGATTGTTGAAGCGCGCTGACATGATTCGTTCGGAGTTGCCGGACGAACCGTTCACGCCGGAAGCCCTCGACGAGGCTGGGCGGGACGTCGTCATCTTGGAGTCGAACTGGACAGCGGCTGACCGTCAGATCCTGCAGGAGCTTCCGGAGCAGTTCCGAACCGGTTTTCGGCTGCCCGCCAAGCGGGAGATCGCGATGGCGCGGTCGGCGATCTGGCTGGGTGGCCCACTGGACGGTTCGCCGCGGACGGCGAAGTTCATCGATGGCTTGGCGGCGACACGACGCAATTTCAAGGGCCCGATGGTCCTCTTCACCGACGTTCCGCGGGCGGATATCACCCAGGCGTTGAATGGGCTCGCGCTGCGAGGCGATCGGCTCGACAGTGTGCGGCGGATGGTGCTGATCGCCGGGCAGCTTGGTATGTGGGTGGTCAATATCGACGAGCTTCCGCTGGCGAAGGTGTCCGCGCCGGTGGTCGAGCGGGTTCTGATGGACCGGACGAAGAGCAGCCCGTACGGCTATGTCCAGGCCAGCGATGCGTTGAGATGGCTGCTGAGCTTCGCGCTCGGCAACCTCTACCTCGACGGCGACGCCGTCCTCGATCGGCCCCAGGTGTTCCAGCAGGTGCTTGTCTCGGATGTCGGCTACCGCTTGCTGGAAAGGCAAGACGTAGAGCGGGAGGACACCGGTGGGTTCGTCAGCAACGACGCGATCCTCATGTCCAGGGGGCACCCCAAGGCACTGGGTTATCTGGGTACATATGCTCGTGCCGGAGAGCTGACACAAATCGACCTGTTCGGGGATCGGCTCTACAACCGGCCGGCCGAATTATTCGACGAGAATCCCAAAGGGATTTTCTTCCTTGATCATAGTTCGGTCATGGACAGAACGGGTCCGGGCTTGCTGGCGAATGTCCGGCGGAATACTGGCAAGTTCCATCTGCTTCCGGGCGTGAGCGGAAGTAATGCCAGTTCGTGGTTGGCCGCGGTCGTCCCGTCAGCGGAACCGAAGATTGCTCAGGAAGATCATGCGAGGTCGGAGGAGTTGGTGGCCAAGGTCGCCGACGTCCTGATCTTGTATCTTTACAACCGGCCGCACGACATGTTCTACCCGGCGGTCAGGAATCTGCTGAGCCGGCATGAGAACCCTCAATTGGTGTTGCAGGCCGCGAGTACCTTCATCGCGAGTGTTCCGGCGTTTCGTTCCCGGGCCGCGTCGGTGACCAACGCGGAGTTCCGCAATCGCGAGTGGCAGCACGTCGCGACGACGGCCACGCTGGAGGAACTGTTCACTGTGACCGGTGGTGACGCGCTGACGTGGCGTGGCTACCTGAGTGGGCCGGCGCAGCTGAAGCGTCCGCCGGCGGAGCTGCTGCCGGAAGGACTCATCACGGCGGGCGGGTGGCGAAACGCCCTGACGCCGGTCGCCTCGGTACAGGAGAACAGCCTGATGGCCTCGCTCGTACGCTGGCGAGTGGCCGGCGAGGCGGGGCACTGGTGGAACTACGGCATCCCGGGAATGGGAACGGCGCTGCTAACCCACCTTGATGTGCACTGGCGTATGCACTGGGCTCAGATGAAAATCGAGCTCGACTTCACCGACGCGAGGGACATCATCGAGTCTGTCGACTTCGAGTGGGTACCTGGCGGGGTGGACACGCTCATCCTGATGTTTTCCGGAAAGACTCACGTGACGGCGGTCGTCGCCGGCAAGAAGGACGGCGAGTGGTCCCGTGCCTGGAACGTGGTGTCGTCACCCCAGAATGGTCGCCCCGTCCTCGTTGACGCGCTCGTTGACATGGCGAACTTGGCGGATGGGACACCGATACTGGGCGAGTTGCACCCCACTCTGTCCGAATATGACGAGTTGTACGCCTCCGCGGTCAACGTCGATGGCACTCCCCTCACGGTGGCGAACGCCGGGGGGCAAGCGGACGCGAACGCCGGGAGGCCGCGATGGGATCGGAACCTGGCCCTTGGCATGGCCGCGCACCTGAAGTCGCTGGAGTCTCGGACCGGGGCCGACACGGACGCCCGGCGCGCAGCTCAGGCGGATCGGCTCCGTGCGGCGTATCAGCGGTTCGACAAGCGTCCGGCGGACGACGATCAGGTCCTGGCCGCGACAAGGAGGTTGTTGAGCGGTTTCGGCCTGGAAGAGGCCGTCGAAGTGATCACGCTGCACGCCTGGCGGGGAGCCGAAGCGGTGAGACGGCTGCTGCCGTCCGACTTGCCGAGCGATCTGAACGAGTTCGTGCCCGTGGTGGCGAAGATCATCGCGTTGGACGTGGCCGGGTCGATGGAGTCGCCGCCGCTGGATCACCTGCGCGAGGATGCCTCCGCTGAGGAGATCAAGCTCACCGTCCGGCGGCGAGTAGGCCAGTACCTGACCAGCCTGTATGAGGCTGCTGCGGGGTTCACGAACCTCGACGACATTACCGACGAGCAGGTGCGCGAGGACCGCACGCGGCAACTGGAGCACGCCAGGCGTGCGGTGGCTTTGATCGATGGCGCGGCCCTGCGTGAGCGTGGTCTGACGGCGGAGCAGCTCGCGTTGATCGTCGCGCAAGACCTTGACCCGCTCGATGAGGTCTCGTCCGCCAACACGGTGGCGCGGAAGATCGCGGGGCGCCTGGGTATCGCGATCGCGGAGCCTGGCAATCAGCCGGCACACGTGGTGAGCGCGAACGTCCCGGCAGGCGCGGTGCCCGCTGGAGGTGCGGTCGGCCTGAATCGGCCGGGCGGCGGCTGGACTGCCGAGGGCGTCGTGTCTCGGGCGTCGTGGATGTGGATGGGGTGGCCGTACTCCGGCGATGCCGTGCATTCGGAGCCCTCGCGCCGCATCAAGGACACCGTGAAGAAGCTGGTGCAGGATGCGGCGCCGGGTGTTCTTGGTGGTCGGGAGTTCATCGACGGCAGCCTGGGCAAGGCCGCTGTGGTACTCGCCGCGCATGAGCTGTGGGATCCCAGCCGCCGCTCGCGCGGCTGGGAGGTCGCGGTGTCCGATGCGGCTGATCTGATCCGGGAGATCATCACGGACCTTGCGGGTGTGCCCAACCCCCGGGAGGTGAGCCTCGAGAGCTTCGAGAGCCGGGACGAGGCACATGCGTGGGTCGACATCAACGCCGAACACATGCGGCAGATCGGCTCGTTGTTGCACATCCCCGGTGCGTTGTGGCGCCACCCGGACTACGACATGTTGTGCGTGTATGCCTGGGGGGCCTTGTACAACTCGATGAAGACGGGTGAGCCGTTCCGGTTCGATCCGACGGGCGATCTGTCCAGGCGGCTACTGCTGTCCGATGTCGCGCGTGAGCTCGGGGTGGGCGACTTCACCGAATACGACGGCGGGCGGAACAGCCTTATTGATGTTGGTCGTGAGCTGCCTGAACGCGGCGTTGGCGTGGCTATGTGGACGGTCAATGGGAATCAGTACCACCTGGTGGGGGTCTGGCGGAATTCCCGCGGGCAGGTGTGGGTGCTCGATGCGTCCACGGGGTTGCCCGCCGCATTGCCCGGCGGGACCTACTACTTCGGTGTTGTCGACGCGAGCAAGCTGGATGGAGGGCTCATCCGGTTGCCCGGTCTCAAGCCCGGCAGTGACGACGGGCGCGACGCGCAGCGGCGCATCACCGAGATCGTGGAGCCCGGGCTGCGCCGGGACCGGATGTCCGCCTATCCGGCGGTGGATCGTGCGACGTTGGAGGAGTTCGCCCAGGGTGACGGCGCGATCGGTGAGTTCCGTGCCGATACGGGTCGTGATCCCCGGCCGAGGGTGATCGCCGCCAGTGACGACGTGTGGGGAGTCTTCACGCGGCTGGCGAGGCAGCCGAATGTCGATCGGGTGTTCCTGCTCGAAGGAACGCGGGGTGGTCTGCGGACGTGGCGGCTGACCGGTGACGATTTGCGTACGAGGAATGTGCCGGACGGCTTGGGCAGCGACGACGCCGTCTACTTCGTTGACGTGGCCGATGTCGATGGAAATCTGATCGAGGTCGGTTCGAAGCCGAAGGCCGCCCTGGTGGAAGAGTCGGCTGGGGTTGTGCGTGAGCTGGGGCGGCTCACGGACCTGATGTACTTCGTCGACGACGTCCGCGGTGCCCGCCGGGCGGTCGCGGAGCGGTTCGGTGGGGCGTGGGAGCTGGCGCGGGTGGTAAGCGAGTTGCTGCCGTCCAGCAACGAGCCCGGGTCTGATGTTGTGGTGCACCGTCAGTTGCGTCGGCTGGGGGACGTGGTGCGGTTCCTCGACGCCAGCACCTCCGGCGCGCTGGTGGGCTACGTGGGTGGGATCGACGCTGCCGTCAAGGTGACCGGCGCGGCCCCGGAGACGGTGTTTGGCTGGGTGAGGGGTGGCGTCCCCGAGACCGGAGATGCTGGGCGGCTGCGGCTGGCCGCGCTCGAGAAGGTGGTCAAGACCTTCGGCGGGTCGGCGAACATCCAGCGGGTGGACCAGCGGCTGGCGGACCTGACCACTCAGCAGCGCAGGCAGTTCGACCTGCCTGGGGATGTCGCCAGGTTCAGTGATGTGCTGGCGGTGTTCGCACGAACTCCGGCGAGTGACCGGGTGCGGTTCGTCGACGATCTCGCACGCGTTCTGGGCCTCGTCGAGTCGTCGTCCGGGGAACAGCGTGGTGGCTTTGTGGGTGGCCGCGAGCGAACGGAGCGTTTGGAGCGGACCAATGCCCCGGCCGAGGCCGGCGGCGGGTGGGTCGGTGCGCGGGACGAGTCCTTGGACGACGACGGATCCCTCGCGGAGGGCGACTGGGCCGGCGTGGGGGATCCGGTCGATGTGCTGATGGGGGAGTTGGATCCGTTCGCGGAGAACGAGCAGAACGCGTCTTCGGTTCGGTTGACGCCTGAGGTGCTGCGTGACGCGGCGGACAGGCTTCGGGCGGCCGAGCCGCCGCGGCCGCCGCGGACGGACGCGGACAAGCAGGTTTCCGCTGCCCTGCGCGAGGCGTCAAAGGAGGTCACGGACATCGGGGCGCTTCGGGAGCTGGCGCATTCGGGGAACGTTTTCCGGGCCAAGTACCCGAGGACGTGGGAAAGTGTCAGGCTGGTCGTCGTCCATGCGGCGGCGGGTACGGACGCGGCGCTGCAGCTGCTCACGGAGTGGGGCCTTGAGTTCGAGGGGCAGCGACGGAGTCGGGATGATGTCGCGACGTTGCTGGCTGACTTGATGCGGCGTATGCGCGAGTTCCCCCCAGGCCCCGAAGATAAGCTCACGAAGGATCAGCGGAGGCTCGTCCCGTACCTCGCCGAAGGCATGAGCGAGGCGCAGATCGCAGACCGACTGCGGTGGTCGGGGAGTCGTTTTGACGACGAGCTCGAGGGTCTGAGGAAGGATCTGGGCCTCGAAAGCCGTGCCCAGGTCGTCAAGTGGGCATACGACCAGAGGTCGTCGGCGGGTAGCGGGCGGCTGGATTTCACGTCGGAGTCGTTGCGCAGGGCAAGGATCATGCTGCTGGCGGCCGAGCCGAGGCCGGCGCGGTCGGAGGCGGAGCGGCAGATCCTCGATGATCTGAACAAGGCGTCAAAGGCGGTCAAGGATGCCTATGACGGCAGGGAACCGGCGCGGCGGGTGGACGAGGGTACGTGGGCCGATATCTCGGTGCTCGCCCGCCATGCGTTGGCGGGCACGCCGGAGGCGCTGGAGCTGATCAATGGGTCGGAGCTGGCACATTTGGTGGTCAGCACGGTATTCGAAGACCACACGGTCAAGGGGAGGATCGCGGTCTCCGCTGCCGGGCTGGTTGACCAAGTGGTGCGTCGTGCGCAGGCTGAGGCGGATTCCGGCGGCTCTGGCGATAACGCCGGCGAGGTGAAGGGTAAGGGTAAGGGCAGGGGTTCCGAGGAGATTTTGGGGGTTGCGTTAGCAGCCGAGTTTCGGGCTCATCCGAATGTGCTGTGGGGGTGGGAAAAGTGGTTGGGCGAGGTTCGTGACGCTGTCGAAAAGGATGGTGTTAAGTCGCGGGCGTCGAGCGAGAAATCGTTCGGGAGTTATCTGTCTATTGCGCGGAAGATTCTTGGTTCGGGTTCGGGTTCGGGTTCGGGTGCGGCGGGGTGGGTTGTGGCCACGTCTGGGAAGTACATGTTCATTCCGGATGCTGCGGTATCGGATGCTGCGGTAGCGGATGGTGAGAGGTCGGCAGGGGATCGAAAGCGCTTGAACTGGGGCACTGTGCTGGAAGAGCGTGGGGTCAAGTTGTTGGCGGAGTTCGCCAAGAGGCCTCGGCGTTTCATTCCGACGGCGGAGGTCGGGGGGCAGTACAGTGGAAAAACTTTGATGCAAAGGGTCTCTCAGATCAATGGGTTGTTGCGGGCGAATAGTGCGGGTCATATCTTTGGTGTCAATGACGACGTGCGAGGTAAGGGGTTCATATATACGTCTGGCGAGGAGGGGGATCGGTTGTTGTCGAGGGACGAGATCCCGGACGCCGATCGCAAACAGTTGCATCCTAAACGCCGGCGGTATGGGTGGGAGCTGCTGGTGGGTGACAAGTGGCGGGTGTGGTTGAGTGACGATGCGGGGAAGTTGTTGTCGGCCCTGCAAAAGGGCGTGCCGCGGCGGGTGGACGATTCGTCGAAGCAGGCATTGGACGAGCTGTACTTGGTCGGCGTCGATACAGGGGTGGGGAACCTGGTGGTCGCGTCTGTTGGCGGGAATCTGGAGCTGGAGCAGGCCGGGCATGCGGCGACGCTGACCAAGTTGGATGACCCGGAGCTCGGTGAAATGAACTACCGCGGGCAGCAGGAGGCGCGGAACAAGCGGGGGCTGGAGGCGCCGGAGGGGTCGCGCTCCGTCAAGCGGCAACGGCGTGCCGCGGAGAGCCCGGTGCGGTTGGAGTCGTTCAATCGGGTTCTCTTCGCGCCTGACGCGACCCCAGACGAGAGGTTGGAGGCGTTCTATCGGGCGAATCAGAGTCGCCCCATACCTAGGCGCATTCTGCTGGAGGGGGCGAGGCTGACAGATAAAATGTTCAACCCCCAGAACGCTGTGGTCCAAAAGCGTTTGGATGGCGAGGGGATCGATGCGGGGGGCTGGATTGTCGCCGAGCAACGTGGTGACGAGAACGCTTTTCTGTTTGTGCCCAAGATGTCGGTGGACGATATCCGTGGTCGAACGGGGCACCGGTTTACCGCGGTCGACTGGGGGAAATTATTAACACCACGCTTGTTGGAGATGCTGCATTTATTCGCGCAGGAGCGGGGGCAGGAGGTCTCTCGTACTAAGCTTCGGGAGAGTTTCTGGGGTCAGAACTCCGACGATGAAACAGAGCGGGCTGTTGATGAAAGAATCCGGGACCTCAACAAAGTGTTGAGGCTGCACGGTGCCGGGATCATCGTTTCGCACGGGTCCAGCAAAAAGGGTGGCGGTGCGAGATCGTTGCGGTATACGACGACCGGTGCGGAAGGGGATCGGCTGGTTGATCCGTCCACGATCGAAGATCTGATGACTAGGGTGCGGCCGCGCGGGGATTCCCCGCGGGCTGCGGGTTTGTTGATGAAGACGTCTGGGTGGTGGGGGTGGTTGATGCGCGATGAGTTCGATGTGATGCGTGAGCTGATGGCGGCTCAGCGGGGTACGTTGGTGAAGCCTGATGTTTTCGAAAAGCCCTGGGGCAAGCTCCGGCTAAAGCGACTGGAGCGGATCAGGGATCAGTTGAACGCGGTCCTGAAAGCCCGGCCCGATCCGGAGGTGCCTGGAGGGGAATCGGTGGGTTCGGGTCGGGTTGAGTTTGACCGCAAGGAGGGGATGAGGTTCGTTCCGGGTGAGGGTGTGGTGGAGCTGGAGGAGGCGGGGGATTCGTGGGT
>NZ_SMKW01000110.1 GCF_004348985.1 Saccharopolyspora elongata | reverse complement strand
GATCAATGCACGTTCCTATCTGTCCCGTCCCCTCCCCGGGTCATTCCGGACGGGACAGATAGGAACGTGCATTGATCAGCCTCGACCACATCGCCGTCTGGTCGGACAACCTCTACCGGACCACCATCGACCTGAGCCGGGCGACTGGGCTCGGCAGTGCCGACGGTGGTTACTTCCCCGGCCTCGGCCTAGGGCAAAAGCTGCTGTCGCTGGGCGATTACGTCTACATCGAGGTCGAGAGCATCGTCGATCACCGGATGATCGCCGAGCGGGCACCGATGGCGCTGGAGCTGGAGCGCCAGAGCGCGAACGGGGACTGCTTCGCCGGGCTGTGCCTGCGCAGCGACAACCTCGACGAGATAGCAGAGTTCGCCCGGCATCGGGGAATCGCGCCGGCCGAGAACATCGCCGGCGGAAAGGTCCGGATGGTGCCCGCGCAGGGCAGCGCCCCGTCGGTGCACGCGCCGGACTTCTGGAACTCCTGGCGGCTGGGTAAACCCAACATCTACTACGTACCCGACCTGACGAACCACTCCAGCCTGCTCCCGGTCCAGCCAGGCACCGGTGACGTGCGGGGCACCGGGGTCATCTCCATCGAGATCGGCGGCACCGAGCCCGACCTGCGGGCCTGGCTCGGCGACGTCGTCAAACCAGCGGAACTGGGGATCGAGATCGTTTACAACGGCGGCCCGGACGGACTCTACGCGGTCACCTTCGACTCCACCGATGGTCCCCGAACCATCCGGCTGAACCCGATCACGCTATGAACCCCGACACCGCCCCGCACCACAGGAGCAGACAGATGCCCACCGCCGTTCCCCAAGCCCCCGCAGTGCAGACGACCCGGAAAGTGCGCCGCGCAGCCATCTCCGGATTCTTCGGCAGCGCGCTGGAGTACTACGACTTCCTCATCTTCGGGTCGGCCGCTGCCCTGGTCTTCAACAAGATCTTCTTCCCGGGCACCGGGGCGACCGGCCTCCTGCTGTCGATCGCCTCATTCGGCGTCGCCTACGTCGCCCGGCCGTTCGGTGCCGTGCTGTGGGGCCACCTGGGAGACAAGCTGGGACGCCGACTGGCCCTGGTTCTCACCATCGGGTTGATGGGTGTCGCCACGTTCGCGATCGGATTGCTCCCCTCCTACAACACCATCGGCGTCGCGGCTCCGATCCTGCTTGTCCTGCTTCGACTCCTGCAGGGCCTGTCCGCGGGCGGAGAGTCACCGGGATCGAGCTCGTTGACCGTGGAACACGCCCCCGACAACCGGCGGGCGTTCTACGCCAGCTTCTCCATGAGCGGGATGCAACTGGGGATGGCGCTGGGCAGCCTCGTGTTCTTGCCGATCGCAGCATTACCAGAGGAGCACATGCTGACCTGGGGCTGGCGGCTGCCGTTCCTGCTCAGCGGGATCTTGACGCTTGTCGCCTATTTGCTCCGGCGCAAACTCGAGGAACCGGAAGTGTTCACCGAGATGCAGCACCGCGACGAGCACGCCTCGCTGCCGATCGCGACGCTGCTGCGCGAGCACTGGACGACCACCCTCCGAGTGGCGCTGTGCAGCGGGGTCAACGTCGTTGGAACGATCTTCAACGTCTTCGCGCTGGCCTACGCGACTGGGGCCGCAGGCCTCTCCCGGCCGGTGATGCTGACCGTGGTGGCGCTGGGCAACCTGGGAGCGGCGGCGATGGCCCCGGTTGTCGGCCGGCTGTCGGACCACATCGGTCGCAAGCCGGTGTTCGTACTCGGCGCACTCGGCTCCAGCCTGTCCCTGTTTGTCCTGTTCAGCGCGATCGACGCCGGAAACATCACGCTCGTGTTCATCGCAGGACTCACGGGGATGAGCGTCTTCTACATCATGCCCATCGGGGTCGGTGCCGCGTACTACCCGGAGCAGTTCCCGGCGCGGGTTCGCTACACCGGGATGGCCGTCGGGCTGATGCTCGGCCTGCTCGGGTCCGGATTCGCGCCGACGCTGGCCCAGGCGATCAGCGTTGGAACGAGCAGCTGGCGGCCGTCGGTGTGGATCTGCGTCGGAATCGCAGTGCTGGCCTCAATCGCGGCTCTGGCCGGGCCGGAGACCCACCGGATCACAACGGCCCGGCTCGGCCGGCGATAAAGCCGTCGAGGACGGTGCCGAGGTTTCGGAGGCAGGTCAAGGAACCGAAGCGTGCACATTTGAGGACAGTCGCGAGGGGCATCGGCAGTCATATGACCTACTCACGGCCTGGCCGAGATAACCATGCTTACCAGTGCGGACTTACACGTCAGGAAAGATTCACGTTGTCGAACTGACGGAGTGAGTTGAGGATCCTGGCCACCGCCTAAGCAAGGGGTTCTCTTCCCGAGCGCACTCTCCCCCACTCCTACGGAAGTCGTTCACATGCGGATTGCCCTGACCACAACGTCCGTACCGGATGGTGACAAACTGGGCTTTTGGAATCAAGCCATCACGCGCACGCTCGGCCCACAAGCGGTCACGCCCCGAAACAATGCCCCCTTCGCCGGGCGGATCACCGCCGACAGCCTGGGGTACCTCAAGGTCGCGACCATCGAGGCAGATGCGCAGCGGATGAGTCGGACGTCCCAACACACGCCCCAGCTCGACGGTCAGTTCGTGTCCGTCGGCCTGCAGACCCAGGGCCGTTCAGCGCTGATCCAGGACAGTCGGACAGCTCTCCTCAACCCGGGCGATCTGGTCGTCTACAAGGCGACCCGCCCATACACGCTCGACCAATACGACCACTTCCGCATGCACATCTTTCACGTGCCGCGACAGGCTGTAGCACTTCCGCACTCGGACATCTGCGCGGTCACGGCCACAACGCTACCCACAGATTCGGGCGTTGCGGCCATGCTGGCGCCGTTTCTGTCCATGCTGGCCAAGACAGCGGCTACGTGCCCGCCCCATGTGGGCGAGCAACTGGCGGGAACCGTCACCGATCTTCTGACGATGCTGATCAGCGAGCGGACCGGAGAGAGCGAGAGCGCCGGGGAGCGCAACGCCAGGCAGGCAATGGCCCAACGAGTGCGCGAGTACGTCAACCTGCACCTGGCCGATCCTGACCTGTCCCCCGAAGCAATCGCAGCTCACCACCGCATCTCAGTTCGCTACTTGCACAAGATCTTCGAAGGTGAGGGCACCACCATCAGCCGCTGGATACAGCAACGCCGGTTGGAGGAGTGCAGCCGCGAGCTCGCGCGGCGTCGCCACGTGAGCCCGACGGTGTCGGCCGTCGCCCAGCGCTGGGGCTTCGTGAACCCGGCCCACTTCAGCCGGGTCTTCCGTGCGGCTTACGGCATGTCACCGCGTGAGTGGCGCAACGCTGCCGCACCGCAGGAGGCTCAGTCGACGAGCAGTTGATCGACCTACGCCCCGATGCTGTGGCCTGGTGCCGTCGTTGAAACGACATTCAAGCTGCGGCCACAGGTGGATTTGCGGCAATGTGGCGACGTCCGTTGGAGAAGTACGACAGAGTTCGCACCGACCTAACGCGACTCCACCTCGCCTGCAAGTGCGTCCCGCAGAGCGCCGCGAGAGGCTATGCCCAGCTTGGGGAAGATCTTGTACAGGTGAGCCCCCACAGTGCGCGGGGACAGGTGCAGTTGTCGGCCGATTTCCTTGTTGGTCATCCCTTGCGCCGCCAGTTCCGCGATGCGGAGCTCGTGTGCGGTGAGCGCAGACATGCCTTCGGCGAGGTCCGCGCCCGGTGCGACGCCAGTGACGCGCAGCTCCTCCGCTGCCCGCTTGGCCCAGGGCTCGGTCTTAAGGCAGCGGAAGGTCGTCAGTGCTCGGCGCAGGTGGATACGTGCCTGGCTGCGGTCGTGGCGTCGGCGCAGCCACTGGCCATAGGCGAGCTGGATCCGTGCCTGCTCGAAGGGCCACTGTTCGGCATGGGGCAACTCCAGAGCATATTGGAACAACTGGTCGGCGGACTCGTCCTCGGCGGCCAATGCGGCCGAGCCCGCGAGGATGAGCGCGTGGTGCGGGGAGATGGCGTCCATGCGGGCCTGCTGGCCGACCGTCATGTGGGCCCGCGCCTCGGTGATACGTCCGGTGCGCACACACGCCTCAACCAGATCCAGGAAGATGCGGTGAAAGTAGGGGAAGAAAGGCGGCAGCACGCCCGGTGGGGTAAGCGCGCTTAGGTGGGCGTAGGCCTCCTCGTAAGCGCCGCGCGTGACCGCCGCCCGGGCGTTGGTCTCGGCGACCAGGCCCAGCAGGAGGTTCAGCCGCCGCGGTCGCGCCCAGTCGGCAATCTCGGTGTTGAGCACGGCGAGCCGTCCGTCGTTCCCGCGGCCGGCCGAGACCAGAGCGGCGGCGTAGTGCATCACGTGCACTTGAAACCGGTCGCCGTTAATGCGGGCCCGCTCGATGCCTTCCTCAGCTATGGCCTCGACTTCGTCCCAACGACCGTGCAGATACGCGTCATAGAAGGACGACGCCGCCGCCATCTGCTGGATGGCGTAGGCGCTGCGGCTCGTCAGCCCTCGCCAGACGTCTGCGAAGTCGCTGAAGGCGTCGATGTGGACCGCGGCCAGGATCAGCCATCTCGCCTGCCAGGGCGGCAGGTCGGACGGCAGGTCGGCAATAGTTGCACGCAGCCGTTCCGCGACAGTGTGAGCGGTACGTGCCGGATCGGCCGTGGCGTCGTAGCAGAGGCGGACATAGGGTGACCCCTTGTCCAACGCGCGGCTGATCGGTTCCCACAGATCGGCCCGGCCCAAGCTCAGGCAGGCCCTCATCAGGACGAACAACGCGTCGTCCACGATCGGATCGGGTTGCTCGCTCTCCGGAATCCCGTCAAGCACGGATGCGACCGTTCTGTGGACGCCCTCGAGGTCGCCATCGCGATGAAACATGAGGAAAGCAGCGGCGGTGGCCCGCCTCATGGGGTCGACCGGCAGCGCTTCACCCTCACAGGTCTGCAGCAGCCGTTCAGCGACGTCCATTCGGCCGCCATGAACGGCCACGATGGCGCCCTCGACCAGGCGGCGGGCCCGGCTTCGCGGATCCGGACTGAGGTCGGCCGCACGCGAGAGCGCGGCTGCCGCCTCCGCCGCGCCTCCACAGTTCAAAGCACTCGCCGCGGCGTGTTCCAGCGCCTGCGCGGCTGACTCATCCAGCCCGTCGGCGGCGTCGGCGAGGTGCCAGGCCTGCCGCCTCGGGTCCGTGACCAGCACCTCGGCCAAGGCCCGGTGCCCGGCACGGCGCACGCCGGGTGGTGTCATGCGCACCACCGAGGAGCGCACGAGTGGATGCCGGAAAACGATCTCCTCGCGCTCCGGGTCAATGGTGATCAGCCCGCTAGCCTCGGCGGCCTGAAGGGCCTGCTCATCCCAGCCCTCCCAGCCGTGCGCAGCCGCCCGCACAGTGCGCAGGCCACCCGCGCCGCTGCCCGCAAGGGCGGCCAGTAGGAGGCCGTGGCGAGCTGCTTCCGGCAGCGACCTGATCCGGCCCGCGAAGATCTCCTCCAACCGTTCACCGAGCGGCAGGGAGGAAGGGAGCGGGTCGATGCCGCGCTGCTGCCGCTGGTTGAGCCGCGCGGGCATCTCCACGAGAGCCAGGGGATTTCCGGCCGCTTCGGTAAGGACGCGCTGCACGGTCGCTGGCCCCAGGTCCGGGTGCACCCGCGCCAGCAGGGCAGCGGACTCGGGGTGTGTCAGCGGGGCGACCTCCACGGTCCGGACCCCGGCCAGGTCCAGCGCATTGCGCCAACCCACGCGGGCCGCGGTGAGCAAGACCACGGGCAGCGTGCAGACACGGCGCTGGATGAAACCCAGGACCTGCGCGCTGGAGGCGTCGATCCACTGCGCGTCGTCGACAACGAGCAGGACAGGCTGGGTCTCGGCCGCCTGGCGCACCAAGGCCAGAGCTGCCGCGGAGATGGCGAAACGATCCGGTGCAGCACCGTCATCCGCTCCGAAAGCCCGGTTGAGTGCCGCCTGCTGGACGGGGGGAAGGCTTTCCACCTGGTCCAGCAGCGGATACAGCACCTGGTGCAATGCCGCGAATGCGAGTTCGGACTCCGGTTCCACACCGACAGCGCGGAGCACGCGAAAGTCTGCCTGCCGGGCGTACTCCTCCGCCCAGTCGAGCAGGGCGGTCTTGCCCACACCGGGATCGCCGCGCAGCAGCAAGGCTGCTCCGGTCTCTCGGACCCCGCGTATTGCAGAACTCAGCAGCGCGACTTCCGCTGCCCGGCCGATCATCGCGGTGTCGCCGCTCTGCACCTCAGCGGGCCCCTGCCTCCGCATCCCGCATTCCCTTTCGCCGACCTCAAGGGGCACCTTTGCTGAGCACACCAGGCGTGGCTGCGACGTGGCTCCGTAGACTCCCCGGTGAGAACGATACAAAGGCCCTGACCAGGTTCATGGACCTGTGTGAACTTCCTCAACAGTCCATGCAGCCCTTTGCCGACCGGGAAGAGCACCATTGGCCGTTGTGCTCGACACGGCGGATCGTTCCGGTCTGAGAAGAAGCCCGCGGTGCCCAAGGCTGCGGCCATCGCGACCCTGCGCGGTCGGACGCAGAGGGCCGCGATCGTCCCGGCTGGTGTGATCGGGTGGCGCCTGCTGTCAAGCGTGGGTGAGGTCGCGCGGCGCGGACGATGTGGGGGCGGGAGATGCCATCGATGTCGAGTCGGCGGAATTGCCCGAGGTCACGGACGGCCAGATACGGGATAGCGGGCCTGGGCGCCAGGTCATGCACCCGGACTCGCTCCGGCACTCCACAGATTGGACCGACGCTGGTCAGCTCGTCGGCGGGGCCCAGTGAGCGTCGGGGGCAGAGAGGCGGTGGGTGGTCACCGCGGTGACCAGGAGCAGCAGCAGCGCCAGTCCAAGTGCCGCCGCCAGCTGCCCGTGCAGGACGAGTAAGGCACCGACGAGGGCTCCGAGGAACATCGCCAGCACGGAGAGGACCCGTCGGCCGGGCCGTGGTGCCGCGCCCCCGGGCCGGGTGGAGTCGGCTGCGAGTCCGGTCAGGGTGAGGGTGAGCACGGTAGTTGTCAGGTCGGGCACGCCGAGGCGCCGGGCAACGGCGTTCTGCATGCCCATGCCCAGGCCCAGCAGCACTATCAGTGCGTACCGGACTGCGGTGTTGACCCCGCCATCCGTGTTGACCCCGCCATCGGTGATGACCGCGGTGACGGTGGCCCCGGCCATCAGGACCGCATGGATCCCGGTGGATACGGCCAGCAGCCGCCCGCGATGGGCCGCCAGCCGGACGCCGAGCCGGCCTCCGGCGAGCGCACCGGCCAGGAACGCCGCCAATGACACGACGGACGCCAGGACGGACAGCTCCGTGGCTCCGGCCAGGGCGAAGCCGAGAAAGACCACATTGCCGGTCATGTTGGCGACGAAGACATGTCCGAGTCCGAGGTAGGTAACCGCGTCGATCACGCCAGTGACCACCGTCAGTGTCAACATCAGCGGCGGCAGCGGGCCGTGCCGGTCCCCACGCGGCGGCACCACGGTCCGGGCCACATCAATCAGCAGTGCGCGCATCGGCCGTCGTCCTCTCATCTGCAAGCGGGCGGTGCAGGATTACGCGGGTGAGCAGGCCGCTCGCCAGGCCGAGCACGATCGCCGCGACCGACAGCCACACCGGCCAGGAGGTCAGGCCGACCGCGTGGTCGGCGGACCAGCGGCCGGGGCCTGTGAGGGCCAGCGTCGCGGTGACGACGACCAGCACCAGGGGGTACTCGTACCCGTCGTTCTGCACCCACAGCCCGCGCGGCCACTTGACGGTGATCGCGACGGTCATCACACCGATGGCGACCATGGCCGCCATCGGTGTGAGCGCTCCAAGTGCCAGGAACAGGCCCGAACCGATCTGGCCAGCGCCGGCCGCAAGCGCAGTGAGGGAGCCACCGCGAAACCCGTCGCGGCGGAACTCCTCGGTTCCACCTGCAAGACCATGGCCTCCGAGGCGAAAGCTCACCTTCTGAACTCCGTGGCCGGCGACAAGGAGACCCACCACCAACCGGAGGATCAACAGTCCGTGGTCCATCGTGTGTCTTTCCTGTTCCTGGGTCTCAGTCCTGTGTCTAGAGCGGGGTCAGCCGGCGGCGTGGGCGCCGATGACGGCCTGCGCGTAGAAGATGCCGAGGCCGTAGGCGCCGCCGTGCTCCTTCACCACGTCCGTCACGGCGCCGTACGTCTCGGTGCGGGCCCAGTCACGCTGGAGCTCCAGAAGCACCTGCACCCAGGTCACCGGGATCGCGCCGCCCTGGACCATGCGCTGGACGGCGTGTTCGTGGGCCTGCGGGCTGACTCCACCCGACGCGTCGGTGACCACGTAGACCTCGTAGTCCTGGGCGATAGCGGAGAGCGTGGGCAGGACCACGCAGACCTCGGTCCACAGACCGGCGATGACGAGCTTCTTGCGCCCGGTTGCCTTGACCGCCTCGACGAAGGCGGAGTCCTCCCAGGCGTTCATCGTGGTGCGGTCGATGATTTTGTTGTCAGGGAAGACCGCCGGAAGCTGCGGCATGATCGGTCCGGAGAAGGACTCGGCGGCCACGGTGCTCAGAACGACGGGAACGTCGAAGACCTTGGCGGCCTTGGCTAAGCCAACAGCCGCGTTGATGATCGCGGTACGGTCGCCGCTGCCGGTACCGAAGAACATCTGCGGCTGGTGGTCCACGAACAGCACCGCGCAGTTGTCGGGGGTCAGCAGGTCGGGGCTGGGCGCCGCGGTGACCTTGTTGATGTCGACCATGAGAGTGCCTTTCCATGTGCGGTGACGCGGATTGCTGCCCACGTCGTGACGAGAACCGTCCGGTGGACGGAGGTGGGTTTGTGGGGTGAGCCGGGGGGCTCTGACCTGGCCTCTGCCGGAAGTTCAGAGCACGAAGCAGGGGTCGAAGGGCGTGCTCGCGGTTTCCGGGGCGAGACCGCGTCGAGCGCGCCACTGGCGGTGCTGTTCGGACTCTGCGACGGCCTCGCCGAGCAGCTCCGCCTGGCGGACGCCCGGCAGGCCCGTGCGGGGGGAGGTCTGGTAACCGCCGAAGTGCGCCACCGGGCTCCATGTAGGGCTGATGGGTGGCAATTCCTCGTCGAGGCCCTCGTATTCGGCGGCGGCATGGACGATCCGGCCGCCGACGACGGTCAGCAGCGACTCAATGTGCGGGATGTCCTGCTCCGGCACGGTGAAGTAGTCGTCGGACAGGACCGCCAAGTCGCCGAAGAAGCCGGGCCGCAGGATGCCCTTGACGTCCTCCTCGCCGGTCAACGCGGCACCAGCCCGGGTGTACATCGCGAGCGCGGTCTCCCGGTCGACCCGGTTCTGCGGCGGCCGGATGGCCAGGCCGCCGAGCGTCCGGCCGGAGATCAGCCAGTGCAGGGCGACCCAGGGGTTGTAGGAGGACACCCGGGTGGCGTCGGTGCCGGCGCCCACGGTCAGCCCGCGCTCCAGCATGGCCCGCACCGGCGGGGCTTCCGCCGCGGCGCCGGGACCGTACCGTCGGGTGAACACCTCGCCCTGGAACGACATCCGGTTCTGCACGGACATCGCCCCGCCGAGCGCCGCGATGCGGTCGAGGCTGTCCCGGGACACGGTTTCGGCGTGGTCGAAAAGCCACCTGTTCCCGGCCGGGAAGAGCCCCTCCGCGGCAAGCTTCTCGAACACCGCCAGGTCGCGCCTGATGGTCTCGTCGTAGGTCGCGTGCAGGCGGAAGCCCCAGCCGTGCTCCATCAGGAGCCGTACCGCCTTCTCGAACTCGGTCTCGTAGTCACCGCTCAATTCGGGGCGGGGCTCAGCGAAATTCTCGAAATCGGCAGCGGCCCAGGTCAGGTTCTCGCCCGCGCCGTTCAACCGCAGCCACTCGTCCCCGTCCTCAGGGCGGACCATCTCGATCCAGCGGCGGAGGTCGTCGAGTTCCTGGCCGGGCGTCTGCGGGAACAGGTGGTAGGCGATGCGCAGCGACAGCTGGCCGTCCCTGGCCAGCTCGGTCACCGTGCCGTAGTTGTCGGGGAAGTTCTGGAAGCCTCCGGCAGCGTCGATCGCGGAGGTCAGCCCGAACCGGTTCAGCTCGCGCAGGAAGTGCCGGGTGGAGGTCTTCTTGTCCTCGCCCTCCAGCAGCGGAGCCTTGGCGAGAGTGGAGTAGAGGATCAGCGCGCTGGGGGCGGCCAGCAGCATTCCGTTGGGCTCGCCGTTCCTGCCCCGTACGATTTGGCCGCCCTTGGGATCGGGGGTGTCCTTGGTGTAGCCGACGGCCTGGAGCGCTGCCCGGTTCATGATCGCCGACTGGTACAGGTGCAGGACGAACACCGGCGTGTCCGGTGCGGCTGCGTTCAGTTCCGCAGGGGTGGGCAGCCGTCGTTCGGCGAACTGCTCGGCCGACCAGCCGCCCACCACGCGCACCCACTGGCCCTTGGGGGTCCGGGCCGCCTGCTCACGCAGCATCGCCAGGCCTTGGCGAAGCGACGTCACGCCGTCCCAGCGTAGTTCAAGCACGTAGTTGAGGCCGCCGCGGATCACGTGCAGGTGGGCGTCGTTGAGGCCGGGGACCACGCGTCGGCCGAGGGCGTCGACGACGGTGGTGGCAGGACCCATGAACGGAGCGACCTCCGCGTCGTCCCCCACAACCGTGACGCGGCCGTCGCGGATCGCGAGAGCACCAGCGTGCGGGCGACTGCTGTCTCCGGTGTAGATCTTCGCATTACGGACGATCACGTCCGCAGCATCGTCGACGGCACGGGCAATCAACCCGCCGACCGGCATTGTAGGCACCTCGGCAGACTCCAAATGGCGATGTCGGATTCCGTTGTGAGATGCGGATTCCGTCATGTGCGGATGGTCGTAGCGGCCGAGTGGGCAGTATCGGTAGACCAGCCCAACTCGGTCGCTCGAGCAGCACGTTAGGACTCCCTGACGTTCCTGTGTTGCCCGGCAGCGCACTGGTTTCTGTCCGGAAGTGCATTGAGCACCGCATTCCGCACATTGCACTGCGGGGACAGATGCGCGGTTGCACGGGCCGGAAAAGATGCCCATCGGCCGGCCCTACGGCGACCTCAGGAGCCGGGTGATTTCTACGCCTTCCCGGAATTCGTGGCAGGCGTTCACCAGCCGTCAGCCGTCCTGGCTCCGGCAGCCCCCGGTCGTTGTGGCGACGGCCAGAACCGCCAGCAGGACTCCCGTGGACAGGGCCGCGACCGGGGTGAAGATGGTCAGGAGGATGAGGACGGCGGTGAGGAGGAAGGGCGCCGACTCGACGATGCTTCTGTGGTGGGGCCGCAGATGCAGCGCCCACACGGTGACCAGGAAGACGGCCGCTGGGACGGCGACCATGGCACCCGCCGCTTCCGGCGAGACGTCCGTGCGGTGGGTGACCTGGTCGGCGTTCACCGCCAGGCCTGCCCCGACAGCCGCCGCTGAGGCGAAGATCAGGTAGTGGCCGTAGGCCCACAAAAACCGTCTCCCGGGGACCCGGTGCGTGGTGGCGAGGAGGGTATGGGCGGGCCGGGCGAAGTACAGCCACCACATGGCGAAGACCATGAGCACGCCGCCGGCCGCCACCGCGCACAGCGCTGCGGTGCCGCGGTCCTCGTCGAAGGCGGTGCGGACCGCAGCTGTGGCGGAGGCCACGGACTCGCCGAGCACGATCAGCGTGAACAGTCCGTAGCGCTCGGCGATGTGATGCGGATGCCAGGGGGTCATCCCGGCTGACTGGGCCCACACCGGGACGGAAACCTCCGCTACCACCAGCGCCGCAATGCCTGGCAGGCGCATGTCGTCCGGGAAGAACAGCAGTCCCGCCCAGCCAGCCTGGCAGGCCATCACCCCGAGGGCGAAGCGCAGCGTGGTCCTGCGCCGAACGGGGTCGGCTCTCGCGGCGCGCAGCCACAGTCCGGCCAGCGCGATGCGCATCACGACGTATCCCAGCGTGATGACGCTCAGATCGTTTCCGTCGAACGCCCGCTGCACGCCGGCCGCGAGGATGAGCGACCCGGTGATCTGGACGAGCACCGTCAACCGGTACGGGATGTCGTCCGGGTCGTAGGCGGAGGCGAACCAGGTGAAGTTCATCCACGCCCACCACACGCTGAAGAACACGATCGCGAAGTGCAGAACACCCGCCGCGTAGTGCCCGCTGGTCACCGCGTCGCGGAGCCCCAGGGATGCCTGGCCTATGGCGACCACGAAGCACAGGTCGAAGAGCAGTTCCAGCGACGTCGAGACCCGGTGCTTCTCGCCGGGATCACGGGCTCGCATGACCCGCCACCTGGCTCCGCTGTGCAGATGAGCCACGGCGCGCCGGTCAGCCGAGGGCCGCGAGCGCGGCTTCGACGGTGCGGTGGAAGGTGGGGTAGGCGTAGATCATGTTCCGGAGCCGCTCGACAGGCACCTCCGCGTGGATGGCGACCCCCAGGCCGTACAGCACCTCACCGCCCGCCGAGCCCACCGACGTGGCGCCGACCAGCACGCCGCGGTCGAGGTCCTGGACCAGCTTGACGAATCCCTCGTTGCCCGCCTTGTGGATCCAGCCACGGGTGGAGGAGGACAGCGGGACGAGGCTGGTGCGCACCCGCAGGCCCCGCTCGCGGGCCGTCTGCTCGGTCAGCCCCACCGCACCGATCTCCGGGTCGGTGAAGACCACGCGGGGCAGCGCCCGGTAGTCGGCGTCCGGACCGGGGGTCCCGAGGATGTCCCGGACCGCGATCTGCGCCTGGTACATCGACACGTGGGTGAAAGCACCCCGGCCGGTGATGTCGCCGATCGCCCACAGACCGTCTCCGGCGCGCATCCTCCCGTCGGTGTCCACCGCTGCGGCCGCCGGGTCGATCCCGACCGTGCCCACGCCCAGCCCGGCCAGCTCGACGCGCCGGCCCGTGGCGACAAGCAGCTGCTCCGTGCCGACCGCTTCCCCGTTGCCGAGGTGGACGGTGAACGCTGCGCCGTCGTGGCTCACCCGCTCGGCCCGAACAGCCGTCAGCACGGTGACGCCCTCCGCCCGCAGGACCTCCGCGGCAAGCCGCCCGGCCTCCGGCTCCTCCGCAGACAGCAGCCGTTCTTGGCCTTCGACGACCGTGACACGGCACCCGAAACGGGCGAAGACCTGGGCGATCTCCGCACCGATGGCCCCTCCGCCCAACACGGTCAACGAGGCGGGCAATTCCTTCGCCGCCACGGCGTCTCGGTTGGTCCAGTACGGCGTGTCAGCCAGTCCTGGGACCGGAGGGATCCGCGGTCGGCTGCCGGTGGCCAGCACCACGCCCCGCCGGGCTTGGAAAATGCGGCCGTCGACGGTCACCTGGCGCGGCCCGGTCAGCCGCCCGAAGCCGCGGACCAGCCGCCCTCCCTTTCCGGTCAGCCTGTCAGCGGCCACCTGGTCGTTCCAGTCGTCGGTGGCCTCGTCCCGGATGCGTGCGGCGACCTGGTCCCAGTCCGGACTGACGGACGCGTCCCCGGCGAGGCCGGGAACACGGCGGGCCTCGGCGAGCAGGTTGCCCGCGCGGATCATCATCTTGCTGGGCACACAGCCCCAGTACGGGCACTCTCCCCCGACGAGTTCGGCCTCCACTGCGACGACATCCAGCCCGGCCTCGGCCAACGTGCCCGCGACGTACTCCCCGCCCGGCCCCATGCCGACCACGACCACGTCCGTCTGCTCGCTCATGCCCGTCCCTCTCGTCAGCGCGGCTCTCGGTGCCGCCGCACGCCGACCGTAGGTCCGCGCAACGCCGGCAGTCGTCCGGCAGCGCACGAGACCTTGCCCAGCAGCGAACCGCCAACCCGCCCGGGCATCACGGCGGATCGCAGCGGGCAGCTAGCTCGTGGCGCGTACCGCGGCACGGATGAGGTCGGCGACCTGCTTCGGCTGGGAGAGCGCGACGGCGTGCGACGCACCCCGGATCTCGAGGACGGTCGCACCCGCCCGCTTCGCAGCGAAGCGCTGCACCTCCGGGTTGATGGCCTGGTCCGCGCCGGCCACGAGCGCCCAGGACGGCTTGGTCTCCCACGCGGCCAACGAAGCCGACTCCGTGAATGCCGAGGCGGCGAGCGGACGCTGCGCCACCGCCAGGACACTCGTTACTTCAGCGGGCACATCGGCGGCGAAGATCGACGGGAAGGCCTCTTGGGCGATGGTGACCTCGACAGCAGGGTCCCCGTCTGAGACGGGGTAGTCCCACTGCTTCAGGTTGCTGACCAACGGTGCGTCGGGGAACCGGCCCTGCAGTTCGCCGAGGCTCTCGCCCTCCTCGAGGATGTAGGCCGCCACGTAGACAAGCCCGACAACGTTTTCCGTTGCGCCGGCCACGGTGATCAGCGCTCCGCCGTACGAGTGGCCCACGAGCACGACGGGCCCGTCGATCTGGGAAGTCACTGACGCGAGATACGCGGCGTCGGACGCAAGGCCACGCAGCGGGTTCGCCGGCGCCACGACGGGAATCCCGTTGCTCTGCAGTTCGGCGATGACCCCGGACCAGCTGGCCGCGTCAGCGAACGCGCCGTGCACGAGAACTACCGTAGGGGTGGATGTGGTCATGTCTGGGCTTTCTCCTCAGTCTCAGCTAGCGCGCAGCGCGGTACGCAGGGTGTTGACGGCCATGGTGATGGCGGCCTCCGCGGCGCGGGTCTCGCGCAGGGCGTTGAGCATGACGAAGTCGTGGATGATTCCTTGGAAGCGCACGGCGGTGACCGCGACGCCTGCCTCACGGAGCTTGTTGGCATATGCCTCGCCCTCGTCCCGCAGCACATCGGCCTCGCCCATGATCACGAGAGCGGGAGGCAGTCCGGTGAGCTGCTCGGTGGTGGCGCGCAGCGGGGAGGCGGTGATCTCGGCGCGTTCGTCCTCGTCGGTGGTGTACTGGTCCCAGAACCACTGCATGCCGTCGCGGCGCAGGAAGTAGCCGGTGGCGAACTGACGGTAGGAACCGGTGTCGAAGTTCGCGTCGGTGACCGGGTAGAACAGCACCTGCTGGACCAGCCGGATGCCACCGCGCTCCTTGGCCATCAGGGTCAGCGCGGCTGTCATGTTGCCGCCCACCGAGTCACCTGCCACGGCCAGCCGCGAGCCGTCCAGCCCCTTGGCCGCCCCCTGCTCCACGACCCACTGAGCGACCGCGTAGTTCTGCTCAATGGCGACCGGGTACCGGGCCTCGGGCGACAGGTCGTACTCCGGGAAGACCACGGCGGCGCCCGCGCCGACGGCGAGTTCACGCACCAGGCGGTCGTGGGTGTGGGCGTTGCCGAAGACCCAGCCCGCACCGTGGATGTAGAGGATCACCGGCAGGGTCCCCTCAACACCGGCCGGCCTGACGATACGGGCCCGGACGCTGCCCGTCGGACCACCCGAGACGGCGATCCACTCCTCGTCGATCGCTGGCTTCTCAATCTCGCCGGCCTGCACCTCGTCGACGGCCTTGCGCCCCTCCGCTGGCGGAAGGTCGAACAGATACGGCGGATTAGCAGTCGCCTCCACGAAGGCGGCTGCCGCAGCTTCCAGTACCGGCTGAACCGGCTCGACGGTGTCGGACATCAGAATCTCCTGGAATTTCGTTCGGCACGCCGGCCCTTCCGGCGAAACTGCCCGGAGGATATGCGGAGCACTCCGGACCTGCTGGCCGCCAGGTTAAACCCCTTGAGGGTGCAACAATTGTCTGCGAGCGCACCAATCCTGATCCCACAGTGCACGCAAACCGGTCTATCACGCCCAGGTGATCGAGGACGCCGAGGAACTCCGTGTGCCGCGTGTACGAATCCAGAGCGCCTCCACGACATTCGACTAAATCGGCCGATCCTAGCGTGGCAGCGAAGGAATCGCGGTAAGTCCGCGATCGAGTAGCGGACGCTCATCGATTTATGAAATCTTCTCCCTCGCTGACGTCGATCACAGCAGAAATCGAAGTCGTTCTTTCCGGAGGAAGTCGTACACAGGTGCCAGCAATTCCGGTCGGCGAGCTGGTTCCCCAAGCCATCGGCGATGTCGCGGAACTCGTCGACCGTAACGCGAAGATCCACACAGGAGCCCCGAACCGCCTGCGGGCCGAGGCGCCGGTACTGGAGGGCGAGGACAAGAAGGCGCCCGAGGTGAGGGTTCATCGGCTGGAGTCGGTTCGGTGCCCCATGCTCGGCAGCGCACGCACCTGGGCACGTTGGCGCGCATGGGGATGCGGCTCGCATCGAGTTCCTCCCTCGGCACCACCATCGGTGGGTCTCCGGCTGAAACGGTCTCCTGTGGAGTGGAAGCACCGAGCCTCTCGGGGCGGCAGCGGGATTCATCGTGGCCCGTCTGCGGCGTTCACACCCAGGAACCTGCGGCCGTTCGCTTCGAGCGTCCCGGCGTCGATTCCGTTGTCCAGCACGAATCCGACGGGGTCCGGCTGTGCCATGTCGAAGGGGTAGTCGCTGCCGCAGAGGATCCGGTCGGGCGAGGCGTGGGTCCTCAGCAGTTTCAGCACTTCCGGATCGTGGGTGATCGTGTCGAAATAGAGACGGGTGAAGGACTCCGCAGGAAGACGGGAGCTTCCCCGGTGGACGTCGTCGCGGGAGCGCCACCCGTGCCCCCACCTCCCGATCAGGGACGGTGCGCAGCCCCCGCCGTGGACGAAGCAAATCCGCAGGTCGGGCAGTTCTTCCAGAACGCCACCCAGAAGGACCGATGCCACGGCGGTCGTGGTCTCCACCGGATTGCCGATGAGGTTCACGAGGTAGTGGTGGTCCCATTCGGGTCGCGGCAGTTGCATCGGGTGGACCAGTACGGAGAGGCCTAGTTCGGCGGCGATGCCGAGCACCTCCCGCATGACGCCCCGGTCGTAGGACCGGCCCTGGACCACGGGCGGGACGGCGACACCCGCCACGCCTTCCGCTCCGGCGAGCCGGGTCAACTCCCTCCGGGCTGCGGCCATGTCGTCCAGCCGCACCAGTCCGAGTCCGACGAGCGTTCCGTCCGTGCGGGGCACGGCGTCGGCAAGCTGTTCGTTGTAGGCGGCCACGTAGTCGTCCGCCTCGGACGGCGTGTGAACGGGGAAGGCGAAGGGCGGCGCTGAGACGACACGTGCGCCGAGTCCGGCCTTGAGAGTGTCGGCGACGATGACGTCGATGTCGGTCATCGCTGCAGTCGGGAACGACAAGGGAATGTGCCCGAGGAAAAGTTCGCCATCGCGGTCGTTCATGCCGCCGAACGGATTTCCAGGCGGAAGGGCGAGCAGTTCGCGCGGTAGCCAGTGCGCGTGCACGTCAATGACCCCGGCGCGGATGTCACCGTTTACAGCCATGTTGTTCTCCTTGACCGGCCCCAGCCCTCAGCTCACTCGCGCCGGGCGCGCTCATGTCAGGCGGTGGGATACCGCTGCTCTTTGGCGGCACGTGTGATCGCGCGCCGGATGGGCTCGTAGCCGGTGCACCGGCAGACGTTGGAGCCGACGATGCCTTCGATGGCTTCGGGGTCGTCGCCGATCGTGGGATCAGCTTCGAGCGCTCCGGCGGCCGCCATGAGGAAGCCTGGTGTGCAGAACCCGCACTGGAGCGCGTGTTCGGCCGAGAACGCCCGTTGGAGGGGATGGGGTTCGCCATCAGGTCCTGCGAGGCCCTCCACCGTTCGGAGGGAGCTGCCGTCACACTGCACTGCCAGGACGAGGCACGACCGGACGGCCTTGCCATCCATCAGCACGGTGCAGGCCCCGCAGATGCCGTGCTCGCAGCCAAGATGCGTTCCCGTGAGGCCGCATTCGTCCCGAAGCACGTCGGCGAGCAGGCGTCGAGGCTCCACGTCGAGGATCTGTTCCACGCCGTTCACCCTGAATGAGATCTTCACCGGTGATCTCCCCTCTGCGCGGCGTCGCGCGCCTGCTGGTCCGCCGCTGCTTCCCGCAGCGTTCTTGCGACCAGGACGGCAATGGCGTGCTGCTTGTACTCGACGTCGGCATACGGTTCGGCCAGGGGTGCCGCGTCCTCGTGTGCGGCGATACGGCCGGCTAGGGCGAACGGGTCATCGTCGGTGAGCCGGTAGCCGCCCGTCTGAACCCGTCCGATTTCGATGCCGGTCAGCGACCGCTCCGCGGCGCGTGCCCGCACGGGACGGTCGGCGGAGTTGACCAGCCCGATCCTTGCCTCGCTGATCAGCCCGTCGCGCACTGTCAGTGCCGCCGCGACTGCGACCTGGGCGAAGCAGAAATGGGTACGCCGGTGCTCGATGAAGCCCACGCCCGTGTTCCCGCCAAGTAGAGGCATGCGTACACCGGTGATGAGCTCCTGCGGTTGGCGAGAGGTGCGGTACGGGCCCTGGAAGTAGTCGCGGGCCGGGATCTCTCGTGCCCCGTCGGGGCCGATCAGCTCCACAGTGGCGTCCAGGGCGACGCCTATGGCGCACCATTCCGAGGCGGGGTGGGCCCAGGCGAAGCTGCCGACCATGGTCCCGCGAGATCGGATGGGGGGATGGGCGATGTTGACTACAGCCCGGGACAGCAGCATGCCGAGTGGGCCCGGCACCGCCTCGGCCGATTCGAAGGCTGCGTGGCGGATCAGCGCGCCAACGCGCAACTCATCGGCCTCGACAATCATCCGGTCGAGCTCCGGAATGCGGTTGATGTCAACGACGAGTTCCGGCCGGATGCGTTGCAGGTGCATCTCCAGGATGAGGCTCTGTCCTCCGGCGATCACCTGCGCCTTTCGGCGGGTGTCGCCCAGTGCTTCGACAGCGTCGCCGACCGTGCGGGGCACCACGTAGTCGAAAGCAGCGGGTTTCATCGAACCCCCTCCTCATATTTCGGGGCGCGCGCCGCCCTCCAGACGGTGTCCGGGGTGAGCGGCATTTGCAGCAGGTTGGGGTCGGCGATCTGCAAGGCATCGGCGACGGCGTTGACGATGGCGGCCGGGGTTCCGATGCACCCCGACTCCCCTGCCCCCTTGGCACCGAGCGGCGTGCTGGGGCTGGGCGTGCAGGTGTCCTTGATCTCGATGGGCGGGATCTCCGCGGCCGTCGGCATCAGGTAGTCCAGGAAGCCGCCCGAGAGGTGCGGCACGCCATCGTCCCCGAACGTCATGCCTTCGTAGAGCGCCTGGCCGATGCCCTGCACGGCGGACCCAAAGGCCTGCCCGTGCACCACTGTCGGGTTGAGCACCACTCCGCAGTCGTCCACGGCCACCAGCTGCAGCACCCGCACGGAGCCCAGTTCCGGATCAACCTCGGCCACCGCCACGTGCGTCCCGAAGGGGAACGCCATGCCGGCCTCGAACCGGTCGTCGACGCGCAACGGGCCGGTGGCATGCACCAGTTCGGCCAGACTCGCGGCCAGCGAACTGTGGCTTGCGGCGTGGACGGCGCCGTCCGCCCACTTGACCTCGTCGACCGGCAGCTCCCACAGCTCCGCAGCCCGCTTGCGAGCCTCCTCGATCAGGAGGGTCGCGGCGTGCTGGAACATGGCACCGGCGACCTGCGCCGACCGGCTGGCGAAGGATCCCAGCCCTTCGGGCTGTTCGTCGGTGTCCCCCTCGGCGAGCCTCACCTGCGCCTCCGGGATGCCGAGGGACTTGGCAACTAGTGCTGGAAAGACCGTCTCGTGCCCCTGCCCGCTGGGAGCCGCTCCGCATCGGGCGATGACGGTGCCGTCTTCACGGGCTTCAAGGCTTCCGAACTCGTGCAGGCCACCGGTTTCGCCGCCCGAGCGCTCCACGTAGCAGGAGACTCCGATTCCCAGGGGCAGGGCGTCCGGGTCGTTACGGCGGCGGGCCTGCTCGGCGCGCCATTCCTCGTAGCCGATTGTCTTGAGCGCACAGTCCAGGGCGGCTTCGTAGTTCCCGCTGTCGTAGCGCCGGCCGGTAGGCGTCTCGTACGGGAAGTCCTCGGGCTGGATGAAGTTGCGTCGCCGCATCTCGACCGGGTCGATCCCCAGTCGGCGGGCCAGCAAGTCCATCGTCCGCTCGATCGCGATCGCCGCCTCGGGACGCCCGGCGCCGCGGTATGGGTAGGTCACGATCGTGTTGGTGAGCACCGAACTCAGGGTCGCGTGGACGTGCGGGGTGGTGTAGGCGCCCGTTGCCATCCATGCGGTCTGCATCGGCAGTCCGACACCGAGGTGCGGATAAGCACCGACATCGGCGTCGATCTTCAACTCGTATGCGAGGAGCCGCCCTTCGGCGTCGGCCGCGAGGTGGACAGTCTGGTCCTGGCCCCTGCCTCGGGTGGCAACCAGCATCGACTCCAGGCGGTCCTCGATCCACCGCACGGGCCGCCCAAGTTTCACCGCCAGGTAGGCGACGACCACGAACTCCGGGAAGGCCGCGCTCTTCGATCCAAAGGCACCGCCGGTGTCCGGCACCACCACTCGGATCCGGTCGGTGGACCAGCCGAGGAGCGCGGCAAGCTCACGTCGCAATCGGTGCGGCATCTGATGCCCCGACCACACCGTCAGCCGGTCCCCCTCGGGTACGGCGAGGATCGTCCGGCATTCCATGGGGCTGGGCATCAGCAGTTGCTGGCGGTACCGAGCCTCCACCACGGCGGCCGCGTCTCGCCAGACAGAGGAATCGATGGGTTGCCCGGCCTCCCCGCGCAGAGCGATGTTGCTCAGACCGTCGAACAGGGTGACAGAGTCTTCGGACGCCGCCGACGGCGTCACGACGGCAGGTAGTGGTTCGACCGTGACGGCGACCTCGGCGACCCCGTCTTCGGCGCGGTACCGGTCCTCTCCCAGGACGACCGCCAGCGCTTCGCCCGGGTACCGCACCCGGTCCTTCACGAGCGCCGGCCACTCCCGACCCGCCACAGCATCCTCCGTCGAGAGCCTGGCCAGCAGGGTGTGCGGAACCGGAGGCAGGTCCGGCAGATCCGCGGCCGACCAGGCCCCCACGACACCGGGCACATCGCGAGCTGCGACGCAATCCACGCCGCGCAGCACTCCGTGAGCGAACTTGCTTCTCACGAATGCTGCATCCAGACATCCGGGCACTTTGATGTCGGCCACGTACCGGCCTCTTCCGGTTAGCAGCCTCTCGTCCTCGCGCCTCGTCCATTGCTCCACGACTGCACCTCTGTACTTCATTTCACGGGAGTCGACTGTGCGGAAGCCACACTTGCCCTGCATAGCGATTCACACAGAACGGCATGGTGACGCATTCAGCAACTCCCGACACTAACCGCTGCAATCGGGCGCGGGGGAGTCATAGATGGCGTTGTGCGCTACGGGGACAGAAGTTGTGCACTGGAGGCACCCGCCGTCACGGCCGGCGACGCTTCATCGACGGGCCGTCAACCCAGTTCCGTTCGCAGCCACCGCAGGACGTCAGGGGTTACGGCGTCGGTGATGTCGCCGAACTCGTCATGCCTCTTCAGATACTTCGCGACGTAGGGGCAGACCGGCACGATCCGCTTCCCGGAGTCGCGCACGTCGGCGAGCGCCTGCTGGACCAGCTGCGAGGCCAGGCCCTTTCCGGCAAACGCGTCGTCGATCACCGTGTGGTAGAAGACGCGCTGTGCGCTGCGGTCGCGGTACGCGGTCAGGCCGGCGCGCGTGCCCTCGACCAGAATTTCGTAGCGGTGCTTGGCATCCATCCGCTCGACAATGGGGGTGGCAGAAGGCTGGCTCATCGGATTCCTTTCAGAGATAGGTCAGCGGCGCGGCGGATTCCCGCGCGGCGCGATGATGGCGTTTGGAAGAGCGGGAGCGGGAAGACGATCCCCCGGGTATCCCTCGACGACGCCGAAACGATCAGAGGAATTCGCCCAGTCCTCTCGAGCACGGACGATATCCTCATGGTTACGCCCAATGAAATTCCACCACATGACGATTTCTTCTTCGAACGGAGACCCGCCAAGCAGCACCATCCAAGCCGTTTTGTCCGACTCGTTGGTCAACGTCAGCGTGCCAGGTCCGGCCTGGGCGTAGCCCAACTCCGCCGGGCGCAGAAGCGTGTCGACCATACGGACGTCCCCGTGGTCGACCAGGAGGCCGTGCTCGAATCCGGGGTTCACGGCGAGCGCGACCGCTGCGCGCGGCTCAAGGATGACTTCGGCACCGAGCAGCGGCGTGAAGGTTCGCACCGGGGAGTCGTGACCGGCGAGGGAACCCAGGAAGACCCTGATCTCGGCTCTACCCATGCCTACAGGCTCGGGTACGTAATGCTGGAAGTCCCGTTCGGCATGTCGGTGTTCCTCAGGCAATGCCACCCACAACTGGACGCCGTGCAGGATCGTGGTGCGCGAGGTGGACACCTCTGAGTGGCTGATGCCGTATCCGCCCGTCATGAGGTTCAGCTCTCCTGGTCTCACGAAGGCGTGACTACCCAGACTGTCCCGGTGCTCGAGCTCCCCACTGAATAGCCAGCTCACCGTCTGCAGTCCGGTGTGCGGATGCGGCGCGACATCCATGCCACCCGTCTCGGCGACGTCATCGGGGCCGTAGTGATCGGCGAAGCACCAAGCTCCGATCAAGGTCCGCGAGCGCTGCGGCAGCGTGCGCCGCACCGTCATTGCTCGGGGGCCGCCCAGAGGTACGTCACGCGGGGAAAGCACTTCGATCTGTGACACCTCCGGCGAGCCCTGACCGTCCACCAGTGATCCGCACCGCTCTGCCACGGACTCTGCGTCGACACTGCTCACTGTGGACCACTTTCCTTCCGCACAATGGTTTCGTTTTCAACGAACATGTCCTGATCATAGGACGCTTGTACGCCGGTGGGAGGAATGCTTGAGACCTGTGGATCGGCTGGGAAGGGGCGTACCTTCCCAGTGATCGGATGCAAGGTTCCAAGCATGGCCAGCGCTGCAACGCTGGCTGGGAAGGTACGACCCGATGCTCAGCGTAG
>NZ_SMKW01000010.1 GCF_004348985.1 Saccharopolyspora elongata | reverse complement strand
GGATGGGAGTAGAGGCGCTGCGACGGGCCGTCTTCCACGAGCCGACCCAGGTACATCACCGCCACGCGCTGGGCGAGCTGCCGCACCACCGACAGGTCGTGCGAGATGAACAGGTACGAGGTGCCCAGTTCGGCGCGCAGTTCCTCCAGCAGGTTGATGATCTGGTTCTGCGTCGAAACGTCCAATGCGGACACCGCCTCGTCGCAGACCACGACGCCCGGGTCCACCGCCAGCGCGCGGGCGATCGCCAGCCGCTGCCGCTGCCCGCCGGAGAACTCGTACGGATAGCGCTCCAGGTGGCGCGGCGATAGGCCCACCCGCACCAGCAGGTCCCGGACCCGTTCGTCGCGGGCCTTGCCGCGCAGGCCCTCGTGCACCTCCAGCGGTTCGCCGACGCTCTCGGCGACCACCATCGACGGGTCCAGCGACGAGTAGGGGTCCTGGAACACCATCTGGATGTGCCTGCGGTGCCGCCGCAGCTCGCGGCCGCCGAGCGCGGTCAGCTCGGTGCCCCGCAGCCGGACCGCGCCGCCGTCGGGTTCGACCAGCCGCATCAGGGCCCGGCCGGTGGTCGACTTGCCGGAGCCGGACTCGCCGACCAGCCCGAGGATCTCCCCGGCGGCCACCTCGAAGGACACCCCGTCCACCGCGCGCAGCCGCGACCCGCGCCGGAACAGGCCGCGCTGCAACGGGAAGCTCACCGACAGGTCCTCGACTTCGAGCAGTGCGGTCATGCCGGGCCTCGCAACAGGAGTTCGTCGGAGCGGACGCACCGGGTGGCGCGGTGCAGGTCGAACGGCCGGAGCTCCGGGGCACCGGCGGTGCAGCGGTCGGCGGCGTACGGGCAGCGGGGGTGGAAGCGGCAGCCGTCGGGCACGGCGCCCGGCGTCGGGGCCTGGCCGGGGATCGTGGCCAGCCGCTCCGCGCCGCCGACCTGCGGCATGGCGGCCAGCAGGCCCTCGGCGTAGGGGTGCGGCGGGAGGCTGAAGAGGTGGTCGACGTCGTCGGCCGCCACCACCTGCCCGGCGTACATCACCACCACCCGGTCGCAGATGTCGGCGACCACGCCCAGGTCGTGGGTGATGAACACCATCCCCATGCCGAGCTCGTCGCGCATCTGCCGCAGCAGGTCGAGCATCTGGGCCTGGATCGTCACGTCCAGCGCCGTCGTCGGTTCGTCGGCGACGAGCACCTTCGGCTCGCAGCAGATCGCCATCGCGATCATCGCCCGCTGCCGCATCCCGCCGGAGAACTCGTGCGGGTAGCTGCGCACCCGGCGCGCCGCGTTCGGGATGCCGACCTGGTCCAGCGCCGCGACGGCGCGGCTCATCGCAGCCTTGCGGGACACCTTGCGGTGCCGCCGCACGGTTTCCGCGATCTGGTCGCCGATGGTGAACGCCGGGTTCAGCGACGACATCGGCTCCTGGAAGATCATCGCGATGTCGTTGCCGCGGATGTCGGCCAGCCGCTTCTGCGGCATGCCGACCAGCTCGGTGCCGTCGAGCCGGATGCTGCCGCGGGACACCCGGCTGGTCCGCGGCGGCAGCAGGCCCAGCATCGCCAGGCTGGTGACGGTCTTGCCGGAGCCGGATTCGCCGACCAGGCCCAGCGTCGCCCCGGCTTCGACGGCGAACGACACGCCTTCGACCACCGTGGCCCAGCCGCGGTCGGTGGCGAACCGGACGTCGAGGTCGGACACCTGCAGCACGCTCATCGACCGCTCCTGATCTCCCGGCCCAGCGAATCGCGCAGCCCGTCGCCGAGAACGTTGAACGCCAGCACCGTCAGCGCGATGGCGACGCCGGGGAGGACCACCAGGTGCGGCGCCAGCGACACGAACCTCGCGCCCTCCTGCAACATCGAGCCCCAGCTCGCCTGCGGCGGCACCACGCCGAGGCCGAGGAAGCTCAGCGTCGCCTCCGCGAGCATCGCGAACGCCGCGACGAGCGAGAGCTGGACCAGCAGCGGCGACAGCACGTTGGGCAGCACGTGCCGGCGGATGATGCGGCCCGCCGGTGTGCCGATGCTGCGGGCCGCCTCGATGTAGGTCTCCTCCCGCACCGACAGCACCGAGCTGCGCACCAGGCGCAGCAGGCGCGGCGCGGTGACCAGGCCGACCGCGAACATCGCGTTGGTCAGGCCCGGGCCGCGCGCGGCGACGATCGCCACCGCCAGGATCAGCGGCGGGAAGCTCATGAACGCGTCCGCCAACCGCACCACCCAGCGGTCGAACCGGCCGCCGAGGTAGGCGCCGACGAGCCCCAGCGGCACCCCGAGCACGACCGCGACGCCGACGGCTTCCACCGCGGCGAGCAGCGAGATGCGGCTGGCCACCAGCATCCGGCTGAGCATGTCGCGGCCGAACTGGTCGGTGCCCAGCAGGTACCCGTCGGCGCCCGGCGCGGCGAGCACGTTGCGCAGGTTCTGGTCATCGGGATCCGCCGGGGCCAGCAGCGGCGCGAACACCGCGATCGCCGTCAGCAGCAGCAAGAACAGCAGCGCGAGCACCGCCGGGCGCTGCCGCCGGAAGCGGCGCCAGAACCGCTGCCTCGGCGACTGCGGCGGGCCGAGGTCATCCGCGGTGGTCTCCGCGGCGACGTGCCGCGTCCACCGCTGCGTGGTGTCGGTCAACTCCGCTCCTCCCTCGCCGGCGCTCACTGCGCTCGCACCTTCGGGTTGAGGTAGCCGTAGGACAGGTCGACCGCCAGGTTGGCCAGCATCACCATCACGGCGGTGACCACGACGACGCCCTGCACCATCGGCAGATCCCGTTGCAGCACGGCGGTGATCGCCAGCTGGCCGAGGCCGGGGATGCCGAAGATCTGCTCGACGACAACGGTTCCGCCCAGCAGCACCGAGATCCGCATGCCCAGCACCGTGACCACCGGCGTGGCCGCGTTCTTCAGCGCGTGCTTGGCGATGACGCTGGTGGTGCGCAGGCCCTTGGCGCGGGCGGTGCGCAGGTAGTCCTGGTCGAAGACGTCGATCAGCGAGCTGCGCAGCTGGCGGGTGAGTTCGGCGGCGGCCGCCAGGCCCAGCGTGAAGCCGGGCAGCAGGAGGTGCGCCAGCCAGGCGACCGGATCGTCGTCCAGCGGCACGTACCCGGTGGCGGGCAGCAGCCGCAGGTTCAGCGCCAGCGCGGTGGCCAGCAGCAGCCCGAGCCAGAAGTTCGGCATGGCCACGCCCACCGAGGTGCCGACCGTGGCGAACCGGTCCAGCCAGCGGCCCCGGCTGGTGGCCGCGGCGACCGCGGCGGGCACGCTGATCAGCAGCGCCATCACGATGGCGACCGCGGTCAGCGACACGGTGGCCGGGAAGCGCTCCGCGATGGCGCCGGAAACGCTGCGGTTGCTGAACATCGACGTGCCCAGGTCGCCCTGGACGGCGTGGCTCGCCCAGCGCCAGTACTGCTCCAGCAGCGAGTCGTTGAGCCCGAGGCGTTCGCGGGTCGCCTCGATCTGGGCCTGGGTGGCGTTCTCCCCGGCGATGGTGATGGCCGGGTCGCCGGGCACCAGCAGCACCAGTCCGAACACGATCAGCGAAACGAGGAACAGCAGCGGCACCATCGCCGCCAGGCGGCGGACAACGAGCTGTAGCACCCGGTCACCTCCCCGTTCCGGCCGCGCCGACGCCGCGGAACTCGGGCTTGTTGGACAACCAGCTGCGGAGGTCGGTGACGCGCGCGGCGTGCCCGTAGTTGGTGTCGGCGAAGACCACCGGCACGTCCAGTGCCTGGTCCAGGACCATCCGGTCGATCCGGTGCAGGATTTCGGTGCGCGCCGCCGGGTCGATGGTCCGCCGGGCCTGCCCGATCAGCTGCTCCAGCTCGGGCGTGGTGTGCCCGCCGGGGTTGGAGAATCCCTTGCTGGAGTAGAGCAGTGCGAGGGTCTGGATCGGATCGGCGCGCCCGCCCCACGGCGCGACCATCGCGTCGCCCTGCTGCCTGCCGTAGAACAGGTCGGCCGCTTCGCTGGAGGAGACCTCGCGGATCTTCATCCGCACCCCGATGTCGGCCAGTTGTTCCTGCACGGCGACGGCGGTGCCGGGATCGGTGTTGGGCACGATCGCCTCGAACTCGAAACCGCCGGCCAGCCCGGCCTCGGCGAGCAGCTGCCGCGCCTTCTGCGGGTCGTACGGGTAGGGATCGGGCAGGTCCGGGTCGTGCGCGTAGTAGCCGGGCGGGAAGGGCTGCGCGGCCGGTTTGCCGTTGCCGAACAGCACACCGTGGATGATGGCGTCGCGGTCGATCGCGTGGTTGAGCGCGCGCCGCACCCGGATGTCGCCGAACTCGGCGCGGGTGCGGTTGAGCTGCAGGTGGTAGAAGGCGAGGGTCACGTCCCCGACGACGCCGAGGTCGTACTGCCGGGCCTCGGCGACCTGGTTCCCCTGCAGCAGCGCGGCGTCGACCTCGCCGGCGCGCAGCGCGTTCATCCGCGTCGTCGTGTCGGGCTGGATGACGACCGCCATCGTCTCGACCTGCTGGGCGGCGGGATCCCAGTAGCCCGGGAAGCGGCGCAGCACGACGCGGTCGTTCGGGCTGTAGCTGACGATCTGGTACGGCCCGGCGCCGACCGGCCGCAGGTCCAGCTGCGGGTCGTCGAACGCCGCGGGGCTGACCATCATCCCCGCCCGGTCGGAGAGCACGCCGATCAGCGAACTGTCCGGCGAGGTGAGCGCCAGCGCGATGGTCAGCGGGCCGAGCACGTCGACCCGTTCCACCGCCTTCAGCTCAGAGGCGACGGTCGAGCCTTGCAGCGTGCGGGCGCGGTCCAGGTTCGCCTTCGCGGCGGCGGCGTCGAACGGGGTGCCGTCGTGGAACCGCACGCCCGGCCGCAGTTCGAAGACCAGCCGCTTGCCGCCGTCGGTGTACTGCCAGCCGGTGGCCAGGCCGGGCACCGGTTCGGCGGCGGTGGTCAGGTGCACCAGGCGGTCGTAGACCGGGAACAGGGAGGCGTTGTCGAAGCTGGACGAGGCGCGGTGCGGGTCGTAGCGGCTGGGGCCGACGGAGTAGGCGAACCGGAAGGTGCTGCCGGCACCGCCGGAGGCCGATCCGGTCGCCTCGGTGTTGATGCCCCCGCACGCCGCGGTGAGCGCGAGCAGCGCGAAAATGGCTGCTGCGGCGAGGAACTTGCGATGTGCGGGCACCCGGACCTCCGGCTCTTCGGCGAGTACGGCGTCGGCGGTCGTCCTGCGCGAGCACGCCTGGTGGTGCGGCCCGAGTCGGAGGTCTCGTGATCGGTCGCCCTATTCAAGGAGAGCTGGATCACAGAATCAAATAGCCCTGGACGAACGGACGAATAGGGCGAAACCATGGCCGCCGAACGGGTGTTGATCGGTGCAGACCCCGTGCGGCGGCCGGTTCGATGTGCCGGGTTTCTAGCGCGGGTTGCGCACCACCGGTGCGATGCGGGAGCCGGTGGCGGCTTCCTGGAGCACCCCGGCGAAGCGGAGCGCCCGGCAGCCTCGCAGCGGTCGGCAGGCAGCGGCGCTGTCGGTGCTCGTCGGTACGGTTGCCGGTGATGAGCATGGTGTTGCAGGCGTATCGGTTTGCGCTGGACCCAAGCCCGGGGCAGGAGGCCGGGTTGCGGTCGCATTGTGGTGCGCAGCGGTTCGCTTTCAACTGGGGGCTCGGCAGGGTCAAGGCCAGTCTTGATCAGCGGAGGGCAGAAGCGTCGTACGGCCTGGACGCTGACGGGTTGACGCCGCTTGTGAGTTGGTCGGCATACGGCTTGCGGAAGGGCTGGAACCAGGCCAAGGACGCGGTTGCGCCGTGGTGGCAGGAAAATTCGAAGGAGGCGTACTCGTCTGGTCTGGCGAACCTGGCGACCGCGCTGAGGAACTGGGACGACTCGAAGAAGGGCACACGCAGAGGCCGCAAGCTCGGTTTTCCTCGGTTTAAGGGGAAGCGGGCTGGGTTGTCGTGCCGGTTCACTACCGGCAGCTTCGGTCTGGTCGACGGCGATCGGCGGCATGTGAAGCTGCCCCGCATCGGGGTGGTGCGCACTCACGAGTCCACCCGCAAGCTCGCTCGCCACGTGGAGCGCGGGAGGGCGCGTATCCGTTCGGCGACGGTGTCGTACCGGGCGGGGCGCTGGTTCGTGTCGTTCTCGGTAGAGATCATCCGCGACGACCCGGCCTCGGCCCGGCTTGATGTGACGGTGGGTGTGGATCTCGGGGTCAAGTTTTTGGCCGTGCTGTCCACTGGTGAGGTGATCGCGAATCCGAAGCACCTGGAAGTAGCCCTGCGTGAGTTGCGGCGGTTACAGCGGCAAGCCTCCCGACGCACTGGCCCGGACCGCCGAAGTGGGCAGAAGCCGTCGAACCGCTGGCGCAAAACCCAAGCCCGCATCGAAAAACTGCACGCTCAGGTGGCCAACGCGCGCCGCGATGGACTGCACAAGCTCACCACCTGGCTGGTGCGGACCTTCGGTGCGATCGTGCTGGAAGACCTCAACGTTGCGGGCATGGTCAAAAACCGCCGCCGGGCCCGCACTGCGCGGGCGGCGGGTATCGCCACGGGAAGACCCGCGCCGAAGTACGCGGGCCAACGTCGACACCGCAAGGTGCCGACTCACGACACGTTTTATACGTTTCGTGAACGGTAGAGGCCCTCGTCTTCGGTGCGCACCCCGCTGGCGATCGGCGAGATGCCCAGCCGCTTCGCGTCCTCGTCGGCGCCGGCGATCTGGTGCACCGCGCCGCGGCTGAGGTCGTTCCACGGGGCGGCGGTGGCCCGGTAGGTGTGCTGGCAGGCCCGGAACTCCTCCAGGTCGTCCGGGGTGGCCATGCCGGTGGCGTTGAAGAAGTCCTCGTACTGGCGGATCCGGTTCGCGCGGGCCTCGGCGCTCTCGCCCTTCGGGGCGATGCAGTAGATGGTGACCTCGGTCTTGTCCGCCGAGATCGGCCGGAAGTGCCGGATCTGCGAGCTGAACTGGTCCATCAGGTAGACGTTCGGGTACAGGCACAGGTTCCGGGAGTAGCCGATCATCCAGTTCGCCCGGTCCTCGCCGAACCGCGCCACGAGCTCGTCGCGCTTCTCGTTCAGCGACCGGTTGCTGGGATCGGCCCACTCCGTCCACAGCAGCAGGTGGCCGTGCTCGAGGGAGTAGAACCCGCCCTTCTGCCGGGACCAGGTGCCGGCGTCCATGTTCTTGGTGTCGTTGCTGGACTCCCCGGAGGTGCGGCGGGCGGTCGTGGCCGCGTAGTTCCAGTGCGTCGCGGAGACGTGGTACCCGTCGGCGCCGTTCTCGGCCTGCAGCTTCCAGTTGCCGTCGAAGACGTAGGTGGAGGCGCCGCGCAGCACCTCCAGCCCCTCCGGGGACTGGTCCACCACCATGTCGATGATCTTGGTCGCCTCGCCCAGGTGCTCGGCGAGCGGCTTGACGTCGGGGTTGAGGCTGCCGGGAAAACCCCCAGTCCCGACCTAGGGCCGATTGATATCCGGGACATACCAATCGATCGGGAATGAGTATTTGTTCGAGCTGAATGGTGGACCTACGCTGACCTGGACGAACGACGTTGTGGTCGCGGCCACACGGCCTGGCGGGAGGAGGTGCGGCAGTGGAGTTGCGACACCTGCGCTACTTCGTCGCGGTGGCCGAGACGCGCCACTTTGGGCGGGCGGCCAAGCGGCTGAACATGGCGCAACCCCCGCTGTCCCAAGCGATCCGGCAGCTGGAAGCCGAACTCGGCGCCGAGCTGTTCGCCCGCACGACCAGGCAGGTGCAGCTGACGCCTGCGGGTGCGGTCTTCCACGACGACGCGCTGCGCATCCTGAAGTCGATCGACGACGCGGCGCGCCGCGTGAAGCGGCTCGCGGACGGATGTCACGGCGTGCTCCGGCTCGGGCTGACCGGGTCGGCGTCCTACCGGCAGCTGCCGCGGCTGGCGCACATCGTCAAGCGCGACCTGCCCGGGGTCGAGCTGGAGATCCACCCGGACCTGCTCACCCCGGCGCAGGAGAAGGCGTTGCTGCGCAACGAGATCGACGTCGGGATGCTGCGCCCGCCGACCCGCGAGGACCGCATCGCGCACCGCACCATCGCGCGCGAGCCACTGGTGCTCGTGCTGCCGGAGAACCACCCGCTCGCCGGGGAACCCGAGGTCGGGATGGCGCGACTGCGGGCGGAGCAGTTCATCATGTATTCCGCCGCGCTGCGCTCGGTGGTCAACGACGCGGTGGTGCGCAGCTGCCTGGCGGCCGGGTTCTACCCGAACTGCGCGCACGAGGTCGGGGAGGCCTCCACCCAGGTCGCGCTGGTCGCGGCCGGCCTCGGGGTGGCGCTCGCCCCGGCCTCGGTGCAGGCCTTTCCGCTGGAAGGCGTGGTGTTCGTGCCGGTGCCCGACGCCGAAAGCGTCGAACTGGCACTGGCCTGGCGCGCCGAGGACGACTCGCCGCTGCTGCGCAACCTGCTGACCACGCTCGCGGCCAACGACGTGTTCGTCGGCCACGACGACATCCAGGACATCGAGGAAGCACGTGAAGATCACGCGAATTGAGGCGATCCCGTTCGCCATCCCGTACCGCAAGCCGCTGCGCTTCGCCAGCGGCGAGGTGCACGTGGCCGAGCACGTGCTGGTGCGGGTGCACACCGACGACGGGCTGGTCGGGGTCGCCGAGGCGCCGCCGCGGCCGTTCACCTACGGCGAGACGCAGGAATCCATCGTCGCTGCGATCGACAAGCTGTTCGCGCCCGAGGTGGTGGGCATGTCGGCGCTGGAGCGGGAGGCGATCCACGCGCGGCTGCACCGGACGGTCGGCAACCCGACGGCCAAGGCGGCGCTGGACATGGCGCTGTGGGACGTCATCGGCAAGTCGCTCGGGCTGCCGGTGACCGAACTGCTCGGCGGCTACACCGACCGGATGCGGGTCTCGCACATGGTCGGCTTCGCCGCGCCGGAGCAGATGGTCGCCGAGGCGGAACGGATCCGGGCCGAGTACGGCATCACCACCTTCAAGGTCAAGGTCGGCCGCAAGCCGTACACAGTGGACGTCGAGGCCTGCCGGGCGCTGCGGGCCGGGCTCGGCGACGACGTCGAGCTCTACGTCGACGGCAACCGCGGCTGGACCGCGTCGGAATCCGCCCGCGCCCTGCGCGAGATGTCCGACCTCGGGCTCACCCTCGCCGAGGAGCTCTGCCCGGCCGACGACGTGCTGGGGCGGCGCTGGCTGGTGCAGCACAGCGAAATCCCGTTCGTGGCGGACGAAAGCGTCACTTGCCCGGGCGAGGTGACCCGGGAACTGCTCGCCGGCGCCGCCACCGCGATCAGCATCAAGACCGCCCGCACCGGCTTCACCACGTCGCAGCGCGTGCTGTTCCAGTGCGAGGGACTGGGCGTGGAAGTGGTGATGGGCAACCAGATCGACGGGCAGATCGGAACCATGTGCAGCGTCGCCTTCGGCGCCGCGTACCAGCTGACGTCGCAGCGGCCCGGGGAGCTGTCCAACTTCCTGGACATGAGCGACGACCTGCTCGCCGAGCCGGTGCGGATCAGCGACGGCACCGTCCAGGTCCGCGCGCAGCCGGGCATCGGCATCGACATCGACCCCGGGAAGCTGGCGCACTACCGCCAGGACGGCTGAGCCGGGAACCCATCGACAACGTTGTTGAGCAAAGGAATCGGTGACATGACGACGAACCTCTCCGCGCAGACCGCGACCGCCGCCGCATCTGGCGCGGCGGCCACCCAGCGCTTCCGGGAGAAGCAGACGACCGCCGCCACCAGCAAGGAGCGGGTCGACGCGTTGGCCACGGAGGTCATTCGGGCGGTGCACGACGTGATCCGGCGGCAGCAGGTCACCTACGCGGAGTACGACGCGCTCAAGGCGTGGCTGATCCAGGTCGGGCAGGACGGCGAATGGCCGCTGTTCCTGGACGTGTGGATCGAGCACGTCGTCGAGGAGGTGGCCAACGAGGACCGGCAGGGCTCCAAGGGCACCATCGAGGGCCCGTACTACGTGCCGGACTCGCCGGAGCTGCCCGCGGAGGCCACCCTCCCGATGCGGCCGGACGAGCCGGGCACCCCGCTGCTGTTCCAGGGCCAGGTCACTAGCGTGTCCGGCCAGGCGCTGGCCGGGGCGAAGATCGAGATGTGGCACGCCGACGACCTCGGCTACTACTCGCAGTACGCGCCCGGCCTGCCGGAGTGGAACCTGCGCGGCACGGTGATCGCCGACGAGCAGGGCCGGTTCAAGATCCGGACCGTGCAGCCGGCGCCGTACCAGATCCCCACCGACGGCGCGTGCGGCAAGCTGATCGCCGCCGCGGGCTGGCACGCCTGGCGGCCCGCGCACCTGCACCTGAAGGTCTCCGCCCCCGGCCACCAGCTGATCACCACCCAGCTGTACTTCAAGGGCGGGGCCCACGTCGCCGACGACATCGCCCAGGCGGTCAAGCCGGAGCTCGTCCTGGACCCCCGGCCCAACCCCGGCAGCGGGGCGAACGAGGTCACCTACGACTTCGTCCTGGACCCCCAGTGACCCGTCGGCAGTGATCAATCGAACGGGGTGGGGCGCCACCTCGCCGAGAAATTTGGTCGAGGGCGCCCCGCACCGGGGCGAGGAATCTCAGGAAGGACTGACCGTGCTGTTCGCGGTGACGATGGACGTCGACCTCCCGGCCGGGATGGATCCGGCGGTGAAGGCCGACACGCTCGCGCGGGAGAAGGCGTACTCGCAGGAGTTGCAGCAGGGCGGGGAGTGGGTGCACATCTGGCGCTGCGTCGGGCAGTACTCGAACCTCAGCGTCTTCGACGTGGCCGACAATGAGCGGCTGCACGAGATCCTCTGGAACCTGCCGCTGTTCCCGTACATGACCATCGAGGTGACCCCGCTGGCCCAGCACCCGTCCGACATCGCCCTGCTCGGCTCCTGACGGGCGGCAGTCACCGGGAGCCGCGGACCTCCAAGGACGCCAGCAGCTTCGCGGTGGCCTTCTCGATGTCGTCCACCGCCTGTTCGAAGGCGGCCTCGTTGTGCGCGGCGGGCTTGCGGAACCCGGAGATCTTACGGACGTACTGCAACGCGGCCGCCCGGATGTCCACTTCGGTGACGTCTTCGGCGTAGGGCGGGCGGAGCGTCTTGATGCTGCGGCACATGAGCATTTCCTGGGTAGGTTTCCCCAGCTTTCGCCGGGGCGACGACCGGTGAACGGGGACGGCCCTGGGGCCGACCCCGTCATGCTAGTGCCAGTGCCCACGCGTGCGGGCGAAGAACGCCTGCTGCCCTAGAGGAACGTCGACAGCAGGAGCGTCAGGGCGAGGCCGACCACCGAGATGATCGTCTCCATCACCGACCAGGACTTGATGGTCTGGCCGATGGTCATGCCGAAGTACTCCTTGACCAGCCAGAAGCCGGCATCGTTGACGTGGGAGAAGAACAGGGAGCCGGCACCGATGGCCAGCACGACCAGAGCCAGTTGCGTCGGCGGCAGACCGACGGCGAAGGGGGCCACGATGCCCGACGCGGTCACGGTCGCCACCGTGGCCGACCCGGTCGCCAGCCGCACCAGCACCGCCACCATCCAGCCGAGCAGCAGCGCGGACAGGCTCGCCGCCACGGCGAGCTTCCCGATCGCGTTGCCGGCGCCACCGTCCACGAGCACCTGCTTGAAGCCACCGCCGGCTCCGACGATCATCGTGGCACCGACGATCGGCATCAGGCTCTCGCCCAGCTTCGTCGTCAGGGCGAGCGGCGTGAATCCGACACCCGTACCGAACGTCACCATCGCCAGCAGCACGGCGATCAGCAACGCCACGATCGGTTCCCCGATGAACTGCAGGAACGGGTAGATCCACGCGGTTTCGCTCATCCACACGTCGGCCGCGGCGCGGACCAGCATCAGCACCACCGGGGTGAGAACCGTGATGAGGGTCCAGGTGAAGCTCGGGCGACGCGTGCGCTCCGGCTCGCCCGGCACCGTGCCACCCTCGGTGCTGCCCGGAGAGCCTGCGCCCGACCCGGGCCCGATGAGGTTCCCGCCCGCGCCGAGGGCACCGATGGGCACCAGGCGCGCCGCCACCACGCCGAACAGCGGTCCGGCGATGATCACGGTGGGGACCGCGATGATCAGGCCGATGGCGAGGGTGATTCCGACGTTGGCGCGCAGGTTCGCGATCGCCACCAGCGGCCCCGGATGCGGGGGGATGAAGCCGTGTAGGACGGAGAGGCCGGCGAGAGCCGGGATCGCCAGGTACATCGCGGGCAGCCTGGACCGGCGGATCGTCAGCATGATGACGGGGATCAGCAGAACGAGGCCGATCTCGAAGAACATCGGGATGCCGATGATGAAGGCGATCAGGGCCATTCGCCACGGCAGCCCGCGGCGGCCCCCGGTCATGATCTTGTCCACGATCTCGTCGGCCCCGCCCGAGTCGGCGAGCAGCTTGCCGAGCATCGCACCGAGCACGATCAGCACGCCGACGCTGCCGAGCACGTCGCCGACGCCCTTCTCGAACGAGCCGGCGACCTCGTCCAGTCCGATGCCGGACCCGATCCCGACGAAGAAGGACCCGATGGTCAGCGCGAGGAAGCCGTGCATCTTCGCCACGACGATCAGCAGCACCACGATGGCGATCCCGATCGCCGCCACGACGAGGGTCTGGGTGTCGTGACCGGTCCACGGCTCGTGGATCGTGTCAGCCGGGAAGGGAGTGTTCGAGCTGAGCATGTCGCGCTCCTTCGCGCCACCGGAGTGCCAGGTCCGTCATGGCAGCCGTTGTCCCACGTTGCACCAGTTGGAGCCCGAGGGCCTGTTGACCTTGCGGCCAGAACCGGTCGAACGGCGGCGCTGCGCGAGCGGTCCGCGGCGACTGCGCGGCAAGACGGCTCGAAGATGAGCATGTCCATTCAGGACGATCACGGGCGGGCCGCTGCGAAGCGACGCGCTAGGCGGGTCAAGCCGGTCGGCCGCCGTCGTCGAGGTGGCACTTTCCCGTGCACATACCCCGCCACAGCAGGTCGATGAGCTTCTCGGTCGGGCCCCGCCAGTCGTCGCGGGGGTCGAGGTAGAGCAGGCCGCCGAGCCCGCGCAGGACCGTCTCCGGGTCCAGGTCGGCGCGGACGGTCCCGGCCTCGACGTTGGCGTCCAGCAGCGTGGCGACCGCGCCGACCATGGCCTCGTGGGCCTTCGCGAACATGTCGCCGTGCGACGAGGTGGCCGCGCCGAGGGCTCCGGCCAGGCCTCGTTTGGTCATCATGTAATGCGTCAGGTGGTCGGCCGTCCAGATCCGGAACGCCTGTTCCGGCGGGTGTTGCCGGAGCAGGCTCGGGACGACGTCGACGAGGTGCTGCAGCTCGCGCCGGTACACGGCCAGGACGAGCGCCTCCGGGGTGGGGAAGTGCCGGTACACCGTGCCGACGCCCACGCCGGCCTGCTTCGCGATGGCGTTGAACGAAACCGCTCCCGAACCGGCCAGCGATTTCGCCGCCGCGGTGAGGATGAGCTCGTGGTTGCGCCGGGTGTCCGCGCGTCGGGAACTGACCGAGCCCGTCGTCATCGCCCCTCCCGGTTGGCTGCCGCGTTCCTCCCTGGAATGTAATGCACAACCGGCCGTCGACCTGCGGCTACCTTCGGGGCCGTATCGTCCTTGCAGAGCGGATAAGTATCCGCTAGCGTCGAGGAGGGGCCGAAACGGATGAATATCCGGTTTCGGTGATGGTCCCAGTTCTGCTCCCACCACCACAAGCGACACCGCTGCGGTCGCCCTGCGCGGGCGGCCGGCGGGGAAGAGATCAAGTGGACATCTCACTCGAAGTCAACGGCAGGGCCGAACGGCTGAACGTCGATCCCGGCGTGACGCTGCTGGACGCATTGCGGGAGAACCTCGGCGTCACCGGCCCGAAGAAGGGCTGCGACCGCGGCCAGTGCGGTGCCTGCACCGTGCACGTCGACGGCAGGCCCGTGCTCTCGTGCCTGACCCTCGCCGCCACCGTGAAGCGACCGGTTACGACGGTGGAGGGCCTCTCCGGCGGCGACGAGCTGCACCCGGTCCAGCAGGCGTTCGTCGACCAGGACGCCCTGCAGTGCGGGTTCTGCACGTCCGGTCAGGTCATGTCGGCCGTCGCCGCGGTCGAGCAGGGCGTCGAGGACGTCCGGGAGTTCATGTCCGGCAACATCTGTCGCTGCGCTGCCTACCCGAACATCGTCGCGGCGATCGAACAAGCGAGGCAGGCCGATGCGTCCCTTTGAACTCACGGCACCGACGACCGTCGAAGCCGTGCTCGCCTCGCCCGGCACGTTCCTGGCCGGCGGCACCACCCTCGTCGACCTGATGAAGCTCAACGTCCTCGCGCCGCAACAGGTCCAGGACATCAACGAGCTCCCGCTGCGGGGCATCGACACCGGCGACGGGCTGCGCATCGGCGCGCTCGAGCGGATGAGCGACGTCGCCGAGCACCCCGGCGTGTACCCGGCGGTCTCCCGTGCCCTGCTGCAGAGCGCCTCCCAGCAGCTGCGCAACATGGCCAGCATCGGCGGGAACCTGATGCAGCGCACCAGGTGCACGTACTTCCGCGACGTCGCCACGCCCTGCAACCGGCGGGAACCGGGCAGCGGATGCCCGGCGATCTCGGGTGCTAACCGGATGCATGCGGTCCTGGGCACCAGCGACTCGTGCGCGGCAGCGCACGCCAGCGACCTCGCGGTCGCGCTGGTCGCGCTCGACGCGGAGGTCCGGCTGCTCAGCGCCGCCGGGAGCCGCACCGTGAAGCTGGCCGATTTCTACCGCCTGCCGGGCGATTCGCCGGAGGTGGAGCACGATCTGCGCCCCGGCGAGCTGATCGGCGAGGTCGTGGTGCCGCGGCTGGACTGGGCGTCGCGCTCCACGTACGTCAAGGTGCGCGACCGGCAGTCCTACGAGTTCGCGCTCTGCTCCGCCGCGGTGGCGCTGGATGTCCAGGACGAGCGCATCGCCGACGCCCGGGTGGCGGTCGGCGGCGTGGCGACCGTGCCGTGGCGGCTGCCCGCGGTCGAGGAGGCCCTGCGTGGCGCGCCCGCGACGCCGGAGTCCTTCGAGGCCGCGGCGTCCGTGGCGGCCGATGGCGCTCGGCCGTTGTCCGGCAACGCTTTCAAGATTTCCCTGCTGAAGCGGACCGTGGTCCGCGCACTGCTCGAACTGACCGAAGGGAGCCGCCTGTGACCAGTCGGCTGGACGGCCCGCTGAAAGTCACCGGGCAGGCGAAGTACGGCGCGGACAACAACTTCCCCGGCATGGCCTACGGGTACGTCGTGCTCAGCACGATCGCGCACGGCGAGGTCGAGGCCATGGACGTCACGGCGGCGAAGAGCGCGCCCGGCGTGCTCGGCGTGTACACGCCGTTCGACCCGCTGGACCTGCGCAAGCCGAGCTCCCCGCTCTTCGGCGAGATGTGGGTTCCGCTGCAGGACCGCGAAGTCACCTACTACGGCCAGCCGATCGGCTTCGTGGTGGCGGAGACCTTCGAGCAGGCGCGGGACGCGGCGATGCTGGTCGAGGTCTCCTACCGGACCCGGCCCGCCCTGACCTCGTTCGAGGACGGCCTCGCCGCGGCCGAGGACGCGCCGTCCAACGAGGACATCACGGTCCTCGAGGACGGCGTCGAGTCCATCGAGGACGCGCTGGGGGCGAGCCCGGTGCGCATCGAGGCGACCTACCGCACCGCCACCCAGAACCACGCCGCGATGGAACCGCACTCCGCGGTCGCGGTGTGGGACGCCGGCGTCCTGACCATCTACAGCGGGAACCAGGGCTCGGACCTGCAGGCCGCCGACATCGCCGGGGCGCTGGGCCTGGACCGCGCGTCGGTCCGCGCGCTGAATCCCTTCGTGGGCGGCGCTTTCGGCGGCAAGGCCCGCACCTCCACCCCGGCGTTCCTGGCGGCGGCCGCGGCCAAGGCCCTCGGGCGGCCGGTGAAGGCCGCGCTCACCCGGGAACAGGTCTTCACCGCGACGGCGACCCGCCCGGCGACGCTGCAGAAGATCTCCCTCGGCGCGGACTCCGACGGCACGCTGATCGCGCTGCGCCACGAGTCGTGGTGCACCACGCCGACGGACCGGTCGTTCGTGGAGCCGACCTCGCACGGCACCTCGCGGGAGTGGTACGCGACCCAGAACCTGGCCGTCAGCCAGAAGATCGTGCCGCTGAACATCCCGCCGACGACGTTCATGCGGGCGCCGGGGGAGGCGCCCGGGTCCTTCGCGCTGGAGAGCGCGATCGACGAGCTGGCGGTCGAGCTGGGCGTGGACCCGATCGAACTGCGCCTGCGGAACAACTCGATCGCGCCGCCCGGCAAGGACCTGCAGTGGTCCAGCAAGCACCTCGACGAGTGCTTCCAGACCGGCGCGGAGCGGTTCGGCTGGGCGGACCGCTCGCCCGGCGGGCGCACCGACGGCGACTGGCTCGTGGGCATGGGCGTGGCCACCGCGATGTTCCCGGCGCTGCGGTTCCCGGCCAGCGTCGAGATCACCCTGGGGGCCGACGGCACGGCTGTGGTGGCGACCAGCGGCTCGGACCCGGGCACCGGCCTGCTGACCGTCCTGTCGTTGGTGGGCGCGGAATCGCTGGCGATTCCGGTCGAGCGGATCACGCCGCGGCTGGGCGACTCGGCGTTGCCGTCGGGCGGCATGTCCGGCGGCTCGACCGGCACGGCGAGCGCGGGTTCGGCCGTCATGATCGCCGCCACCGAGGTGATCGACGCACTGCTGGCGGTGGCGTCGTCGCCGGGCGCGCCGTTCGAGGGCGCGGAGGTGTCCTACGAGGACGGTCGGGTGCTGGCCGGTGACGGCCGCGCGATGGAGTTCGGTGAACTGCTGCGTGCGGTGGGTCGCTCGTCGGTCTCCGCGATCGGTTCCTCGGCGCCCGGCGAGGAGCTGACGAAGCACTCGTTCAGCTCGTTCGGCGCCCAGTTCTGCGAGGTCCGCGTGCACAAGTGGACGCGGGAGGCCCGCCTGTCGCGGATGCTCGGCGTGTTCGACTGCGGCCGGATCATCAACGAGAAGGCGGCCCGCAGCCAGGCGCTCGGCGGGATGATCTGGGGCGTGTCGGCGGCGCTGCACGAGGGCCTGGAGATCGAGGACAGCGGCCGCCTGGCCAACGGTGACTTGGCGGGCTACCTGGTCCCGGTGAACGCCGACATCCCGGACGCCGACGTCCACTTCGTCCGGTACCCGGACACGCTGCACAACGCGGTCGGGGCGAAGGGCCTGGGCGAGATCGGCACGGTGGGCATGGCGGCGGCGGTGGCCAACGCGATCTACAACGCAACGGGAACCCGCGTCCGCCACATCCCGATCACGATCGAGGACCTCCTGGACGACTGAGGCGCTGAAGAGCCCGCTGACCGGTGCGAGAACACCGGTCAGCGGGTGTTGCGCGCCAGCCGGGGCGTTTCGGGGGAGTCGCGCGGGATAAACTGGGCGCGGGCTGATGATCGATCTCCGAGGTGGGCGGTGCCGGTGGCCATTGATGCGTTGGACGTGGCCGTGCTGTTCCGCGAGAGCCGCCGCGAGTCCGCGCCCGCCTACCGCCGTCTCAAGGACGTGATCATCGAGCAGGTCGGCTCCGGGCGGTGGCCCGAGGGCGAGCTGCTGCCGTCGGAGAGCCAGCTGGTGAACGCGCTGGGGCTGTCGCGGATGACCATCAACCGGGCGCTGCGCGAGCTGAGCTCGGAGGGGCTGATCGTCCGGCTCGCCGGCGTGGGGACCTTCGTCGCCGAGCGCAAGAGCAGCTCCGCGCTGTACGAGGTGCGCAACATCGCCGACGAGGTCCAGCGGCGCGGGCACCGGCACCGGACCGACGTGGTGCTGCTGCGGGAGGAACCCGCCGACCTGCGGATGCACCGCCTGTTCGGGATCACCGAGGGGCGGCCGGTGTTCCACTCGCTCGTTGTGCACTTCGAGGACGAGATCGCGATCCAGCTCGAGGACCGCCACGTCAATCCCGAGCTCGCCCCGGACTACCTCGACCAGGACTTCGCCACGCAGACGCCGAACAGCTACCTGTCGCGGATCGCGCCGCTGGGCAAGGGCGAACACGTCGTCGAGGCCGTGCTGGGCACCGCCGAGGACTGCGCGCTGCTGGGCATCGCGGAAGCCGAGCCGTGCCTGCTGATCCACCGGCGCACCTGGTCGGAGGGGCGGCTCGTGAGCACCGCCCGGCTGCTGCACCCCGGTTCGCGATACCGGCTCGAAGGCACCTTCGACGCGACCTGACCCTCGGATCGTCCCTGTTCGCCAGCGTTTGTCCGGTTTCTCCGCGCGCCCCGCCCGGATTTCGGGCCGATCTCTTGACGAGCTGTATATACAGCACTATACATATCGCACCGCCTCGGATTGTGCCCGGCAGCACAGCCGGCGGTTCCGGTTGCAACGGAGGGGACAACGTGGTTCCCGCAGGGAGGAAAAGGTGAGAAAAGGCGCGGCTGCACTGACCCGTGGCCTCACGGCACGGCACATCCGCTTCATCGCCCTCGGCTCGGCCATCGGCACCGGTCTCTTCTACGGCTCTTCCGAAGCGATCAGCCAGGCCGGCCCGTCGGTGCTGCTGGCCTACCTGATCGGCGGTGCCGTGGTCTTCGTGGTGCTGCGGGCGCTCGGTGAGATGGCCGTGGCCGACCCGGTGCCCGGCTCCTTCGGCGAGTACGCCAGTCGGCACCTGGGGCGCCTGCCGGGCTTCCTGACCGGCTGGACCTACACCTTCGAGATGATCATCGTCTGCATCGCCGACGTCACCGCGCTGGCCGTCTACATGGGATTCTGGTTCCCCGACGTGCCGCGGTGGATCTGGGTGCTGGCCACGCTGTTCGTCATCGGCGCGGTGAACCTGCTGAGCGTCAAGGTCTTCGGCGAGCTCGAATTCTGGTTCTCCGTGATCAAGATCGCGGCGATCGTCGCGATGATCCTCGGCGGCATCGCCGTCCTCGCCTTCGGCTTCAGCGGCGCCCACGCGGAGACCGGCGTGAGCAACCTGTGGTCGCACGGCGGGTTCTTCCCCAACGGCATCGAGGGCTTCCTGATGTCCTTCGCCGTGGTCATGTTCGCCTTCGGCGGCACCGAGATCATCGGCGTCACCGCGGGGGAGGCCGAGGAGCCGCACAAGACCATCCCGCGCGCGGTGAACAGCGTTCCGGTGCGCGTGCTGCTGTTCTACGTGCTGACTATCGGCGTCATCATGTCGATCACCCCGTGGCAGTCGATCAGCTCCTCGGGCAGCCCGTTCGTGCAGATCTTCGAGGGCCTCGGGCTGACCTCGGCGGCGACCGTCCTCAACGTCGTGGTGATCACCGCAGCGCTGTCGGCGATCAACAGCGACATCTTCGGCGCGGGCCGCATGCTGTTCGGCATGGTCGAGCGCGGTCAGGCGCCGGCGATCATGGGCCGGGTCTCGCGCAACGGCGTGCCCTGGATGACCGTGGTCATCATGACCGGCGCGCTGCTGATCGGCGTGGTGCTCAACTACGTCGTCCCGGAGGACATCTTCACGATCATCGCCTCCATCGCGACCTTCGCCACGGTCTGGGTGTGGCTGATGATCATGCTGGCGCACTTCCAGGCCCGCCGGAAGATGAGCCCGGCCGAGGCGTCGGCGCTCAAGTTCCCGTCGCCGCTGTGGCCGTACGCGCAGATCGCGGCGATCGCCTTCCTGGTCTTCGTCTTCGTGCTGCTGGCGTTCTCCGCGGACACCCGCGTGGCGCTCATCGTCGGTGCCGTGTGGCTCGCCGTCCTCACGATCTTCTACAAGCTCGGCGTCGGCCGCCGCAAGGCCGCCGGCGGGAGCTCCGCCGACGACCGGCTCGCCGCGTCCGAGGCCGGTACCGGCTGACCGCCGGACACGCAGCTGTATAGACAACCCTATGCTTCATCTGGCGCCACCAGCCGGATGAAGCGAGCGCGACGCCCCAACTCACGAGGAAGAAGAACATTGAGCATGCTCAGCAGTACCGAAGCCAGCGCGGACACCACCGCCCAGCCGGTGGTCGTGGGAGTCGGCCCCGTCAGCCCCGCCGACGTCGTCCGCGTCGCCCGCGGCGGCGCGCGGGTCGAGCTCTCCGAGGAGGCCCGCCAGGCCCTCGCGGACACCCGCGGCCGGATCGAGCGCCTCGCCGAAGAACCGAAGCCGGTCTACGGGATCTCCACCGGGTTCGGCGCGCTCGCGACCCGCCACATCCCGGTGGAACTGCGCCGCCAGCTGCAGAAGAGCCTCGTCCGCTCGCACGCCGCCGGAAGCGGCCCGGAGGTCGAGCGGGAGGTCGTCCGCGGGCTGATGCTGCTGCGCCTGTCCACCCTGGCCACCGGCCGCACCGGCGTCCGCCCCGAGATCGCCGACGCCTACGCCGCGATGCTGTCGGCCGGGATCACGCCGGTGGTCCACGAGTACGGCAGCCTGGGCTGCTCCGGCGACCTCGCGCCGCTCGCGCACGCCGCGCTCGCCCTCATGGGCGAAGGCACCGTGCGGGACGCCGACGGCCGCTCGCTGCCCGCCGCGGAAGCCCTCGCCGCCGCCGGGATCGCCCCGGTCGAGCTCGCCGAGAAGGAAGGGCTCGCGCTGATCAACGGCACCGACGGCATGCTCGGCATGCTCGTGCTGGCCTGCCACGACCTGCGCAAGCTGGCGAAGCTGGCCGACATCACCGCCGCCATGAGCGTGGAGGCCCAGCTCGGCACGGACCGCGTCTTCGCCGCCGACCTGCAGGAACTGCGCCCGCATCCAGGCCAGGCCGCCGCCGCGTCCAACATGCGGCGCGTGCTCGCCGGCTCGGGCATCGTGGCCAGCCACGCCGGCCCCGACTGCAACCGCGTGCAGGACGCCTACTCGCTGCGCTGCGCGCCGCAGGTCGCCGGCGGCGTCCGCGACACCCTCGCCCACGCCGAGTCGGTCGCGGCGGTCGAGCTCGCCAGCGCCGTGGACAACCCCGTGGTCACCCCCGACGGCCGCGTGGAGTCCAACGGCAACTTCCACGGCGCCCCCGTCGCCTACGTGCTGGACTTCCTCGCCATCGTCGCCGCGGACCTGGCCAGCATCAGCGAGCGCCGGACCGACCGGTTCCTGGACCCCGCCCGCAACCACGGCCTGACGCCGTTCCTCGCGGACGACCCCGGCGTCGACAGCGGCCACATGATCGCCCAGTACACCCAGGCCGCGATCGTCTCCGAGCTCAAGCGCCTCGCCGTCCCGGCCAGCGTCGACTCGATCCCGTCCTCGGCCATGCAGGAGGACCACGTCTCGATGGGCTGGTCCGCGGCCCGCAAGCTCCGCCGCGCCGTCGACGGCCTCACCCGCGTCCTGGCGATCGAAGCGCTCACCGCGGCGCGCGCCATGGACATGCGGCAGCCGCTGAGCCCGTCGCCCGCCACCGGAGCCGTGCGCGACCGCATCCGGCAGCACGTCGCCGGTCCCGGCGCCGACCGGCACCTGGCGCCGGAGATGGAGGCCGCCGTCGAGCTGTGCCGGTCCGGCGCACTGGTCGACGCCGTCGAAGAGGTCATCGGCGCGCTCGACTGACGCCCATCCCGGCCCGGGTTTCCGGGCCGGGCGCCGATCTGGGCGGGGGGAGGGCTACGCCTTTCCCCGCCCGGGCCGGAACGTTCGCATCGGTGCCGGTGCTGCCGTTGCTCACGAGCCGGTTACTGTCTCGGATACCAGACCGAGTGACATCGAGGACGCATGGTTCAGGACGCGGTGACCGGTGCGGCCGGGCGCACCAAGGACAAGGTGCCGTCGGTTCGGCAGGCCATCGCGGTGCTGCGACGTCTTTCGGCCAGCCCCGACCCGCTGCCCGCCGCTGCGCTGGCCCGTTCGCTGGGAGTGCCGCGCAGCTCCATGTACCACCTGCTGTCCGTGTTGGTGGACGAGGGGCTGGTCGTGCACCTGCCCGAACAGCACCGCTACGGGCTCGGGGTCGGCGTCTTCGAACTGGGCTCGGCATACCTGCGGCATGGTCCGCTGGAGCACCTGGCTGGCCCGTTGCTGGCTCACCTGGTGCGCGCGGTCGGCGACACCGCGCACCTCGGGATCCTGCACGGACCGGAACTGCTGTACCTGCTCAAAGTGCAGCCCGAGCACCCGACCACGCTGGTGACCGACGTGGGCGTGCGGATGCCGGCCGAGCTCACCGCTTCCGGCCGCGCGCTGCTGGCGCACCTGCCCGACGCGCAGGTGCGCGCGCTCTTCCCCGGCCCCGACTCGTTCGTCAACCGCACCGGCCTCGGCCCCCGCAGCCTGCCGGAACTGCGGTCCCTGCTGGCCGCGGAGCGCAAGCAGGGCTGGTCGGTGGAAGACGGGCTGATCACCCAGGACGTGGCGTGCGTGGCCGCAGCCGCCTTCGACCACAACGCGCATCCGGTGGCGGCCGTCGCGGTGCCGTTCCGCCGCCAGGTCCGGCCTCCCGAGTCCTGGCCGCAGCTGGCCCGGCACGTCATGCAGACCGCCAACGCCCTCACCCAGCGGCTCGGCGGCGTGCCCAGGACGAACTGAATCGTCCCCCGAGCCCGGTGTCTGCGATTCCGGACAGCTGACCCGAGCCGGGCATTGCCCTCGACATCCGCGCGGCGACTAATGGAACGAACCGAATTCCGCGGCGCGAGGAGGGCGCATGGCAGGACCGTTGCAGGTCGAGCGCAGATCGATCGAACCGATTCCGGACAGCGAGCGGCACGGGAGTCCGCGCAGCCTGTTCACCTTGTGGTTCGCCAGCAACATGCAGATCACCTCGGCCGTCACAGGCGCGCTGACCGTGCTGGTGGGGCTGCACCCGGTGTGGGCCCTCGTGGCCATCGCGCTGGGCAACGTCATCGGGGGCGTGCCGATGGCGCTGCACGCGGCGCAGGGGCCGAAGCTGGGCATTCCGCAGATGATCCAGAGCCGGGCGCAGTTCGGCGTGTTCGGCGCGGTGCTGCCGCTGATCCTCGTGGTGCTGATGTACCTCGGCTACTTCGCGAGCGGCAACGTGCTGGGCGGCCAGGCGGTCTCCGCGATCACGAGCCTGCCGGTCGATGTCAGCATCGTGCTCTACGCGGCGATGTCGGCGCTGATCGCCATCATCGGGTACAAGCTGATCCACCGCTTCGGCTGGCTGGCTTCGCTGGTGTCGGTCGTGGTGTTCGTGTACCTGACGTTCCGGCTGGTCTCCACGCACGACCTCGGGCCGGTGCTGGCGAATGCCCACCTGGACGTGCCGGCGTTCCTGCTCGCCCTGTCGCTGACGGCGTCCTGGCAGCTGACCTTCGGCCCGTACGTCGCGGACACCTCACGCTACCTGCCGGCGACGACCTCGATCCGGGCGACGTTCTGGTGGACCTACGGCGGCACGGTGCTCGGCGCGACCTGGGCGATGTCCTTCGGCGCCCTGGCCTACGCGGTCGCGGGCAAGGACTTCAAGGGCCACGAGGTCACCTACGTGGTGGGGTTGGGCGGCGAGGCGCTGGTGCTGCCGCTGTTGTTGGCCGTCGCGCTCGGCAAGTTCACCATCAACGTGCTCAACATCTACGGCGGCTACATGACGGTGGCCACCACGATGACCGCCTTCACCCGCAGGGCCGCGCTCTCCCCGGCGACCCGGATCGGCTACATCGCGCTCGTCGGGATCCTCGGCGGGGTGCTGGCCGTGCTGGGACGCGGTGACTTCCTGTCGAACTTCGTGCTGTTCCTGCACTTCCTGCTGTACTTCCTCACGCCGTGGAGCGCGATCAACCTGGTCGACTTCTACTTCCTGCGCAAGGAGAAGTACGACCTGGACGCGATGTACGACCCCGACGGGGCCTACGGTCGCTGGTGCGTTCCCGCGTTGGTGGCCTACGTCTTCGGCATCGTCGTGCAGATCCCGTTCTCCAATGTGGACAAGGTCTTCACCGGGTTCATGGTGCCGCTGCTCGGTGGCGCGGACATCGCCTGGCTGCTCGGCCTGGTCGTGCCGGGGTTGATCTACTGGGCGGCGATGCGCAACCGGATCCGGGAAGCCGCTCCGGCAGCGTCCTGACGAGCAGTGGTACTGCCCTGTCGTGGGTGTTCCGCGCGGCTCAGCGGCGCGGAACACCCACCCCTGCCGGACGGGATGTCGTTCAACGCGGGAAGAATGCGATGATGCCGGTAAGCGTGGCCGATCTCGTCGAAGTGCGTTCCCTGCGGCTGGTGCCGAAAACCAGCCACTGCGGCACCGCGGTCCGGCCCATCAGCTGGGTTTCGACCACGGAGCTGCCCGACCCGGTCCCGTTCCTGCGCGGCGACGAGCTCGTGCTGACCACGGGCCTGTACGAGCGCACCGACGAGCAGTGGTGGGAGTTGGTCGACCGCTTGGCGCGGTTGCCGATCGCGGCGCTGTGCTTCGGCACCGGGCTGGTGCACCGCACTGTCCCCGATGTCGTGGTGCGCGCCGCCGAGCAGTGCGGGCTCGCGCTGGTCGAATCACCGCGCGAAGTGCCGTTCATCCAGGTCAGCCACTGGGTGGCCGACCGCATCTTCGCCGAGCAGTACGACGCGGTGCGCGCCAACGTCGCCGTGCAGGACGAGCTGGTTCGCGCATTGCTCGCAGGCAACGGCCTGAACGGCTTGCTCAGCAGGCTTTACGTGCACCTCGGCAGGACGCCGGTCGCGGTGGTGGGCATGGACGGCGTGGTGCTGGCGAGATTCCCCCAGCGCGCCGCCCTGCCCGATTCGGCGGTGCGTCGGCCGGTCGCGATCGACCAGGTGCCGGTGGCCCAGGTCTGCGCCGACATCCCCGCGCATTTCGAGAGCGTGCTGTCGTTCGCCGCGAACATCCTCGGCCTGGAGATCGCGCGGCACCAGGCGGTGCTGACCGGGCGGCGCGAGCTGCTCGGGCAGGTCGTCGAGGACGTGCTGGAACACGTGATCTCCGACCGGGAAGGGCGGGCCCGGCTGGCCCGCGCCCACGTGCCGATCGGCGAACCCAACCACGTCGTTCTGGCCGTGGTCGCCGGGCCTGCCGACCGGCTCCGCCGCCTGCCGTGGGCGGTGGGGCAGCTGGCGGAACGCCGCGACGACCACCAGCCGACCGCGGTCATCGACAACACCGCCGTGCTGATCGTGCCCGCTACCGCGGATGTCGAGCGCATCGCCGCGGAACTCCGCGACCGGTTGGCGGTGCTGGACCCGCAGGTCGGCGTCGGCGTCAGCACCGCCAGGCCTGGCGTTCCCGGGCTGCGCATCGGGTACGCCGAAGCCCGCCAGGCCGGCGCCCAGGGGCCCGGGGTGCATTCGGCCGGGCCCCTGAGCGTGACCGGTCTGCTGGCCGCCGGCGTCGACCTGCCCCTGAAGGAACTCGCCGAGACCACATTGGCGCGGCTGCTGCGCTACGACGCCGAGCACGACGGCGAACTGCTGACGACCCTGCGCGCGTACCTGGATCACGACTGCTCGCCGTCGGTGACCGCGTCGGCGCTGACCGTGCACCGCAACAGCCTGCGCTACCGGCTGCGGTTGATCGAGCAGCTCACCGGGCGCGACCTCGCGCGCCTGACCGACCGGATCGAGCTGTGGTTCGCCGTGGCCGCGCTCAGCCGAGGAGACGGCGAGCCATGACGACCCGCTGGATCTCGTTGGTGCCCTCGTAGATCTGGGTGATCTTGGCGTCGCGCATCAACCGTTCGACCGGGAAGTCGCGGGTGTAGCCGTAACCGCCGAACAACTGCACCGCATCGGTGGCCACGCGCATGGCGGTGTCGGAGGCGAAGCACTTGGCGGCGGCGCCGAAGAACGTCAGGTCGGGTGCCCCATCGGCGCGTGCTGCGGCCGCGTAGACCAGCTGGCGGGCCGCGGTCACCCGCATGCCCATGTCGGCGAGCATGAACTGCACGCCCTGGAAGTCCCCGATGGGGCGGCCGAACTGCTCCCGCTCCCGCACGTAGCCGACCGCCGCGTCCAGCGCGGCCTGTCCGATCCCGACGGCCTGCGCCCCGATCGACACCCGCGTGCGATCCAATGTGGACAACGCGATTCGCATGCCCCTGCCCGGTTCGCCGAGCATCCGGTCGGCCGGGATGCGGCAGCCGTCGAAGAACACCTCGCGGGTCACGGAGCCGCGCAGCCCCATCTTCTTCTCCGGCGGGCCGTAGCTGATGCCCGGATCCTCGGCGTGCACCACGAACGCCGAGATCCCGCGCGAACCGGCCTCCGGATCGGTCACCGCGAACACCACGAGCAGCCCTGCGACACCGGCCGAGGTGATCCACGTCTTCACCCCGTCCAGCCGGTATCCGTCGCCGTCGCGGACCGCCCGGCACCGCATGGCGCCGATGTCGCTCCCCGCTTCGCGCTCGCTGACCGCATAGGCCATCAACGCCTCGCCGGACGCGACCAACGGCAGGTAGCGCCGCTTCTGCTCCTCGGTGCCGAACAGCAGCAGCGGTGTCACGCCGAGCTTGTTCGACGTCAGGATCGTCGACGACGACGCGCACGCGCGCGCGACCTCTTCCACCGCGATGGCCGCCGCCGTGGCGTCCGCGCCGTCGCCGCCGTACTGCTCGGGAATCCCGACCGCGTGCAGCCCGGCCGCGACCAGTGCGTCGTAGATGTCGTGCGGGAACTCGCCGCGCTCGTCGATTTCGGCGGCCCGCGGCGCGATCTTGTCCTGGGCCATCGCGCGCACGCTCGCCCGGAACTCCTCGTGTTCGGCGGGCAGCAGGAAAGGCGTCATGGGAATCTCCTCCTCCGGTCTTCCGGGCCATTACCGAACGGCCGGGGGCCGGGGGCATATGGCCTTCTGCCCGAAAAGCCGTCGACCTTTGGTGCGCCTGCACGTCGTCCGCCGCGTCGCGTCCTTCCTAGCGTTGGGCCCGGACAAAGGCTCGCGGGTGAGAACTCCGGTCCGAGCAGCGAGATCGCTCGCGAGCGCAACTTCCTTCGTGGTGAGGGTGTGATGGGACTTCTCGACGGGGTGCGCGTGCTGGACCTGAGCCGGGTGCTGGCCGGGCCGTACTGCACGGCGATGCTGGCCGACCTCGGGGCCGACGTGGTCAAGGTCGAACCGGTGCACGGGGACGACGCCCGGCACCTCGGCCCCTTCGTCGATGGCGAAAGCGTCTACTTCGCCCAGCTCAACCGGGGCAAGCGCAGTCTCGCGCTGGACCTCAAGGACGCCGACGACCACGCGCTCTTCCGTTCCCTGGCCGCGCGCGCGGACGTGGTCGTGGAGAACTTCCGGCCCGGCGTGGCCGCCAAGCTCGGCGTCGACTACGCAACCCTGTCCGCCGACTCCCCGGGGCTGGTCTACGCGAGCATCTCCGGTTTCGGCCAGGACGGCCCGCTGTCCCACCTGCCCGCCTACGACCTGGTGGTGCAGGCGATGTCCGGGCTGATGGCCGCCACCGGCCAGCCCGCGGGCCCGCCCACCAGGACCGGCGAGTCGCTCGGCGACCTGTGCGCCGGGATGTTCGCCGCATGGGGGATTTGCGCCGCGCTGTTCGCCCGCGAACGCACCGGGCGCGGCAGGCACCTCGACGTGGCGATGCTCGATTCGCTGGTCGCCATGCAGGTGACGGCGATGAGCCTGCTCACCGCCACCGGCAGGCTGCCGGGGCGCACCGGCAACCGCCACCCGGTTTCCGCGCCCTTCGACACCTTCCAGGCCGCCGACGGACCGGTGGCGATCGCGGTGGCCAGCGACAGCGTTTTCGCCCGTCTCGCCCAGATGCTGGGCAAACCGGCGCTCGCCACCCACGAGCGCTTCGCCGCCGACACCGCCCGGACCGAGAACCGCGAGCTGCTGCGCGGCATCATCGAGGCGTGGACGCAACGCCGCTCGGTCTCGGAAGTGGTGGCCGCCGCCGAACGCGCTGGGGTACCGGCCGGGCCCATCTGGGACCTCGCCGAGGCCGTCGGCAGCGAACAGGTGCGGGGCCGGGGCCTCGTGGCCGACCTGGAACACCCCGAACTCGGCGCTCTGCGCTACCTCAAGCAACCCGTGCGGTTCGGCGACGCGGACGAGCGGCCGAGCCCGCGCACCCCGCGGCTCGGCGAGCACGCGGAGGACGTCCGCCGCGAATGGCTGCGTTGAAGCGTTCCGGCGGCATCCGCGAGAATCATCCCGTCGCGGGAGGTGGATGAGGTGGCCGAGTCGAGCGCGTCACCGGCCGTCGGGCGGGCGCTGGACGTCCTCGTCCGGCTCGCCGAAGGACCCGGGCCGGTGCGCGCGGCGAGCCTCGCCCGGGATCTCGGCATCCCCCGCTCGTCGCTGTACCACATCCTTTCCGTCCTGGTGGACAAGGGATTCGTGGTGTACCTGGCGGCGGAGCAGGCCTACGGGCTCGGGGTGGTGTCGTTCGAGATCGGCTCCGCCTACCTCCGGCACGAGCCGCTGGAGCGGCGGGCCGCGCCGATCCTGCGCCGGCTGGCCCGCAGCCTCGGGCAGACCGTGCACCTCGGCATCCTGCACGGCGCGGAAACGGTGTACCTGCTGAAGGAGCAGCCGACCTCCGGCGCCGACGTCTCGCTGATCACCGACGTCGGGGTGCGGCTGCCCGCGCACCTGACCGCCAACGGCCGCGCGATCCTCGCCGGCAGCACCGAAGCGCAGATCCGCGCCCTGTTCCCGCACCGCAGCGACTTCATCACCCGCACCGGCCGCGGCCCCCGGACCCTGGCGGAGCTGGGGGAGGGGCTGGCGGTCGACCGGGAGCGCGGCTGGTCGGAGGAGGTGGAGCTGGTCGCGCCCGGCATGCGCTCCGTGGGCGCCGCGGTGTTCGACCACAGTGGACGGCCGGTGGCGGCGTTGAGCACCACGTGGAGCCGGTTCCACGAGCGCCACGAACCGGCCGTGGTCGGCGAGGCGATGCGCGGCGGCGCCGCCGGGCTGACGGCGGCCATCTCCGGCCGTGACCCGCGCCCGGTCGCCTGAGCGCCGGAAGCAGGTGTCTCGGATCCGAGAAAGACCCGGCTTCGTGCTGTCGGCCGGGCGCGGTGCGGGGTCTGATGGGACCAACGACAACGGCTCGAACCTGGAGCAGCACATGAGCAACGAAGACGCCCGCACCGTCCGCGCCCCGCGCGGCACCGACCTGAACTGCCGCGGCTGGCAGCAGGAAGGCGCCCTGCGGATGCTGATGAACAACCTCGACCCCGAGGTCGCCGAACGCCCCGACGACCTGGTCGTCTACGGCGGCACCGGCAAGGCGGCGCGGAGCTGGGCGGCCTTCGACGCGATCACCGAGACCCTCAAGACCCTCGAGAAGGACGAGACGCTGCTGGTGCAGTCCGGCAAGCCGGTCGGCGTGCTGCGCACCCACGAGTGGGCACCCAGGGTGCTGATCGCCAACTCCAACCTGGTGGGCGACTGGGCGAACTGGGAGGAGTTCCGCCGCCTCGACTCGCTGGGCCTGACGATGTACGGCCAGATGACCGCCGGGTCGTGGATCTACATCGGCAGCCAGGGCATCCTGCAGGGCACCTACGAGACCTTCGGCGCGGTCGCCCGCAAGCGCTTCGGCGGCACCCTCGCCGGCACCATCACGCTGACCGCCGGGCTCGGCGGCATGGGCGGCGCGCAGCCGCTGGCGGTGACCATGAACGAGGGCGTGGCGATCTGCGTGGAGTGCGACCCCGCGCGCATCGAGCGCCGCATCGCCCACCGCTACCTCGACGTCCGCGCCGCCGACGTCGACGACGCGCTGCGGCTCGCGGTGGAGGCCCGGGACCAGCGCAAGCCGCTGTCGATCGGGCTGGTGGGCAACGCCGCCGAGGTGTTCCCGAAGCTGCTGGAGATGGACGCGCCGATCGACATCGTCACCGACCAGACCTCCGCGCACGACCCGCTTTCCTACCTGCCCGCGGGCGTCGAGCTCGACGAGTGGGCCGCGCTGGCGGAGCAGGACCCGGCGGCCTTCACCGAGCGGTCCCGCAAGTCGATGGCCGCCCAGGTCGAGGCGATGGTGGGCTTCCTGGACAAGGGCATCGAGGTCTTCGACTACGGCAACTCCATCCGGGACGAGGCCCGCAAGGCCGGCTACGACCGGGCCTTCGCGTTCCCGGGGTTCGTGCCCGCGCACATCCGGCCGCTGTTCGAGGAGGGCCTCGGCCCGTTCCGGTGGGCGGCGCTGTCCGGTGACCCCGCGGACATCGCGGCCACCGACAAGGCGATCATGGAGCTGTTCCCGGAGAACGAGCACCTGCACCGGTGGCTGACGATGGCCGGCGAGCGGGTCGCCTTCGAGGGCCTGCCCGCCCGGATCTGCTGGCTGGGCTACGGCGAACGGCACCGTGCGGGCCTGAAGTTCAACGAGATGGTCGCCTCCGGCGAGCTGTCCGCCCCGGTCGCCATCGGCCGCGACCACCTCGACTCCGGTTCGGTCGCCTCGCCCTACCGGGAGACCGAGTCGATGCTGGACGGCTCCGACGCGATCGCCGACTGGCCGCTGCTGAACGCACTGGTCAACACCTCCTCGGGCGCGTCGTGGGTGTCGATCCACCACGGCGGTGGGGTCGGCATGGGGCGCTCGATCCACGCCGGGCAGGTCTGCATCGCCGATGGCACCGAGCTGGCCGCCGAGAAGCTGGCCCGGGTGCTCACCAACGACCCGGGCATGGGCGTGCTGCGCCACGTCGACGCCGGCTACCAGCACGCGACCGACGTCGCCAAGGAGCGCGGCGTGCGGATCCCGATGCTCTAAGAGGGTCTCCGGGCTCGTTTTGCGTGGCGGTGCGGGTAGCGGCCCCCTGCGGGAGTTGCTGCGGCCGCCTCGGCTGTGGGATCCCCGACTTGTGTATGTCCAATACGCGGCGTCGGGGCTGTCCTCGCTGGGAGAACCCCGACAGGGGTGGGCACCGTGAACCCGCGGCGGTGCCGGTTGCGTGCGTGGGCTAAGCGGCTACGCCGCATGCGACGGCTTTCGAAGTGCTGCCTTGTGCCTCGCGGTGGCGGACTGCCACCGGAAGCGGTTGCGCCGCTTGCCCGACGCCAGCCTGCGGCTTCGCTGAGTGCGACCCCTGGTACACATTGGACTTACAGGAGTGGGAAAGTGATTGTTGAGGCGGTGAACCGCGCGCCGCAGCGCTGGAGCGGCCGCGACGACGGACCGGGGCCCGAACACCTCAGGTGGCACCACGTCGTCGGCGCCGGGGGAGCGGCTGACGTCGCGTTCCTCGGGTTCCGCAGCGATGAAGGCGTCCGCCGCAACAAGGGCCGCCAGGGGGCGGCGGACGGCCCGCGCGCCATCCGCGAGGCGCTGGCCTCGATGGCGCTGGCCGCGCCGGTGGCAGCCGCGGACGCGGGCGACGTCGAGGTCACCGACGGTGCAATGGAAGCAGGGCAGGAACGTCTCGGCCGGGCCGTGACGGACCTGCTCGACGACGGCCGGTTCGTCGTCGTCTTCGGCGGCGGCCACGAGATCGCCTACGGCAGCTACCTCGGCATCGCGGAATCGGCGCGGGTGCGCTCCGGCGCGAAGCTCGGCGTGCTCAACCTCGACGCGCACTTTGACCTCCGCGCCGACGAAACACCGAGCTCCGGCACGCCGTTCCGGCAGATGGCCGACCGGGAGCGGCAGCGCGGCGAGCACCTGCACTACGCGGTGCTGGGCATCAGCCAGCCGAGCAACACCAAAGCCCTGTTCGACACCGCCGACGAGCTGGGCGTGGACTACCTGCTCGACGACCACTGCGGCCCGGCGAACCTGGCCGCGGTGGACGAGTTCGTGGACCGGTTCCTGACCGGCTGCGACGTGGTCTACCTGACGATCGACCTCGACGTGCTGCCCGCGGCGGTGGCGCCCGGCGTGAGCGCCCCGGCGGCCTACGGCGTCCCGCTGGAGACGATCCAGTACGTGTGCGAGCGGGTGGCGGCCAGCGGCAAGCTGGCGCTCTGCGACGTCGCGGAGCTCAATCCCGGGCTCGACATCGACAACCGCACCGCCCGGACCGCGGCCCGCCTGGTCCACCGGATCGTCACCGCGCAACGCACTCACCAGTAGGGGGAGGAATGCCCGAGCACGAAGCCGCGGATCCCCGCGAACTCTCCGACGAGGCGTTCGCGACCATGCTCGAAGAGGAGCAGGACACCGTCCAACGTGGACTGGAATAGCGGCCGGGGCTTGGCCCGGAGCACCGGGGCGGTGTCTCGGTAGGGTGGTGGGAGTTCCCCGGATGACAAGGAATTCCCATGACAACGAGGATTGTGCTCGACTGCGACACCGGCTCCGACGACGCCGTCGCGATCATGGCCGCGGCGCTCCACCCGGAGCTGGAGCTGATCGCGGTCTCGACCGTCAACGGCAACGTCGCACTGCCGAACACCACCGAGAACACCCTCCGGGTGCTCGACCACATAGGGGTCAAGGTGCCCGTGCACGCCGGCGCCGCGCGTCCGCTCGTGCGCCCGGATTTCCCGGTTCCGCGGCACATCTTGAACGCCGACAACCCGGACTTCCAGATCGACTACCTGGACCTCGAGCCCTCGACGACGGAGGTCCGGCCCGGATCGGCGGTCCAGCTGCTGATCGACACGTTCCTCGTGCCGGAGAACGACGACGTCGTCCTCGTCGCGCTCGGGCCGCTGACCAACGTCGCGCTCGCGCTGATCGCCGAACCGCGGCTGGCGGCGAAGATCCGCAAGCTGGTGATCATGGGCGGGGCCCACGTCGGCGGCAACGTGACTCCCACGGCGGAGTTCAACTTCTGGGTCGACCCGGAGGCGGCGCGCGCGGTCTTCTCCGCCGGGATCCGCGACATCGTGGTGGTCCCGCTGGACGCGACGCACAGCGCGCCGCTGACCGCGACCGACTGCGAGGAGTTCCACGCGCTCGGCACCCCGGCGGGAACGGCGGCGAGCGCGCTGATCCGGCACCGCATCGAGGAGCAGCTCGAACCGGAGACGGCCGCCGTGCCCGTGCACGATGCGCTCTGCATCGCCTACCTGGTGCGGCCGGACGTCATCACCGCCTCGGGCTCGTACCACGTGGACGTGGAGACCAGCGGCGACCGGACGCTCGGCCAGATGATCGTCGACACCCGCCCCTGGTCGACCGCGCCGGTCACCGCCACGGTCGCCACGGCCGCGTCGGCCGAGGTCTTCCGCGAGGTGCTGCGCGACGCGTTCGGCAACGGTGCGTGACCTGCGAGGTTCGACTAGCTAGACGCCGGGCGGCGGAGGACTATTTCCGGTATCCGCGTTCACGAAATTGGTCCTGGTGCCCGACTGGTTCGTGAGCGAACGGGACCGGTTCGCGGGGCGTCGCCCGGCGTTCGGCTACCCGTTCGAGCGCGAGCGTGAACCCACGGCCGACCCGGTCCGAATCCGACCGAGGGGGCCGCGATGTCCACTTCGGACAGCAAAGCCGGCAGCGACGACGCGCGGCTGAGCGAGCTCGGTTACACCACGGAATTCCGCCGGGACATGAGCCTGTGGGCGAACTTCGCCCTCGGGTTCACCTACCTGTCGCCGGTGGTGAGCACCTACACGCTGTTCGGGGTCGCGCTGGCCGCCGGCGGGCCGCCGATGATCTGGAGCTTCCTGCTCGCCGGCGCCGGGCAGTTCCTGGTCGCCCTGGTGTTCGGGGAGGTCGTCGCGCAGTACCCGCTGGCGGGCGGGATCTACCCCTGGGCCCGGCGGCTGTGGGGAAAGCGCTGGGCGTGGATGTCCGGCTGGGTCTACCTGATGGCACTGCTGGTGACGATCACGAGCGTCGCCTACGGCGCCGGGCCCTACATCGCCCTGCTGTTCGGCTTCCACCCGACGGTCATCAACAATGTGCTGTGCACGGTCGCGCTGATCGTGGTGGCCACCCTGATCAACTACGGCGGCACGAAGGTGCTGTCGATGGCCGCGATCATCGGGTTCACCGCCGAACTGCTGGGCGCGCTGTTCGTGGGCATCTGGCTGCTGACGACCCACCGCTTCCACGGCCTGGGGGTGCTGTTCGACAACTTCGGCGCCGGCGGTTCCGGCTCCTACCTGCCGGTGTTCCTCGCGGCCGCGATCATCGGCTTTTACCAGTACTACGGCTTCGAGGCGTGCGGCGACACCGCCGAAGAAGTCCCGGACCCGGGCCGCAACGTGCCGAAGGCGATGCGGCGCACCATCTACATCGGTGGTGCTGCCGCGACGTTCGCCTGCCTGACCCTGCTGCTGGCGGTGCCCGACTTCGGCAAGGTCATCTCCGGCGAAGATCCCGATCCGCTGATCAACGTGCTCAACAGCGCCTTCGGCGAGACGGGCGCGCGGGCCGTAATGGGCGTGGTGCTGATCTCGTTCCTGTCCTGCACGATCAGCCTGCAGGCGGCGGCCGGGCGGCTGACCTACTCCTACGCCCGCGACGAGATGATCATCGGCTACAAGGTGCTGCGCCGCTTCTCCCACGCCCGCCACGTGCCGCCGTACGCGCTCCTGCTGGCCGGCGTGGTCCCGGCGCTCATCGCGGTGGGGTCGCTGATCTCCACCGACGCGCTCACCAAGATCGTCTCGTTCGCGATCCTGGGGATCTACCTGGCGTTCCAGATGGTCGTGCTCGCCTCCCTGCGCGCGCGGCTGAAGGGCTGGCGGCCGACGGGCAAGTTCACCCTCGGCCGGTGGGGGATCCTGGTCAACGTCGTGGCGCTGGCCTACGGCATCGGCGCGATGGTGAACATCTCGTGGCCGCGAACGCCGCAGGCCGCCTGGTACGACAACTACATCGTGCTGCTCTCCGGTGGAATCGTCGTCGCCATCGGCGTGATCTACATGTTCACCACGCACCACTACGGCCGCAGCAACGCCCCGGCCGGGGACGCCGTGCCGGCGGACAAGCGGTGAGGCGCGGCTCCACCCCGGTGCGGGGTGGAGCCACGCGAGGCGGTCAGAGCGGCAGCCGCGGCCAGTTCGCGGTGTCGCGCAGCAGCTGCCTGTCGTGGGTGGCGACCACGATCGCCGCTGTGGTCGTGGTCAGCGCATCCGTGAGCTCTTCGACCAGCGTCATCGACAGGTGGTTCGTCGGCTCGTCGAGCAGCAGCACGTGCGGCCGCGCGGCCAGCGCGATCGCGAGCTGCAGCCGGCGCTGCTGGCCGATCGACAACTCGGCGACCGGTCGTCCGGCGGCCGCATCGGGCAGCAGCCCGAGCTCCGGCAACGGGATCGCGTCGTCGTCGATCAGCCCGGACACGGCGAGTTCGTCGACGGCCCGCTGGTACGCCTCGCCGGCGGTGGTCAGCCGTGCCGCAGCCGGCGATTCCTGCGCGAGCCACGAGACCCGCGCCGCGGCGTTGCGCACCACGGCACCCGACGTCGGCTGGAGCTCACCCGCCAGCACCGAAAGCAAGCTCGACTTCCCGGCGCCGTTGCGGCCGGTGACGACGAGGCGATCGCCGGATCGCAGCAGCAGCGACCGGGGTTGCTCCAACCGCCCACGCAGGGTGACCTCCTCGGCGTGCAGGAGCGGAACCCCTGGCATGTCCCCGAGTTCCGGTGCCTGGAAGCGCAGCGGCGGCGCGGGCACGTCCACGCGGTGGGCGTCGAGGTCTTCCTGCCGCCGGTGGACCGCCCGCACGAGCGCGGGTGCCCGCGTGGCGCGGGTGTGCTTGCCGGTGCCCTTCTCCGGCCGCCACCCGGTGGACAGGCGGTCCTGCGCCGCCGAGAGGTCGTCGGCGAGCCGCTGGTGTTCGCGTTGCTGCGCGCGGTATTCGTTCTCCCAGCGCTCGCGTTCGGCCCGCTTCCCCTGCTGGTAGCCGGCATACCCGCCGCCGTAGGTCCGCGGGCACCCGTCCCTGGTCGGGTCGAGGTCGAGCACCGAGGTGACGACGTCGGCGAGCAGCGCGCGGTCGTGGCTGACGAGCACGACGCCGCCCGGGTGTTCCCGCAGCCGCGTCGTCAGGTGTTCGAGGCCGGCCGCGTCGAGATGGTTCGTCGGCTCGTCGAGCAGCAGCAGGTCGTGCTCGGCACCGAGTAGGCAGGCCAACCGCACTCGGTAGCGCTGGCCGACCGACAGCGCGGCCAGCGGCCGGGCGCGGTCGGCGACGGCGCCGAGTGCGGCCAGCGAGATGTCGACCCGGCGGTCGGCGTCCCAGGCGTTCAGGGACTCCGCGGCGGCCAGCGCTTCGGCGTACTGCTCGTCGGCGCCGGGGCGCTCCTCGACCAGCGCTGCGGTCGCCGCTTCGAACTCCTGCAGGGCTCGCCGCGCGTCGGCGAGCTCGATGTCGATGAGGTCGCCGACGGTGCGCCCGTCGTCGACCGGGATCTCCTGGTCCGCGACGCCGAAGGTGCCGACCCGGTGCACGGTGCCGCTGTCGGGAACGAGGTTCCCCGCGAGCACCTGCAGCAAGGTGGTCTTGCCTGCGCCGTTGCCGCCCACCACGCCGAGCCGGTCACCTGGGGAAACCGCCAGGTCGACGCCGGTGAGCACGGCGCGACCGCCGCGGGCGAGGTGGATTTCGGCTGCGCTGAGGTGGGTTCGGGCGCGGGCCGGTAGGACGATGCGAGTGGACACGATTCCTCCGAGACGGATCCCGCGCGCACCGGGCACGGTCCAGCGCCGGGCGATGGGGGATCCGGAAATGAAGTGCGTTCAACGACCGATGCGCTCAGCGCGGACCGGCCGAAGGCCGTCCGCCGCCGAGGTCGGCGCTCTCAGAGGAAGTAGTGGAATCGCACGAGTCGACTCTAGCAGGACCACGTCGCGGTTCGCCCGTGATTTCCGACTCGCGGGTCATGTCGAAGGACCGGCGGCCGTCCTGCGCGCACGTGCCAGAACAGTCCACAAGAGACGAAATGCTGCCGGAATGCCGTGGCGGGCCGGGGAATCGACCACGGCCCGCCACGATGCACGCGGTAGGACTAGACGACCAGCCCCGAACGGACGACGTTCACCGGCGACATCAGGACGGACAGGTCGCGCTGCGGGTCGCCCGAGACGACGATCGCGTTGCCCTGGAAGCCTGCGGTGAGCCGCCCCGCTTCGCGCTCCACGCCGAGGAGCCTGGCGGCGGAGGTCGTCGCGGTGCGGATGGCGTCGAGCGCCGGCAGGCCGGCCTCGTGCATCAGCTGCACCTCGCGGCCGATCGGGTCCACGGTGCCGCCGGAGGAGTCGGTGCCGGCGGCGAGCGGCACGCCCATCTCGTGGGCGGCGCGGACGGCGTCCTTGAGGATGGGCAGGTAGGTGCGTCCGCGTTCGGCCAGGACCGGATTGGCGGACTCGGCGAGGCCGGCCATCGCGGTGAGCGTCGGGGTGAAGTAGGTGTCCCGGCGGCGCATTTCGTGCAGGGTCCGCTCGCCGACGAAGACGCCGTGCTCCAGCGAGCGGATGCCCGCGGTCACCGCGTCGTGGCAGCCCTTCTCGCTGTAGCTGTGGCACAGGACGCCCTTGCCGCGCTTCCGGGCCGCGGCCACCACCTCGGCGAGCTGCTCGTAGGAGTAGACCTGGGTCTGCGGATCCTGCTCGGGCAGCCCCGCCCGCTCGTTGACCCGCGTCTTGATCACGTCGGCGCCCCGGGCGAGGTTCACCTCGACGACGCGGCGCAGCGCCTCCGGCGAGCGGACGCCCTCCTTGAGCCGTGCCAGCGGCGTGAGGTCGGGGTCGGCGAGGACGGTGTCGCCGAGATCCGGGGTGACGAAGACGCCCGCGGCCTTCAGGTGCGGCGCCTGCTGCGGCGCCTGCCACGCCAGCTCGCGCACGGCGATGTCCTGGTAGAAGTTCGTGGAACCGCTGCGCGCGCTGGTCGCGCCCTTGCGGACCGCGTCGGCGGCCTCGGCCGCGGTGTTGAGGTGGATGTGCGCGTCGACGAGGCCGGGCAGGACCCACTTGCCGCGCGCGTCCAGGCGAGGGGCGCCGGCGGGTGCCTGGACGCGGTCGCGGGAACCGGCCGCGCGGACGATGCCGTCGCGGATCACGACGACGCTGTCCTCGATGACCTCACCGGTCGCCGGATCGAGCAGCCTGCCGCCCTCGATGACCAGGTCGCCGCCGTTCGAGCCGGGTCGCGGAGCGGCCTCGGCCGAGCGGGGAGAGGTGGTCAGGGCGGCGGTTCCGGCCAGCACGGCGGCTGCGGCGAGCACCCCGCGACGGGTGACGCTGCTGGGCGGCGGCGGGGTTGGGTCGAGGCACATCACGAGCTCCTAGAAGTCCAAGCTTGGGGTGTTCTGTATACCAAACCATCCCGCAGGTTCGGAACATCCAAGAAAGGAGTCGCGTGTACTTGATCGGATTAGCATTTGGTATACCCGTAGCTACCGGGGTGCGTTCTCGGGCAGCCGCGTCGCGAGGACTTCGCGCGCGAGCGCCAGGAGGGCAGGGATGGCCGGGTGCCCCAGGCGCCGCAGTGGCCGGGGTGGCCGCTCTGGCCGCACAATGCGGTGACGTCGGCGAGGGGGTGACGACGTGCACCTGGATCCCGAGCTCGCGGCAGCCCTGCCCGCGCTGCCCGACCTGCACATCCAAGACCTCGCCGGGGCTCGCGCACGGATGCGGCAGCTGGCCGCGGGCGCGGCGCCCGGGGAGGTCGTCATGACCGACCACGCAGTGCCCGGTCCCGACGGCTCCGTGCGGGTCGGGGTCTGCCGGCCGCCCGATGTCGCCGGCCCGCTTCCCGCCTTGTTGTTGTTGCACGGCGGGGGATTCGTGATGGGCGGCCTGGAGACGGTCGCCGCGCAAGCCTCGGACCTGTGCGCTCAAGTGCCCGCGGTCGTCGTGGCCGTCGACTACCGGCTGGCTCCGGAGCATCCGTACCCCGCCGCCCTGCGGGACTGCGAGGCCGTGCTGCGCTGGATCGCATCCGAAAGCGTGGCGCTGGGCGTCGATGCGGGGCGGATCGGGGTGTACGGGATGAGCGCCGGTGGCGGTCTCGCCGCCGCGCTCACGCTGCGCGTCCGCGACCGCGGCGGGCCGCCGCTGTGCTTCCAGTTGCTCGACGCGCCCGAGGTCGACGACCGGCTGGACACCGCCTCGATGCGGGCGTTCGACGACACTCCACTGTGGAACCGGTCCGACGCGGTGCTGAGTTGGCGGTACTACCTGGCGGACTGCGGCGGGGTCGTCCCGCCGTACGCCGCACCGGCTCGCGCCGATGATCTCTCCGGTCTCCCGCCGGCGTACGTGTCGGTCTACGAGAACGACCCGCTGCGCGATGAGGGCTTGTCCTATGCGTCCGGCCTGTTGCGCGGCGGCTCATCGGTCGAGCTGCACCTGTTCCCCGGCACGTTCCACCGGTCGGCCGTCGTCGCGAGCGCGGCCGTATCCCAGCGTCAGATCGCCGAAACCCTCGATGCGCTCCGCCGTGGTTTGAGCCGGTGCGAATAGAACTGTAACGAGACAGATGGCGCCGTCATTGGCGCTTTTCTCTGCTTTGTGGGATCAGGAGGCGGCATCGCCGTCGGCGCCGGTCCGCAGCTCTCGCGCCAGGCTCGGTGGTGGTCACTGCTTCGCGGGTTCGCGGACCTCGGCGAGGGTGTGCACCAGGCGTGGCAGGGTGAGCATGATGTAGTCGCGGACCGTTCGCACCGGGTCGTCGTCGCCGGAGAGGATCGCGTCCTGCATCGCCGACTCGAACTGGGCGAGCAGGAGCCGCGTCAGGTGCATCGAGTCGATCGCGAAGCGCAGTCCGACCGATTCCAGCGCGGCGTCGATCATGTCGGACAGCTGCTGCTGGAAGGCGCGCGTGGACTCCAGGAAGCGCGGCGCGATCTGCGGTTCGCGCATCGCGAGCAGCCGGAACTCGCTGTTGAGCAGGCACCACTGCCGCTCTTCCGGCAGGAACGCCAGCAGGTCCGCGAGTGCCTCCTCGATCAGCTCCGGGCCGGGCTTGCCCTCGGTTCGGCCGAGCGGGGCGACCGCGTCGTCGAACCTCTCCCGCAACACCTCCAGCCGCAGGCGGTTCTCCCGCTCGGCCAGCGCCACGAACAGCTCTTCCTTGCTGTCGAAGTTGGAGTGGAAGGCGCCGCGCGTGAACCCGGCCGCGTCCGCGATGGCCTCGATGGAGATGCCGTTGATCCCGTGCTCGCAGAACTGTTCGTACGCGGCGTCCATCAGCCGTTCGCGGGTCTTGGCCCGCCGGGCCGTCTCCCGATTGCCGGGCCCGGTTGCGCCGCCCGCCGTCGCGGCCGACCTGGTCTTGCTCACGCGAACTTTCCCTCCCCGCAAATGGTTCCGTGATCTTTCGCACGCGCCCGGAACCTACCCCATCGTAGTCGATACGGTCCGGTATCGGATACCGTGACGTATCCGATACGGCGCGGTATCGGTTCTCGTCCGGTGACATCGACATCGTCCGGCCACCCCGGCGACAGGAGTCTGCGTGTCCTCCTTCCTCTACTCCGTCGGCCGCAGAGCGTTCGCGGCCCGCAAGGCAGTGCTGGCGCTGTGGCTGCTGGTCCTAGCCGTCGCAGGTGGTGCGGCGGGCCTGTTGAACAAGGGCCTGGACAACTCCATCAGCATTCCCGGCACCGAGTCGCAGGAGGCGCTCGACCGGCTGTCGGTGACGTTCCCGCAGACCAGCGGCGCCTCCGCGCAGATCGTGGTGGTGGCACCGGGCGGCATGCGGGATCCGGTCGTGCAGCGCGAGGTGGAGCGGGCGGTCGACGAGCTGAACGACGTGCCGCAGCGGTCCCAGGTCGTCTCGCCCTACCAGACGGATTTCGGCGGGGCGATCAGCGAGAGCGGCCAGGCCGGGCTGATCATGGTCCAGCTCGACGGCGAGATCTTCGCGATCGGCGAGCCCGCCAAGGACCGCATCGTCCAGATCACCCACGAGCTGCAGGAGCGCCTGCCGGCGGGATCGCAGGCCTCCTACGGCGGCCAGCTGTTCTCGCAGAAGCTCCCCGGCGTGACCGTCACCGAGGCGCTCGGCCTGGTGATCGCGATCGTGGTCCTGATGATCACCCTGGGTTCGTTCCTCGCCGCCGGGATGCCGCTGATCAACGCGCTGGTGGGCGTCGGCATCTCCATGACGCTGATCTTCATCGCGACGGCGTTCGGGCCGATCACGGCGACCACGCCGCTGCTCTCGCTGATGCTGGGCCTCGCGGTCGGCATCGACTACGCCTTGTTCATCGTGTCGCGCCACCAGCAGGAACTCGCCGGGGGAGCGTCGGCGCAGGAGGCCGCCGCGCGCGCCAACGCGACCGCGGGCTCGGCGGTGATCTTCGCCGGGCTGACGGTGATGATCGCGCTGGTCGGGCTCGGCGTCGCGGGCATCCCGTTCCTGACCACGATGGGCGTCGCGGCGGCCGTCGGCGTCGGCGTAGCGGTGCTCGTCTCGGTCACCCTGATGCCCGCGCTGCTGGGCTTCGCCGGCGACCGGATGCGCCCGCGCCCGCGCAAGCGCCGCACCAAGCCCGCCTTCGGGGAGCGGTTCTTCGGCGGCTGGGTGCGCGCGGTGACCCGCTTCCCGATCGTCACCGTGCTCGCCGTGATCGCGGTGCTCGGCCTCGCCACGGTGCCCGCCGCCGGGCTGCGGCTCGCGCTGCCCGACGCCGGCGCGCTGCCGAAGGACGAGCCCGCCCGCGTGACCTACGACCTGATCGACGAGCACTTCCCGAAGGGCTTCAACGGCCCGCTGATCGTGACCGCCAACATCGTCACCAGCACCGACCCGCTCGGGCTGATGGCGGATCTCAAGGCGGAGATCGAGCGGCTGCCCGGCGTGGCCGACGTGCCGCTGGCCACCCCGAACCCCACCGCCGACACCGGGATCGTGCAGGTCGTCCCGGAAGGCGAGCCGGACTCGGCGGAGACCAAGCAGCTGGTGGACGACATCCGGTCGCTGCGCGGGCACTTCAAGGACACCTACGGCATCGATATCGCCGTCACCGGCTTCACCGCGGTGGGCATCGACGTGTCGGCCAAGCTGGGCTCGGCGCTGCTGCCGTTCGGCGTGGTCGTCGTCGGGCTCTCGCTGGTGCTGCTGACGATGGTGTTCCGGTCCATCGCGGTGCCGATCAAGGCGACGCTGGGCTACCTGCTGAGCATCGGCGCCTCCCTGGGCGTGGTGAAGCTGGTGTTCCAGGACGGCTGGCTGGCCGGCGCGTTCAACGTCGAGAACACCGGGCCGGTCATCAGCTTCATGCCGATCGTGCTGATGGGTGTCCTTTTCGGACTGGCCATGGACTACGAGGTGTTCCTGGTCGCCCGCATGCGCGAGGAGTTCGTGCACACCGGTGACGCGCGCGGCTCGATCAACTCCGGGTTCGTCTCCTCGGCGCGGGTCGTGACGGCCGCGGCCGTGATCATGTTCGCGGTGTTCATCGCGTTCGTCCCGGAGGGCGACGCGAACATCAAGCCCATCGCGCTCGGGCTCGCGGTCGGCGTGTTCGTCGACGCCTTCATCGTGCGCATGACGCTGGTTCCCGCCGTGCTCGCGCTGATGGGCGACAAGGCGTGGTGGATGCCGCGGCGGCTGAACCGGGTGCTGCCGTCCTTCGACGTGGAAGGCGAGAACCTCCGCGAGGAGCTGGCGCTGGCGGACTGGCCGCGGCCCGGCGCGGACGACGCGATCGCCTGCGACGGCCTGCGGCTGGCCGACCCGTCCTCGGGTCGCTCGATCTACGCGGGCGTCGGTTTCTTCCTGCCGCGTCGAGGAGTGCACGTCGTCCGCGGCGGTGCGGAGCCGGCGGTGACGGCGTTGCTGCTGACCCTGTCCGGACGGCTGAAGCCGGACGCGGGCAAGTTGAAGGTGCTCGGCCACGTCCTGCCCGCGCGGGCCGCGACGGTGCGCTCGCAGGTCGCCTACGTCGACGCCGGCGAAGGCGGCGCAGAGGCGGTTCGGCTGGCGCTCCGCGAAGAACCCGCCGTGCTCGTCCTGGACCGCACCGACCGGGTTTCCGACCCCGGCGAGCGGCGAGCGATCCGGGGCCTGCTCGCTGGAACCGGCATCACGGTGGTCGCGGGCACCACCGGACTGGCCGAGGTGGGCGACGTCCTGCCGGAGTCGCCGTGGGCCACCGCCTCCGACCTCCGCCCGGCCGGGCAACCCCGCACCCTCTCCGGCGCGATCCGCTAGAAAGCAGAGGTAATCGCAGTGCGTTCGTGGAACAACGGCCGGTCCCGCTTCCGGCTCCCGGTGCTGGCCGTGGTCGGCCTGCTGCTGGTGCCGCTGGCCGTCGCGGGGCTGCTGACGTGGTCGCTGGGCAAGCCCGAGGACCGGCTCAGCGGCGTCAAGGCCGCCATCGTCAACAACGACGAGCCGGTGGAGATCAACGGGCAGCTCACCCCGCTGGGGCGGCAGTTGTCGGCGAAGCTCGTGGGCGACGAGATCGAGAGCAACTACACCTGGGAGTTCGCCACCGAGCAGACCGCGGCCGACGGCCTGCGGGACGGCACCTACGCGGCCGTGGTGACCATCCCGAAGAACTTCTCCGCGGCCGCCACCTCCTTCTCCGGTGACCCGGCGGACGCCACGCGGGCGACGATCGACGTCACCACCGGCGACCGCGGCCGCCTCGTGGACGAGACGATCAGCCGCGCGGTGACCACCACCGCGGCGAACCTGCTCGGGCAGCAGCTGACCACGACCTACCTGGACAACGTCTACGTCGGGTTCAACACGCTGGGCGACAAGCTCGGCGAGGCCGCGGACGGCGCGACGTCGCTGGCCGACGGCGCCGAGCAGCTCGCCGGCGGGACCGACCAGCTCGCGGGCGGCGCCGACCAGCTGGCGAGCGGTTCGAAGTCGCTCGCCGACGGCCTCGGCAAGCTCGACGACGGTGCGGCACAACTGACCCAGGGCACCGGCGGGTTGTCCGACGGGCTCGCCGCGATGCGCGACCAGACCAAGAACCTTCCGCAGCAGGCCGCGACCCTGGCCGACGTCTCGGCGAAGGAGGCGCAGGGCGTGCAGCAGCTCAACACCGGCCTGGACGGCCTCGCGCAGAGCCTGGAGGAATCGGCGAAGGAATGCGCGGTCGCCGTGCTGCCGAGTTGCCAGAAGCTCGCGGGGCAGGCCGCGGCGGCGCGGGCGCTAAGCGACGGGGCCGGGCAGCTGCAGCAGGCGAGCCAGGGCGTGGCCGGCGGCCTCGACGCGCTCGCCGGGCGCACGCCGGGCTCCGGCGGCGGCCTTCCGGCGCTGTCCCAGGGAATCGACCAGCTGGCGGGCGGCGCGGCCCAGCTCGACGACGGCGCGACGAAGCTCGCGGACGGGCTTTCGCAGACCCGCGGCGGCGCCGACCAGCTCGCAACCGGCGCCGAGCAGCTCGCCGGCGGGGTGCGGCAGCTCGGTGACGGCGCCCGGCAGCTCGGCGACGGCTCCGGGCAGCTGTCCTCGGGCCTGGGCCAGGCCGTGGACCAGTTGCCCAGCTACCCGGACGGCGACCGGGACAAGCTCGCGCAGGCGGTCGCGAACCCGGTCACGACCGCGAACGGCACGACCCTCGGCTTCGGCTCCTCGGGGCCGTCGCTGTACGCGGTGCTGGCGCTGTGGATCGGCGCGATCGCGACGTTCCTGGTGCTGCGGCCCTTGCCCGAGCGGGTGCTGGGCTCGACCCGGTCGTCGTTGCGGCTCACTGCACGGCAGTTCGCCTTCCCCGCCGGGATCGCGGCGGTGCAGGGGCTGCTGGTGACCGCGGTGTTCGGGATCGCGCAGGACCTGTCGGTCGGGCAGTGGTTCGGCGCCGCCACGCTGCTGGTGCTGATCGCGGTGGCGTTCGCCGCGATCAACCACGCGCTCGCGGCGTTCGGCGGAGCCGGGCGGTTCGGCGCGATGCTGGTGGCCGTGCTGATGCTGGCCAGTGGATTCGTCGCCGCCGTACCGGAAGCACTGCGCGCGGTCTCGGGGGTGCTGCCGACGGCGACCGCGCAGGACGCGTTGCGCGCGGTCGTGGAAGGAGCCGCCCCGAGCGGCGGGCTGATCGCGGCGCTGGTGGCCTGGGCGCTGTGCGGTCTCGTGGTCACCTTCCTGGCCATCGAGCGCGGGCGCACGGCCCGCGCCACCCGGCTGCGCACGGCCCACGCGCTGCGCGGCGACTTCGGGACGGCGTGATCCCAGGGCCGACCGGTCGTGAACGGGCCGGCCGGCCCGTTTCCCGCCGATCAGCCCGGATTGCCCCGAACGTCGCCGGTCGCACCGTCGGTGTCCGCAACCAGCCGCTGGGACCGGCGCACCGCGGGCCCAGTAGCGCGCGTCAGGACTTCCGCTCCTCGGGCTGCCGGACCACGACCACGGGGCAGCGCGCGTGGTGCACGACGTGCTGGGTCACCGAGCCCAGCAGCGCCCCGGTGAATCCGCCGTGCCCGCGATTGCCGACGACGATCAGATCGGCGGCGGCATCCTTGGCCGAGTCCAAGAGGGCACCCGCGGGATGCCCTTGCGCCACTTCCATGCGCACCTCGGCAGCCGCGTCGCCGAGGGCTTCGTTGATCACGCGGTGCAATTCCGCTGCGGTCTGGCGCGCGAAGTTCTGATCACCGGGCGGTTCCCAGTTGTAGATCATCGGCATGTCCCAGACCATGACCGCGGTGACGCTCCCGCCGACCAGGCCCGCGTGCCAGACGGCCCAGCGCAACGCGGCATCCGAGGACGGCGATCCATCCACCCCGACGACGACTGCGTACTGGTGTTCGCTGTTCATGCGGCCTCCCCAGCTGTGCCCCCCCAGGATGTGCCGCGCCCGGACGGCGCGCACGGTCAGCGGGAGCCGGGCGGGTCCGCGGGGCGGTAGACGTGCAGGGCCGCGTCGTGGACGGCGAAGTCGAAGCTGCGCCCGGTGACCATGACCTCGCCGTCGCAGGCGAGCGCCAGCGGCTCGCTGAGCACTTCGAGGTGCAGCACGGTCCGTTCCTCCTGGACGTAGGTGTGGCTGTTGAACAGCGCTCCGGACAGCGCTGCGAAGGCGAACCGGATGCGGGACAGCGACACGTCGGCCCGGATGTACCGGACGTCCAGCACGCCGTCGTGCAGGCACGGGCGCCACGTCGGCGCGAAACCCTTCGGCTGGTATCCGCTGTTGCCGACGAACAGCAGCCAGATCTTGCGGGTCCGGCCGTCGATGCGGACCGTGATCGGCTCGGCCTCGGCCAGGACCCGGGCGAGCGCGGCGGCGGCCGCGGGCCACTTTCCCCAGCGGCGCTCCCACTTCTCGCGCAGCCGGACCATGTCGGGATAGCCGCCGAGGCTGGCGGTGTTGATGAACCACCGGACCGGCCGGCCGTCGACGCGCACCGCGCCGAGGCCGACCTGGACCGCGGACCCGGCCGCCACCGCACGCGCGGTGTCCTGCGGGGCCTCCACGCCGAGATCGCGGGCGAAGTGGTTCAGCGTGCCGGCGGGGACGACGGCGAGCGGGAGCTCGCGGACGGCGGCCACGGATGCCGCGGCGGCGACCGTGCCGTCGCCGCCCGCGACGGCCAGCGCGCGCACCCCGTCGCCGGCCGCGTCGAGCTCGCGGTGGAGCCCCGTGACCAGATCGCCTTCCGGGTGCAGGCGCTTGGCGGCCGGCCACAGCGCGGCCAGCCCGGCGGACGGGTTGTGGTCGGAGTTCCCGGACGCGGAGTTGACCAGCAGCGCCAAGCCGTCTCCCGAGGTCATCTCGGCGACGTGCTCGCTCGGCCGCGCCAGCGCCGGGGTGGACGGGCGCACCGGCCACCACCGCCGGGTGACCAGGCCGACCCCGACGCCGATGGCCGCTCCGACGGCGATATCGGTCGGCCAGTGCACCCCGGTGTGGACGCGGGAGTAGGCGACCGCCGCGGCGACGGGGGCGATGATCGCGCCGGCAGCGGGGGATTCCATGCAGACGGCGGTGGTGAACGCCGCGGCGGAGGCGGTGTGCCCCGACGGGAACGACGAGGAATCCGGTGGTGTCGCGAGACGCCGGTGCCTCGGCAGGAGATCCGTCGCCGGACGGCGGCGCGGCAGCAGCGGCTTGGCGACGGCGTTCGTTACGGCGCTCGACGCGGCGATGGCCGCGACGCCGCGCAGCGCCGCCCGGCGGGTGGGGCCCTTCTTCGTCGCCAGCACCGCCGCGACCGCGAACCACAGCTTGCTGTGGTCGGCGAGCATGGTAAGCGCCTTCAGCGCGGGATCCACAGCTGTCCGGGGAAACCTGGCGGACCACTCGACGAACTTCCGATCAGCGTTCTTCATTCCCTCGCCTTCGCGTGTGCTGCCCCGGATTGTCCATGACCGCCCGCGCGAACGCTGCCATTCGGCGTGAGCGAGAATCTTCGGGTGCTGTTCGGCATCCTGGGCTCGGTCGAGATGCGCGGCCCGGACGGGGTGGCCCGGGGTGTGGACGCGCCGCGAACGCGTGCCCTCCTGACGTTGCTGCTGCTCGACGCGGGCCGGATCGTCCCGTCGGAACGGCTGGTCGACGGCCTCTACGGGCAGCGGCCGCCGAACGACGCGGGCAACGCGCTGCAGGCACAGGTGTCGCGGCTGCGCCGCAAACTCCGCGAGGCCGGATCGACGGCGGCGGTCGAGTTCCATCCGGCGGGCTACCGGCTGGTGGTCGACCCGGACGAGGTCGACGCGCACCGCTTCGCCCGCCTCACCGACGCCGCGCGGCGGGCCGCCGCTCCCGGCGAGCAGGCGGCGCTGCTGGACGAAGCGCTCGCGCTCTGGCGTGGCCCGGCACTGGCGGACGTCGCCGAGGAACCGTTCGCCGCGCAGCAGATCGCGCGGCTGGACGAAGCACGGCTGACCGCGATCGAGGACCGGGCCGAGGCGCGGCTGGAGCTCGGCACCACCGACGTGGCGGAGCTGCGCGTCGAGGCGGACGCGCATCCGTTGCGCGAGCGGCTGCGCGGGCTGCTGATGCGCGCACTGCACGCGGAGGGCCGCAACGCCGAGGCGCTGGCGGAGTTCGCCGCCGTCCGGCAGGTCCTCGCCGACGAGCTCGGCGCCGACCCTTCGGCGGAACTGGCCGAGCTGCACCTCGCACTGCTGCGCGCCGAGGAACCCCCGGCGACGCGGGTTCCGGTGCCACTGACCGGTTTCGTCGGGCGCGGCGCGGAACTCGACCGGATCGGCCGGCTGCTCGCGTCGGCCAGGCTGGTGACCGTGCTCGGGCCGGGCGGTGCGGGCAAGACCCGGATCGCGCTGGAGGCCGCCGCCCGAAATGCCGGCGAGGTCGCGTTCGCCGACCTGAGCCAGCTGCGCGACGGCAGCCAGCTGCCGCGGGCGGTGCTGTCCTCCCTCGGCTTGCGCGAGACCCTGCCGGTGGCGCCGGTGCCGCGGCTGCTCGAAGCGCTCGTCGGCCGCGATGTGCTGCTGCTCCTGGACAACTGCGAACACCTCGTCGCCGATGTCGTCGACCTGGTGCACCGGTTGCTGGCCGGCTGTCCCGGCCTGCGGGTCCTGGCGACCAGCCGGGAGGCGCTGGGCATCACCGGCGAAGCGCTGTGCCCGCTGGGCCCGCTGCCGGTCCCGGAACCGGCCGCCGCGCCGGGCGAGGCGTTGGCGTTCCCGGCGGTGCGCCTGTTCACCGACCGCGCGGCGGCGGTCGACGCCGAGTTCCGGCTCACCGAGGACACCGCCGGCCGAGTGATCCGCATCTGCGCCGCGCTGGACGGGTTGCCGTTGGCGATCGAGCTCGCCGCCGCCCGGCTGCGCTCGTTGCGCCTCGACGACATCGAGGCACGCCTGTCCGACACCGGATTCTCCTTGCTGTCACGGGGGAATCGCGCGGCCGCCCCGAGGCACCGGAGCCTGCGGGCGGTCGTGCAGTGGAGCTGGGACCTCCTCGACGCGGACGAGCAACGCCTGGCCCGCCGCCTGACGGTGTTCGCCGGTGGCGCAACCGCGCGGTCCGCGGCCGAGGTCTGCGGGCTCCCGCCGGACGCCGCCGACGATCTGCTGGCCGGACTTGTCGACAAGTCGCTGATCACCGGGCGCGGGCGCTACCGGATGCTGGACACGATCAGCGCGTTCGGCGCCGAGCGGCTCGACGAGGCCGGGGAGCGTGCGCGGATCTCCCGTGCCCACGCGGAATACTTCCTGGAGCTGGCCCGCGCCGCCGACCCGCACCTTCGGCGCGGCGAGCAGCTCGAATGGCTGGAGACGCTGCGCGACGAGCACGCCAACACGACCGCGGCGCTGCAGTGGGCGGTCCGCAACGACTCCGAGCTGGCCCTGCGGCTGATCGGCGCGCTGTCCGGCTACTGGTACCTGCACGGGGTGCGCAGCGACATCGCCCCGCTGGCCGCGGAACTGCTGGAGCTGGTCGGCACCGATCCGCCGCAGCTGGCCGAGGAATACGTCCTCTGCGTGCTGCACGCGGTGTCCACCGGCGCCGCACCGCAGCTGGAGCGGCACGTCCGGCGCGCGGAGGAGATCATGAACGGCCTGGACGCGCCGGTGCGGCAGCCGTTCGTGCTGTCGGCCTGGGCGGTGTTCGCCGGGCCACCGGGACGGGGCGCGCCGAGCCATCCGGGGGAGGAACAGATCCGCGCGGGCACCGACCCGTGGGTGCGGGCGATCATCGGGTTCGGCGACGGCTTCTCCCGCTGGTTGGTGCACGGCGACCTGGCCGCGGCCGAACGCGAGGTCTCCGGGGCGCTGGCGACGTTCCGCGAGCTGGGCGAGCGGTGGGGGATGGCGCAGGCGCTCGACGGACTGGCGATGCTGGCGGACGCGCGCGGAGCGTCGGCGGAAGCGCTGTCGCTGACCGATGAGGCGCTGGACCTCGTCGACCAGCTCGGCGCTCGCGAGGACTCGGCCGATCTCCGCTGCCGGCGGGCCGACCGCCTGCTGGGCACCGGTGACCTCGCGGCGGCGGAAGCCGACTACGAGCGGGCGATGGCGCTGGCCCGCGCCACCGGCCTCCCGTCCGTGCTGGCGGCGGCGCGGCTCGGCCTCGGCGAGATCGCCCGGCTGCGCGGCGAGTTCGCCACGGCCCGCGAATGGTGCGACCAGGCGTTGGAGGCATGCGCGCGGGATTGGACCAACACCGCCGTCCGCGCGACCGTGCACACCGCGCTGGGCAGGCTCGCGGAGGTCGACGGCGACCTGGCGCGGGCGGCGGAGCACCACCGCACCGCCGTGGCGGCGGCGCTGGCCAACCGGACGATGCCGGTCCTGGCAACGGCGGTGGAGGGGCTCGCCGGTCTGACGGCGCTCGACGGCGATGGCGAGCGCGCCGCGCTGCTGCTCGGGATCGCGAAGGCCCTCCGGGGCCGCGCCTCAGACCACGCCCCGGACGAGGAGTTCGACGCGGCGTTCGACCGGGGCGCGGCGCTCGGGTACGAGCAGGCGATCGAGCTGCTCACCGGAGAAACCGCGAGTAGTCGGCGAGGCGGATCGCATTCGCCGCCTTCGTGGTGATCTTGTTGAACGGCTTCGCCATGCCCGGCAGCGACAACACCCGGTACATGAGGTTGCGCTGCCGGATCTTCGCCGGCGTGGCCGGTGCCATGAACGGCCCGGCATTGCCCGCGATCTTCTGGCAGCCGCGCGCGAAGTCCTTGATCTGGTGCTCGTAGCGGGCGTAGGCGGCCCGGTGATCGCCGCCCGCCGCGGCCAGTTCTCCGGCGAGCACGTATGCGGTGACCAGCGCCTGGCCCGCGCCCAGCCCGCCGAGGGTGGCGCCGTAGCCGGCGTCGCCGAGCAGCGCGATGCGGCCCGCGCTGAAGCGGTCGATGTGGATCTGGGCGATCGGGTCGAAGAAGAAGTCGGGCGCCGCCCACATCGCCTCGAGGATCTCCGGCGCCCGCCAGCCCATCCCGTGGCAGGCGTCGGCGACCAGCTTCTTCTGCTGCGCGACGTCGTGGCGGTCGTAGTCCAGCTCGGGGGAGGCGAACACCGCCAGGCCTGGGCTGATCATCCGCCCCGGCTCGCTGTACATCCGCACCTCGCCCGGCGTTCGCAGCTCGTCGGGCACGCTGAACCCGGCGACGTAGTGGTCCAGGAACCGCCGGAACCTGGTTTCGGGGCCGAAGGCCAGCGCCCGCACGCCGGAGTGCAGGCCGTCGGCGCCCACGACGAGGTCGAAGGTGCGCGGCGGCGCGTCGTTGAACGTCACCCGCACTCCATCGGCGGTCTCGGTCAGCGAGGTGATCCAGTCGCCGAATACGTATTCGGTGTCGTCGCGGGTCAGGTCGTAGAGCATGGCGGCGAGGTCGCCGCGCAGGATCTCGACCTCGCCGCCGGCGAACTCCGCCGGCAGCGTCGCCCGCGGCCGCCCGGCGGCGTCGATCACCACCATCTTGGTGCGCTCGGTCTGCCTGCGGCGCACCTCGTCGAGGATGCCCATGCGCCGCAGGACGGTCAGGTGCGCGGTGCCGCGGAAGTCGACGGCCTGCCCGCCTTCGCGCAGCGCCGGGGCGCGTTCGACGATGGTCGGCCGGAAACCGTAGCGGCGCAGCCAGTGCGCCAGCGCCGGCCCGGCGATACCCGCCCCGGAGATGAGGATGTTCTCGTTGTGCATCGTCGCTCCCTGCTCGGTCGTGGTTGACGGAGCTGAGCTTCGGCGGCGGCGCTGACCGCACGCTGACCGGAGGCTGACGTCCCGGTGCGAGGTGGCGGATGATGGGCGGCATGGCCGAGGAAACGACCGTCGAGCTGCCGCCCCTGAGCCTGCCGCCCATCAGCCGCGCCACGCTCGCGCTGTTCGCGGGGGCCTCCGGCGACCACAACCCGATCCACATCGACCTGGACAACGCGCGCAGCACGGGCTTCGACGACGTCTTCGCCCACGGCATGCTGTCCATGGCCTACCTGGGGCGGCTGCTGACCGACTGGGTGCCGCAGTCGGCGCTGCGGTCGTTCTCGGTGCGCTTCGTCGCGATCACCCCGGTGCACAGCCGGCCGACCTGCACCGGCAAGGTCACCGGGTTCGAGGACGTCGCCGGCGAGCGCCGCGCGCACCTGGACCTGGCGGTAGTGCTGGCCGACGGGACGGTGACCCTGCGGGGCGACGCGGTGGTGGCAGTGCCGCCGGACTTTCCGGCCCGTGCGGCGGATACCGCGCGGTAACCTGACTGTTCGCACGTCCGAGGACGAAGGGACCGCAACGACCATGACCGCGATGCCGATCTGCGCCACCTGCGGCACGCAGTACGCCCGGCCCCGGCCGGACTGCCCGATCTGCGAGGACGAACGCCAGTACGTGCCGCCGGACGGTCAGCAATGGACGGACCTCGCGGGCGTGCGCTCGGACGGTCGCACCGCGCTGATCCGAGAGCAGGGCGAGGTGCTCGGGATCGGCTGCGAGCCGAGGTTCGCCATCGGCCAGCGGGCGCTGCTGCTGCGCACCGAAGCGGGCAACGTGCTCTGGGACTGCGTGTCCTATTTGGACGACGAGATCATCCGCACCGTCAACGACCTCGGCGGCCTGATCGGCATCGCGATCAGCCACCCGCACTACTACACCACGATGGTCGAGTGGGCCCGCACCTTCGACGTGCCGGTGCACCTGCACGCCAACGACCAGCAGTGGATCGGCCGCCCGGACCCGGCGATCCGGCTGTGGGAGGGCACCACCAGCGAGCTCGCTCCCGGGCTCACCCTGATCAACCTCGGCGTGCACTTCGCCGGCGGCACGGTGCTGCACTGGGACCACGGCGACGGGAAGCTGTTCACCGGCGACATCGTGCAGGTCATCCCGGACCGCGAGCACGTGGCCTTCATGTACAGCTACCCGAACCTGATCCCGGAACGCCCGAACGTCGTCCGCCGCGCCGCGAAGATGCTCGAGCCCTACCGCTTCGACGCGCTCTACGGCGCGTGGTGGGACACGGTGATCCCCACCGGTGCGCACGAGATCGTCCAGCGCTCCGCCGCCCGCTACCTCCGCTTCGTCTCCGAGGACTGAGCGCTCAGACGTCGACCGTCGCGGCGCAACGCCAGCCCCGGTCGCCGTGGCCGATGTGCAGGCCATGCAGGGCAACGGCTTTGGGTGTCGCGCCGACGATCTCCGCCCGCGCCACGGCGACAACGCCCAGTTCCAGCGCGATTCCGGCGGGCCGCGGCGCGACGCCGATGTCCAGCGGGACCACGCCCTCGGCGTCCAGCAGGTAGATGATCTCGTCGAGCACCGCGAGCAGGAGCTGCTCGTCGGTGCCGGCGAGCTCGGCGGTCCTGGTGCTTTCCGGCGCGCCCGCGGGGAATTCGGCGAAGGAGGCCACCAGGGCGCGGGCCGCGGCGGCCAGGCAGTCGTCCCGCGTCGAGCCCCACGCCTCGAACCGGATGTCGGCGGTGTGCGGCAGGAAGCGGAAGCCGCCGGTCACCCCTTCACCACGCCCAGCGGCACGAGCCTGGCGATCCGGCGGCACAACCCGGCTCCCTCGGCGACGGCGACGACCGCGTCGACGTCCTTGTAAGCGGTCGGCGCCTCCTCTGCCAACCCGCGAGCGGAGCTGCCGCGCACGACGATGCCGTCGTGCTCCAGCTCGCGGCGCAGCTGATGGGCATCGATGGTGCGGACCGCCTGGTGGCGGCTCTGCGTGCGCCCAGCGCCGTGGCACGTCGAGAAGAACGCGTCGCCGGTCGGCACGCCCGCGAGCACGTACGACGCGGTGCCCATCGAGCCGGGGATCAGCACCGGCTGCCCCGCCTCCCGCAGGCCCGGCGGCAGTTCCGGGTGCCCGGGCGGCAACGCCCGCGTGGCGCCCTTGCGGTGGACGCACAGCGTTCGCCGCTGACCCTCCACCTCGTGCGCCTCGATCTTGGCGAGGTTGTGCGAGATGTCGTAGACGAGGTCGAGACCGCAGCCGGTCACCTTCTCCAGCACCTCGCCGGCGGCCACGCCGAGCACGTGCCGGTTCGCGCGGGCGTAGTTCGCCGCGGCCGCCATCGCGCCGAGGTAGGCGCGGCCGGCCGGCGAATCGACCGGCGTGCAGGCCAGCTGCCGATCGGGCACGACCAGGCCGTGGTCGGCCATGCTCTCGTCCATGCTCCGCAGGTGGTCGGTGCAGATCTGGTGGCCCAGCCCGCGCGACCCGCAGTGGATCATCACGCACAGCTGGTCGAGGCGGAGCCCGAACACCCCGGCGATGCCCTCGTCGTAGATCTCGGCGACGGCCTGGACCTCCAGGAAGTGGTTGCCGGAACCCAGGCTGCCGAGCTGCCCCAGGCCGCGGTCCCGCGCCCGCGCGCTCACCCGCCCCGGCTCCGCGTCGGCCATCGCGCCGCCGTCCTCGCAGCGCTCCAGGTCGCGCGGCGTGCCGCGCCCGCGTGCGACGGCGTAGTGGCAACCCTCTTCCAGCACTCGTTCGAGAGCCTCGCGGGGCAGCTCCCACACCGCGCCGCGACCCGCCCCGCGAGGCGTCGCCCGGCTGAGCCCGTTCATGATCCGCTCCGCTACCCGGCGGAAGTCCGACCGGTCGAGCTCGGCGGCGAGCAGCCGCACCCCGCAGGAGATGTCGAAGCCGACGCCGCCGGGCGAGACGACGCCGCCTGCGCGGACATCGGTGGCGGCGACGCCGCCGATCGGGAACCCGTAGCCCCAGTGCATGTCCGGCATGGCGTAGGACGCGCCGACGATGCCGGGCAGCGTCGCGACGTTCACGACCTGGTCGAGCGCGCCGTCGCCCTTCGGCGGCAGCAGCCGCCGCGAGGCGAAGACGACCCCCGGCACGCGCATGTCGCCGTGCCGTTCGATCCGGAACCGGTACGGCGTCTCCTCGACGAGTTCCATCCGGACCTCCCGCGTCGCTCGCCCCGGCAATACCCACCGGAGCCCACCCCGACACGCGCCCGGCGCGGGCAAGTCAGGCCTTGGCAGGTTCGTCCTCCTCGCGGGGGAGCGGGGGAGCGGACGCCGGGTCGGCGAGGGTGGCGACGGCCCGGTCGCGATCGAACGCTCCGTCCCACTTGGACACGATGAACGTCGCCACGCAGTTGCCCAGCAGGTTCGTCACCACCCGCATGGTGTCCATGATCCGGTCCGCGCCGAGCATCAGGGCGACCGCGGCCACCGGGATGACGCCGACCGCCGAGGCCGTCGCGGACAGCGCGATGAACGCCGAGCCGGGGATGCCTGCCATGCCCTTGGAGGTGAGGATCAGCACCAGCACCACGGTGATCTGCTGCCCGATGGTGAGGTCCACGCCGACGGCCTGGGCCATGAACAGCGTGGCCAGCGACAGGTAGATGGACGCGCCGTCGAGGTTGAACGAATACCCGGTCGGGATGACCAGTCCGACCGCTTCCTTGCGGCAGCCCGCGCGTTCAAGCTTCTCCATGATCCGCGGCATCACGACCTCGCTGGACGCGGTGCCGATGGCCAGCGCGAATTCCTCCCGCGTGTAGCGCAGGAACTTCAGGATGCTCAAGCCGGTGAACGCCTTGAGCAGCGCGCCGAGCACGACGCAGAACAGCAGTGCCGCGCCGTAGCAGGCGCCGATCAGGGTGGCGTAGGTGCTCAGCGAGGACAGCCCGTACTGGCCGATGAGGTAGGCCATCGAACCGAACACCGCGATCGGGGCCAGCCGCATCACGTAGCCGATGATCTTGAAGATGATCTCGCCGGTCTGCTCGATGAAGGCGAACACCTGCGGCGCGCGCCCGATCCCGATGTGCAGCAGCCCGGCGGCGAACAGCACCGCCAGTAGCAGGACCTGCAGCAGCTCGTTGTCGGCGAAGGCCGCCACCGCGCTCTCCGGGATCATGTGCAGCACGAACTCGGCCGGACCGGGCATCTGCTCGCCGTGCGTCTTGGCGGTCACACCGGAGGTGTCCAGCGTTGCCGGGTCGATGTCCAGCCCCGCGCCGGGCTGGACGAGGTTCCCGGCGACGAGGCCGAGGGCGAGGGCGGCGGTGGTGACCACCTCGAAGTAGATCAGCGCCTTGAGCCCGATCCGCCCGACCGAGCGCATGTCGCCGGCCTTGGCGATGCCGACCACGACCACGCAGAAGATCAGTGGCGCGATCACCATCTTGATCAGCCGGATGAACCCGTCGCCGATCGGTTTGAGGGCGCCGCCGAACTCGGGCCAGAAGTGGCCGACGGCGATGCCGATGACGGCTGCGATGAGCACCTGGACGAACAGCGAGGAAAGCACCCTCGACACGCGGCCGCGCCGGACCGGCGACGCTGGCTGACCCACGTCGGCCTCCCAATTCCCCAATGCGGAAGTATACTTCGCAAATTCCTGGGAGTGTGCGTGCCCGGTCGGCCGGAGTCAAGGGGCCGGCTCGCGATCGTCGTCGGCTCCAAGATCACCAGATCGGTCGAATCATGATCCGTGACGGTTCGATCACAATGGGTCACATGCACCGGTGGGCCCGGGAGGGCGGCCGCCGTTCCCAGCGTTCTCCCAGGTTGTTCATGCGTCCCTCCCGCATGGCCGAACTAGCTTGACCGCAGATCTGAACCGTCGCGTTGGAGTGGGGTCGATGAAGGGCGTGGCTGCGCGCGAACCGAAGGCGGTCACCCCTGGTGCGGTCGATCGGGTTCGCCCGGCCAAGCGCGACGACGTCGTTGGCCAGGCCGTGCTGTTCACCGTCGTCGGCGTGCTCGCCACCGCGGCGAACGCGGTGCTCTACGTGCTGCTGCGGGGCATCTTCCCGGTCGGTGCCTCGAACTTCTGCTCCCTGCTGATCACGACCGCGGCCAGCAGCGCCGCGCACCGGCACTTCGCGTTCGCCGCCCGCAACGAGCACCGGGGCCGGATGCACCTGCAGACCCTCGCGGTGTTCGCCTTCTACTGCGTGTCGAACAACATCGCGCTGGGCCTGCTGGGGCTGGCCGTCGAAGATCCCTCCAGCGTCGCGGAGGCCGCCGCTGTCGCCGCGCTGAGCGTCATCGGCGGCACCACCCGCTTCGCCGTGATGCGGCTGTGGGTGTTCAGCCGCTCAGCCGGTCACCGCGCCAGCTGGGAGTAGTGCGAGGCGTCACCGCTGCGGGTGGTGCTGCGGACGCCGTCGATGCTCACCGGGACGTCGCCGGCGAGGGTGACCCGGTGCAGCCGGCGCGGCTGGTCGTCGTAGTCGGCGATCGCGTAGTGCTGCGTCGCCCGGTTGTCCCAGATCGCCAGGTCGCCGTCCGACCAGTCCCAGCGCACCGTGTTCTCCAGCTGGATCACCCGGGCCTGCAGCAGCTGGAACAGGGTGTGCGACTCGGCGCTGGTGAGGCCGACGAGGCGCTTGACGAAATGCCCCAGAAGCAAGGCGCGCTCGCCGGTTTCCGGGTGCACCCGGACCACCGGGTGCTCGGTCTCGTACACGTCGGAGACGAATTCCTTGCGGTACTGCTGGAATTTCACGTCCACCCCGCCGAGGCGCGTCTCGTCGATGCTCGCGGCGTAGTCGTAGGCGTTGGTGTGCACCGCCCACAGCGAATCGACCAGCGCCCGCAGCGAATCGGGCAGTTTCTCGTACGCCGCAACGGTGCTGGCCCAGGTGGTGGTGCCGCCGTAGGACGGGAGCCGGATCGAGCGCAGCAGGCTGATGGCCGGGATCCGGTCCACGAACGTGACGTCCGTGTGCCAGCTGTTGGCCTTGGAGTAGTCGGAGTCGATGGGCAGGATGCTCGCGTGGTCGGTGCCCTTGACCGTGGGGTGGGCCAGGGTCGGCTCGCCCAGCAGCTCGGCGAAGGCGAGCTGGCCGGCGTCGTCGAGGTGGTGCTGGCCGCGGAAGAAGATCACCTTGTGCGCGAGCAGCGCGGCCCGGATCTCGGCCACCGTCGCGGCGTCGAGGTCGCCGCCGAGGCGCACCCCGTCGATGCGGGCGCCGATGTGCGCACCGAGCTTGACGACCTGGACGGTGGTGCGCTCGAGCTGGCTGGTCATGGCGCGGTCCTTTCGGGAATGCAGCGGTTCGAAACTGCGATTGCGGGATTGTTTCCGGTGGGGGAAAGGGAATTCGGCTCGCCGCACCGCACGCTAGGTAGGAATCGCGCGGCCCGGCAAGGCATGTCGTGGCACTGAAATTAATTCGGCCGGTTCGTCCCGCATCGCGGGCGGCTTTGACATCGGCGATCCCGCAACGGATTCTCTCGGCATGGCTCAGTTCACGGCGTTCCGGCACCGGGGTTTTCGGGCGGCGTCCCGCGAATTCGCCGTGCCGTGCTGTCGTCGCGGCTGACCGGTTCTTCGTAGGCCGCATCCGGCCGATTCCCGGTATTTCCCCGCCCGCCGAGCGAAACCCGATCTCGGTGGGGCGACCGTGCACGCCGATTTCCCGAGACGACAAGGCATCTCGTGACGACCATCCTGTCCCCTGGGGGACGAGCAGACCCGCGCCCGACCGGGATCCGCGAGACGAACGCGGCCGCCGTGCTCGGCGCGATCCGGCAGGCCGGGCCGCTTTCCCGGGCGGCCATCGAGCACCGGATCGCGCTGAGCACGCCCACGGTCAGCCGGCAGGTCACCACCCTCATAGACCTCGGCGTCGTCCGCGAGGTCCCGGAGCTCACCCGGTTCGGCGCGGTCGGCCGACCCCGAGTGCCGGTGGACATCGACGAAACGGTGCTCGCCGCGTGCGGGGTGCACGTCGGAGTCAGCACCACCACCATCGGGCTGGCGGACCTGCGTGGCCGGTTGCTGGCCGGCGAGACCATTCCCACGCCCGTAGGCGTGCCCGAGGACGTGCTGGACTTCCTCGCCGACCGGATCCGGGCCTTCCTGCGCCGCCGCCCGGAACGCGGCGTCGTCGTACGACCCGGAGCAGGTCGCCCGGCTGTGGGCCGAGGCCCAACGCGTCTACGATTGAGGAGATCATCTTGGCAACGCAGCCCCTGTTGGCGTTCGACGGGCTGACGATCGGCTTCGACGCCGGTCCGGTCGTGCGTGACGTGAGCCTCGACGTGGCGGCGGGCGAAATCGTCGCTGTCGTCGGCGAATCCGGTTCGGGGAAGTCGGTCAGCGCCCGCGCGGCGCTGGGCCTGCTGTCCCCGAGCGCCTCCGTGTCCGGCAGCATCCGGCTGGGCGGGCGCGAGCTCGTGGGCGCGGACCTCCGGCGATGGCGGGAAATCCGAGGCAACCGCATCGCGATGGTCTTCCAGGAACCGTCGACGGCCCTCAACCCGGTGTTCACCGTCGGCTGGCAGCTCACCGAGGCGCTGCGCGCGCACCGGGAACTCAGCCGCACGCAGGCCTTCGCCGAGGTGGTGGAACTGCTCGACGCGGTCGGCATCCCCGAACCGGCGCGGCGCGCGAAGCAGTACCCGCACCAGCTCTCCGGCGGCCAGCAGCAGCGCGTGGTGATCGCGATGGCGCTGGCGGGCGACCCGGAGGTGCTGATCGCCGACGAGCCGACGACGGCGCTGGACGTCACGGTCCAGGCCGAGATCCTGGACCTGCTGCGGCAGCTCCGCGACCGGCGCGGCACGTCGATCGTGCTGATCACGCACAACATGGGCGTGGTGGCCGACATCGCGGACCGCGTAGTGGTGATGCGCCACGGAGAAGTGGTGGAGGACGGGCCGGCGCGCTCGCTGTTCGCGCGCCCGTCGCACGCCTACACGCGCGAGCTGCTGGCCGCCGTGCCTCGATTCGGTCAGGAGCCCGCGCCGACCACCGCCGAGAACCGGGCCGCGCTGGAGCTGACCGGCGTCGTGGTCGACTACCGCGGATTCCGGGCCGTCGACGGCGTGGACCTGCGCGTCGGCCGCGGCGAGGCGCAGGCGCTGGTCGCGACACCCGCACGAGCTCTCCGGCGGCCAACGCCAGCGGGTGGGCCTCGCGCGAGCGCTCGCCCTGGGCCCGGAACTGCTGATCGCCGACGAGCCAACCAGCGCCCTGGACGTCTCGGTCCAAGCCGCCGTCCTGGACCTGCTGAAATCCCTACAGGAGGAGCTGGGCTTCGCCTGCCTGTTCATCACCCACGACCTGGCCGTGGCGGACAACCTGGCCCACCGGATCACGGTCCTCCACCGCGGCCGGGTGGCCGAACAAGGCCCGACCCGCCAGGTCCTGCGCGCGCCGGAGGCGACCTACACGCGCCGGCTGGTCGCGGCGGTCCCGAAGGCGGACCTGCTGCGGTAGCGCACGGGGCCGTGAGTCTTTTGGGCTGCCAGAGCAACCCAAAAGACTCACGACCCGGAGCGTTCGTGGGTGGCCGTCGGGGGCAGGGCTGCGGCTCGGGGAGAGCCGAGCGCCCGGGAGAGGCCGCGGGCGGCCGCCCGGACCACCGGGACCAGCGCCATCGGGTCGCTGGTCTCGGCCGGGACCACCAGGGACAGCGCCGCGATCACGTTGTCCGCATCGCCGCGGACCGGGGCCGCCACCGAGAGGGTGGACAGCTCGATCTGGCGGTCGCTGATCGCGAAGCCGTTCTTGCGGACGTCGGCCAGCACCCCGCGCAGCCGTCGCGGGTCGGCGAGCGTCAGGTCCGTGAACCGCTTCAGCGGCCCCTCCAGGACAGCCTCCTGCAGCTCGCGGTCGGCGTGCGCGAGCAGGACGAGGCCGACGCCGGTGGCGTTTAGCGGCAGCCTGCCGCCCGGCCGGGACACCACCGGCACGGCATCCCGGCCGGAAATCCGCTCCAGGTAGACGACCTCGTGGCCGTCGAGGACGCCGAGCTGCGCGTTCTGCCGGGTGGCCTCGTAGAGGTCGCCGAGGAACGGCATGGCGACCTCGCGCAGGAACGTGCCGCGCGGCGTCAGCGCGGCGAGCTCGTAGATCCGCAGCCCGATGCGGTAACAGCCGTCGTCGTCTCGTTCCAGCGCGCCCCATCCGGCGAGCTCGCCGACAAGGCGGTGCGTCGTGGTCAGCGACAGGCCGCTCTGGCGGCTGATCGCCGACAGCGTCAGGGACGGCCGCTCCGGCGAGAAGGTCTCCAGGATCCGGAACAGCCTGGACGCCACGCTCGGCGCTCCCGCCCCGCTGCGCTCGCCCACGACATCCCCCCTGGTGCTCCGACCGGCCCATTCTCACCCGGCCGGAGACACGAGGCGAAACCCCCTACCGGGCGATGCGCCGCACGTCGCGCTCCGGGTTCACCAGCAGCGCGAAGCACAGTCCGCCGAAGGCGACGAGACCGCCGAACACCAGGAACGCGAGCGTGTAGCCCGCCTGCGGGGTTTCGGCCACGTCGAGCAGCTTGCCGGTGAAGATCGGACTCAGCACGCCCGCGCTCGTGCCCAGCGCGGTCAGCACGCCGAGGGCCCCGGCGCGCTGACCTGGCGGCACGATCTCGGCGACCACCGGGTTGCTGACCGTCTGCACGGTGGTGGACACGCCGTAGCCGATCATCAGCGTGATCACGGCCAGTACCGGGCTGTGGACCCACGGCAGCAGGCACAGCACCAGCCCGGCGAGCACCAGGCACGCACCACCGAACAAACCGCGCGCGACGCGGGAGCGCACACCCCTGCGCAGCATCCGGTCGCTGACCGCGCCCACCGCCAGCAGCGCCACGATCGCCATCGCGCTCGGCAGGCCGAACAGCGAACCGGAGACCGCCGCGGAGAACCCGAGCCCGTGCTGGAAGTACGACGGCAGCCAGGTGAAGATCACCGCGGCCAGCGCGCCCTGCGTGAAGTAGGCGAGCAGCGCGCCGATGAACGTGCCGCTGAACAGGAAACGACGCCACGGAACGCGTTCGGCGGGCGCCGCGGCGGCGATTTCCGAGGCGGTGGAGTACGGCCCCATCTTGCCGACGGCCAGCCAGGCCGCGCTCCACACCAGCGCGAGCAGCCCGACCGTGACGAACCCGGCGCGCCAGCCGAAGGCGACGATGATCAGCGTGACCACCGGGGCGAAGGCGATCTTGGCGATGGCCGCGCCGCTGGTGATCAGCGACGCGGGCAGGCCGCGCCGGTGGTTGGGGAACCAGGAGTACGCCGTGACGTGCGACATCGGCTGGGCCGGGCCTTCCGCCGCGCCGACCGCCAGCCGGCTCGCGAACAGCACGCCGCCGGTGACCGCGAACAGGGCGGGCACCTGGCCGAGCGCCCACATCAGCCCGCACGCGAGCAGCACCCAGCGCGGCGAGATGCGGTCGGCGAGGAAGCCGACCACCAGGCAGGTGATGCCGAACAGCAGGTAGGACGCGCCGCTGATGGAGCCGAACTCGGCCGACGAAAGGTGCAGCTCCTGCTTCAGCGGCTGCGCCACCAGCCCGAGCAGCGCCTTGTCCAGGAACACGACCACCGAGCAGGCCACCACCACGGCCAGCACGGTCCAGGCGCGCCGCCTGCTCGGTTCGGCGACCGCGGCCGGCCGCTGGTCTTGGGTTGTCGTCACGATTGTTCCTCCACGTTGAGGGTTCGGGTGCTGGATCCGCTCACGGGGCGGGGGCGAGCTGGGCGCCGCCGCAGACGTGCAGCACCTCGCCGGTGATGAAGCCCGCCTGCGGGGAGGCGAGGAAGGCGACCGCGCCGGCCACGTCCTCGGGCGTGGCGAGCCGCCGGATCGGTGTCATCTTCTGGTGGCGCGCGAGGAATTCCGCGAATTCCTCGTCGCTGCGGCCCTGTCTGGTGAACGGGGTGATGACCATGCTCGGGGCGACCGCGTTCACGGTGACGTCCAGTGGCGCCAGCTCCAGCGCGAGCGCGCGGGTCAGGCCGACTACGCCCGCCTTGGACGCCGTGTAGGCCAACGGCCCGCCGGAGAGCCAGGTCCGCGAGGAGATGTTCACGACGCGGCCGGCCCCGGCGGCCCGCCACAGCGGAACGGCGGCCTGGCACAGCGCCGTCGGGCCCCAGAGGTTGACCCGCATCACCGGGTCCCAGTCGCGCGGGCCGACCGAAGCCAGGTCGGCGCGTCGGTTGACCGCGGCGTTGTTGATCAGCTGGTCCAGCCGGCCAAACTCGTCCCGCAGCCGCGCCATCGTGCGCTCCACGGAGTCCACATCGGACACATCGGCGGCCCAGCCCTCGACGCGACGGTCGGTGCCGGACCGCAGCCGTGCGGCCTCGCGCGCGACGCCATCGGCGTCCACGTCGAGCAGCACCACGTCGGAGCCGTCGGCGGCCAGGTGGGCGGCGATCGCGGCGCCGAGCGCGCCGGCGCCACCGGTCACCAGCGCAACGCGCCGGTCAGCTGCATTCATCTCTTCCTAGTCCTCCGGGTCGAACTGGATCAGTGCGCGAAATCGCCGTGGCGGCGCAGGAATTCGGCGTTGTACCGGAGTGCCTCGACCGGCGCCCGGTCGGTGCTGAAGTCCTCGACGGACACCCAGCCGTCGTAGTCCGCGTCGGCGAGCACCCGCAGGAGCGCGGGCACGTCGAGCACTCCGTCGTCGATCGGTGTCCACCGCGGCCGCCAGACCCCGCCACGGTCGGGGCGGGTGAACGCGGCGTTCTTCACATGCACGTGCGCGAGGTGCGGGCCCAGCAGCTCCACGGCCATCCGGTGGTCCTCGTAGCCTTCGAGGACGAGGTTCCCGGCGTCGTAGATGACGCCCACGCAGTCCGGGTCGAAGCGCGACACCAGCCGTTCGGCCAGCGAAGCGCTCGGCGCGATGCTGCGCTGGTGGATCTCCAGCAGCCCGCGGACCCCGGTCCGCCGGGAAAGCCGCTCGACACCCGAGAAGAACTCGACGGCGCGGGCGAACAGGTCGCTGAACGGCTCGTCGTTGCGCCACGGCGTGCGAAGGCGGATCCACGGCGCGCCGCAAGCCCGGGCCAGCGCCATCCCGTGCGCCACGCCGTCGAGGTCGCCGGTGTCCACATAGGTGCCCAGCCCGATGATGTCGAGCTGAGCGGCTTCGCACAGCGCAGCCGCGCGGGCGACGGCGTCGTGCGTCGGTGCGACGCTGCACCGGTTGTTGGTGAAGAAGTCCGGCACCTCGGCGTCGCTGGGCGGAGTGCCGATGCGCCATTCGATTCCCGAATAGGTGGCGGCCTTCGCCTCGTTCACCGCCTGCTCCGGGGTCAGGTCGGGCAGGCAGATCGAGTACACGCCGAGCTTCATCGAAATTCCTCGTCTTGCGCTTGTTCGTGCGGCGCCGGACGGGCGCGCCGACTCATTAGAAGCCATCCCGCTGAGCCTGGTCCAAGTCCCAGTGCGTATCCCCAGTTATGCTCTCGCGCTATAACTGGGAGGCGACATGGATTTTCGGCAGCTGCGCTATTTCCTCGCGATCGCCGAGCATGGCTCGTTCAACAAGGCCGCCGCTCACCTCCTGGTCTCGCAGCCTTCGCTGACCCGGCAGATGGCAGCGCTCGAACGGCAACTCGGGCAGGCGCTGTTTGAACGGACGCCGCGCGGCGTGACGCTCACCGCAGCGGGTTCGGCGCTGCTCGGGCACGCCCGGCAGCTGCTCGCGCTGGAGCGGTCCACCCGGGACGTCGTCGCCGGGGCGCAGCCGCCGCGCGAGATCGTGGTGATCGGCGTGCCGCCGGGCGTCCCGGACGACTGGCTGGTGCGGCTCGTCGGCGAGCTCCAGCGGGAGGTGTCGCGCTGCGACCTGAACTACCGCGAAGCGGGCAGCACCGAGCAGCTCCTGCTGCTGCGGCAGGGCCGGCTCGACATCGGCATCGTGCACCAGGCGCCGCCGGCCGAGTACTACTCCAAGCTGCTGTGGCAGGAACCGCTCGGGGTCGCGGTCCGGCCGACGCACCCGCTGGCCGGCAACGACGACTGGCGGCTCGCCGACCTCGACGGGCTGCGGGTGCTGGTGCACTCCCGCGAGCAGGTGCCGACCCAGCAGGACAGCCTGACGGCCGCGGCCACCGCCGCGGACGTGCGCCCGCAGTGGATGTTCCAGCACTTCGTTGCGCACGCGCGGGCCTGCGCCGAGGCGGTGCGGGCCGACGCGGTGCTGGTGGGCAGGCACACCGCGGCGCAGCAGCTGCCCGACTGGCCGTGGCGGCGGTTGCGGGACCTGTCGCTGGCGATGACCACCTGGCTCGCGCGACCGGTTAACACCCGCACCGTCGTGCAGGACGTCGCCGACGCGTTGATCGGGATGGGCCGGTGATCAGGCCTCGGTGAAGACGATCCGCTCCGGCTCGACCGTCAGGCGGATGTTCTGGCGGCGGACCTCTACAAGGGTTTCCAGTTCGGTGGCGTGACCGTCCGGGACCGTGAACAGGCGGTCGTCGCGGGTGTCGAGGTACTCGGCGAAGCCGCCCAGCGACGCCCCGCCGGACTCCTCCAGTTCGAGGTAGTCGGCCAGTCGCCGGAACAGCTTCGGCAGCAGCACCGCTCCCTCCTGGAGCTGTTCGCGGGAGCGCACCCGCAGCCCTTCCAGCGTCGCGTCCGCCGCCCACACGCCCTGCTTCGCGTCCCGGGCGGCGATCGCGGCCTCGGCCATGCTCTGGCGCAGGTCGGGGAACAGCTTGGAGTAGAAGGTCGGGTACACCAGGCCAACGGTCAGCAGAGCGTGGTTCGCCGACGCCTGCAGGCCCTTCGGGTCCAGGTGGACCTCGCCGCCATCGGTGGAGCGGCCCGGTCGCCGGCCGGGGAAGGCGAAGGCCACCGCCCGGCCGTACTTGTCCGCGAACCGGGTCAGGATGTGGCCGGGCGCCTCTTCGGGGGTGCTCGCCGTGACCGCGCCGTTGTCGTTGCGCTCGAAAGCGGTGAAACCCAGGTGCCGCAGCAGCGCCTCCGAGGCGGCGTTCGCCAGTTCGGCCGGCTGGTGCCACATCTCGCTGCCGCGCGCTTGCGGCCGGTAATGCGTCTCCAGCGCGTCGATGCCCTCTAATCGGAGCTGGGCGCCGCCGCGCGAGTTCAGCCGCACGGACAGGCCCGCCTTGGCGAACGCCTTCGGGTCGGTGGGGTAGAAGCGGATCGAGTCGCCGTCGGGCGAGGCGCCGATGATCCGGAAAGTTCCTTTGATCAACGTGAAAGTCATGCTGATCACGGTATTGAAGGCGTCGTCCGCAGTGGACCTCTTCCACCCGGACAGCCCAGCCCCCGAGAGTCGCCTCACATCCGACGGTGCCGGCGGGAAGATCGCGCTGCGTGCCGGGCCGGGTGCGTAGCGCGATGAGGTTCCGCCGGTTGTCGGCTCGTCGGCGCGCCTCTCTAAGCTCTTCGGGTTGGGACTTTTCGGGAAGCAGAGGTGGCGGTCGCGTGACTGAGCGGTCCGTGCAGGTCACGCGTCGTGGGCTGGCGTCGAAATCGGCGCGCCGCTGGGCGGCTGTGCTGGGCCTGTTCTCCGCGCTGCTGGCGCTGGCGGTGCCGTTCCTGCCCGTCGAGCACGAAATCACGACGCTGCGGTGGCCGACCGCGCGGGGCACCGAACCGGTGTCGGCGCCGCTGGTCGGGCACGCGCCGCTGTGGCTCGCGGCAGAGGTGCCGTGCGCGGCGGCGCGCAGCCTGGACGCGCGCATCGACGGCCCCGGCGTGCTGGTCGCCACGAACGCGCCGTCGTCGGAGTACGGCGGGCTGACCGGGCTCACGCTGCAGGTCGACGGCGGGCAGGTCGCACTGTGGTCCAGGGGGCATCAGGCCGGCACCGCCGCGCTGCCCGCGGGCGACTGCTCGATCTCGGTGCGCTCGGACGCCGCCGGCATGCAGGCCGCGGTGGGCGGGGTCGCGCTGGCCGCCGTGCCCGGCGACATCCGGCCCCAGCTGACCGGCATCTACTCGCAGCTCGACGCGGTGGCCGACGACGTCCGCGGCCTGTCCTTCGAGGCGCGGGTGGACAACCGCTTCGCGACCCAGGCGACGCCGCTGAAGGTCGCCGTGATGGTGCTGGCCGTCCTGGCGTTCCTCGGCTCGATGGTGGCGTTGCGGCGCATGGAGGTCCGCCGCGCGCCCCGCTGGGCGCCCGAGCGGTGGTGGCGGCCGAAGGTCCGCGACGTGGTCGTCCTCGGTGCGCTGGGCGTGTGGTGGTTGATCGGCGCGATGACCGCCGACGACGGCTACATCCTGACCATGCTGCGTGCCTCCGACAGCGCCGGGTACGTCACCAACTACTTCCGCTGGTTCAGCAACCCGGAATCGCCGTTCGGCTGGTTCTACGAGCTCTACGCACTGTGGGTGCAGATCTCGCCCGCGACGCCGTGGGTGCGGTTGCCCGCGTTGTTCCTCGGCGTCGTCAGCTGGCTGCTCGTCAGCCGCGGCGTGCTGCCGCGGCTCGGGCAGCAGGTGCGCCGCAGCGAGTCCGCGGGCTGGGCCGCCGCCGCGGTGTTCCTGGCCTTCTGGCTGCCGTACAACAACGGCCTCCGCCCGGAACCGGTCGTCGTGGCGTTCTTCCTGCTCGCGCTGTGCGCGGTCGAACGCGCCGTGGCCACCCGGCGGCTGACGCCCGCCGCGCTCGGGCTGCTCGCGGCGGCGCTGGGCCTGGGGGCGAACCCGCACGGCATGGTCGCGATCCTGCCGTTCGTCGTGGCCGCCAAGCCGCTGCTCCGGCTGCTGTGGCAGCGGGTGCGGGAACGGGGCGCGCTGCCGGTGCTGGCTCCCGTCGCGGCGGCCGGGCTGGTGATCCTGGTCGGCGTCTTCTTCGACCAGACGCTGCAGTCCGTGCTGGATTCGGTGGCGCTGAAGACCAAGTTCGGGCCGAACGAGCAGTGGTTCGAGGAGCTCAGCCGCTACGACCGGCTGTTCGGGCCGTGGCCGGACGGGTCGCTGACGCGCCGGTTCCCCGTGCTGCTGCTCATCCTGTGCATCGTGGCCAGCGGCGTCGTGTTGCTGCGCCGCGGCAAGATCCGGGGCGCTGCGCTCGGCCCGAGCCGCCGCGTGCTGGCGGTCGCCGCGCTGAGCTTCGTGGTGCTGGCCATGACCCCGACGAAGCACACGCACCACTTCGGGATGCTCGCCGGGATCGGCGCGGTGGTGGCCGCGCTGACGGCGCTGGCGACGAGCGCGGCGGTGCTGCGGTCCCGGCGCAACAGGGCCGGGTTCTTCGCCGGCCTCATGGTCATCTGCGCGTTCTCGGTCACCGGCACGAACTCGTGGTGGTACGTCTCCGGCTGGGGCGTGCCGTGGTTCGACCGGGCGCCGAGCCTCGACGGGCGCAGCGCGAGCACGTACTTCCTGGCGGCCGCGGCGATCGCCGGCATCGTCGCCATGGTCGAGCACCTGCGGCACGACGAACTGCCGGTGATCACGCCGGAGGCGCGGCGGCGGGTGCTCAGCCTCGGCGCCGCCCCGCTGACGTTCACCTGCGCGATCCTGCTGGTCGGCGAGGTGGCGCTGTTCGCGGCGGGCATGCAGCGGCAGCGCGACGGTTACAGCCTCGGCGCGGACAACGTCAAGCAGCTCGCCGGTTCCAGCTGCGGGCTCTCCGACTACGTCGGCGTCGAGACCGATCCGCGCAGCGGCGTGCTGGCGCAGTCGCACATCCAGCCGCGGACCGAGAGCGCGGTGTCGGCGAGCCGCCGCACCGAGCAGAAGCCCGGCGACTACCTCGCCGCCACCGCAACGGGTTTCCACCGCTTCGGCTACCCGGAGGGCAAGCACTGGACCCCGCCGTTCGGGTTCGGCGGCGACGACGCGCCGGTGTGGGGCACCTACGCCGCCGACGGGCCGCTCACCGGCGAGCTGCGCACCCCGTGGTTCGACCTGCCCCCGCAGGCCACCAGCGGCGAGGCCCCGGTGGTGCTGTCCTTCGGCGGCGACGCGACGGGCGTGAACGCGCTCGGCGTCGAATGGGGCCGGGACACCCCGGAGGGCTTCGAGATCCTCGGCCGCGTCGACGTCGCCCAGCTCAGCGGCATGTGGTTCGACCGCCGGTTCGTCGTGAGCGACGCGACCAAGGTCCGGGTGGTGGCCGTGGACCGCAAGATCGATTCCGGCGGCTGGATCGCCGTCAGCGCGCCGCGCGTCCCGCGGCTGACCAGCATGACGCAGGTGGTCGGCGACGCGCCGACCTTCGTGGAGTGGACCGCCGCGCTGGTGCACCCGTGCCTGAACCTGGCGCGCCTGCACAACGGGGTCGCCGAGCTGCCGCGGTTCCGGGTGGCCGGCGGCGGGATCATGCGCGACATGGGCCAGAGCTGGTCGGCGCCGGGCGCCGGCGGTCCGTTCGGCTGGCTCAACGTGGCGGGCAGCGTGCGGACGATGCCGACCTACCTCAAGGGCGACCTGCATCGCGACTGGGGCACGCTGTACCTGGTGGACGCCTACGAGGTGGACGCGCTGCCGGCGGAGGCCGCGATGGAGGTCCACCGCGAAACGCATTGGGGGCTTTGGAGTCCGGGCCCGCTGACGAAGGCGGTGAAGCTGCCCGGCGGCGCGCCCAGCTCGACCGGGCGCACCGACATCCGCCCGCTCGAGGAGATTCCGGCCGGCGACGCCGCGTGAACGGCTGTGAGCATCGCCATTCCGGCGGGATAGCGGCGACCTAGATCGCTTAGGATCGCTAAACAACCAGTCGGAACCAGCCCGGAAGACGAAGCATGCCTCGCGCTCGAGAGCGGGTGGCCCGGCGCCGCCCGGCCGCCGTCATCGTCCACTGTGGAATTCGCGCGCACCGGGGAGCGGAGGCGTCGTGTCCGGTGTGATCCAGGGCTTCGGCGTCATCGCCGCCATCGTGCTGATCGGCTACCTGCTGGGCCGCGGCGAGCTGCTCGGCGAGAACGCGCGCGAGGCGCTGACCCGGTTGTCGTTCTACGTCGGAACTCCCGCGCTGCTGCTGCAAATGCTCTCGGAATCCGATGTCTCGATCATCTTCTCCACCCCGCTGCTGGTCAGCGCGCTGAGCACGTTCGCCGCGGCGGGCCTGTTCGTGCTGGTCGGCCTGCTGCGCAGGTGGAACATCCGGCGCACGACCATCGGCGCGCTGTGCTCCAGCTACGTCAACGCCGGCAACCTCGGCATCCCGATCGCCGTCTACGTGCTCGGCGACGCGAGCCTGATCGCGCCGGTGATGCTGTTCCAGCTGCTGGTCATGACGCCGATCGGGCTGACCGTGATCGACTTCTCGCAGGGCGGGGAGCGTTCCTCGGCCTGGCTGCGGATCCTCGCGCCGTTCCGCAACCCGATCGTCATCTGCTCGCTGATCGGCGTCGCGATCTCGTTGAGCGGCTGGCGGATTCCGCCCCCGGTGCTGGAGCCGATCACCCTGCTCGGGCACCTCTCCGTGCCGACGGTGCTGCTGGCGTTCGGCATCTCGTTGCGCGGCAGCTCGTTGCCCGCAGGCGGCGCGGAGCGCTGGCCGGTTCTGCTGTCGGTGGGCCTGAAGTCGGTGGTGCACCCGGTGATCGCCTGGGCGATCGGTGCGGGCCTGTTCGGGCTGGAGGGTGCGACGCTGTTCGCGGCGGTGGTGATCTCCGCGCTCCCGGCGGCGCAGAACCTCTTCGTCTACGCCTCGCGCTACAACGTGGGCGTGCGGCTGGCGCGCGAATCGATCCTGCTGTCCACGATCCTTTCGGTGCCGGTGCTTTTCGCCGTCACGGCACTGCTGGGCTGACGTGCCCGTGCGCCTCCGGGCGGCACCCCGGAGGCGCAGGGCCCCCTCGCCGGTCAGCCCACGTTGAGGTCGACGCAGGCGTAGAAGGCGTTGGCGGTGTCGGCGATGTTCCAGACGGCGAGCAGCTTCTGCCGGCCGCTCACCCCGCCGAGGTCGACGGTGTGGGAGAAGCGGTCCGGCGGCTGGGCGCCGTGGTCGTTGAACACCGCGACCCGGTTGCCGCCGATGAAGTACTCCCACGTCGAGGTGGAGTGGTTGGCGGTGATCGTCCAGTTGAAGTTCACCGTGTTGCCGACCTGCGTGGCCTTCCAGCCCTTGCTGTCGTCGTCGAGGTCGGCGAACCGGCCGTTCCCGCCGCTGCAGCTGGTCAGGCCCTTCGGGCCCTCGACGCTATGCGGCTCCCACTTGATCTCGCCGCAGGGCACCGTCCCGGCGGCGCACTGGGCCTGGCGGCTCGGCGGCGAGTCGATGTAGCCGTGCGCGCCGGCGGTGCTGGTGGGTATCGCCACCAGGAAGGGCGCGATCGCCGCGCCGACGGCAGCGGCGGCGAGCTTTCGCTTCGAGTTCATCTCGGCTCCTTGTCGATGCGGCCGGTGTTCCCGGCCGGCGGACCCCCCGAAATCCGGATCGGCGGTCGGCGGAGCGGCGCTCGGCGCCGGAGGAGCGGGAGGAGACCGGCCTGTCGACGACCGCCCATCGACTGGGCCTTCCCCGAGTGCAGTGTGGTCTGGACCATACTGAGGCGGTGGAATCCGGTCAACGCCTGCGAAAACAGTCACCGCGATGGACCAGGACCACTCCGAGAAGTGGTCCGCCATCGGGAATCGCGAAAATTGTCAGGGGTGCGCGGGAACATTCGGGTGTTCGCCGAAGTCGGGCCGTCGAGGGGGCGACCGGCATGAACCCGCAGCAGCACATCGCCAACGCCCGCACCGCGCTGGGCGCCGCCGATCTCGGCGCGGCCGGTGATCCGGTCGTCGTCCTCGCAGACCTGGCGGCGATCGCCGAACTCCTCGGCCGCCTGGCCGAACAGGCCCGCCGGGACCTGGCGAGCTGGGCGACCGTCAGCCCGCACCTGGCGCAGGCCGGAGATCACGCCGCCGCGCTGGCGCGCAGCCTGCAGCACGCGGGCGGCACCCTCGCCTACAACACGGCGCCGCCGCGCGCGGCGGCGCTCCTGCGAGGATGGGAGGCATGACAACTTCTGGTGCTACAGCGCGGCGTTTCGCCCAGGTCGACGTGTTCGCAGGCCCCGCCTACACCGGCAACCCGCTCGCGGTCGTGCTGGACGCGGAGGGCCTGAGCGACGACCTGATGCAGAGGTTCGCCAGGTGGACGAACCTCTCCGAAACGACGTTCCTACTGCCGCCGACCGAGTCCGGCGCCGACTACCGGGTGCGGATCTTCACGCCGTCCGGCGAGCTGCCCTTCGCCGGGCATCCCACCCTGGGCAGCTGCCATGCCTGGGCGAGCAGTCGCCCAGGACCCGTTCCGGACCGGATCGTCCAGGAGTGCGCCGCAGGACTCGTCGAGGTCAGCCGGACCGATGCCGGATACGCGTTCGCCGCCCCGCCGCTGCTGCGTTCCGGCCCGGTCGACGAGCGGCTTCATGACGAGCTGGCGAGCGCGCTGAGCCTTGCGCCTGAAGCGATTCGCGACGCGCAGTGGGTCGACAACGGGCCGGGATGGGTTGCCGTCCTGCTCGACAGCGCGAAGTCGGTCCTGGATGTTCCACTGCCCTCGGGAACGCACAAAATCGGCGTTGTCGGGCCGCATCCGCCGGGTGCGCCCTACGACTTCGAGGTGCGCGCCTTCTTCCCGGCGCCGAGCGGGGTGATCGAGGACCCTGTCACCGGCAGCCTGAACGCGGGGATCGCGCAGTGGCTGACCGGCACCGGGCGGGCTCCCGAGCACTACACCGCCCACCAGGGCACCGCGGTGGGCGCGGACGGCCGGGTCGTGATCGATCGCGACCCGGACGGCATCATCTGGGTCGGCGGCGCGGCCGTCACTCGCATCCAGGGCGAAGTGCGGCTCTGATCCCGCTGCGGCAACGGGAACCCCGATTGGCCACTGTGGACATCGATGTGCGTGAGGGGCGAATCCGGATGGCTCACCACGAGTAGTCCGCCCGCCGCGTAGGGTGGCCGGGTGGGTGATTTGTGGGATCCCGCCGGGGCTGGAGTGCTCCGGTTGCCGTCCGGCCGCCTCGTCAGGGGGCGCGGCCTGCGAAATCCACCGCCTTCCGGGGCGGCGCCGTCCTTCGGCGTCTACCTGCTCGGCAAGCCGCCGCCGGAGGTCGAGTGGGAGAGCCGCTGGCTGCGCTGGCCGGACTTCCGCCTGCCCGGCGACCGGGAGCAGGCGCGCGAGGTCCTGCGCGAAGCGTGGGACCGCGCCGATGCCGAGCGGGTGGAGCTCGCGTGTGCCGGCGGGCGCGGGCGGACCGGCACGGCGCTGGCCTGCCTAGCCGTCATCGACCGCGTCCCGGCGGGCGAGGCGGTCGCCTACGTCCGGGAGCACTACGACTCCCGCGCGGTCGAGACGCCCTGGCAGAAGCGCTACGTGGCCCGCTTCTCCGCCTGATCGATCAGCCGGGGTCCTCCTGCCGCGTCTCCGCGATGAGCTTCTCGCACAGTTCGAGGCAGACCCTGAGGACGTCGGCGGGCAGCTGGCCGCGGCCGGCGGCGAGCGCCAGCTCGTCCAGGAAGCCGACCAGCACGTACCTGTCGGCGGGCACGATCGGCGCGCGGCCGACCGCGCTCTCGGCCTGCTGCCTGCGGGCGTGGTGGCGGACCGACTCGGCGGCCCGCGCGATGCGGTCGTGGTCGGCGCGGCGCTGGTAGAGCTGTCGTTGCGTGGTCACCGCCTTCGGCCCCGCCTGGCCGGAGGTGATTGCGCAAGCAAGTACTCGAACACGCGTTCTAGTCTGGCAGGGTCGCCCCTTGATCGCATCTCGCCGCTGACCTGCGGCGAAGCGGGTCAGCGGAAGGTCACCGACGCCTCGGCCACCACCTCGTCCGGCTCGGTCCGCACGGTCATGTTCCCGTCCGGCCCGCCGCAGACCAGCACCGGATCGCCGGCGAACACCGGGCGCCGCAGCCGGTAGGCGATGCTCGCGATCTCCCGTTCCGGCTCCCGCTGCCGGGCCAGCTCGCTCATCAGCAGCACCAGGATCGGGCCGTGCACGACCAGGCCCGGGTACGCCTCGACGTCGCGTGCGTACGGCGCGTCGTAGTGGATGCGGTGCGAGTTCGCGGTCAGCGCGCTGAACCGAAACAGTCGCACCGGGTCGCCGGCGAAGGGCTGCTGCCATGCCGCGTCCGAGGTGGGCAGCGAGGTGGGGCGCGGCGCGCCCGGGCTCTTGGCGGCGCCTTCACCGCTGCGGTAGACGAAATCCTGCTCCTCGACGAACCGGACCTCGCCGTCCTGCCGGTACTCGCCGCGCACCGTCACGAACGCCATCTCGCCGGAACGGCCCTGCTTGACCACTACGTCGGACAACGACGACGTGCGCTCGGCCGGGACGCCCAGCCGCAGCGGGCCGGTGATCGTCAGGCGGCCGCCGGCGAACATCCGGCGCCGGTCGGGGATGGGCGGCAGGAAGTGGCCGCCGGCCGGATGCCCGTCCTGGCCGAGCTCGTCGTGCCGCGGCCAGCTCAGGAAGTGCACCCAATGCCAGAGCGGCGGCAGCGCCTCGGCGTCGGCGAACTCCGCCGGCGTCTCCAGCACCGCGGCCAGCGCCCGCGACGGCTCGGGTGACAGCGCGTCCGCCTCCGTCAGCGGCTCGGGTCGCCAGCCCTGCAGGTAGGTGTCGAGACCGGACACGGGTCCTCCTTCCGGTCCGGGCCTGTGCCGGCCCGGCCGCTGCGCTGATTGGGCCGTACAAACTGTGGGCAAGTCTGTGCCGACCGCCGCGTGGCGTCAACGTCGAGGTTGTGGAGTCGGCGGTGATTCCGCCAACAGGTCGCGGTTTCCGGCGAATGGCGGTAGGTCTTGACCGGGCGATGCATTTGGCCGTACAAAGGTTGGCGTCCGGCTGATCGACGTGGCGACGCCGCAGGGCGTGGCGCGCTGGCGGAAAGGTCCCAATGGCATCCATCGCTGAGTCCCTCGCGCAGTGGGCGGTTGAGCTCGAACCGGGCGCGGAGGATCTCGCGCTCGCCCAGCGCTCCCTCGTCGACACCGCCGCGGTCACCCTGGCCGCCCGGAACCACCCGCTGACCGGGATCGCGGCCGGGCTGCCGGACGCGGCGCGCTGGGCGGCCATCGGTCACGTGCTGGACTTCGACGACCTGCACATCGAGTCGACCACGCACATCAGCGTCGTGACCGTCCCGGTCGTGCTCGCCACCGGCGGCGACGCCCGGGCGTACCTGGCGGGGGCGGGCGTGATGGCGCGCCTGGGCAGCGCACTGGGCTGGTCGCACTACTCGGCCGGCTGGCACGCCACCTGCACGGCAGGCGCACCGGCCGCCGCGGTCGCGGCCGGAATCGCACTGGGCCTATCCACCGAGCAGCTGGCGACCGCGATGGCGCTGGCCGTCCCGGCCGCGGGCGGCGTGCAGAACGCCTTCGGCACCCACGGGAAGTCGCTGCAGGTCGGGTTCGCCGCGCAGGCCGGAGTCCGCGCGGCGGAGCTCGCGCAGGCGGGCGCGACGGCGGACCCGAGCGCGCTGGACGCCTGGTTGGAGCTGGTCGGCGGCACCGGCCGGCTGGACCTGGCGGGCCCGGCGGTGCCCGGCGGCCTGGCCATCAAGGTCTACCCCTGCTGCTACGCGATGCAGCGGCCGATCGCCGCGCTGCGCGACATCCGCCACAACATCCGGGGAGCGGTGCGCGGCGTGCGCGTCTGCACGCCGGAACCGACGGTCAAACCGCTGATCCACGACCGGCCCGGCACCGGCCTGGAGGGCAAGTTCAGCCTGCCCTACGCGGTGGCCACCGCCCTGCTCGACCACTACCCGGACTTCGCCGCGTTCACCGACGATGCCGTCAACCGGGAGAGCGCCCAGAGTCTGCTGCGGCAGGTCGAGGTGTCCTACACGCCGGGAGAGGAGGGCCTGCTCACCGGCGAGGTGGACATCGAGGTCGAACACGACGGGCCGGCCCTGCGAGTGAGCCTGGCGCAGCCGCCGGGCGCGCCGTCGCGGCCGCCGACCGAAGCGGAACTGCGCGAGAAGTTCACCGCGTGCGGCGAGGACGTGCCCGGACTGCTGGCGGCGGCGGACTGGAAGTCCGTCCGCGAGCTGCTGCAGCGGATTTTCCCGCGCACCGGCAACGTCGAGTGAGGATCGAGCACCACAAGGGAGCGATGCATTGAGCACATTGGACATCCTCAGCGCCGACGAGAAGCTCGCCGTGGAAACGGTGCGCGACTTCGTCGACAAGTCCGTCAAGCCCGTGGTGCAGGAGCTGGAGCACTCCAACACCTACCCGGAGGCCCTCATCGAGAAGATGAAGGAACTGGGTATCTTCGGGCTGGCGATCCCCGAGGAGTACGGCGGCACACCGGTTTCCACGCCCTGCTACGTGCTGATCGTCGAGGAGCTGGCCCGCGGCTGGATGAGCCTGGCCGGCGCGATGGGCGGTCACACCGTGGTGTCCAAGCTGCTGCTGAACTTCGGCACCGAGGAGCAGAAGCGCAAGTACCTGCCGAAGATGGCCACCGGCGAGATCCGCGCGACGATGGCGCTGACCGAGCCCGGCGGCGGCTCCGACCTGCAGGCGATGACCACCAACGCCCGGTGGGAGGGCGACGAGTACGCGGTCAACGGCGCCAAGACCTGGATCACCAACTCCCGCCGGTCCCAGCTGATCGCGCTGATGTGCAAGACCGACCCGGCCGCGAAGCCCGGCCACAAGGGCATTTCGATCCTCCTCGTCGAGCACGGCCCGGGCCTGACCGTCTCCCGCGACCTGCCCAAGCTCGGCTACAAGGGCGTGGAGAGCTGCGAGCTGTCCTTCGAGGACTACCGCGCACCGGCCTCGGCGCTGCTGGGCACCGAGGAGGGCCGGGGCTTCGCGCAGATGATGAAGGGCCTGGAGACCGGCCGCATCCAGGTCGCCTCCCGCGCGCTCGGCGTGGGCAAGGCGGCCCTGGAGGACGCGCTGCGCTACGCCCAGGAGAGGGAGAGCTTCGGCAAGCCGATCTGGCAGCACCAGTCGGTGGGCAACTACCTGGCGGACATGGCCACCAAGCTCACCGCCGCCCGCCAGCTCACCCTGCACGCAGCCCGGGAGTACGACGCGGGCCGCCGGGTGGACATGGAGGCGGGCATGGCCAAGCTGTTCGCCTCGGAGGTGGCCATGGAGATCGCGCTGAACGCGGTGCGCATCCACGGCGGCTACGGCTATTCCACGGAATTCGACGTGGAGCGGTACTTCCGCGACGCGCCGCTGATGATCGTCGGCGAGGGCACCAACGAGATCCAGCGCAACGTCATCGCGGCGCAGCTGGTCAAACGCGGCGGCCTCGACGCCTGACGCTGGCGCCCCGCGGGGCTCGTGAGTGCTCGCTCCGGTAAGAACCGGAACGAGCACTCACGAGCTTCCGCTACGGTCATGGGCGACAAGCCGGGAGGTGAAGATGGCACAGCGGACCGATGGCCGGGAGAGCGCGTACCTGCGCCTGGCGCGGGAGCTGCGGGCGGCGATCCTGCAGCACGACTACCCCGAGGGCAAACGGCTGCCCACCGAGGCGGAGCTCGCCGAGACGCACCGCGTCAGCAGGCAGACGGTCCGCCGCGCCTTCCAGGACCTCGTTGCCGAGGGCATGGTCTACCGGATCCCGGGGCGAGGCACCTTCGCGGCGCCGCGGGAAGAGCAGTACCTGCGCCAGTTCGGCTCCATCGACGACCTGATGGGCCTGTCGATCGACACCACGATGGAGCTGATCACCCCACTGCGCCAGCAGGTCGACCTGGACGCGGCGGGCCGCCTGCGGCTGCAGTCCGACCGGGTGCACACCCTGGAGTTCCGGCGGCTGCACGACGACGTGCCGTTCTGCCTGACGACGGTGTTCCTGCCGCCGGCGGTGGGCAAGCTCGTCGAATCGGTGCCGGAGCTGACCGAGCCCGGTGCGCGCAGCGGCGTGACGATCATCGGGCTGCTCGACGACCGGCTGACCGACCCGATCGCGGAGGCCGAGCAGAGCATCACGGTGGGCTTGGCGACCCCGGAGATCGCCGAACACCTCGGCTGCGAGCAGCAGCGGCCGCTGCTGCGGATCGACCGCATGTACCAGTCGACGACGGGCCAGCCCGTCGAGCTGGCGGTCAGCTACTTCCTGCCGGAGCACTACTCCTACCGGGTCCGCCTCCGCCGCAACGTCCGCTGAGTGCCCTCGGCACCCAGCGGACTGCGCGCACCGGGTTCAGCCGCGCGGCGTTCGGCCCGCGGCCGTCATGATCCCGGCGACCGACGGATCATCGCCGAAGGCGTCGGCCGGCAACGTCGTGTTGTCGGCCAGCGCCACGCCTTCCGGGGGTTCGCCGGGGTCGGCGTCCCAGAAGTTGCCGATGAACGCGACGTGCTCCAGCGGCGGCGACATCTCCAGCGCGATCGGGCTGGCGGCCCGGTGGACGACGTTGCCCTGCACGGTGACCCAGGCGGCGCCGTAGTCGGTGTAGAGGCCGAAGTTGTAAGACGTGATCGTGTCGCGCACGACGTTGCCGCGTATCAGCGCCCCGTCGGCGTGCGAACTGCCCTGGCTTCCCGATATGTAGATGCCGCCGCCGTCGGCCAGGACCTTCATCGTGTCGTGCACCAGGTTGTTCAGCACCTGCGTGCCATGCCCCTCGTAGACCACGATGCCCGCGTGCGGTGCGTCGTTGACCTGGTTGTGCGCGATGACCGTGTCCCGGGTGCCCGACAGCAGAACGGCCGGCGAACCGCTGTAGTCCTGTCCGATGTGGTGGATGTGGTTGTTCTCGATCCGGTGGCCGCGGGCGCCCTCGCCGATCACCAGGCCGCCGCCTGCCACCTCGTCGATCACGCTGTCCCGCAACGCGTTTCCGTCGCCGGCACCGCGGAATTCCAGCGCGACCGCGCCCAGCCTCGTGAACCGGCAGCCTTCCAGCACGACCCGCGAGGAGTTCTCGAAGACCACGTTGCCGGGCATGGCCGTGGCGTCGCCGGGGACGACGACCTGCCCTTGACCGTCGGCGAAGACGATCGTGTGGAGTGGGCCGCCGTCGTGGTAGCCGTTGCCGTGGTAGTGCAGGAAGCCCTCCGGCGAGCTCGGGCGCAGCCACGTCGCATCGGCGAAGGTGATGCCGCGGAAGGCGATGTCGTGCACATCTCGGGCGTGCAGCAGGGTTTCCAGCACCGGGGCCACCACGGCGTCGTCGAGTTCCTCGCCGGGCCGCGGCAGGTAGTGCAGGACTCCATCGGCGAGCGCGAAGGAGCCCTCGGTCAGGAACGCGGGGCTGTTCTCGGCCGAGGTCGGGCTGTCGAGCCCGTTCTGCTCGCCGGCGTTCGGGTCGTCCCAGGTGATGACCGAGCGGTACAGCTGCGCCGCCCAAGCGAAAGCGGGCTGTGCCATGGTGATCGTGGTCGATTGCTCGTCACCCGAGATCCGCGACGCCTGGCAGCGGGCTTCGGACCAGGGGTAGGCGCCCCGGTAGACGAACTCGACCTGACCCTGCCAGGAACGGGGCGCGGGATCTGCGATGACGTAGCCGGTCTCGGTCCTGACCAGGCCTTGGTCGATCGCGATGGCCGCCCGCGGCGCGCGGCGCCCGGCCACGTAGAGCTGGCGGGTCGCCAATCCGGGGACCGCTGCCCGGCACACACCGTCATCGTCCTGCCGCCAGCCGTTGATCTGCCGGCCGCCGCTGATCACGACCTCTTCCTGCGCTCCGGTGCCGTATCCGAACGCCTGGTAGACGACCCCAGAATCGGCGGCCGAGAGCGAGAACGTTCCGGTGAGGCGGTAGGTGCCCGCCCGGAGGTTGACCACGGAGCCCGGCTCCGCCGCCGCGCGGGCCCGGTCCAGTGTGGCGAACGGGCGCTCGATCGTGCCCGGGCCGGAGTCGTCACCAGAAGGATCAACGAAGATCATCAACATGCCTCTCTTGTGTATGGCATACACTTCGGTTTGTACCACGAATGGCGAGGAGTAGAGGTGGCGGATCCGGAACGCAGCACCGAGCTGCTGTGGCTGGGCGAGTCGCGGCGAGGTCTCAACCTGGCGCGGATCGTGCGGGCCGCGATCGAGCTGGCCGACGGCGAGGGGCTGGCTGCGGTGTCCATGCGGCGGGTCGCCGAGCGGCTCGGCTTCACCACGATGGCGCTCTACCGGCACGTGCCGGGCAAGGCGGAGCTGGTCGATCTCATGCGCGACGAGGCGATGGCGGGGCAGGCGGCCGCCGGAGTCGGGCCGGCGGCGGGCTGGCGGGCGGAGCTCGAAGCGTGGGCGCGCGACGGATTGGCGCTCTACCAGCGACATCCGTGGTTGGTCGAGGTGGAGGGGGCCAGGCAGGTGCCCGGGCCGAACGCGGTGGCGAGCTTCGAGCGGGCGTTGGGTGCGGCGGCGCGGAGCGGGCTGCCGCCCGCGCGGGTCGTGGCGGTCGTGACGCTCGTCGGCGGGTTCGTGGAGAGCGCGGCCCGGCAGCTGGTGGAGGCGGCGCGCCTGGAGCGGAGCTCCGGTGTCGGGCACGAGGAGTGGTGGGCGGGGCGCACTTCGCTGTTCGACCACCTCGACCGGTATCCGACGTTGAGCCGCCTCTACCGGGACGGCGGTTTCGACGAGCCGCTGGACCCATTCGAGTTCGGCCTGCGGCGCGTGCTCGATGGCATTGAGGCGCTCATTCGTGATGAAATCCGTGATGAAATTACGTGCTCCGTGTGTGGAAAGGCGATCGAGCCCGCCGCGAAGGGGCGGCCACGGGACTACTGCTCCCGCGCCTGCCAGCAACGCGCCTACCGGATGCGCAAGGCCTGACGGCATCGGCGGATCGCCAATGCTGCGCCTGGAGCGTCGCTGCTGAGATGCCGATCACAGCCGGATGATCTCCAGCGCACTCGGAGTTGGACAGTGGTGCGCAGTCAACGGAGTTCTGAGGAGCGGTCATGCGGGTTGTGCGGGTGAGCGAGTTCGGTGGGCCTGAGGTGCTCGTCGCGGGGGAGGCGCCCGATCCGGTCGCCGGGGCCGGGCAGGTCGTGATCGGCGTCGAGGTCGCCGCCATCGACTTCGTCCAAACCCAGCTGCGCCAGGGCTTCTCGCCGGGACCACCACTGCCGGAGCTGCCGTACGTGCCCGGCGCGACGGTGGCCGGAACGGTGCTTTCGGCCGCCGGGTGGTCGCGCACACCGCCGACGGGCTCGGCGGGAACGCCGAGAAGGCGGTCGCCGACGAGGACGCGCTGTTCCCGGTCCCGGACGGGCTGGAGCTCGCGGAGGCGGCGGCGCTGTTCGACGACGGTGCCACGGCGATCGGCCTGGCCGAAAACGCGGCGATCAAGCCGGGGGAGTGGGTGCTCGTCGAGGCCGCCGGTGGCGGCGTCGGCAGCCTGCTGGTGCAGCTGGCGCGCGCCGCCGGCGCACGCGTCATCGGCGCGGCGAGGGGCGAGCGCAAGCGCGAGCTGGTGCTCTCGCTGGGAGCCGAGCTGGCGGTCGACTACTCGGAATCCGGTTGGCGCGAACAGGTCCTGGCGGCGACGGACGGCCGGGGCCCGGACCTGGTCTTCGACGGCATCGGCGGAACCATCGGCCGGGAGGCGTTCGAGCTGACCGCGCGCGGCGGGCGGTTCTCGGTGCACGGCGCCTCCAGCGGCGCGCCGAGCGAGATCGACCAGGCGGAGGCCGAGCGCCGCGGGGTCACCGTGATCGGCCTCGACCAGCTCTTCGGCTTCGCAGCGACCGCGCGCCCGCGCAAGGAACGAGCGCTTTCCCAAGCGGCGGCGGGATTGCTGACCCCGACCATCGGCCAGACCTTCCCGCTGGAGCACGCCGCCGACGCCCACGCGGCGATGCAGAACCGCCAGGTGATCGGCAAGACCCTGCTCCAGGTGCAGCCGGGAGCATGATCAGGGCTCAGCGGAGGTAGACCCGGTCCGGGTCGACGTCCTCGCGGAGCAGGCGGAGTTCCGCCGCCGTGGGTGGCTCGATGGTGGTCAGCTCGTCGGCCACCTGGAGGTCCCAGCCGGTCGCCGCGCGGACCTGGTCCACCGTGACGCCGGGGTGCGTCGCCACCAGCCGCAGCTCCTCGCCGACTCCGTCGCGCGCCAGGATGCCGAGGTCGGTGATCACCCGCGTGACGCCCGCGCCCAGCGGCCGGATCCCGTCCTGCAGCGCCCGGTCCGGGCCCGGCGAGGTGCAGAAGTCCAGTTCGGACATGAAGGAACGCGGGTCGTGGCGGCGCATCACCACGAACACCTCGCGGGAGTTGGCCATCACCTCCATCGCCCCGCCAGAGCCGGGCAGCCGCACCTTCGGCGCGTGCCAGTCACCGATGACCGACGAGTTCAGGTTGCCCCACCTGTCGATCTGCGCCGCGCCGAGGAACCCGACGTCGATCCGGCCGCCCTGCAGGACGTAACCGAACAGCGCCGTCATCGGCAGCACCGCTTCGGAGTCGGTGATCAGCACCGCGTCGGCGATCGTCTCCGGCAGCTGCGACGGGTGCGCCCCGCACACCCCGGACTCGTAGACGATCTCGATGCCAGGCGCGACGGTCAGCTGCGCCAGCGACACCGCCAGCGTCGGCAGCCCGATCCCGGCGAAGACGGTGTTCTTGCCGGCCAGCTCCCGCGACGCGACCGCGGCGAGCAGCTCGGAGGAGGGAACGGCCACAGTGGACCCCGTTGAACTGGTGGACCCCGTTGAACTGGTGGACACAGCGTTCATCACAACAGCCTCTCGTGTTCTGCCCGTCAGAGCCGACGCCCGTAGTTGACCGGTTCGCTCCACGCCTCGCCCACCGCCAGGCTCGCCCAGTGCTCGGCGCCGAGCTTCTCGAGGTACTCGGCGTGGTCGCGGGTGCCGCGGATCCACTCGTCCAGCCAGGCCTGCAGCCTCTCGGGATCCTTGCTGATGTGCGACCAGCTGCGGTAGAAGTCGCCGTCCCGGTCGTAGTAGCCCTGCGCGAAGGCCGGGTGCGCGCCGCGCGGGCACTCCACCACCGCGTCCACCGCGTGCGCCGGGATCACCGTGCGGTTGGGGTCGGAGCGGATCACCTCGTCGGCCACCACCTCCTCAACCACGATGATCGCGTGCTTCGCGGCGTAGACGGCCTCGGCCTGGATGCCGGTCAGGCCCCAGATCTGGGTGTTGCCGGCCCGGTCGGCGCGCTGCGCGTGCACGATCGTGACGTCCGGGTTCAGCGGCGGCACCACGTAGATCTGCTCCGCTTCGCCGTCCGGGCCCGGGAACGGCGAGGTCACCTTGCGGATGCCGGGGTTCACCGCCGGCACGTCGCTGCCGCCGTAGGAGCGCAGCGGGTAGAACGGCAGCCGCTGGGCGCCGGCGAGGTACCGGCAGATCATCCCGTAGTGGCTGTACTCCTCGAACTCCAGCGGCGCGGGCTGCCCGGTCTCGATGCGGCGGCGCAGCTCGCCGAGCGAGCCGGCGGTGGAGTTGCCGACGAACGACGAGACGAGCTTGCGGACGCAGCCGCCGGCGATGAGCTGATCGGTCACGATGTCGGCGGTCATCCGCGCGACGGCGAGGTCCTTGCGGCCCTGCCGGATGATCTCGTGCCCGGCCGCGGTGGGGATCAGGTGGGTGAAGCCCTCCAGCGCCACCGTCGCCCCGTCCTGGACGAACGCGGCGATCGCGTCCCGCATCGTCATGGTCTTGTCGGGCCGGGGGACCGGCGTCGTCGACTCGGCGACCGGGTTCTGCATCGTCGGGGCTCCTCGGTGTGCGCTTCGAATGCACAGCACATTGCCAGGCGGCATTGATAGCTGTCTAATACTGAATTAGTGTCGGATCAAGAGTCATTTCTTATGGATTCCCCGGGTTCCGGGGTGAACAGAGGTCGACCGTGGAGCTGCGCTACCTCACCGCATTCGTCGCCGTCGCCGAGGAACTCCACTTCGGCCGCGCAGCCAAGCGGCTGCAGATGGCGCAGCCGCCGCTGAGCCAGCAGATCCGCCAGCTGGAGAAGGAGCTCGGGGTCCAGCTCTTCGAGCGCAACACCCGCTCGGTCCGGCTCACCAGCGCCGGCGAGTCGTTCCTGGAGCCCGCCCGCACGGCGCTCGACGACGTCGACATCGCGGTGCGCGCCGCGAAAGCCGCCGGCCGCGGCGAGTACGGGCGGGTCACCGTCGGCTTCGCCGGCGCCTCCAGCCACGAGTCGCTGCCCCGGCTGACGCGCGCGGTGCGCGCCGCGCATCCCGGCCTGGAGCTGGTGATGCGCGGCCAGACCTACGCGAACGTGGCGCTGGCGAAGGTCGCCGACGGCTCGCTGGACCTGGGTTTCGTGCGGCTCCCGGTCAACCAGGTCGGCTCGCCGACCCCGGGCGTGCAGACCCGGGTGATCGAGGTGGAGGAGCTGATCTGCGCGCTGCCGACGGACCACCCGCTGGCCGGGCGGGAGCGCATCGCGATCGAGGACCTCGCCGACGAGCCGTTCGTCAGCTTCCCGTCCAACGCCGGGTCCACGGTGCGCGACGCGCTGGTCAAGGCGTGCGTGTCCGCCGGGTTCAACCCGCGCGTGGTCCAGGAGGCGCCGGATTCCTACACCATCCTCGCGTTGGTGGCCGCGGGCGTCGGCGTCACGCTGACGCTGACGTCCTGCCAGCACATCCAGCAGACCGGCACGGTCTACCGGCCGCTGGCGGGCGCGCCGATGCTGCTGCACGCGGCGCTGGCCTGGCGCACCGACAACACCTCCGCGGCCCTGCGCACGGTGCTCGGCATCGCCGAGGAAGCCCTGCCCACGCCCACGGGCGGCTGATCGCCGGCGGGTCGCTCACCTGGGGCGTTCCCGCGAATTAATAAGCCTGACGTCTCACTGTTGCACTGATTCTGTATTGGACACGTCTAGGTTTGGGTGGCACGGTTACCGCCATCACATCGGGACGCGGGCGCCGTTCGAGGACGCCCGCCGGCACCGAGCTTCAAGGGAGAATGCATGGGTGCGGCCAACGCGCGCGAACAGAGCCGAACGGCCAACCGCGCCGGGATCGGGGCCTTCATCGGCTCGACCATCGAGTGGTTCGACTTCTACATCTACGGCACGGCCTCGGCCCTGGTCTTCGACAAGGTCTTCTTCCCGGAGCTCGACGGTGCGCTCGGCACCCTGGTCGCGTTCGCGACCTTCTGGGTCGGCTTCCTGGCCCGCCCGATCGGCGGCATCATCTTCGGCCACATCGGCGACCGGCTGGGCCGCAAGAAGACCCTGGTCATCACGCTGCTGCTGATGGGCATCTCGACGACCCTGATCGGCGTGCTGCCCGGCTACGCCCAGATCGGCGTGTGGGCGCCGATCCTGCTGGTCACCATCCGCATGGTGCAGGGCATCGGCCTCGGCGGCGAGTGGGGCGGCTCGGTGCTGATCGCCTCGGAGCACGCGCCCAAGGGCAAGTCCATCCTCTACGGCGCGTTCGCCCAGCAGGGCTCGCCGGTCGGCAACACCCTGAGCACCGTCAGCTTCCTGGCCATCAGCCAGCTCCCGGACGAGGCGTTCCTGGGCTGGGGCTGGCGGGTCCCGTTCCTGGCCTCGGCGCTGCTGGTGCTGGTCGGCCTGTTCATCAGGATGCGGGTCACCGAGTCGCCGGCGATGGCGAACCTCATCGAGCACAAGAAGGTCGCCAAGCTGCCGGTGTGGGAGGTCGTCCGCTCGCACCCGGCGCTGCTGGCGCTGGGCATCGGGGCCTGCACGATCGGCCTGTCGGCGACGTACTTCAAGTCGACCTTCGCGCTGTCCTGGGCAACCAGCCACCTCAGCTTCGACAAGAGCTCGTTCCTGACGATCATCCTGGTCGCCAACATCACCCAGATCATCGTGCAGCCCTTCGGCGCCGTCATCGCCACCAAGATGCGCAGCTGGTCCCGCGCGGTGACCGTGATGCTGCTGCCTGAGGTCGTGCTGCTGCCGCTGATGTTCGTGCTGATCAGCACCGAGAACTACGGGCTGGCGATGTTCGGCGTGGCGATCGCGACGATCCCGCACTGCCTGTACTACGCGGCCCTGGCGGGCATGCTCGCCAGCCGGTTCCCGGCGCACGTGCGCTACACCGGCATCTCGCTGTGCTACCAGATGTGCGGCACGCTGCTCGGCGGCACGACGCCGATCGTCGGCCAGTTCCTGCTGAACCTTTCCGGTTCGATCACTGCGGTGATCGCCTACGCGATCTTCCAGGTGGTGCTGACGCTCGGCTGCATGCTGTTGCTGCTGCGCCGCCCGAACTACGACGAGCGTGCCGGGGCCGACCAGGCGCCGCGCGCCGAGGCGGTTCCCGCGTAACCGGGCACGACCGGGTGCGGCTTCCCCGTCCGGCGGGGAAGCCGCGCACCTCTAGTCCTCACGAGCCGGGCCGGGCGCGGATGGCGAGGAATCCGCTCGGCTCGCGGTGCAGGCGGTCGTACGCCGCGGCGTTGATGGCGGCTCCTGCCGGGGACGGGCGAGGTTCGAGCAGGCGCTCGATGACGAACCCCGCCTGGAACAGCTCCTCGCAGGTCATCTCCAGGGGAGTCGTCCAGAACCGCACCCGCCAGCCCCGGCTCCAAGTCTCCTCGACGACGCGCGGCTCGAAGTAGTTGCCCCCGTGGCGCAGCCAGTCGCCGGTGGGGTGCATGCGCGACATCACCAGCGCCCCGCCGGGCCGCAGCACGCGGCGGAACTCGCGCAGCGCGGCGACCCGGTCGTCGAGTATTCCACGGCCAGCGCGAAGAGCACCAGGTCGACCGACGAGTCCGGCAGCCAGTCCAGCGGCTCGGCCAGGTCGTGCACCCGGAACTCGCCCGCCGGAACCCGGGCGCCGGCGAGCCCGACCATCCGCTCGCTGATGTCGCAGCCGACCACCTGCGCGCCGCGGGCGGCCAGCTCCCCGGCGTACAAACCCGGGCCGCAGGCGGCATCGAGCACGCGCCTCCCGGCCACCTCGCCGAGCAGCGACAGGCAGGCCGGCCGGTCGTAGTGCGCGTTGTAGAAGCCGTCCTCGGCATGCTCGGCGAATTCATCGGCGAACACCTCGTACTGCGGATCGCGTCCCACGTTCTCGCTCATTCCGCCGATCTTGGCAGCGCGGCCGGCGGCGGAGATCACCCACTCGGCCTGGTCCGGTCCGCCGGAAGCCGGCCGAGGGCTATCCGGCCGGAGCCGAATGACCGTCCACATCGGACCAGCCCGCCAGGGTCCGGCGGGTCTCGAAGCGGCGCCGCCGGCCGCTGATCGGGTCGGTGAACTCCAGTGCCCGGGCGAGGAGTTGGAGGGGCGCGGTGAAGTCGTCGGCGGCGCGGTCGCGGACGACGGGGTAGAGGTCGTCGCCGAGGATCGGGATGCCGAGGCCGTTGAGGTGCACCCGCAGCTGGTGGGTCCGGCCGGTGCGCGGCAGCAGCCGGTACCGGCCGAGGCCGTCGCGGTGCTCGATCAGCTCGATGCGCGTTTCGCTGTTCGGCTCGCCGGGTTCTTCCTGGGCGGCGAGCACGCCGCGGTGCTTGACGATCCGGCTGCGCACCGTGCGCGGCATCGCCAGCCCGGGGTCGAAGCGGGCGACCGCCTCGTACTCCTTGTGCACCAGGCGGTCGTGGAACAGGGTCTGGTAAGCGCCGCGCAGCTCGGGCTTGAGCACGAACATGACCAGCCCCGCGGTCAGGCGGTCCAGCCGGTGCGCCGGGCTGAGCTGCGGCAGGTCCAGGTCGCGCCGCAGCCGCACCAGCGCGGTCTCCACGACGTGCCCGCCGCGCGGCGTGGTGGCCAGGAAGTGCGGCTTGTCCACGACCAGCAGGCCGTCGTCGCGGTGCACGACGTCCAGGGCGAACGGCACCGGCGTCTCGTCGGGCAGGTCGCGGTGGAACCAGACGAACCCACCCGGCGCGTACGGCGCGTCGGGCGCGAGCGGGCCGTCGACGCCGACGATCCGGCCCTCGCGGAGCATGGCGTCGATGCGTTCCGGGGCGAGCTTCGGTATCCGGTCGACGAGGTGGTCCCGGACGGTGGCCCAGCAGCCGTCGGCGGGCAGTCGCAACCGGACGGGGTCCAGGCCGTGCCGCTGGGGCAGCGGCGATCTGAGCTTGCGTCGCATCGCCCCGCCAGCGTAACCGGCGGTCACAGCCGGAGCTTGTAGCCCACGTGCGAGGCCTCGAACCCGAGCCGGTCGTAGAAGCGGTGCGCGTCGGAGCGCTGCCGGTCCGTGGTCAGCTGGACCAGGGCGCAGCCACGTCGGCGGGACTCGGCGATGGCCCAGTCGAACATGACGCGCCCGAGGCCGCGGCTGCGGTGCCGCTCGTGGACGCGGACCGCTTCGATCTGCGCGCGCAGCGCGCCCCGCCGGGCCAGTCCGGGGATGAACGTCAGCTGCATGGTCGCCACGACCTCGCCGTCCGGCGTCGCGGCCACCAGCAGCAGCTGCGCGGGATCGGCCTCGATCGCCTCGAAAGCCCGCTGGTATGGGGTCAGATCGGCGGCGGTCTCCCGGGTCGAGCCGAGCTGGTCGGCGGCCAGCAACCCGACGATCGGCCCGAGATCGTCGCCGGTCGCCCGGCGCAGCAGGTACGTCCCGGACCCGGTGGACAGCTCGACCGGCACGCTCAACTGATCCTCCACTGTGGACTCGGCATCGGGATTCACGCCACCGGACCCTAACGCGGCGCCGGGGGGAGCGCGAAAACCGGCGGCGCGCGCCGGCGGCTCTTGGCATGATCGTCGGGGACGCCGGAGGAAGGACGGGTATGCCCGAGGTCGCGACGGATCGGCGTCCGGTGGCGGCGCGGTTGGCGGTGGCCACGCTGTTCCTTGTCAACGGGGCGAGCTTCGCCAGCGTCGTGCCCCGCTACCCGGAGCTCAAGGACGCCCTGGCCCTGTCCAACGCCGCGCTGGGCACCGCGATCGCGGCACTTCCACTGGGCTCGCTGGTCGCGGGCCTGCTGGCCGGGCCGGTCCTGGCCCGCTGGCGGTCGGCGGTCGTCGCGGTCGGCTGCTCGGTGCTGCTGGCGGCGGATCTCGTGCTGATCGGGTTCGTGGGGCACTGGTGGCAGCTGGCGGCGGCGTTCTTCCTCGCGGGTGCGATGGACGCGATCGTGGACGTGGCGATGAACGCGCACGGGCTGCGGGTGCAGCGCCGCTACGGGCGGTCGATCGTCAACTCCTTCCACGGGATGTGGAGCGTCGGCGCGATCATCGGCGGCGCGGCGGGCTCGCTGGCCGCCGGTGCGGCCCTGCCGCTGCCCGCGCACCTGACGGCGGCCGCCGTCGTCCTGGCCGCCGCTGCGGTCGTCTGCGCCCGGTTCCTGCTGCCCGGCCGGGATGACGCCGAGCGCACGGGCGGACACCGGGGGAGACCGCGCTTCAAGCTGCTGCTCGCGTTGCTGGCGCTGGGCGCGCTGTGCGCCGCGGCGGCGTTGGTCGAGGACACCGCGGCGTCCTGGGGCGCGGTGTACCTGCGTGATTCGCTGGATGCCGCGCCGGTTCTCGCGGGCATGGCGTTCGTCGGGTTGCAAGCGGCGCAGACGGTCGGCCGGCTCTCCGGCGATCGCCTGGTGGACCGGTTCGGCAACCGGGCGGTGGCGCGCATCGGCGGCATCGCGGTGCTCGTCGGCGTCGGCTCGGCGCTCGTGTGGCCGTCGGTCCCGAGCACGCTGGCCGGATTCGCGCTGGCCGGCTGGGGCGTCGCCACGATCATCCCGGCCGGGTTCCACGCGGCCGACGAGCTCCCCGGACTGCCGGGCGGAACCGGGATCGCGGTCGTCGGCTGGGTCTACCGGCTGGGCATTCTGGTCAGCCCGCCGGTCGTCGGGCTGCTCGCGGACGCGACCAGCCTGCGCCTCGGCCTGGTGGTCGTCCCGTTCGCGGGGGTGCTGATCGTGCTGCTGGCGTCGCGCCTGCCGCGCCGGCGCCCTAGAGCGGGCTGACCGGTGGCATGGTGAACTTGCCCGCCAGTGCTCACGTGGTCCCCACGAGGGACCTCTTCGTCGTTCTGACCTCGGTGCCGGGGATTCGCGCGCGGTGGATGGTCGCGGCCCATGAGCTCACCGACGAGTTGCGTCCCGTCCTCGGCGAACGCGCCGGGCTCGACCCGCAGGGCCTCGAAGCCAGGTTGCTGTCGCACACGCTGATCGGTGCCCTGACGGTCGCATTGGAATACTGGGTCACCGCCGAACTCGAACCCGCTGATCGGGGCGACGTCACCGACCTGGCCGCGGCGGCGCTGTCGGTGATCCGGTTCGAAGGTTTGTGACCGCTACGACTTTCGGAGCAGGCCCCGGTCGCGGAATTCCTCGTGCGCGACCGTCCAGGCGCGGGCCTGGTCGCTGATCGTCACGCCGAGCCCGGGGCGGCTGGAGATGTGCATCCGGCCGCCGGAGATCTCGAGGTGCTCGTCGAACAGCGGGTCCAGCCACTCGAAGTGCTCGACCCACGGCTCGCGGGCGTACGCCGCGGCGAGGTGGACGTGGATCTCCATCGCGAAGTGCGGCGCGAGCTGGAGGTTCCGGTCGTCGGCCAGCGCCATCACCTTGAGGAACTGGGTGATGCCGCCGACGCGCGGGGCGTCCGGTTGCACGATGTCGGCGCCGCCGGCGCGGATGAGCTCGCGGTGCTCGGCCGCGCTGGTCAGCATCTCGCCGGTGGCGATCGAGGTGTCGAAGTTCGCGGCCAGCACCGCGTGCCCCTCGAAGTCGTAGGCGTCCAGCGGTTCTTCGATCCACACCAGGTTCAGCGGCTCCAGGGCGCGGCACATGCGGCGCGCGGTGGGCCGGCCCCACTGCTGGTTGGCGTCGACCATCAGCGCGACGTCCGCGCCGATCTTCTCCCGCACCGCGGATACGCGGGCGAGGTCGGTGGCGTTGTCGGGATGCCCGACCTTGATCTTGATGCCGCCGATGCCGTTGGCCACCGATTCCGCGGCGCGGTCTTGGACCTCCTCGATCGGCGCGTGCAGGAAGCCGCCGGAGGTGTTGTAGCAGCGCACCGAATCCCGGTGGGAGCCGAGGAGTTTCGCCAGCGGCAGCCCCGCGCGCTTGGCCTTGAGGTCCCACAGCGCCACGTCGAAGGCGGCGATCGCCTGGACCGACAGGCCGCTGCGGCCGACGGAGGCGCCCGCCCAGACGAGCTTGTCCCAGATCTTGGCGATGTCGCTGGGGTCTTCGCCGAGCAGCACCGGGGCGATCTCGCGGGCGTGCGCGTACTGGCCGGGACCGCCGGCCCGCTTGGAGTAGCTGAAACCGACGCCCTCCAGCCCGCCCGCGGTGGTGATCTCGGCGAACAGCATCGCCACCTCGGTCATCGGCCGCTGCCGCCCGGTCAGCACCTTCGCGTCGCTGTCCGTGCTCGCCGCGGCTCTTTCCCTGTCGCTCGCCGCGTGCGGCGGGAACCTCTCCGGCGGTGGCGGCGGGAAGTTCCCGAGCGGGCCGGTCACCATGACGATCGGCCAGGCCCCGGGCGGCAGCACCGACCTGATCGGCCGCGCGCTGGCCCAGGGCGCGGCCGACGACCTCGGCGTCCCGATGCCCGTGGTCAACACGCCCGGCGCCAACGGCGCCCTGGCCGCCGGGGAACTCGCCGGGAGGCAGCCGGACGGTCAGCACATCATGGTCATCAACGCCTCGCTGGCCGCGATCACGCCGCTGGCGGCCGCGTCGCAGGAAGCCGTCGCGATCGACGATTTCGAGGTGGTCACCGGGATTTCGCAGGACGACTACGTGCTGGTCGCCAACGCCGCCTCCGGCCTGAACTCGGTGCGGAGCCTCGTCGACGCGCACCGGAACCTCAAGTTCGGCACCACCGGCGTCGGCACCGGCAGCCAGCTCTCCCAGGAACTGCTGTTCAAGCAGGCCGGGATCGCCGGCACCGCGGTCCCGTTCGACGGCGGGTCGCCCGCGATGACCGCGGTGCTCGGCGACCAGGTGGACGTCGCCTCCGTCCAGCTCGGCGAGGCGATCGGCCAGATCCGGGCGGGCGAGCTGGTCCCGCTGGTCACCTTCGCCGCGCAGCGCAACCGGTACCTCCCGGGCACCCCGACGGCCGTGGAAGAGGGTTACGACGTACGGGTTTCGCAATTCCGCGCGGTCGTCGCCCCGAAGGGCACGCCCCGTGAGGTCGTGGACCGGCTGCGCCAGGCGTTCCGGACGACGTTCGCCACCGAGCGGTACCGGAAGTTCAACGAGGACAACCTGCTCACCCCGCACGAGGTCGACGGCGCGCAGGTCGCGCAGGAGTGGACCGGCTCGCTGGAGAGCTACCGAACCATGATCCAGCGGTACGGCATCGACCTCGGCGGGCCGAAGTGAGCGATGCCCGCCGCGACGGCCAACCGGCCGGTGCGGCCGCGAACCTGGTGGTGGCGCTGGTGATCGCCGGCATCGGCGGCGGCGGGATGGCCGGTTCGTGGGCGCTGGGTCTGGGCAGTGCGGCCGCGCCGTCCGCCGGAACCTGGCCGTTCCTGGTCAGCACCGCGATCGCGGTGCTCGGCATGGTGCTCGCGCTGCTGGCGCGGCGCACGAACGACGCCGAAGGGCTGTCGTCGTCCGGCCTGCCGGTGCTCGGCGCGGTGGCCGGCATGGCCGGGTTCGCCGCCCTGGTCGGCGTGATCGGGTTCGAGATCCCGGGCGCGCTGCTGGTCTTCGCGTGGCTGCGCTTCCTCGGCCGCGGGTCGTGGCGGCTGTCCGTCCTCGGTGCCGTCGGCATCGTGGCGGTCTTCTACCTGATCTTCGTCGGCGCCCTGAACGTGCCGATTCCCCACCTGTTCTAGGAGCGGCGATGGATCTGACTCCGGTGCTCGACGGGTTCGGCGTCGTCCTCGAACCTACCAACCTGCTCTACTGCCTGATCAGCGTCGTGATCGGGATGTTGGTCGGGGTGCTGCCCGGCCTCGGCCCGGCCGCGACGATCGCGATCCTGCTGCCGCTGACCTTCGACGTCGAACCGGTGACGGCGATCATCATGCTGGCCGGCATCTTCTACGGCGCCCAGTACGGCGGCACCATCACGTCGGTGCTGCTGCGGCTGCCCGGCGAGGCGTCCTCCGTGGTCACGGTCTTCGACGGCCACGCCCTGGCCTGGCAGGGCAAGGCCGGCACCGCGCTCGGGATCGCGGCGATCGGGTCGTTCGTCGGCGGCACCGCCTCTATCGTCGTGCTTTCGGTGCTGGCGCCCCTGATCGCCGGGTTCGCGCTCGACTTCGGCCCGCCCGAGTACACCGCCCTCGCCCTGCTCGGCATCCTGCTGGTCGCCACCGTGAGCAGAGGCGGCCGGCTGAAGGCGGTCGTGGCCGCCTGCATCGGGCTGCTGCTGGCGGTGGTCGGCCGGGACGCGTTCACCGGCGCCGAGCGGTTCACCTTCGGCCTGCTGCCGCTGTCGGACGGGCTCGACTTCGTCCCCATCGCGATGGGCCTCTTCGGGCTCGGCGAGATCCTCCACGGCCTGGAGGAACGACGACAGGGTGCGGCGGCGGTCACCCGGGTCGCCAACGCGTGGCCGTCCCGCGCGGATCTCCGGTGCTCGACGGGGGCGATCGGCCGCGGCTCGGTGCTCGGGTTCGTGCTGGGAGTGCTCCCGGGCGGCGGCGCCACCCTCTCCTCGCTCGCGGCTTACGCGCTGGAGAAGCGCCGGTCGAAGACGCCGGAGCGGTTCGGCCACGGTGCGGTCGAGGGCGTGGCCGCGCCGGAGACGGCGAACAACGCGGCCGCGACGTCGTCGTTCATCCCGCTGCTGACGCTGGGCATCCCGGCGAACGCGACGATGGCGATGATCTTCGGCGCCCTGCTGATCCAGGGCGTGACCCCCGGGCCCCAGCTCGTGGCCGAGCGGCCGGAACTGTTCTGGGGCGTGGTGAACTCGATGTACGTCGGGAACATCCTGCTGCTGGTCATGAGCATCCCGCTGGTCGAGCTGTTCGTGCAGATCCTCCGCGTGCGCGCCACCGTCCTCGCCCCGATCACCGTGCTGATCACGCTGGTGGGCGCGTACACCGTCCGCAACAGCGTCTTCGACATCGGGCTGGTGATCGCCTTCGGCGTCCTCGGCTACCTGATGAAGAAGTTCGGCTTCGAACCCGGGCCGCTGGTGCTGGCCTTCGTGCTCGGCGCGCTGCTCGAAACCTCGCTGCGCCGGTCGCTGCTGCTCTTCGACGGAGACCCGGCCGGCTTCATCACGAGGCCGATCTCCGCCACCCTGTTCGCGCTGCTGCTCCTGGTCGTCCTGCTTCCCCTGCTGCAGAAGCTGATCCGGCCCCGGGTGCGGCAACGACAACCGTCCGCTTACAAGGCGGACGCCTGATTAGCTGTTCTAGGTGTTGGAGTCGCGGGTCGTTGCCTTTGAAGCGTTAGCCCGCCTACACCGCTTGCACCGCCGCGGGTTCTCAGAGGTCTTCTCGCGAGGACAGCCCCGACGCGTCGTATTGGTCATACGTGTGTCGGGGATCCCGGAGTCGAGAAGGCCTCTGAGGTTCCGCCACCCGCACCGCCACGCAAAACGAGTTCTCGAACAATTTCTTCACAGCAGGTCGAGTAGTGCGTGCAGGGCGGGGTTGTCGTTCGTTCGGCGCCAAACCAGGTGCAGTTCAACGGGATTCGGTTCGGGGAGCCGGACCTCGCGGAACGTCACGCCTTCGAAGTGCAGCCGGGCCGCGGTGGCCGGCACCAGGGCGGTGCCGAGGCCGGACCTGGACCAGCGCCAGGGCCGTGTGGATCTGGCTGACGTGCTGCACGTAGGTCGGCTGCACGTCGGCGTTGCCGAAGGTGGTGACGAGCAGTTCGTGGAAGTACCGGGCCTCGGTCGGGGAGTACATCACCATGTCGGTGCCGTGGAATTCGGCGAGCTCCAGGGGTTTCGCGCCGTCGGCGAGCGGATGCCCGGCGGGCAGGGCCGCCAGCAGCGGCTCCGCGCGAAACCGGCGCGACTCCAGCTCGGGCCGCGCGGCGGGCGGGCCAGCCCGAGATCCAGGGAACTGCTGGAGAGGCGGTCGATCTGGTCGCGGGTGACCAGCTCGTGCAGCACGACGTCCACCTGCGGCAGGTGCTCGCGAACGGTCGCCAGCAAGCCGCCCAGCACCCCGTACGCCGAGGTCGCGGTGAAGCCGATCCGGATGATGCCCGCCTGCCCCGAGGTCACCCGCCGCACCGACAACGAGGCGTTCTCGGCCTCGTGCAGCAGGCGCCGCGCGTCCTGCAGGAAGGCACGCCCGGCCGGCGTCAGCCGCACCGTGCGGCTGGTGCGGTCGAACAGCTGGACCTTGAGCTCCTTCTCCAGTTGCTGGATCTGCCGCGTCAGCGGCGGCTGGGTCATGCGCAGGCGCTGCGCGGCGCGGCCGAAGTGCTGCTCCTCGGCCACCGCGACGAAGCCGGTGAGCTGGTTCAGGGTGAACAATGATGCCGTCCCGGTATTGGTGAATGCATTGTTGGACTTGGACGTGCATTGATGGCTCACCTTACTGTCATCCGCAGCCGGTTCCGCCGGGGCGCGGCGCTCCCGCGGAGCCGGGGAAGCGACCGCCGGCGCCCACCGCCGCCAGGGCCGGCGCAGTCAGATGAATCCGCCCGATGAAGGAGATCTGCTGATGTCCGCGTATTCGCCCACCGATGTGGCCCGGCAACTGGCCGGCGGGCTGTCGTCGTTCCCCGTGACGCACTTCCGGCCCGACCACGGCTTCGACGAGGCCGCCTACCGGGAGAACATCGGCTGGCTGGGCGGGTTCGGCGCGGCCGGGCTCTTCGCGGCCGGCGGCACCGGCGAGTTCTTCTCGCTGACCCCCGCCGAAGTCGAGTCGGTGGTCACCGCGGCCGCGCAGGAGGCGCCCTATGGCGTGCCGGTGATCGCCCCGGCCGGTTACGGCACCGCGATGGCCGTCGAAATGGCCCGCTCCGCCGAACGCGCGGGGGCCGACGGCCTGCTCCTGCTGCCGCCGTACCTGACCGAGGCGGACCAGGACGGGCTCGCCGCCCACGTCCGCGCGGTCTGCGCGGCCACCGGCCTCGGCGTGATCCTCTACAGCCGCGCCAACGCGGTCTTCGACGAGACGACCGTCGCCGCGCTGGCCGAGGACTGCCCGAACCTGGTCGGGTTCAAGGACGGGGTCGGCAACATCGAGAAGATGACCCGCCTGTACTCGCGGCTGGGCGAGCGGCTCACCTACATCGGCGGCCTGCCTACCGCGGAGACCTTCGCGCTGCCATACCTGGAGCTGGGCGTCACCACGTACTCGTCGGCGATGTTCAACTTCGTGCCCGAGTTCGCGATGCGCTTCTACCGGGCGGTGCTCGACCACGACCGCGCCGCCGTGTACCGGTACCTCGACGACTTCGTGCTGCCGTACTGCGACATCCGCAACCGGCGCGCCGGGTACGCGGTGAGCATCGTGAAGGCGGGCATGAAGGTCATCGGCCGCCCGGCCGGGCCCGTGCGCCCGCCGCTGGTCGACCTCGACGAGACCGAGCTCGCACTGCTTGCCAGCCTCGTCGAGCGCCTGCCCGAGGAGTCCCGATGACCGAGCAGACCGGTCGCATTCCGGTCTGCGATGGGGGAGAGCGGGCGCGGGCGTGCCGGGCCACCGGAGTCGATGTCGGCCACGCGATGGTCCACGGTGGACCGTTCCCGTCCACATCGGACTTCGGGGTGACCTCGGTCGGGGCGGCCATCGACGGGCTCCTCCGCCCGGTCGCCCACCAGGACGTTCCGGCGTTGCTCCCCGGCGCGCCGGCCGACGACAATCCCGACGGCTCGTGGCGCCGCATGGACGGCGCGCTCGGCGAGCACTGACCGCGGAGGATGCCGATCATGACCGCTCAGCACGGCCCGCTGGTGACCGGAATGCAGGTCGTTCCCGTCGCGGGGCACGACAGCATGCTGCTCAACCTCAGCGGGGCGCACGCCCCGCACTTCACCCGGAACCTGGTGATCCTCACCGATTCCGAAGGCCGCACCGGGGTCGGCGAGGTGCCCGGCGGGGAACCCATCCGCATCACCTTGGAGGAGTCCCGGGACCTGGTGGTCGGGCAGCCGGTCGCGCGATACCACGCCGTGCTGGCCGGCGTGCGCGACCGCTTCGGCGAGCGGGATTCCGGCGGCCGCGGCACGCAGACCTTCGACCTGCGCGTCGCGGTGCACGCCGTGACCGCCCTGGAATCCGCGCTGCTCGATCTGCTCGGCAAGCACCTCGGCGTGCCGGTCGCGGAGCTGCTCGGCGACGGCAAGCAGCGCGACGAGGTGCCGGTGCTGGGCTACCTGTTCTTCGTCGGCGACCGCGCCAAGACCGACCTGGCGTACCGAGCCCCGGCCGACGAGCCTGCCGACGCCGACGACTGGTCGCGGCTGCGCCACGAGGAGGCTCTGACGCCGGATTCCGTCGTCCGGCTGGCCGAAGCGGCGCAGGCACGCTACGGGTTCCGCGACTTCAAGCTCAAGGGCGGCGTGCTACCCGGGCCTGCTGAGATCGAGGTCGTCACGGCGCTGGCCGAACGGTTCCCGGAAGCCCGCATCACGCTCGACCCCAACGGCGGGTGGCTGCTGTCCGAGGCGATCGACCTGTGCCGGGGCCTGCGCGACGTGCTCGCCTACGCCGAGGACCCGTGCGGCGCGGAGCGCGGGTACTCGGGACGGGAGGTGATGGCGGAGTTCCGCCGGGCCACCGGGCTGCCCACGGCGACGAACATGATCGCTACCGACTGGCGCGAGCTCGGCCACGCGATCCGCGCCGACGCCGTCGACATCCCCCTGGCCGACCCGCACTTCTGGACTATGAGCGGCTCGGTGCGCGTCGCTCAGCTCTGCGACGCGTGGGGCCTGACGTGGGGTTCGCACTCGAACAGCCACTTCGACGTGTCGCTGGCAATGTTCACCCACGTCGCCGCGGCGGCGCCCGGCGACATCACGGCCATCGACACGCACTGGATCTGGCAGGACGGCCAGCGGCTCACCCGGCGGCCGCTGGTCATCACCGGCGGCCGGCTACCGGTGCCGACCGCCCCGGGGCTCGGCGTGGAGCTCGACATGACCCGGGTGGCCGAGGCGAACGAGCTCTACCGGGGCGAGGGCCTCGGCGCCCGCGACGACGCGCTGGCGATGCAGTACCTCGTCCCGGGCTGGACCTTCGACAGCAAGCGCCCGGCCCTCGACCGGTAAAACCCGGTCAGCCGAGCAGCTTTGCGAGGAACCAGCCGACCCTGCTCACCTTGCGGATTCGCGGGTTGTCGGCCACACCGTGGATCTCCCACTGCTGGCCGCAGACGTCGCACCGCCACAGGCCGATCCGGCTGGTGTCGGGTTCGCAGGGGTGGCCTCGGCGCCCTCGTCTCATGCACCGATGAGATCACAACGGGTGCCCGGGATGGTCCCGATCGGTTCCGGAAGATCGGGTGAAACCGTGACTTTCGGCCTTACCGAGCGTGCACGGAAACGCCGTAGCGTCATCGGCGGTGTTGCACGTCGGGGAGAGGAGCACCAGGTGACGCTGCGGGAGATGGTCGAGCAGATGGAACAGCGCTGGGAGGAGCTGAACACCCTGCGCGCGAGCCCGGACATGTACGGCAGCGAGAGCCTGGACGGCCAGCTCTCCGAACTGGAGCTGTGGCTGCTGCGGATGCACCGCCTGACCGCTGCGAGCCCCGCCGCATGACGGGCGCGCCGGGGGTGCGGATCAGTTGACCTGCCGGTCGCGGGGGGCGAGCTTGTCGAGCAGGCGGAGCAGCTCGGCGCGCTCGGCCGGGGTGAGCCGGTCGAGCAGTTCGATGTCCACCCGGTCGGCGATCGGTTCGACGACGCGCAGTTCGGCCTCGCCGATTGGGGTGAGGCGCAGGAGGCGGCGGCGCCGGTCGGCGTCGTCGACGGTGCGGTGCACCAGCCCGCGTTGCTCCATCCGGACCAGCAGGGAGGCGAGGGTCGCCTTGTCGATCGCGGCCCGCTGACCGAGCTGCGCCTGCTCGATGCCGGGGTTCGCCCGGATCGCATTGAGCACCGCGTACTGCGGTTTCGTCAGGTGCGGCAGGCGGGACTGCCAGCTCGACGTGTGTTCCTGCATGGCGCGGCGCATGAGGTGGAAGACGGCGTTGTCCAGCTCCACGTGGGCGTCACTTCCGTCGGGTCGGCGAACGGGGTGTGCGAATCCTAGTCCAAACGGCCCAATTCGCGGCCGATATCCGGAACTTCACCGGTCTGGATTCCGGTCGAGGTCGCAGGTGCACGGGTCCTGGCAGGCGTGGTTCAGGCCCGGCAACGGGTACGTCTCGACACGCCGGGAGCGGTCGATGGTCAGCCACGCCAGCACGCCGCCGGCCGCGCACATGACCGCGGAGATCAGCATGGCCTGCCCGAAACCGGGGCCGAGCGGAGCGCCCGCGCCGGTGTGCGACAACCCGGCGATCACCGGGAGCACCGCGACCGCGAGGAGGCCCGCCAGCCGGGACACCGCGTTGTTCACGCCGGAGGCGACACCGGCGTTGTCCGGGCTGACGGAGGCGAGCACCGCCGAGGTCAGCGGCGCCACGGTGATGGACAGGCCGACGCCGAACACCAGGACGCCGGGCAGCACGCCGCTGAGGTAGGTGCTGCCGGGCACCGCCCAGGTCAGCAGCGCCAGGCCGACCCCGCAGACGATAGGGCCGATGCTCATCGGCAGGCGCGGTCCGGTGCGCTGCGCGAGCGCGCCGACGCGCCCGGACACCAGCAGCATGATGATCGTGATTGGCAGCGTCGCGATCCCCGCAGCGAGGGCGGTGTAGCCCATCGACTGCTGCAGCTGCAGCGACAGCAGGAACAACGCGCCGCTCAAGGCCGCGTAAACGGTGAAGGTCGTCAGGTTCGCGCCGGTGAACTGCGCGGAGCGGAACAGCGACAGCGGCAGCAGCGGGTCCGGGTGGCGCGACTCGATCAGCGGGAACGCGACCAGCGCGGCGACACCCACCACGGCCGCCGCCGCGCTGGCGGCGTTCCACCCGTTCGTCGGGATCTCGATCAGGGCGTACACGGCACCGGTCAGCCCGACGGTCACGGTGATCGCGCCGAAGACGTCCAGCCGCCCGGCGGCGGCCGGGCCGCGGGATTCCGGCACGTGCCGCAGCGCCAGCAGTGCGGCCGCCGCGATGGGGACGTTGATGAAGAACACCCACCGCCAGGACGCCGCGTCCACCAGCCACCCGCCCACGAACGGGCCGATCGCCGAGGCCACGCCGGTCAGCCCGGCCCAGCGGCCGACCGCCTCGCCGCGGTCGTCGCGGCGGATCGTGGAGTTGATCAGCGCCAGGCTGCCGGGCACCAGCAGGGCGCCGCCGACGCCCTGCAGCAGGCGGGCGGTGATCAGGGCCGCGCCGTTCGGAGCCAGGCCGCAGCCCAGCGAAGCCAGCGTGAACAGCACCAGGCCGAGCGTGTAGACGCGGCGGCGGCCGTAGCGGTCCCCGAGCGCACCGCCGAGGAGCAGCAGCGCGCTGAGTGTGAGCAGGTAGGCGTCCAGCACCCACTGCAGGACGCTGAGGTCGCCGCCCACGTCCCGGCCGATCGCCGGCAGCGCGACGTTGACGACGGAGCCGTCCAGGAACGCCACCCCGGAGCCGAGGATCGTGGCGAAGATGATCCAGCGGCCGGACTGGGAGCGAAGGGCTGTGGCGGCGGTCACCGCCCGACCATAAGGGGCGGGCCCAGGCCACGCCGTTGATCACCTGGTCCCCGGCGTGAAAGCCACCGGCAGGTGCTTGATCCCGTTGATGAAGTTCGACACCAGGCGCTCGACCGGCCCGGCCACCCGCAGGTCGCGCATCCGCCACAGCGCCTCGCGGTAGAACGCCCGCAGCTGCAGCCGGGCGAAGTGCGCGCCCAGGCAGACGTGCGGGCCGTTGCCGAAGGCGACGTGGTCGTTGGGCGCGCGCCGGATGTCGAAGCGGTGCGGGTCGGGGAACCGCCGCTCGTCGAAGTGCGCCGAGCAGTGGAAGATCACGACCTTGTCCCCGGCGGCGATGCGCCGACCGCCGAGTTCGGTGTCGGCGGTCGCGGTCCGGCGGAAGCTGAGCACCGGCGGGTGGTAGCGCAGCGTCTCCTCCACGGCGGAGTCCAGCAGCCCGGGGTCCTCCAGCAGCAGCCGCAGCTGATCGGGGTTCTCGGCGAAGGCGAGCATCCCGCCCGGCAGCGCGCTGCGCACGGTGTCGTTGCCCGCCACCGAAAGCAGGAAGAAGAACATCTCCAGCTCGGCGTCGGCCAGCCCGCGCCCGCCCGGCTCGGCGGTGGCCAGCGCGGTCATCACGTCGTCGGCCGGGTTCCGGCGCTTGAACGCCGCGAGGTCCTGGGCGAAGGCGAACATGTCCGCCAGCATCGCCGGGGAACGCGGGTTGACCGGCTTGCCGTCCGCGTCGCGGACCACCTCGGAGTGCTCCGGGTCCTGGTAGCCGATCACGCGGTTGGTCCACTCCAGCAGCATCCGCCGGTCCGACTCCGGCACGCCGAGCAGATCGGCGAGGTTGCGCAGCGGGTAGTCGTCGGTGACCTCGGCGGGCAGGTCGCACTCGCCGCGCTCGACGACGCCGTCGACGAGCAGGCGGGCCCGCTCCGCGACCTCATGCCGGAACCGGTCGATCCGCCGGGGCGTGAACGCGCGGCTGACCAGGCGGCGCAGCCGCCCGTGCTCCGGCGGGTCGAGGTTGAGCATCATGCTGCGGATGAACGGCAGGTCCGCCGGGTTGGGATCGCGGATCTGGGTGGCGCCCAGCCAGGACGAGTACGTCGCGGCGGACTTCAGCACCGCGACGACGTCGGAATACCTGGTGACGGCCCAGAATCCGGGCCCGGAGGGCCAGTCGCCGATCTCGTGCTCCTCCTGGCGGCTCACCGGCGCGTGCCGTCGCAGCCAGGCGAAGTCGTCATGCGGCACGCCGTCGGCGTACCTGCGCGGGTCGAACACGTCCGGAACGTGGGCGGGCGCTGCCATTCGCGACTCCTTCACCGCAGCCGTTGCAGGCCTACTCTGGCCGCGGCGCGCGACCTCGTCAACGCCCGCCTCCGGTCCGAAGTGGACTATCCGGCTACCGGCACCGCCAGCCCGGGGGCGGGCAGCTGCGAGCCCGCGGCGTCCGGGGCGTAGCGGCGCAGCAGGTCCAGGCCGATCTGCGCGCGGCGCACCCGCTCCCGGCCGAGCGCCACCGCCGTCGGCGTCAGGTGGGTGCCGCTGGGGTAGATGTTCGGCGCGTTGCGCAGCCCGAACTTGACGTGCACCGGGGCCGCGACGCGCACGATCTCGGCGATCTCGAAGTGCCGGACGAAGCCGCCCATGTCGTCGGGCGCCTCGACGTAGACGTCCAGCGGCAGGTCGGTGGCGGCGCGGATGGCGGCCAGCTGCCCGATGCTGAGGTCGGTCGGCACGTTGTAGGTGTCGGCGCCCAGGTCCTCGGCGATGCGCACCGAGGCGGGGTTCGCCAGTCCCATCTGGACGCTGATCTTGAACTGCAGGTCCGGCGGCAGGTCGCCGGCCGCGCGCATCGCCGCGGCCACCTTGAGCACGCCGAGATCGGTGATCAGCACGCTGCGGATGCCCGCGTCGGCGGTGCGGCGGATGTCCTCCAGGACGTGCACCAGCTGCTCGGTGCCGCGCGCCTGGGCGGCGACCGGCCCGCCGGCCGGGGCGGTCGCCATCGGGCTGGTGTCCCACCCGGCGACCGGCCGGGCGAACAGGCTCAGCTCGACCGACCGCCCGGCGGCCGTGGCGGCCATCGCGCGCAGTTCGTCGTCGGTGAGCAGCATGCCGCCGCTGCCCTGGGAGATGCGGTGCACCGGCACCCGCCGGGCGTCCGCCGCGTCGAGCACCGCGTCGAGCACCTCGGGTCCTTCGGTGCTGGGGATCTCCACCCGGTACTGCGCGCCGTCCGGGAACCGCTTGGTGCTGGTGGTGGGGGAGTCGTCGGTGGGCAGTCCCTGGGACCGCAGGAATTCACGTGTCTGGCGCACCGGTAGCTCCGTCCGAAATGTCGAACAATGTTCGTCAAATCGTATGGTCGGCCGGACCGGGTGGTCAAGGACTCTCGGCTCGCCGTGGTCGATATCGGATACGATGTTCGAAATATCGGTCAACGGGCCGACGAGTTCCGACAGGGGGAAGTACGCGTGGCACGAGCGGTACCTGCCGTGGAACGGGCCTTCGACGTCCTGGAGCTGTTCCTGGACGCCCACGAGCTGAGCGCGCCGGAGATCACCGCGCAGCTGGGCCTGCCGCGGACCACGGTGCACGAGCTGGTCGGCACGCTCAGCGAGCGCGGCTACCTGATGCCCGCCGGTCGCGGCAGCAACCGGTTCCGGCTGGGCGTGCGCGGTTTCCAGCTCGGCGCGGCCTACGCCGAGCGGCTGGACCTCGCCCGCGAGGGCCAGCTCGTCGCGGAGGAGATCGCCGAGCGCTGCCAGGAAACGGTGCACGTCGGGGTGCGCGACGGCACGGACGTGCTGTACGTGGCCAAGGTCGACAGCAGCCACCCGGTCCGGATGGTCTCGGCCGTGGGCCGGCGGCTACCCGCGCACTGCACCGCGCTCGGCAAGGCGCTGCTAGCGGCGCTGCCTCGCGCCGAGGTCGACGAGCTCTACGGCAGCCGCCGCCTGGAGGCGATGACCGAGCACAGCATCACCACCCGCAAGGCGCTGCGCCGGGAGCTCGACGCCATCGCCGAGGGCGGCGTGGCAGGGGAGTACTGCGAGTCCAACGAGTCGGTGGCCTGCGTCGCCGCGCCGGTGCGCGACCAGTCCGGCGAGGTGGTGGCCGCGATGAGCATCTCGGCGCCGATCCTGCGCTGGAACGACGAGACCGAGGCGGCGCTGCGCGAGCTCGTCGCGGAAGGCGCGTCGGCCCTCTCCGAACGCCTGGGCCACACCGGTTCCTGACCCCGCACGGGCGGCAGCCGGGAAGGCTGCCGAGGTTCCGCTCCGCCGCCGCGCGGGTCGATCTACCGGATCGTCGTTCAGTGCCGGACGATCACGACCGGGCACTTGGCGTGCTGGGCGCAGCGCTGGCTCACCGACCCGAGCAGCGCGCCGTAGAAGCTGCCGTGGCCGCGGCTGCCGACCACCAGCAGGTCGGCGCCCTCGGAGGCGTCGAGCAGCGTCTGCGCCGCGTGCCCGTGGGTGAGCTCGCGCTGCACCGGGACCGCCGGGCTGAGCTCGTGCTCGATCTCGTCGACGGTGTCGGCCAGGCTCTTGCGCGCGGCCTCCTCGAAGTCGTCCGGCGGCATCGGGCCGCCTTCCCAGCTGTAGAAGGCCGGGAACTCCCACGAGGTGATCGCGTGCACCGCGGCCCCGGAGAGCGCTGCCTGCTGCAGCGCCCACCGCAGGGCGCACTTGGACGAATCCGAGCCGTCCACCCCGACGACGATCCTGTGCTGGGTTCCGCTGTTCATGGCGGTGGCCTCCGGTTCCGCGATCCGCTGTGGCGGGCTCAGCCGCCGGCCCGCTCGACGAGCTCGTCGGACAGTTTCCGCAGCCGCGCCCTGGCCTGCCCGTCGTAGGCCTGTTCGAGCGCGCGGCAGGCGCGGGTTCCATGGAAGTACTCCCCGGTCACCTCGTCCAGTCCCGGGTCCGCGACCAGCCGCATCGTCGCCGCGACGCCCTCGGCCACCGTGGTCACCGGGCTCACCCCGGCCTCGCGGACCATCGCGGTGTTCATGTAGGTCGCCGGATGCAGCGCGTTGACCGTGACGCCGGTGCCGCGCAGCTGCTCGGCCAGGTCGAAGGTGTACATGATCTGCGCGAGCTTGCTCTGCGCGTACGCGCGGTAGCCGAGGTAGTTGCGGACCAGCATGGGGTCGTCGAAGTCGATCGGGTGCTGCCCGGCCGAGGCGACGTTGACCACCCGGGCCGGCGCCGAGAAGATCAGCAGCGACTGCAGCAGCCGCGTCAGGTGGTACCCGGCCAGATAGTTCACCGCGAACCGCAGCTCGATGCCGTCCGCGCTCTCCTCCCGGCCGCTGTCCGGCGGCCCGGAGCCGACGCCCGCGTTGTTCACCAGCACGTCCAGCCGGTCGCAGCGCAGCCGGACGTCGTTGGCCAGCCGTTCGACCTGGCGGAGCTCGGCGAGGTCGGCGACCAGCACGCCGAGGCGGTTCGATCCGGTGGCCGCCGCGATCTCCGCGCGCGCCGCTTCGGCGCGCTCCGCGCTGCGCCCGTGGATCAGGACCCGGGAACCGGTCTCGGCGAGCCGGTGGGCCAGGGCCCGGCCGAGCCCGCCGGTCGCGCCGGTGATCAAGATGCAACGCTGGCTGGGGTCGCGCACGGCTCGCTCCGAACTGTCGGCGGTGATTACGACCAGTGTGCGGACGTGCGCCGGGAAATGTCATTCCCGCGTGCCGGAGATCCCCGGCCGAGGTACCACGAAAGCGTTGTGTCGCAAGTCTATCTCTGAGGAAGTCGAGATGGGCGGTACGGATAGTGCGGTCCTTACCCGAGTGGGTGCTTGTCACTGTCCGTAACGCGCGATACACCTGGGAACGGTGTGGCGTTTCGCCGCACCCGGAACTCGCCGAGGGAGCAACCATGACCACCAACGAGGAGAGCTCCACCGGACGCTATCTGGTGCTGCTGGAAGACAACTCGACGATCATCGGGACCCGCGAGCTGACGCGGCTGACGGGCATCCGCTGCGCCAACACCGCCGACGCGGCGGGCGCGGCGCCGGGCGAGCTGTTCCGCGGCGCGGGCGGGATCGTGCTGCACCAGCTCGGCATCGCGTTGGTCAGCGCCGACGCCGAGCAGGCGGCGGCCCTGACGAACGCTGCCCGGGAGAGCGGCCCGATCGCGGCGTTCGAACCGGAGCGTCGGGTGTTCGCCATCGGCGCGGAACCAGCCGTCGCGGACGGCGAATTCACCTGGGGCCTGCAAACCGTGCGCGCCGACCGCGCGCAGCCCACCGGCAAGGGCGTGCGGGTCGCGGTGCTCGACACCGGCCTCGACCTCAAACACCCGGACTTCGCCGGCCGGGACATCGTCACGGGCTCGTTCGTGGAGGGCCAGGACGTGCAGGACGGCCACGGGCACGGCACGCACGTGATCGGCACTTCCTGCGGGCCGCGCACCTCGCAGGCCGGGCCCGGCTACGGCATCGCGTCCGAGGCCAGCATCTACGCGGGCAAGGTGCTCGGCGACGACGGTTCGGGCTCCGACAGCGGCATCCTCTCCGGCATCGAGTGGGCGATTTCCAACGGTGCCGCGGTGGTGTCGATGTCGCTCGGCGCGCCGACGCAGCCCGGCGAGGCGTTCTCCGCGGCCTTCGAGCGGGTCGCGCAGCGCGCGATGGAACGCGGCACGCTGATCATCGCCGCGGCCGGCAACGAGAGCGAGCGCGCCGCCGGGAAGATCGCGCCGGTAGGCCACCCGGCCAACTGCCCGTCCATCCTGGCCGTCGGCGCGATCGATTCGCAGCTGCAGATCGCGGACTTCTCCAGCGGCACGGTCGACGAGATCGGGCAGGTGGACCTGGTCGGTCCCGGCGTGGACGTCTACTCGAGCTGGCCGGGAGCGGAGCGCTACCGGAAGCTCAGCGGCACCAGCATGGCCACGCCGCACGTCGCGGGTGTCGCGGCGCTGTACGCGCAGCAGCACGCGGAGCGGGCGTGGGGGCTGTGGGCGCGGCTGTCGCAGACCGCCCGCCGGCTGCCGCTCGCGTCGACCGACGTCGGTGCGGGTGTGGTCCAGGCGCCGTAGCGGCCGGAGGTCGCCGCGCGGTCATTCGTCGAGGATGGCCTGCGCGGCGACCTTCGCGCAGTTGCCGAGGTCCTCTGCGGCGGCCGCCGCTTGGTCGAGCACGACGTGCAGTTCGGACGGTTCGGCGGAGTTCGGCGTCTCGTAGGCGGCGGCCAGCATGTCGAGCTGCCGGGCCAGCCGGGCGCCCGCCGCGGTGACGGCCAGCAGCGCTTCGCGGGCCGCGGCGGTTTCGCCCGGCTCCCGGCCCTTGCGGGCGGCTCGTTCCAGTTCCCGGCCGGCCTGCGAGATCACTTCGCCTGTCGTGCCGACGTCCTGCCAGCGCGACGGCGTTTCGCTCTCCATCTGGTTTGCCCCCCACAAGCACCCGTTCGCCCGCCCGGGTCAGCTCCGCTGCAGCGCCCGCTCCAGCTCCGACTTCGTCATCTTCGAACGGCCTTTGATGCCGGCGCGCTGGGCGTCCGCGTAGAGCTGCTGCTTGGTGCGCCCGCCCGGACCGGAGCCGGATCGCAGCCCACCGCGGCGCTGCGGCGGGATGTCCTGAGTGGCGGTCCTGCTCTGCTGCCTGGCTTCGCCGCGCTGCGCGCGGTTCTTGTTGACCGTCCGCGCCGCGATCTCCTCGGCGCGGTCCTCGGTGCTGCCGCGCTCGATCGCCTGGTCCTTGATGTGCTGGTACTGGCGTTCCTCCGTTGCGGTCCAGCTCTGCTGCGGCATGCCGTTCACCTCGCCTCCGCACGACTTCGGACGTGCTTCGCGTACCCCGTGCGGGCGTCGGTCACACGTGTCAGCGGCGGGCGCGGAGGCGCGCGGCGGCGACGGAGCCGAGCGCTCCGGCGGCGACCTCCAGGCGGCGCGGGCCGGAGACCGCGAGCCGCTGCCGGAACACGTCGTACCCGGATTCCACGATGCGGTCCAGGATCTCGCCGTACAGCGTGAAAGCGGTGCGCACGCACGGCCGGGACCACGGCGCGAGCAGCGCGATGCCGGGCTCCGCGGCGCGGTACTTCGAGCGGGTGCGCGCGACCTGGTCGGCCAGCGCGCGGCGCACCGGGCGGTCCGGGCGGCCCGATTCCCGGCACCAGGCCAGCCGGTCCCGGTCCACGCCGAACACCGCGAGCTCCTCCATCGGCAGGTAGACCCGGCCGCGGTCGAGGTCCTCGCCGACGTCGCGCAGGAAGTTGGTGAGCTGGAAAGCGCCGCCCAGCGCCGCGGCGTAGGGCTCGGCCTCGTCTGCCGGGCACACCGTGCCGAGCACCGGGAGCAGCTGGAGGCCGATCACCGCGGCCGAGCCGTGGATGTAGGCGTCCAGCGCCGCCCGCGTCGGGTAGGCGCGGACGGTCAGGTCCATCCGCATCGAGGCCATGAAGTCGGTGAACAGCGCCGGGTCGATGCCGTGCCGGGCGACGGTGTCGATGAGCGCGGCCAGGATCGGGTCGTCGCTGGACCCGGCGCGCAGGCCCGCGCGCAGCTCGCCGTCCAGCCGGTCCAGCGCCTGCTGCCGGTCCGCCACGGTCCGCTGCCGGTCGGTGTCGTCGACGATGTCGTCCACCCACCGCGCGAAGCCGTAGAGCGCGTGCACCGAAGGCCGCTGCCGCGGCGCCAGCAGCCGGGTCGCGAGGAAGTAGGTGCGCCCGTGCGCGGCGTTGAGCATCCGGCATCGCTGGTAGGCGGGGCGCAGCTGCGGCCGGACGCCCGCGGCGTCGAGCTCGCGGCGCGCCGCCACTCGCGGCCAGGTGCCCGTGTCCATACCGGGAATCTCAGCACACGGAGTGCGCGAGCGTGCGCACGGTGGGCATCCGCGGTGAACCCGGTCACTACTGTCGGAGTCCTCTTAGGACTGTTCGGCCGGCCCGCTGCGCTCGCCCGGCGGGGTTCCGCCGAGGCCGCTCTCGGCCAGGGCCTCGTCGAGGCCGTCGAGCAGGACCACGCCCAGGGTGTTCGCGACCGAGCCGGAGGCCAGTTCGCTGCGCAGCCGGAAGGCGAGCAGCCGTACCCGGCGCGGATCCGGCCGGTCCTGCCGCACGGCCTCGCCCAGCCGCCGGGCGATGAGTTCGATCTCGGCGGTGTCGCCGTAGCGCGCGTGCACCGTGGGCAGCGCCAGCAGCACGACCTTGGCCACCCGGCTCAGCCCGGTGAAGTCCGGGCGCTCCGGCGGAGCGGGCGCCGGCTGGGCGGGCACCACGGGGTCCGCCGGGCGCTCGTCGAGCACCGCGACCGACTGCGCCCTGGCCCACGAGCCGATGTCGCCGCCGTGCCTGCCCGCGCAGATCAGCCCGGAGCCGGTCAGCCCGGCGCGGGCGGGCGCGCCCTGCGATCCGGTGCCGCTGGTGGCGATCAGCTCGTGCTCGCGCAGCGTCTGCACGACGTCGGCGAGCTCCGCCCACGACGGCTGCAGCGCGGCCGCCACGGCCGCCGGGCTGGCGAAGAAGTCCGCGATCTCGGGCCGGAAGCGGTCGTCCTCGTACAGGTATCGGAGGAAGGCGCGAGCGATCGACTCAAGCCTGGACACGGTTGGCCTCCAGAGTGCTCGTCCAGGGTGCAGGGCGAGAGGGAGGGCGGACCCGGGTCCTGCCGAAGACCGCAGAACGCACCGGCGCGCAGCCGGTTCCGGATTTTTGGTGCCGCTGTCCCCAGTTTCAGCGGATCCGCCGTGCGGCCGCCGGGTCCCGGGCGGCCACATCGGAGGAGCGTAAGCGGACCGGGGCCGTGATCGCAGGGGTCTTTCGTCACCCACAAGCTGGGGATTTCGACGCCGCCGCGTGACTGTCCACTGTGTTCAACTCGGCCGGGAACCGTGCCGCTGCGGCGAACGTGACGGGAGTTGCTCGGGGGACCGCCGGTCGCGACCCACATCCAAGTCACGACCGACGGCCGGTAGCGCGCACGAAATCCCCTCTGCGTTCCGCGCGCGCGGCGGGCGCTCCAGATCGCCCACGGGATCGAGACCCGCGGGCGAGATCATCATGACGCCAAGATCTGGAACTTATTTCGCGCGAGTTGCGGGGGCCTCCGGCACGCGGTCGTCGGCGCCGGTGCGCAGCCCGTCGAAGGCGATCTTGGTCACCGCGTCGGCGACCTGCGCGGCCCGCAGGCCGCGGCTGGGCCGGTACCACTCGATGATCGAGTTGACCATGCCGAACAGCAGGCGGCTGGTCAGCGCCGGGTCGACGTCCGGGCGGATGCTGCCCTCCGCCTCGGCCTGCCGGACCAGCTCGCTGACCACCTGGTCGAACTCGCGGCGCCGGGCCAGCGCCTGCCGCTCGACCTTGGTGTTGCCCCGCACCCGCAGCAGCAGCGTGACGAACGGCAGCTCGTCGACCAGCACCTCGATGCTGCGCCGGACCACGTGTTCGAGCCGGTCGATGGCCTTGCCGGTGGTCGACGCCGCTTCCTCGGTGACCGCGAACAGGGCGTCCAGGGCCCGGTTGACGCTCAGCCGCAGCAGCTCGTCCTTGCTGGACACGTGGTAGTAGATCGCCGACTTGGTGATGCCCAGCCGCTGGGAGAGGTCCTCCATGCTGGTGCCCTCGTAGCCACGCTCGTTGAACACCCGGACGGAGACGTCCAGCAGTCTGCCGAGGTCGTAGCCCGGCCGACCTCGGCGATTCGCGCGACCAGCGTTCCCCGACATGGCTCGCAGTATTTCAGCCGGCCGAGCGGGGTTCGCGGCGGTCCACCACGCGGCGCAACTTGCCCACCGAGCGCTCCAGCGTGTCCGGGTCCACCACGGCGACCTCGGTGCTGACGCCGACACCGTCCTTGATCGCGCGGACCAGTTCGGCGGCGGCGGGTTCGCGGCGGTCGGCGGGGCAGTCGGTGCGCGCCTCTACGCGGACCGCCATCTCGTCCATCCGGCCCTTGCGGGTGAGCACCAGCTGGAAGTGCGGCGACAGCCCAGGCGTGCGCAGCACCAGCTCCTCGATCTGGGTGGGGTAGACGTTGACGCCGCGCAGGATGATCATGTCGTCGCTGCGGCCGGTCACCTTCGCCATCCGGCGCATCGGCCGGGCCGTGCCGGGCAGCAGCCGCGTGAGGTCCCGGGTGCGGTAGCGGATGACCGGCATGGCCTCCTTGGTCAGCGAGGTGAACACCAGCTCGCCCTCGACGCCGTCGGGCAGCACCTCCTCGGTGAACGGGTCGATCACCTCGGGGTAGAAGTGGTCCTCCCAGATGTGCAAGCCGTCCTTGGTCTCCACGCACTCGTTGGCCACGCCGGGCCCCATCACCTCGGACAGGCCGTAGATGTCGACCGCGTCGATGTCCAGCCGCTCCTCGATCTCCTGCCGCATCTGCTCGGTCCACGGCTCGGCGCCGAAGATGCCGATCTTCAGCGACGTGCTGCGCGGGTCGATGCCCTGGCGCTCGAACTCGTCGACGAGGGTGAGCAGGTAGGACGGAGTGACCATGATGATCTCGGGCTTGAAGTCCTGGATGATCTGCACCTGCCGGGCGGTCATCCCGCCGGAGGCCGGGATCACGGTGCAGCCGAGCCGCTCGGCCCCGTAGTGCGCGCCGAGCCCGCCGGTGAACAGGCCGTACCCGTAGGCGACGTGCACCTTGTGGCCCGGCCGCCCGCCGGCGGCGCGGATGGAGCGCGCCATCACGTCGGCCCAGACGTCCAGGTCCCGCTCGGTGTAGCCGACGACGGTCGGGTTGCCGGTGGTGCCGCTGGAGGCGTGCAGCCTGCGGACCTGCTCCATCGGCACGGCGAACATGCCGAACGGGTAGTTCTCGCGCAGGTCCTGCTTGGTGGTGTGCGGGAACTTCGCCAGGTCGGCCAGGCTCCGGCAGTCCTCCGGGCGGACGCCCGCCGCGTCGAACTTGTCGCGGTACAGCGGCACGTTCTCGTAGGCGTGGCGCAGGGTGTGCTGCAGGCGCTCCAGCTGCACCGCGGCGAGCTCGTCGGCGGAGTACCGCTCGGCGGGGTCGAGATCGGCCGGGTCCGGCGCGGCTCCGAGCCGGCGCGGGGCGCCCGTTGTCGCGGTCATGGCTTGGCTCCCTCGGACTGGTTCTCGGACGAGCCGTTCAGCGTCCGGCTGTGGCCCCGGAATTCGGCGATCGGCTCGTCGTCGCGATGCACCGACACGTCGTAGATCCCGCTGCGGCCGAAGCGGGTCCGCTCCTCGGCGCGAGCGACCAGCAGGTCGCCGACGCGGACGGGCCGCATGAAGGTGATGTCCGCGCGCGCCGCGACGGTCGTCGGGCCGTGGCTGTTGCAGGCGCAGGCGAAGGTCGTGTCGGCCAGCAGGAAGATGTAGCCGCCGTGCGCGATCCCGTGGCCGTTGACCATGGCGTCGGTGATCCGCATCCGGGCGAGGGCGAACCCGCTGCCGGTCTCGACGAGCTCGATGCCCAGAGCCCGCGAGGCGCGGTCGTCGTCGAACATGGCCTGGGCCGGGTTGCGCGTCGTCGCGCCGGGCTCCTGCACTGGGGTTCACCGCCTCGTAACCGAACGAATAGTCGGTAATTAATACTGCGCCGCCGGACGCTGTCAAGGGTTCCTGCCCGGGCCGGTGTTTCTGGCTCGGTACAGCAGAATTTAGCTGCATCGGGTGGTGTGCGACACCGGTCGCCGGTGGTACTTTTTCGAACGAACGGTCAGTTAAAGAACGAGCCGGAGGAGGTCGGGCCGCATGGCTGCCCTGCGGAGCTACGTCAACGGTGCCTGGCACGCGCCAGCGGACAACGGGGTGCCGTTGCGCGATGCGGTGACCGGCGAGGAGGTCGCACGGGTCTCTTCGGCGGGGATCGACATGGCCGCGGTGCTGGCCCACGGGCGCGGCAGCGGCGGCCCGGCGCTGGCCGAGCTGACGTTCCACCAGCGAGCCGCGTTGCTGAAGAGCCTCGCGTCGCACCTGCGCGAGCACCGCGAGGAGCTGTACGCGCTGTCGGCCCGCACCGGGGCCACGCTCGGCGACTCCAAGTTCGACATCGACGGCGGCATCGGGGTGCTCTTCGGCTACTCCAGCAAGGGCCGCCGGGAGCTGCCCAACAGCACCGTCTACGTCGACGGCGCGGTCGAGCCGCTGAGCAAGGGCGGCACGTTCGTCGGGCAGCACGTCTGCACGCCGCTGCAGGGCGTCGCGGTGCAGATCAACGCCTTCAACTTCCCCGTGTGGGGGCCGCTGGAGAAGTTCGCGCCCGCGTTCCTGGCCGGGGTGCCCAGCCTGATCAAGCCGGCGAGCCAGACCGCGTACCTCACGCACCGGCTGGTGGAGCTGATGCTGGGCTCCGGCCTCCTGCCCGAGGGGTCGCTGCAGCTGATCTGCGGCAGCGTCGGCGACCTGTTCGAGCACCTCACCGACCAGGACCTGGTGTCGTTCACCGGCTCGGCGGCGACGGGGCAGCGGTTGCGCGCCCACCCGGTGGTGGCGGCGAACTCGGTGCGGTTCAACGTGGAGGCCGACTCGCTGAACTGCTCGATCCTGGGCCCGGACGTCGGGCCCGGCACCGAGGAGTTCGACCTGTTCGTCAAGCAGCTGGTCACCGAGATGACGGTCAAGGCCGGGCAGAAGTGCACCGCGATCCGCCGGGCGCTGGTGCCGGCGAACCGGATCGACGACGTGGTGGCGGCCGCCAAGGCGCGGCTGGAGAAGGTCGTCGTCGGCAACCCCGCCTCGCCGGACGTGCGGATGGGCGCGCTGGCGAGCCTGGAGCAGCGCGAAGAGGTCCGCCGCTCGCTGAAGGCGCTGCTGGAGGCCGGGACCCTGGTGCACGGCGACCCCGAGCGCGTCGAGGTCGTCGACGCCGACCCGGAGCGCGGCGCGTTCCTGCCGCCGCTGCTGGTCCGCTGCGACGACCCGGACCAGCCGCAGCCGCACGAGGTGGAAGCGTTCGGCCCGGTGAGCACCCTGCTGCCGTACGAGACGACGGCGCAGGCCGTGGAGCTCGCGCGGCGTGGCATGGGCAGCCTCGCTGGATCCGTGGTGACCGCCGACGCGGAATTCGCCCGCGAAGTGGTGCTGGGGGCGGCGTCGCGGCACGGCCGGATGCTCGTGCTGAACCGGGAGAACGCCGGGGAGAACACCGGGCACGGCTCGCCGCTGCCCGCGTTGGTCCACGGCGGGCCGGGCCGGGCCGGCGGCGGCGAGGAGATGGGCGGCGTTCGCGGCGTGCTGCACCACATGCAGCGGACCGCGGTGCAGGCCGACCCGGCGACGCTGACCGCGATCACCGGGCAGTGGGTGCCCGGGACTCCGCGCAACACCACCGAGAAGCACCCGTTCCGCAAGCACCTCGACGAGCTGCGCATCGGCGACACGGTCGTCGCCGGGCCGCGCACCGTGACGCTCGAGGACGTCGAGCACTTCGCCGAGTTCACCGGCGACACCTTCTACGCGCACACCGACGAAGAAGCGGCGAAGGCCAACCCGTTCTTCGACGGCCGGGTCGCGCACGGCTACCTGGTGGTGTCCTTCGCCGCCGGGTTGTTCGTGGACCCGGACCCGGGGCCGGTGCTGGCCAACTACGGGCTGGAGAACCTCCGGTTCCTCACGCCGACCTACCCGGGCGACGAGATCACCGTGACGATGACCGCGAAGCAGATCACGCCGCGGGTCGGCGCCGAGCACGGCGAGGTCCGCTGGGACGTGGACGTGACCAACCAGGACGGTGCCTCGGTGGCCAAGTACGACGTGCTGACGCTGGTCGCCAAGCGGTCGGGGAAGCAGGAGGCATCATGACCAGCACGGTGGACCGGCTCGGCGACGCCGGGCTGCAGGAGCACTTCGACGAGCGGATCGCGCACGATCAGCGCATCGAGCCGCGGGACTGGATGCCGGAGGGCTACCGCAAGACCCTGGTGCGCCAGATCGCCCAGCACGCGCACTCCGAGATCATCGGCATGCAGCCGGAGGGCAACTGGCTGACCAGGGCCCCGAGCCTGCGGCGCAAGGCGATCCTGCTGGCGAAGGTGCAGGACGAGGCCGGGCACGGGCTCTACCTGTACTCGGCGGCCGAGACGCTCGGCGTGGACCGCGCGGAGCTGACCGAGAAGCTCATCACCCGGCGGCAGAAGTACTCGTCGATCTTCAACTACCCGACGCTGACCTTCGCCGACATCGGCGTCATCGGCTGGCTGGTCGACGGGGCGGCGATCTGCAACCAGGTGCCGCTGTGCCGCAGCTCCTTCGGGCCCTACGCGCGGGCCATGGTGCGGATCTGCAAGGAGGAGTCGTTCCACCAGCGGCAGGGCTACGAGCTGCTGATGACGATGATGCGCGGCACCGACGAGCAGCGGGAGATGGTGCAGGACGCCACGAACCGCTGGTGGTGGCCGTCGCTGATGATGTTCGGCCCGCCGGACGCCGACTCGCCCAACACCCAGCAGTCCATGGCGTGGCGGATCAAGCGGCACACCAACGACGAGCTGCGGCAGAAGTTCGTGGACATGTCCGTGCCGCAGGCGGAGGCGCTGGGCGTCGCGCTGCCCGATCCGGCGCTGCGCTGGAACGACGAGCGCGGGCACTACGACTTCGGCGAGCCGGACTGGTCCGAGCTCAAGCGGGTGATCGCCGGGCACGGGCCGTGCAACGAGGAGCGGCTGGTCCGGCGCCGGGCCGCGCACGAGGAAGGGCAGTGGGTGCGCGATGCGGCAGCCGCCCACGCCGCCAAGCACGCCGCACGCGAGGAGGTCGCGCGATGAGTTCGGACGCCGAGACCGGTGCGCCGCGGTCCGCGTGGCCGCTGTTCGAGGTTTTCGTCCGCGGCAAGCGGGGTTTGAACCACGTCCACGTGGGCTCGCTGCACGCCGCGGACGAGGAGATGGCGCTGCACAACGCGCGCAACCTGTACACGCGTCGCAACGAGGGCGTGAGCATCTGGGTGGTCCGGGCGGACGCGATCACCGCGTCCAGCCCGGACGAGAAGGACCCGTTCTTCGCGCCCAGCGGCGACAAGGTGTACAGGCACCCGACGTTCTACCGGATCCCCGACAACGTCCCGCACATTTGAACCCTCTCCCGCGTGAACGCGGGAGATTCCTGGCTCAGACTGCTTACTTGCCTAGCAGACAAGCAAGTCTGACGTCGTCAACGCCAGCCGGGACGGAACCTGCCCGGCCCTCAACCGAAGGAGGTTTTGGTGCTGGCTTGGTTCTCACTCAGCACGTTGATCAGCATAGCCGGTTGCTACGCGACCGGACACGAGGGATCGGCTACTGCCTGGCCGAAAGGCCAGGTTGTCCGCCGATTGGAGATCAGGTGAGGTCACCCCAATGTCGTTCGACAACGCCTACGAGGCGCTGACCGCGGCGGAGCCGGAGGGCGAGTCCCGCTGGGCCTTCGGCACCGGCTTCGACGACCCGCTGTCCGGAGTGGACACCACGCTGCCGGAGGGCGTCGACGGCGCCGCGTTCGCCCGGTACTGCCTGATGCTCGGCGACGACGCGCTGATCGCCTCGCAGCGGCTGACCGAGTGGGTCACCCACGCGCCGGAGCTGGAGGACGAGCTGGCGCTGGCCAACATCGCGCTCGACCTGCTGGGCCAGGCGCGGCTGCTGCTGTCCCGCGCCGGGCAGGCCGACGGCAGCGGGCGCGACGAGGACGAGCTGGCGTACTTCCGCGACGAGCGGGAGTTCCGCAGCGTGCGGCTGGTCGAGCCGCCGAACGGCGACTTCGCGCAGACCATCGCCCGGCTGCTGGTGTTCGCGACGTGGCGGCTGGCGCTGTTCGCCCGGCTCGCCGAGTCCCGCGACCCGGTGCTGGCGGCGATCGCGGCCAAGGGCGTCAAGGAGCTGGCCTACCACCGCGAGTACGCGGCGCAGTGGGCGGTCCGGCTCGGCGACGGCACCGAGGTGTCGCACGCGCGGATGCAACAAGGGCTCGACGGTGTGTGGCCGCTGGTCGACGAGCTCTTCGCGCCGAACGCGACCGACCGGGAGATGGTCGCGGCCGGTGTCGGCACCGATCCGGCGCAGGCGCGAGCCGAGTTCGACGACGTCCTGGACCAGGTCATCGCCGCGGCCACCCTGCGGCGACCCGATGCGTCGGCGCTGGCCGGGGTTGCCGGGCGGACCGGCCGGGACGGCGTCCACACCGAGCACCTGGGCTTCCTGCTGGCCGAGCTGCAGAGCCTGGCCCGAGCGCACCCGGAGGCGACGTGGTGACGAGCACGAAGCCGGACCTCCGGCACGCCCGCGCGGTCGCCGAGTCGGTCACCGACCCGGAGCTGCCGGTGCTGACGCTGGCCGACCTCGGGGTCCTGCGCGACGTCGAGATGACCGGGGACGGGACGGTGGTCGTGTCGATCACGCCCACCTACTCCGGCTGCCCGGCGATGCGCGAGATGCGCGCGGATCTCAGCCACCGGCTGCGCGAAGCCGGCTTCGCCGACGTCGAGGTGCGCACGGTGCTGGACCCGCCGTGGACCACCGACTGGATCAGCCCGGCCGGCCGGCGGAAGCTGGCCGACTACGGCATCGCCCCGCCGGGCGCCGCCCCGCAGCGCTCGCCCGGCCCGGTGCCGCTGACGCTGACGGCGCCGCGCGCCCAGGTCCGCTGCCCGCAGTGCGGTTCGCCGGACACCGAGCAGGTCTCGCAGTTCGGCGCGACGGCGTGCAAGGCGCTGCGCCGGTGCCGCTCGTGCCGCGAACCCTTCGAGCACATCAAGGAGATCTGACGTGGTCCGTCCCGCCCCCGTCGACGCGCCCGCCCCGGCCGCCACCGAGCGTCCCGGCCGCCGTCGCACGACCTTCCACCCGCTGCGGGTCAGCCACGTGGAGCGGCTGTGCGAGGACGCGGTCGCGGTCAGCTTCGACGTCCCGCCGGAGCTCGCCGAGGAGTTCGCCTTCCGGCCGGGCCAGTCGCTGACGCTGCGCCGCCGGGTGGACGGCCGCGAGGAGCGCCGGTCGTACTCGATCTGCGCCCCGCACGGCGCGGCGCCGCGGATCGGCGTGCGCCACGTGCCGGGCGGGCTGTTCTCCAGCTGGCTGGTGCAGGAGGTGCGGCCCGGCGACGAGATCGAGGTACTCCCGCCGGTCGGCGGCTTCACCCCGGACCTGACCGCGCATGAGCGGCATGTGTGCGTCGCCGCCGGATCGGGCATCACGCCCGTGCTGTCCATCGCCGCGTCGGTGCTGCGCGAGACGGACGCGACCGTGACGCTGCTCTACGGGAACCGGCGCAGCGACACGGTGATGTTCGCCGACGAGCTCGCCGACCTGAAGGACCGCTACCCGGCGCGGCTGGAGCTGGTGCACGTGCTTTCGCGGGAGCCGCGGGAGTCGGAGCTGTTCACCGGCCGGCTGGACGCGGCGAAGATCCGGGCACTGCTGTCCACAGTGGTCGATGCCGGTTCGGTGGACCAGTGGTGGCTGTGCGGGCCGTACGGCATGGTCAGCGACGCCCAGGACGTGCTGCGCGAATGCGGCGTCGCCACCGGGCAGATCCACCAGGAGCTGTTCTACGTCGAGGACGTCCCGCCGGAGCCGGCGCGCCACGAGGAGCCGGTGGTCGAGGGCCCGACCAGCGAGGTCACGGTGGTGCTCGACGGCCGGTCGACGCCGATGTCGCTGCCCCGCGACGTCCCGGTCCTGGACGCGGCCCAGCGTGTCCGCCCCGACCTGCCGTTCGCGTGCAAGGGCGGCGTCTGCGGCACCTGCCGTGCGAAGGTCACGTGCGGGGAGGTCCGGATGCGCCGCAACTTCGCCCTGGAGGAATCCGAGGTGGCGGAGGGCTTCGTCCTGACCTGCCAGTCGCTGCCGACCACCGACGAGGTCACGGTCGACTTCGACGCCTGACGGCTAGCCCTGCAGGGCCAGGCGGATCTCCTCTGCCGCGCGCCGCCCGGATTCCACCGCGCCGTCGAAGTAGCCGTTCCACCGCACCGCGGTTTCGGTGCACGCCCAGTGCAGCGCCCCGACGGGCTTGCGCAGCGCCGCCCCGAACGCGGTCCAGCCGCCCGGGATGAAGTGCCCGGAGAAGCAGCCGCGGGTCCACTCCTCGGCGAGCCAGTCGAATTCGACGAGTTCGTCGGGGTGCAGCGCTCGGCTGCCGAAGAGGTCTCCGAGCTGGCCCAGGACGAGCCGGCGACGTTCTTCCGGGGCGCATCGACGCAGCATGATGGCCTCGTCGCCGTAGGCGAAGGCGGTCAGCACGGCCCTGGGCGCACCCGGCGGCGTGTTGTCCACCGTCTCGGTGAGCACGCCGGTGGTCGACCGGGCCACCCCGGACAGGCCGTCGGCGCGCCAGAACGGCTCCGGGTAGACGGCGTGGACCTTCATCGCCGTTCCCGCGGGCATCCGCTGGAACACGCCCTCGTGCAGCGCGGGCAGCGGCGGGTCGTACTGGATGCGGCCCGCGAGCATCGGCGGAACCGCGATGACGACGCGCGAGGCCCAATGCTCGCCGAGGCGGGTGACCAGGCGCGCGCCCGAACCGTCGTGCTCGATGCGCAGGACCGGGTCGCTGAGGTGCACCGTTCCCGCGGGCAGGTCGGACGCCATGCAGTTCGCGATCTGCTGCGCGCCACCGACGATCCGCGTGTCCTGCGCTCCGCCGCCGTAGCCCAGCAGCGGCTCCACGCCACCGGCGCTGGCGATGTAGAACATCGTCTCCAGCACGGACGTTTCCGAGGCGCTGCCTGCGAGCAGCCCTCCGGAGATGACGCGGTCGACGAACTTGGCCGCCACGTCCGAGCAACCGGAGTCGGCGAGCCAGGATGCGAACGTCCGGCTGTCCCATTCCGCTGCCTGCGGAGCGGACCACGGCTGCTCCACCGGGATCTGCTTGGCCATGGAGTCGATCTCGGCGAAGACGTCGAGGACCTCCTGCGGGGAGTCGCCGAGCCGTTGGCCGCCGTAGTCGACGATCATCGCGCCGTGCCCCGGGGTGGGGTAGGTCTCGATGCCGTAGCGGCGCACGAGCTCGACCATGTTCAGCTGCGTCGGGCCGATCCACTGCCCGCCGAGGTCGAGCTGCGTGCCGTCCGGCAGGTACCGCGTGAACACCCGGCCACCGACGCGCGACCGCGCCTCCAGGACCCGCACGGTCAGCCCCGCGCGCAGGAGCTCGTGCGCGGCGGCCAGCCCCGCGAAGCCGGCACCCACGACGACCGCGTCGTAATGCCCGAACCGTGCCATGTCCCAGCCCTTCCGCTGCCGAATCCGCGTCGCCCCGCTTCGCGCTCGGGCGGGGCGGTCACCGGCACGAGTTTCAGCGGCGCCCCAGGGCCGGGCAACTCGAAGCGGACCTCCTCGACGGATCGTCCACTGTGGTCAGGAGGCCTTGCGGGAACGGCGTCCTTCGGTGCCGGTGGGTTTCCGGGTGGCCGCGGCCACCGCCTCTTCGAGTTCGGCGCGCTTCATCTTGGAGCGGCCCTTGATGCCCAGCTGCTTCGCCCGGTCGTCGAGCTCGGCCTTGTTCAGCTCCGACAGGTCCTCCTCCGCCCGCGCGGGCTTGCGGCCCTTCCGGGCCTCGTCGACGCTGCGCCGCAATGCCTCGGTGAGGTCGATGACATCCGTCGGCTTCGGCGGCTCCTCCGCCGCCGTCACCTCGCCGCCGTGCGCCTTCTCCGCCAGCAGCTCCTCGACCTTCGCGGTGTAGGTGTCCTCGTACTGCTCCGGTTCCCACGGCCCGCTCATCGACTCGATGATCGTGGTCGCCATCTGCAGTTCCTTCTCCGACGGTTTCGCCTGCTCGCCCTCGTCGCCGATCAGCTCGCCCGGGTCGCGGACCTCGTCGGCGAAGAAGAGGGTGTTCAGCGCCAGCACGGTGTCGTCGGCGCGCACCGCGGTGAGGTACTGCTTGCCGCGCAGCACGAAGGTCGCGATCCCGGCCTGGCTGGTCTCGTGCATCGCCCGGCGCAGCAGGTTGTACGGCCGGTAGTGCTCCTTGCTGTTGGGGGCCAGCCAGTAGGTCTTCTGGAAGTGCACCGGGTCGATCTCGGTGAGGTCGACGAACGTGGTGATATCGATGGTGCGGGAGCGACCGGGGGCGATCTCGTCGAGTTCGGACTGCTCCACGGTGATGACCCCGCCGTCGAACTCGCGGCCCTTGACGATGTCGTTGAAGCCGACTTCCTCGCCGGTCCGCTCGTTGACGCGCTTGTAGCGGATCCGGTCGGCGGTCCCCCGCTCGTACTGGTGGAACTGGATGGTGTGGTCCTCGGTCGCGGCGTAGAGCCCGACCGGGATGGTGACGAGGCCGAAGTTGATGGAGCCGGTCCAGATCTTCCGCGGCATGGTTGCCTCCCATCGCCCCGGCGCCCGAGCGCCGCCGGTGTTCACCATGCGGTGATGGGCGCAAGATCGCAGAAGTCCTGCTCATCGCCGTGGCGTCGGGTTGCCCTCGGTATTTCCCGGGGCCGGGGGTGGGGAAACAACGCGGTGGGTGCCGTCGGCCTGCCGTTGCGTCCGGCCGCGGCGAGCGAGCAGTTCCAGCAAGGGAACCGCAACGCGGCGCGATGTGTCCAGCGCCTGCCTGGCCTGGCTGAGCGTGAACGGCTCGGGTAGCCGCGCCAGCCGTGCCACGGCGGCCTCGTCGGCGCCCGGCAGGAGCACCAGGCCGGGAGCCAGGCGCAGTAGTGCGCCGGCGTGCGCCGCTGCGGCGAGTTCCTTCTCGCCGAGGCCCAGTTCAGAGAGTTCGCCGGCGGTCGGGGCTTGGAACGGGTGGTCGACGAGCGCGCTCCGGATCGTCTCCACCGCGCGCTGCACGTGCTCGGGCAACCGGCTCCGGCCCTTGTGCAATCGCCCTTCGCGCAGAGCGATCCCGGCTGCTCGGGCGATCGGGGGCAACAGGTCCGGATCGGGCAGGTCGAGGGCGCGGCGGGCGGCTTCGGCGGGCATGCCGTCGTCCAGCGGGTGCGTCTCGTGGTGCCGTGCCAGCAGGCCGTCGAGGCGGCTGGCGAGTTCGTCGCGGTGCTCCTCGTCCAGCAGCCAAGGCCCGGGACCGGGCGGGGTGGTGCCCATCGCGCGCAGATCGTCGGCGCGGGCCAGGCGGCGGCGTCGTAGCTCGGCCGCGCCGTCCGGGCGGCCGTCCATGGTGTCCAGTTCGGCCGCCCGCGCGCGGGCCGCTCCGCGCCTGGTCAACCGCGGCGGGCGGACGTCGAGCACCACGAGTCCGCCGCAGATGCACCGGTTTCCCGGATCGCGCAGCAGGGCGCGGTCGCCGATGCGGAGGGGCAGCGGGGTCCGCAACGTCAGCCGCGCCGTGTCATGGCCGAGCGGCCGGACGCGAGCCCCGACCGCCGCCGCGCCGATGTGCAGCACCAGGTCGCGGGGGAGACGTGGTTCCGCTCCGGTGCCGGCGGAAGCAGGCGAGGCCGCCCGGTGGAGCCGGACGTCGAGGACGTCGGTTGTCAGCCACCGGTCCGGGGTCAGCAGCGCGTCGCCGCGCCGCACCTGGTCGAGGTTCACGCCGCGGAGGTTGACCGCCACTCGCGCGACGGCGCCGACCTGGTGTTCGGATGAGCCGAGCGCCTGCAGGCCCCGGACCGTCGCTTCCACACCGGCGGGATGCAGCCGGAGCCGGGCATCTTCGCGGAGGGTTCCCGCCGGGAGGGTGCCGGTCACGACCGTTCCGGCGCCGCGGATGGTGAACGCGCGGTCCACCCAGAGCCGCACATCGGCATCCGGGTCGGCCGCGGGGAGCCGGTGGACGAGCTCGTCGAGCTGGTGCCGCAGCTCGCCCAGACCGGCACCAGTGCGGCCGCTGACGTGCACGGCGGGGATGCCGGCGAGCGACGTGCCGCGCAGCCGTTCGCGGGCCTGCTCGGTGGCTGGGCCGGGATCGGCCAGGTCGCAGCGGGTGACGGCGAGCAGGCCGTGCCGGACGCCGAGCGCGGTCAGGGCGTCCAGGTGCTCGCCGGACTGCGGCATCCAGCCCTCGTCGGCGGCGACGACGAACAGCACCGCGGGCACCGGCCCGACCCCGGCCAGCATGTTCGGCACGAACCGCTCGTGGCCGGGCACATCGACGAAGGCCGCGGTGCAGCCGTCCGGCAGCCGGGTCCACGCGAACCCGAGGTCGATCGTCAGGCCCCGGCGGCGCTCCTCCGCCCACCGGTCCGGCTCCATCCCCGTCAGCTCGCGGATCAGCGTGGACTTGCCGTGGTCCACGTGCCCTGCGGTGGCGATGACGTGCATCAGGCCACCGCCAGCACCGCGCGATGCAGCGGTTCGTCGTGTTCGGGGGCCAGCGCGGCCAGGTCGAGCAGGCAGTGGTCGCGTTCGATGCGGGCGAGGACGGGAGGGTGTCCTTCGCGCAGGAGTTTCGCGAAGCGATCGGGGAGAGCGACGGCCGCGCTGGGCAGCGTGACGCCGGGGGCTCCGCCGCCGCCGACGGTCGCCTCGCTGTGCTGAGCCGAGGCCGGGACACCGGCGGCGCTCAGCAGATCCGCGAGCCGTTCGGCCCGGCGCAACAGGTCGGCTCGGTCCTGCCGGAGCCGCTGCGCTGTCGGCGTGCTCGGACCCCGGACGGTGGCCTCCAGCGCGGCGAGGGTGAGCTTGTCGACGCGCAGCGCACGCGCCAGCGGATGCCGCCGGAGGCGGTGCACGATCTCGGCCCCGCCCAGCAGTAGTCCGGCCTGCGGGCCGCCGAGGAGCTTGTCGCCGCTGGCGATGACCAGATCCGCGCCGTCGGAAAGCGCCGTGGTCGCATCGGGTTCCCGCGGCAGGGCGGGATGCGGGTGCAGCAAGCCCGACCCGATGTCGGCGACCACGGGCACCCCGAGTTCGCGCAGCGCGGCCACCGGCACGGACGAGGTGAAACCGGTGATCACGAAGTTCGACGGGTGCACCTTGAGGACGAAGCCGGTGTCCGCTCCGAGCGCCGCTCGGTAGTCGTCGAGCCGGACCCGGTTGGTGGTGCCGACCTCGCGCAGCCGGGCTCCGGTGGCGGTGAGCAGTTCGGGGATGCGGAACCCGTCGCCGATCTCGACCATTTCGCCGCGTGCCAACACGATTTCGCGGCCCTGCGCGAGCGCGGTCGCGGTCAGGGCGACCGCTGCGGCGCCGTTGTTGACCACGTGCGCGGCTTCGGCGCGCGGCACGGCTGCCAGCAGCGCGGCGATGGCGGCCGCGCCGCGCGGGCCGCGCCGGCCGGTGTGCAGGTCGAGTTCGACGTCCGTGGTCCCGGCGGCCTGTTGCAGGGCGTGGATCGCCGCGTCCGACAGCGGCGCGCGGCCGAGGTTGGTGTGCAGCAGGACGCCGGTCGCGTTGAGCACCGGCCGGATGCTCGACGCGGATTCCGGTAGCGCGGCAAGGGTTTCCGCGACGACCCGGTCGGGCGCGATCTCGCCGCTGCGGGCGCGTTCCTGCGCCGCGTGCACGGCCTGCTTGACCAGCCGGTGGCCCAGCCGCCCTTCCGCAGCGGCCACCTCGGGATCGGCCAGCACCCGGTCGGTGCCCGGCACCAGCTGCCGCGGATCGACCATGCCCCGGACTATAGAGCCTGTTTCGGATGCGGCTGTGCGGAAATGAGGCACGTCCGGACTTCTGCCCTGGACGCGGCGAAGCCGCCGGGGGCGCGGGTTGGCGATTTCGCGCGAAATCGCCAACCGGTAGGCGTGGGGAACGCCGATTTCGCGCGAAATCGGCGCGCCGGCCGAGCGCCGGAACAAGTCGACTGTGACAATGACTGTTGACAAGGTCTGTACTCTGCGGGGTATGGCTCGCACGCCGCGCGAAGCGGATTCCGGCAGGTGGATCGACACCGGCGATGGGCTGCGGTTGGCCGTGCGGGAGCACGGCGACCCGGCCGCCCCGACGCTGCTCGCGGTGCACGGCTACCCCGACGACCGCTCGATCTGGGACGGCGCGGTGGCGGCGCTGTCCAAGCGGTACCGGGTGGTCACCTACGACGTGCGCGGGGCGGGGGAGTCCGACAAGCCCCGCGGCACCGACGCCTACCTGCTGGACCGGCTCGCCGACGACCTGCGCCGCGTCGCCGACGCGGTGAGCCCGGACCGGCCGGTGCACCTGCTGGCCCACGACTGGGGCTCGGTCCAGGCCTGGCATGCGGTCACCGATCCGCGGCTGGCCCACCGGTTCGCCTCGTTCACGTCGATCTCCGGGCCCTGCCTGGACCACGTGGGCCGCTGGATGCGGGCCAAGCTGCACCGGCCCACGCCGCGCGGGCTGCGCGACCTGGTCGCGCAGCTGATCTTCTCCGGCTACATCGGCTTCTTCCAGCTCCCGGTCCTGCCCGAGCTGGCGTGGCGGACCGGGGCGCTGCCCAAGCTGATCGGTGCGCTGGAGCGGCTCGATCCCCGCACGGCGGCGAACCCGACGCGCCCCGCGCTGTCCGACGGCCTGCACGGCTTGCAGCTGTACCGGGCGAACATGCGGTCCCGGCTGGGCAAACCGGGGGAGCGCCGCGCCGAGATCCCGGTGCAGGTCCTCGCGCCCGGTGGCGATCCGTTCGTGTCGACACCCCTGCAGACCGGAATCGCGCCGTGGGTGCCGAACCTGCGGGTGCGCCGGCTGCCGGGCGGCCACTGGCTGCCGCGAAGCCGGCCGGAGCTCGTCGCGCGGTGCGCCGCGGAACTCGTCGACCACGTCGAAGGCGGCGCGGAGCCGCGAGCCCTGCGGGCCGCCCGGATCCGCCCGGGGCGCCACCACTTCCAGGACCGGCTGGTGGTGATCACCGGCGCGGGCGGCGGGATCGGCCGGGCGACGGCGCTGGCCTTCGCCGCGCAAGGCGCGCACGTGGTCACCGCCGACATCGACGAGGCCGCCGCCAAGGCCACCGCGGAGCTGGTCGCGCGCACCGGCGCGGGCGCCACCTCCTACCGCGTCGACGTGGCCGACCAGGCGGGCATGGAGAGCTTCGCCGAGCACGTGCACGCCGAACTCGGCACCCCGGACGTGGTGGTGAACAATGCGGGCATCGGCGTCGCCGGGTCCTTCGTGGACACCGAGGTGGCGGACTGGGAACGTGTCATCGACATCAACCTGTGGGGCGTCATCCACGGTTGCCGGCTGTTCGCCGGGCAGATGATCGACCGCGGCGAGGGCGGGCGGATCGTCAACGTCGCCTCCGCCGCCGCGTACCTGCCGTCGAAGCTGCTCCCGGCCTACAGCACCACGAAGGCGGCGGTGCTGGCGCTCAGCGAATGCCTGCGCGCCGAGCTGGCCGCCGACGGGATCAAGGTGACCGCGATCTGCCCCGGGCTGATCAACACCGGGATCACCGGCAGCACCCGGTTCGTCGGCGTCGCCGACGCCGAGCAGGACCGGCTCCGCCGCGCGGCCAAGCAGCTCTACCAGCGGCGGAACTTCACTCCCGAGCGAGCCGCCGCGGAGATCTTGCGCGCGGTCCGGCGCGACGCCGCGGTCGCGCCGATCACCGCCGAAGCCAAGGTCGGCCTGGTGCTGTCCCGCCTGACCCCCGGGCTGCTGCGCGCGGCGGCCCGGGCCGACCTGACGCCCCGCTGATTCGAGGAGGCCGGAGATGTCGCAGATCGATCCAGGGGAGCCGGACCGCGTCGCGTTGCAGGCCCGCGATGTCGCCTTCGACTGGGCCCAGCTGCCGATGCACTGGATTCCCGGTGAGCCGTTCGCCACCCACATGATCAACTTCCTGCACCTGGTGCTGCCGGAGGGCGAGCGCTGGTTCGTGGAGGTCTTCAAGCAGGCGATGCCGCTGATCAAGGACGACCGGCTGCTGGAGGACGTCCGCGGCTTCGTCGGCCAGGAGGCGATGCACGCCGAGTCGCACCAGGGCGTGCTGGACCACTTCGACGCGCACGGCCTGGACACCCGGCCCTACGTCGCGCAGGTCGGCTGGATGTTCCGCAAGATCCTCGGCGACCGGCCGCACACCGGCAAGCGCGCCGAGTCGTGGCTGGTGCAGCGGCTGGCGATGATCGCGGCGATCGAGCACTACACGGCGTTCCTCGGCCAGTGGGTGCTGGACGCGGCGGAGCTCGACGCCGCAGGCGCCGACCCGACGATGCTCGACCTGCTGCGCTGGCACGGTGCCGAGGAGGTCGAGCACCGGTCGGTCGCCTACGACCTCTACATGCACGTCGACGGCGGCTACCTGCAACGCTGCCGGACGATGGCGATCGCGATCACGGTGCTGGCCATCCTGTGGGCGCGAGGTGTCCGCTACCTGATGGCGCACGACCCGGTGCTGCGCGGCCGCCGCAAGCCGCGCTTCCGCGACATGTTGCGCACCGGGCGCCTCGGGCTGACGCCCGGCTACTGGCAGATGCTGAAGGCGATCCCGCCCTACTTCCGCCGTTCCTACCACCCGTCGCAGCACGGTTCGACCAGCCAGGCGGTGGCGTACCTGGCGAAGTCGCCCGCCGCGCAGGCGGCCGAGCACTGATGGCCGAGGTCGATCGCGCCGTGCCGCCGGCGCTCACCCACGCGGGCCCGGACCGGTTCCTCTGGGCGCTCGACAAGCTGACCACCGCCGTGGAATGGCTGCACCGCAACGACCGCCGTGACCACCCGCCGGTCCGGCCGGTGGACCGCGACATCCCGCTGCTGGTGTCGGAGGTGCGCGCCGAAGCGGACGAGGTGATCAGCCTGCGGCTGACGAGCCCGAGCGGCGCGCCGCTGCCGACCTGGCAGCCCGGCGCGCACCTCGACGTCGTGCTGCCCTCCGGCCGCAAGCGGCAGTACTCGCTGTGCGGGGATCCCGGCGAACGCGGGCACTACCGGATCGCGGTCCGGCGGCTGGCCGACGGCGGCGTATCGCGCGAGATCCACGACGAGATCCGCTCCGGCAGCCGGATCGTCGCGCGTGGGCCGCGCAACGCGTTCCCGTTCGTCACTGCGCCGCGCTACCTGTTCATCGCGGGCGGCATCGGCATCACGCCGATCCTGCCGATGGTCCGCACCGCCGCGGCGCGCGGCGCGGACTGGCGGCTGGTCTACACCGGACGGTCGCGCGAGTCGATGCCGTTCCTCGGCGAGCTGACGGCGCTGGACCCGGCGCGCGTCTGGATCCGGCCGGACACCGAGTTCGGCATCCCGGCCTCCGGCGCGGAACTGCTGGAGCACTGCCCGCCCGACGCGGCGGTGTACTGCTGCGGGCCGATCCCGATGATCACCGGCGTGCGGGTCGATCTGCCCGGCAGCGCGGCGGATTCGCTGCACTGGGAGCGGTTCTCGGCGCCGCCGATCGTCGACGGCCGCCCGTTCACCGTCGAGCTGGCCCGCACCGGCGAGACCGTCGAGGTGCCCGCGGACCGGTCGGCGCTGGACGTGATCGGCGAGGTCCTGCCGCAGGTGCCCTACTCCTGCCGCCAGGGCTTCTGCGGCACCTGCCACGTCCGGGTCCTCGCCGGGGAGGTCCACCGCCGGGGCCGGGCCGAGGACGACCGGATGGCGATCTGCACCTCCCGCGCGACGGGCCGGGTCGTGCTCGACCTCTGAACCGATCGCAGCGACGAAAACCACTCTCGGCGGCGCTCCCCGGTGCCGTACGGTCTGAGGCGGAAGATCGATCTTATGGAGAAGCCATGGAGCTCACTGGTCTGGTGGAGATCACGTCGGTCGACGAACTGCGCGAGATCGTCGGCGAGCCGCTGCAGCGCGTCGCGGACAAGGCGCGCCCCGGCCTGCACGAGCTGGACCGGCAGTGGCTCGCGGCCTCGCCGTTCTGCCTGATCGCCACCTCCGCCGCGGACGGCACGTGCGACGTCTCGCCGAAGGGCGACCCGGCCGGGTTCACGCTGGCGCTGGACGACCGGACGATCGCCATCCCGGACCGGCCGGGCAACCGGCGCGTCGACGGCTTCCGCAACGTGCTGTCGAACCCGCACGTCGGCCTGATCTACTTCATCCCCGGCCGCGGCGACACCCTGCGCATCAACGGCCGCGCGCGGCTGGTGCGCGACGCGCCGTTCTTCGACGAGATGGTGGTCAAGGGCCACCGCCCGACGCTGGCGCTGGTGGTGGAGATCGACGAGGTCTTCCACCACTGCTCGAAGGCGTTCCTGCGCTCCGCGCTGTGGAAGTCCGAAACGTGGGAGCCGGACGCCGTGGCCTCCCGCGCGCAGATCGCCAAGTTCCTGGAGCGCCCGGAGGACTCGCTGGCGGAACTGGAGCGCTACTACGGCCCGTCCTACGCCAACGGCCTCTACTGACGGGCCCTCAGCGCGCCGAACCCCGGACCGCCGAACCGACCACGTCGGCGGCCTGGGCCAGGCCACCGGCGGTCTCGTCCAGCACCTGGGCGAGGATCTCGCGCAACGGCGTGCCGCCGGTGCCGACCAGCCAGCTGTGCATGGCCGAGCCGAAGCAGCTCATCAGGGTGATCGAGTAGGCGACCGTGCGCGGGTCGTCGCCGCCGGCGCCCGTCCGCTCCGCGACCAGCGCGGCCATGTCCTCTACCCAGCGCTGCCTGATGAGGTGCAGTTCGTAGTCGCCGGCGTGCTCGAGGCCGTCCAGCAGCTCGGCGCGCATCAGGTGCTGCGCGCGGTCCTGTTCGATGCGTTCGGCCGCGTCCAGCAGCGCCGCGGCCAGCGATCGCATCGGGTGCTCGCCGGCGGGCCGGGCGGCCAGCACTTCGCGCATCCGTTCGGTCTCGCGGCCCGGGTCGCCGAAGAGCACGGCGTCCTTGCTGGGGAAGTGGCGGAAGAACGTGCGCGGGGCGATGTCGGCGGCCTCGGCGATCTGCTCCACCGTGGTGCTGGCGAAGCCCTGCTCGGCGAACAGCTTCAGGGCCGCCGCTTCGATGGCCGCGCGGGTGCGCATGGTCCGGCGATGGCGGCGGTCCTGGGGCCGGGAAGCCGGGTTCTCCGCCGCAGCGGCCGTCATACCTGCCAGATTCGTCCCGGCTCCGGCCCGGGTCAAGCGCGCCGATTACCGATGCGAGCGCTGGGCTTGCATCGCCCGGCCGCCGGGTTTCTCCTGGAACCACGCGTGTGGGGAGAACGGTGATGGCGGAGTGGTTGCGTTGGCCGGTGGTTCGCCAGCTGACCGGGGCGGACCCGCTGGGCAGGGGCCCAGCGGCCCGGTCGCGGCGCACCGATGAGCGGCGGGCACGCACCGAGGACGCCGACGCGGTGGTCCGTTCGGTGTGCCCGTACTGTGCGGTGGGCTGCGGCCAGCGGGTCTTCGTCCAGGACGGCGCCGTAACCCAGATCGAGGGCGATCCCGATTCGCCGATCAGCCGCGGCCGGCTGTGCCCCAAGGGCTCGGCGAGCCGCGAGCTCGTGACCTCGCCGCTGCGGCAGACCAAGGTCCGCTACCGCCGCCCGCACGGCACCGGGTGGGAGGACCTCGACCTCGACACCGCGCTGGACATGATCGCCGACCGGGTGCTGGCCACCCGGGCCGCCACCTGGCAGGACGCCGACGCCGACGGCCGGCCGCTGCGGCGCACGACGGGCATCGCGAGCCTCGGAGGAGCGACCCTCGACAACGAGGAGAACTACCTCATGAAGAAGCTCTACACCGCCCTCGGCGCGATCCAGGTGGAGAACCAGGCCCGCATTTGACACTCCTCCACGGTGCCCGGTCTGGGCACCTCGTTCGGGCGCGGCGGCGCCACCACGTTCCAGCAGGACCTCGCCAACGCCGACTGCGTCCTCATCCAGGGGTCCAACATGGCCGAGGCGCACCCGGTCGGCTTCCAGTGGGTGATGGAGGCGAAGCGGCGCGGTGCCACGATCATCCACGTCGACCCGCGCTTCACCCGCACCTCGGCGCTGGCGCACCGGCACGTCGCGCTGCGCGCGGGCAGCGACATCGCGTTCCTCGGCGCGCTGATCAACCACGTCCTGACCAACGACGCCTACTTCCACGACTACGTCGTGGCCTACACGAACGCCCCGATGATCGTGGGCGAGGATTTCCGCGACACGGAGGACCTCGACGGCGTCTTCTCCGGCTTCGACCCCGAAGCGGGCAGCTACGACACGACGACCTGGCAGTACGAGGGCAGTTCCGCGGTGCCCTCGGTCGGCGGTCACGGCCCGGAGACCGCGGTGCCCACGACGACGCACGGACGCGAGCGCGACGCCAGCCGCCCGGAGCGCACCGGAGCGGGCGGCCCGGTCTACCGCGGTCGCGCCGAGACCGACCCGACGCTGCAGCATCCCCGCTGCGTGTTCCAGCTGCTCAAGCGGCACTACGCGCGCTACACGCCGGAAATGGTGGAGGAGGTGTGCGGGGTTCCGCGTGAGGACTTCGAGTGGGTGGCCGAGCAGCTCGTGGCGAACTCCGGCCGGGACCGCACCACGGCGATCGCCTACGCGGTCGGCTGGACGCACCACACGGTGGGCGTGCAGTACATCCGCGCCGCCTCCATCCTGCAGCTGCTGCTGGGCAACATCGGCCGGCCCGGAGGCGGGATCCTGGCGCTGCGCGGGCACGCCAGCATCCAGGGCTCGACCGACATCCCGACGCTGTTCAACCTGCTGCCCGGCTACATCCCGATGCCGCACGCGCACGCCGACTTCGACCTCGACTCCTTCGTCGCGCCTGACGAGCTCGCGCGCGGCTACTGGGGCAACATGCGGTCCTACCTGGTCAGCCTGCTCAAGGCGTGGTGGGGCGAGCACGCCACGGCCGACAACGACTTCTGCTTCGACCGGCTGCCGCGGCTGACCGGCGACCACGGCACCTTCCAGACCGCGATCGACCAGATCGAGGGGCGCTGCAAGGGCTACTTCGTCGTCGGCGAGAACCCGGCGGTGGGCACGGCGAACGCCCGCCAGCAGCGGATGGGCCTGGCGAACCTGGACTGGCTCGTGGTGCGCGACCTCAACCTGATCGAGACGGCCACCTTCTGGCTGGACGGCCCGGAGATCGAGACCGGCGAGATGCGCACCGAGGACATCGGCACCGAGGTGTTCTTCCTGCCCGCCGCGGCGCACACCGAGAAGGACGGCACCTTCACCAACACCCAGCGGCTGCTGCAGTGGCACCACAAAGCCGTTGAGCCGCAAGCGGATCAGCGCAGCGACCTGTGGTTCTTCTACCACCTGGGGCGACGGCTCCGGGAGAAGCTCGAACCCGGCGCCGAGCGGGACCGGGCACTGCTGGAGCTGACCTGGGATTACCCGGTCGAGGGCGACATCCGCGAGCCGAGCGCGGCGGCCGTGCTGCAGGAGATCAACGGCTTCGACGCCGCCGGCGACCCGCTGTCGTCCTACACCCAGCTGCGCCCGGACGGATCCACCCGCTGCGGTTGCTGGATCTACTGCGGCGTTTTCGCCGACGGGATCAACCAGTCCGCGCGGCGTCGCCCGGGCCGCGAGCAGTCGTGGGTCGCGCCGGAGTGGGGCTGGGCGTGGCCGGCGAACCGGCGGATGCTCTACAACCGGGCATCGGCCGACCCGGACGGCCGGCCGTGGAGCGACCGGAAGGCCTACGTCTGGTGGGACGACGAGCGCGGCGAGTGGACCGGCCACGACATTCCGGACTTCGACCGGGCCAAGCAGCCGGACTACCTGCCCGACCCGGACGCCACCGGGCCCGAGGGCATCGCGGGCACCGAGCCGTTCATCATGCAGAGCGACGGGCGCGGCTGGCTCTACGTCCCGGCCGGGCTGGTCGACGGCCCGCTGCCGGCCCACTACGAGCCGCAGGAGTCGCCGCTGGAAAACCGGATCCACGCCGCCCAGCAGCGGAATCCGGCGCGGCAGGTGTTCTCGCGGCCGGAGAACCGCTACCAGCCCAGCGGCGCCGAACCCGGCAGCGAGGTGTTCCCGTACGTGTTCACCACGTTCCGGCTCACCGAGCACCACACCGCGGGCGGCATGAGCCGGTGGCTGGCGCACCTGTCCGAGCTGGCGCCGGCGATGTTCCTGGAGGTCTCCCCGGCGCTGGCGGCCGAGCGCGGGCTGCGGCACCTGGGCTGGGCGACCGTGATCACCGCCCGCAGCGCCATCGAAGGCCGCGTCCTGGTGACCGCCCGGATGCGGCCGCTGCGCCACGGCGAGCGCACCCTCCACCAGATCGGCATCCCGTGGCACTGGGGGCCGAACGGCCTGACGACAGGCGACGCGGCGAACGAGCTGATCAACGTGGCGCTGGACCCGAACGTGCACATCATGGAGACCAAGGCCGGTGCCTGCGACATCCGGCCGGGCCGCCGCCCGCGCGGCGCGGCGCTGGTCCGCTACGTCGAGGAGTACCGGAGGCGGGCCGGGATCACCGAGCGCACCGGCATGGAGCACGCCGACAGTCCGAGGCGAGGAGGCGAGTGAGCGCGTGGAATCGAACCGGTTGAGCGGACCGCTTGCGGACCCGGCGGGGGAGGCGGGCTACCCGTCGGACCACCCCGACCGCGTCGGGTTCTTCACCGACACCAGCGTGTGCATCGGGTGCAAGGCGTGCGAGGTCGCCTGCAAGGAGTGGAACCTGCTGCCCGAGGACGGCCTCGACCTCACCGGGATGTCCTACGACAACACCGGCGCGCTCGGCGCGACGACCTGGCGGCACGTGGCCTTCGTCGAACAGCATGGGTCCACTGTGGACCTGGGCATGCCGGGTATGGGCGAGGACCAGGTCCGCTGGCTGATGTCCTCGGACGTCTGCAAGCACTGCACCCACGCGGCATGCCTCGACGTCTGCCCGACGGGCGCGCTGATCCGCACCGAGTACGGCACGGTTCTGGTGCAGGACGACGTGTGCAACGGCTGCGGCTACTGCGTGCCTGCTTGCCCGTACGGGGTGATCGACGTGCGGCCGGACACCGGCGGCGCGGCCAAATGCACGTTGTGCCAGGACCGGCTGGGCGCGGGGCTGATGCCCGCCTGCGCGACGGCGTGCCCGACGGAGTCCATCCAGTACGGCCCGCTCGACGAACTCCGCGACCGCGCGCAACTGCGCGTCGAAGAGCTGCACGCTCAGGGCATCACCGAGGCCAGGCTCTACGGGCACGACCCGGCCGACGGGGTCGGCGGCGACGGCGCGTTCTTCCTGCTGCTGGACGAGCCCGAGGTGTACGGGCTGCCGCCGGACCCGGTGGTGACGACGCGGGACCTGCCGTCGATGTGGCGGCACGCGGCGGGCGCGGCGCTGACCGCGGCGGCCGTGATCGCCGGGTGCTTCCTCGGGGGCAGGCGGTGAAGCGCGGCGACCGGCTGATGGTGCCGGAGGCGGAGTTCCGGTCCTACTACGGGCGCCCGGTGCTCAAGCAGCCGGTGTGGAAGGTGCCGGACGTTCCCGCGTACCTCTACCTCGGCGGGCTGGCGGGGGCGTCGTCGGCGATGGCGTTGTGCGCGGACCTCGCCGGGTACCGGCGGCTGGCGCGCTCCGGCAGGCTGGCCGCGGCGGTCGGCGCGACGGCCAGCGTCGGGGCGCTGATCCACGACCTCGGGCGCCCGGCGCGGTTCCTGAACATGCTCCGGGTGCTGAAGCCGACCTCGCCGCTGAGCGTCGGGTCTTGGATCCTGGCGCCGTTCTCGGCGTTGTCGAGCGTGGCCGTGGCCAGCGAGCTCACCGGGCGGCTCCCGGTTCTGGGCCGCGCGGCGGCCACCACGGCCGGGGTGATCGCGCCCGCGATGACGACCTACACCGCGGTGCTGCTGGCCGACACGGCGGTCCCGGGATGGCACGAGGCGTACCGCGAGCTGCCGTTCTTGTTCGCCGGGAGTGCCGTGGCGAGCGCGGGTGCGATCGGCATGCTCGCCGCGCCGGGCGAGTCCGGCCCGGCGCGGCGGATGGCGGTGGCCGGGGCGGCACTGGAGTTCGCCGCCGAGCAGAGCATGCACAGGCGGATCGGGCTGGTCGGCGAGGTCTACCGGCAGGGCCGCGCGGGCGCGGTGTGGCGCGCCGCCCGGGCGCTGACCGCCTTCGGCGCGGGAGCGGCGCTGTTCGCCGGGCGCAGCCGGTCGGCCGCGATCGCCTCGGGGCTGGGCCTGACCGCGGCCGCCGCCGCGACGCGGTACGCCGTCTTCGAGGCCGGTCGCGCGTCGGTCCGGGATCCCCGGTACACCGTGGTGCCGCAACGCGAACGCTCCTGACCAGCGGATTCGCCTGATCCAGACATCTATACACTTGCTATATACACCGCGTGTATAGTTGCCGGCATGTCGATCAGTCTCACCTTGCTGGGGCTGCTGGAAGGTGGCCCCAGCTACGGATACGACTTGAAGCGCGCCTACGACGAGAGCTTCGGGCACGCCAAGTCGCTGGCCTACGGGCAGGTCTACTCGACGCTGTCCCGGCTGCTGCGGGACGAACTGGTCGAAGTGGACGGAGTCGAGTCCGGCGGGGGACCGGACCGCAAGCGCTACTCGATCACCGAGGCCGGTAGGCGCCGGATCGAGGAGTGGCTGTCCACTCCGGAGAAGCCCGTGGCGGAACTCCACAACACGCTCTACGCCAAGGTCGTCCTCGCCGTCCGCTCCGGTCGCGACGCGACGGAGGTGCTCGACCGCCAGCGCGGCGCCCACCTGGCCCGCATGCGCGAACTGACCCGCCGCAAGGCCGAAGCCGAACCCGGCGAGCAGTTGGTGCACGACTACGCCCTCTTCCACCTGGAGGCGGACCTGCGGTGGCTCGAACTCGCCGTGACCCGCCTCGAACCGCTCGCCCAGGAGGTTTCCCAGTGACCGAACCAGCGGTGACCCAGGCGCCGGCAGCCGAACCGCTGCTGCGCGGCACGGACCTGCACCTGTCCTTCGGCCCGACGCCGGCGCTGCGCGGCGTGTCCCTGTCCGTCTCGGCGGGGGAGATCGTCGCGGTGATGGGCGCATCCGGGTCCGGGAAGTCGACCCTGCTGCACTGCTTGGCCGGCATCCGCCTGCCGCAGTCGGGCCAGATCAGCTACCGCGGCACGGAACTGACGACGCTGTCCGACGAGCGGCGGAGCGCCCTGCGCCGCGAGGAGTTCGGCTTCGTCTTCCAGTTCGGGCAGCTGGTGCCGGAGCTGACGGTGCGGGAGAACGTGGCGCTGCCGCTGCGGCTGTCCGGGATGGCGCGCCGCGAAGCGGAGTCCAAGGCCGCGTTGTGGCTGGAAGAGCTGGGGATCGCCGACGTGGCCGGTTCGCGACCCGGCGACATCTCCGGTGGGCAGGGCCAGCGCGCGGCGCTGGCCAGGGCGCTGGTCGCCGAGCCCGCGGTGATCTTCGCCGACGAGCCGACCGGCGCGCTGGACTCCGCCGGCGGCGAGCAGGTGATGAAGCTGCTGACGCGCGCCGCGCGGGGCGCCCGCGCGGCGGTGGTGCTGGTGACCCACGAACCGCGCGTCGCCGCCTACGCGGACCGGGAGGTCGTGCTCCGCGACGGCAGCACCCAGCTCACCGGGGTGGCCCGATGACGACTGCGCAGGACTGGATGCGGGACCTGGCCTTCGGGCTCCGCCTGGCGGTGACCGGCCGGCGGTCATGGGGACGGCTGGTGGTCACCGCCGCGGGCGTCGGGCTCGGCGTGGCGTTGCTGCTGGCGGCGGCATCGATCCCGAACGTCGCCTCCTCCCGCGACGCCCGATTCGACGCGAGGTGGGGTGTCGGCGCCGTCGCCGGGGACGCCGCCTCGGTGCTGGTGGCGCAGACCGCGACGGAGTTCCGGAACGAGCGGGTCCAGGGGCTGTGGGTGCAGAACCAGCGCCCCGATGGGCCGGTGGCTCCCGGGCTGCACCAGAACCCGCGGCCGGGAGAAGTGGTGGTCTCGCCGGCGTTGGAGGAGCTCCTCTCCGGGCCGGACGGCGCGCTGCTGCAGCCGAGGTTCCCCAACGTGGTCGGCGTGGTCGGCGCCGAGGGCCTGCTCGAACCCAATGAGCTCTTCTTCTACGCCGGAACCGACGCGCTGTCGCCGCGGGGCAGCAACGTGAGCGGCGTGTTGGACCACTTCGGGGAGGCCCCTGGACACAGCCGCGCGACGTTCTCGACCAGCGAATGGCTCATCCTCTCCCTCGGTCTGGCCGCTCTGCTGGTGCCGATCGTGGTGTACGTCGCGGCCACCGTGCGGCTGGCCGAGACCGCGAGGCAGCGCCGGCTGTCGGCAATGCGGCTGGTCGGTGCCAGCGGTGAGCAGATCCGCCGGATGGCAGCGGGCGAAGCGCTGGCGGGCGCGGTGTTGGGCGTCGTGCTGGGCTGGGCGCTGTTCCTCGTCGGGCGGACGTTCGCCAGCGGAGTGACCGTCGCGGAGTCCGCCGTCTTCGCGTTCGACATCAACCCGGTGTGGTGGCTCGCGGCGCTCGTGAGCGTCGGTATCCCGGCCGTCGCCGTCATCGTCACGATCGGCTCGCTGACGCACACCATCGCGGACCCGCTGGACGTGACCCGCCGGACGGTGTCGCGGCGGCGTCGCCTGGGCTGGCGCCTGGTGCCGCTCGGACTCGGCCTGCTGGGATTGCTGGCGGTCGCCATGGGTTTGGACAGCATGGACGACCTGCCGCTGTTCGTCGTCTCCGTGGTGCTCGTGCTGGTCGGGATCCCGGTGCTGCTGCCGTGGTGCGTCGAGCGCGCGGTCGGACGCCTGCGAGGCGGCCCGACTGCGTGGCAGCTGGCGATCGGACGGCTGCAGCTGACCAGCGGCCCCGCCGCGCGGTCGGTCAGCGCGATCGCGGTCGTGGTCGCCGGCGTGATCGCCCTGCAGACACTGATGGCGGCGGAAGAAGCCGACCACGCGGACCGCGGCACTTCGCAGGACCCGGTGCGAGCGGCGTCGGCCAGCGGGCGAATCGCCGGTGAACGACCGGCCGAGCCCGCCGAGATCGGGCGGATCGAGCAGGAGGTGCGATCGCTGCCCGGCGTCGACGAAGTGCGGGTCGCGACGATTGCCGTGGTCACGGGGCAGGACAGGGCGACTGCTGGGTTGCTCATCGCCGACTGCGCGCAGATCGCCCGGCTGCTCACGGTGCCGGACTGCCGGGACGGCGACGCGTTCGCGCCGCCCGGCCACAGCCCGCTACGGCCCGCCGAGCGCGTCGAGCTGGCGGAATCGTCGTACGGACGGGAGTTCCGCTCCAGCACGCCACCACCGGCCTGGAACGTGCCGGAGTCGGTGCGGCCGGCGTCCGCGCCGGTCGTGTTCGGCGACTACGACATCGCGATGGTGCTGACCCCGGCCGCAGCCGCCGGCATCCCGGCGGAAGTCCAGCACCTGCAGGTGGACATCCGCCTCAACCCGGCGGCCCCGAAGGACCTGGACGAGCGCTTCCGCAACATCGCCGCGGCGCACCTCGCCGACTACAGCGCCTGGATCACGACGGCAGGCGGAGGGGGCGCGGGCTCGGGCCAGGAGTCGGCGCTGGCCGCGATCCGCGCCGCGCTGCTGGCAGGTGCGCTGCTCACCTTCGCGCTCATCGGGTGCAGCCTGTTCGTCTCGGCGGCCGAGCAGATCCAGGAACGGCGCAGGCCGCTGGCCGTGCTCGCGGCGGTGGGCGTCCCGAGGCGAACCCAGTGGTGGTCGCAACTCCTCCAGAACGCGGTGCCGATGCTCGTCGCAACGGCGCTGGCGACGGTGGTCGGCATGCTGCTCGGCGTGCTGACGACGGTGGCCATGAACAGCGGGAAGGATCAGATCGTATTCGACCTGCCAGGCATGCTCGGCCTCTTCGCGTTCGCGGCAGCGGCGGTCCTGGTCGTAACGGCCCTGACCCTCCCGGCGCTCGGCCGAGCCGCCCATCCGACGGGCCTCCGCACCGAGTGACCCCGCCGGACGAGTAGTCCCGAGTCGATGGGCGCCTCCTGCTTACCCGGCAGGAGGCCCCCATCGTGGCGTTTGTCCACTCTATTAGTTCAGTGTCAAATGAAATCAATCATTCCCGGCGGCGCCTGAGTGTGTGGCGGCGAGGCCTTCCTACGTTTCCTGCTGGCGGCGCACCATCTCGGTGATCCAGATGGGCGCGAACGGTGACGTGCAGTTCGGTGGGGTCGGGTAGTCCTTGAGCACCTCCAGGCGCTCACCGATGTCGAGCGCCCGGGCGCGGTGCTCGGCGTGACCGATCCCGATCTGGGCCAGGCAGCTGTTCATCGCCCACTGCAGGCGGTCCGGGGCGCCTTTCATCTCCGCCTCGATGACGTCGAGCAGCTCCGCGAGGTCGAGGCCCTCGGGCTTCTTCGCCACGCGTTCGGCGGTCAGCGCCCAGCCTGCGCTCGCGACCACCGGATCCGGATCGGCGGACCAGGCCAGGCGCAGCTCTTCGGCGTGCGGACTCTTCTTCACCACGTAGTTCACGAGCCAGTCGTGCGCCTTGGGGGTGCGCGCGGCACGCAACATGGCGTCCAGCTCGTCACGCTCGAACGCCTTCGGGCGGCAGATCAGGGTCGCCAGCAGCTTCGCGGCGGTGTCGTCCGTCTCCCAGAGTTGGCGCGCGAGTTCCTGCTGCGTCTTCAGCCGCTTCGCGAGCGCACGCAGCTTGCCGAGGTTCACACCGTGATCGTCACCGTGCTTCTCGTTCACCTTGCGCGCCTTCGGGTCCTCGAGCGCGGCCAGCTCGGCCATCACCTCGGCCACCGACGTCTCAGCCACCTCGGCCTCCTGTCCATCACGTGTGGGATCAGCCTACGAGGCAAGAGATGTCGCGCCGGGCAATTCGGGCTCTTCGGACGAGGTGCAGAGCCTTTGCGCGGTCTTTTCGGTGCGCCCATGTGAACTGATCGAATGCGTTCGGGGACGTTCCGTGAACACTCAATAGGGTGAGTCGTGGCTCATGTCTCACCGTGGGTGATTGGATTTCCGGGGGAGAGCTCATCGTCGATCAAGAAGTGAGCTGGAAAAACCCCGCAATCGCGGCGATCTTGCCGACGTTTCTATGACGATGGCCACTCGCCGATGGTTTGGTCCTCGGTTTCCCGCTACGTAGCGTGGCCCCTCGTCGGCGCCCCCGAGCCGACGAGCAAGACCGGAAGTCCGCTTCGCCGAACCCTGCCCAGCGGGCCTTCCGACCCCCGACACGTGCACCAGGGCAGGGGCCTGACGACGACGGCGAACCCGGCGTCCGGCCGAGCAGTCTCGGCCGGGCCGATCGCCGCCCCCGGAGTCAGCGCAGGCGTCGCTGGAGACGAAGAACATGGCTAGCTCCCGAGGCAAGCACCGCAAGTCCACCACCGGCCGCAACGTCGCGCGGGTCGCCCTCGCCGGCGCGGTCGTCGCCGCCCCGTTCGCCCTGGCCCTGCCGGCCAACGCCGCGTCGCAGTCCACCTGGGACGCCGTCGCGAAGTGCGAGAGCGGTGGCAACTGGTCGATCAACACCGGCAACGGCTACTACGGCGGCCTGCAGTTCAACCAGTCCACCTGGGCCGCCTACGGTGGCACCAGCTACGCCTCGAACGCCTCGCAGGCCAGCCGCGAGCAGCAGATCGCGGTCGCCGAGCGCGTGCTGCAGAAGCAGGGCCCGGGCGCCTGGCCGGTGTGCTCGAAGAAGGCGGGTCTGACGGCCGGTGGCGGCCTGCAGAACCAGAGCGTCTCTTCGACCGCCACGAAGAAGACCACTCCGAAGACGGAGACCAAGCCCAAGGTCAAGACCGAGACCAAGAAGACCGAGGTCAAGAAGACCGTCCAGGTCGAGGGCGCCTACACCGTGCAGGCCGGCGACACGCTGAGCTCGATCGGTGCCGAGTTCGACGTCAGCTGGCAGTCGATCTTCGAGAAGAACCACGGCGTCGTCAGCGACGCCAACCTGATCTTCCCGGGTCAGCAGCTGACCGTGAAGTGACCCGTCCGGTCCGCGTGACCGGGCGACCGCAAGGGACCCCGCCTGCCTCTCTCCGGCGGGGTCCCTTGCATTTCCGTCGAGGCGCGGGGAACGGGCTCATTTCAGCTTGCGGCGGCGCAGGTCGCTGCGGATGTCCCACGCGGTCCAGCTGACGCCACCCAGGGCGAGGCCGGACATCAGGATCAGCACCAGGGCTTCGGTCACGGCGGGCTCCCTTCGAGCGGGACCGTCGGAGTGCTTCCCGAGCCTAATGACCGTTCCGTTGATCGCCGAACGTGTCGAGCTTTCAAACCCGATCGGGCGAAGTGTCCACATCGTCCGATCGTCGCGGGCACCTCAAATTCCGGATGTCCGAGGCGAATTCGGCGTGCGGTTCGAACGCGCGCCCCGTCGCTCGCCTTGCACGTTCCGTGTCTTCCGATCACCACCCGGGGTGAATGCTGCCCGGCAGGGTGATTCGTCGGCATGTTGGGGCCGGTCGCATCGCCCGTTGCCCCGATCATTCTCGTGATCAAGCCCGGCCGCGCTCGGTGCGGGAAAGGGCACGTGCCGCGGGAAAGGGGGAGAGCAAGATGGACGCAGGTCATTACGCCGCGCTGGTGGAGGTGACCGCCCTGGGCGGCTGGGTCGGCCCGACGACGATCGTCGTCGGCGCCCTGCTGCTGATCGTCGCGCTGTTTCGCCGAACGCGCGCCACACTGGCGAAGAAGCGACGGACGGCGCGCCCGAGTGCGGCCCATTGGTGGTGACGCGTCGTCCGGAGCTGACCTAGGCGTGTCGCGCGTGTGCGGGCGCCGAGGGGGGAGGGACGCATGACCGACACCACGCGGGACTCGAGGGAGGCGGCGGAGCGCGCCCCGACCGCAGACCGGCCGGCCGATCAGAGCTGGCGGGTCGTCCCGGCACCGCCGATGCGCAGGGCGCAGCGCCAGGACCTGCGCACCGCCATCGCCGTCGATCTGGGGCGGCTGGCGGCGTCGATGTCGCGGCGGCTCGGCATGGGCAGCGGCGGGATGATCGGTGGCCGACTCGCGCTGAGCGTACAACCGAGAGCCCTGCGCACGTTGGCAACCGGGCGGCGTGTCGTGATGGTCACCGGGACGAACGGCAAGACGACGACCACGCAGATGGTGGCCGAGGCGTTGCGCTCGCAGGCTCCCGCCGTCAGCAACGGAACCGGCGCGAACATGCTCGACGGACACGTCGCCGCGCTGATGACCAGGCCGGACGCCCCGTTCGCCGCGCTGGAGGTCGACGAGCTGCACCTGGCGCAGGTGACCGAGCAGTTCGAGCCGGCCGTGATCCTGCTGCTCAACCTCAGCCGGGACCAGCTGGATCGGGTCGGCGAGATCCGCACCGTCGCCGCGAGCCTGCGGCGCGCCCTGGCGCAGGCGCCGGGCGCGCAGGTGATCGCGAACCGGGACGACCCGAACATCGTCTTCGCCGCCGCCGATCATCCGGCGGTCACCTGGATCTCCGGTGGCGTGCGCTGGAAGGACGACGCGCTGAACTGCCCGAACTGCGGCGCGTTCATCGGCGACACCGACCGGGACTGGCGCTGCGCCTGCGGCTTGGCGCGTCCCGCCGCGGACTGGACGGTCACCGGAACCGGCGCGGTGTCCGCCGACGGCTCCCACCACGAGCTCGCGCTGTCGCTGCCGGGCCACGTCAACCGGGTCAACGCGACGTTCGCGCTGGCCGCGGCGCTGCACCTGGGCTGCGACGAGGACGCGTCGCTGGCACGGATCGGGCGGATCTCGGAGGCCGCCGGCCGATACCAGACGGTCCGGCTCGCCGGGCGCGACGCCCGGCTGCTGCTGGCGAAGAATCCGGCCAGCTGGCTGGAGATGCTCGACCTCGTCGACGGTGGCGACGAACCGCTGGTACTGGTGGTCAACAGCAGGGAGGCCGACGGCTACGACGTTTCCTGGCTGTGGGACGTGGATTTCGAGGTGCTGCGCGACCGGCCGGTCCGGGTGGCGGGGGACCGGGCGCTGGATCTGGCGGTGCGGCTGCGCTACGCCGAGGTGCCCTGCGCCGTGTCGTCCGATGTGGACGAGGCGCTGGCCGGGTCGGCAACCGGCGTGCCGGACGTGATAGCCAACTACACCGCCTTCCGCGACCTCGTGACCAGGAGTCGGCGATGATGCGCGACCGCGTCCGGCTCGCGCTGGTGCTGCCCGACCTGCTGGGCACGTACGGCGACCGGGGCAACGTGCTGGTGCTGGCGCAGCGGCTGAAGTGGCGCAACATCGACAGCGAGACGGTGACGGTGCTCTCCGATTCCGCCTCGGTGCCGGAGTCCTGCGACCTGTACCTGATCGGCGGCGGGGAGGACGTCGCGCAGGTGGCCGCGGTCCGGTTCCTGCACCGCGGTCCCGGGCTGCGGCGCGCGGTGGATCGCGGCTCCCCGGTGCTGGGCATCTGCGGCGGCCTGCAGGTGCTCGGGACGAGCTTCGTCACCGGCGACGGCGTGCGGCACGCCGGTCTGGGCGTGGTCGACGCGGCCACCGAGCCGGGCAGCGGGCGCGCGATCGGCGAGGTGACCACGCAGTCCACCCTGGGCGGCGTCGGGATGCTCACCGGGTTCGAGAACCACCTCGGCCGCACCCGGGTCGGCCCCGGCTCGCAGCCGCTGGGGCGGGTGACGCGCGGCATCGGCAACGGTCACGACGATGCCGAAGGCGCGATCCGCGGGCACGTCGTGTGCACCTACCTGCACGGACCGGTGCTGGCGCGCAATCCGAAGCTGGCCGATCTGCTGCTGGAATGGGCGATCGGCGAACCACTGGAGCCGCTGCCCGATCCTCCGGAGCTGCGCGCGCTTCGCGCCGAACGAACCCGGCCGCACGTCCGCAACCGCAAGTGACCGTCAGCGGCGGAAGACCCGGCCCAGCCGGTCGACCGCGGGTCGCAGCTCCGGGGCGCGGAAGAGCGCCAGCGTGCCGAAGCTGACCGCCAGCACCACCACCGTGTGCACCACCAGCGAGAACCAGGCGTCGGCGACCGGCCCGAACGGGCCAAACGCGCTGCGCAGTCCGGCGAGGGCGGCGAGCCCGCAGGCGCAACCGAGCAGGGCGGCGGCGATCGCGCGCCCGAGCCCGGCGAGGGTCCGGCGGGTCTGGACCGGGCCGACCCTGCGGTGCAACCAGATCTGGCCGGCGACCGCGCCGATCACGAAGCTCACCGACATCGCGCCGGTGACGCCGACGACGAGATCGCGCGGGTCCAGCACGGCGAGCGCGACGTAGCACAGCACGCTGCGGACCAGCACCATGATCACGTTGATCCAGGTGGGCGTGCGCGCGTCCTTCATCGCGTAGAACGCGCGCAGCTGCAGCATCGTGATCGCGAACGGGACCACGCCCAGCGCGGCGGCCGCCAGCGCCCAGCCGAGCCGGTCCGCCGCCGCGACATCGCTGGCGCCCAGCGAGAAGAACGCCACGCCGATCGCGCCGCCGGCGACCGCCAGCAGCGCGCTGATCGGCATCAGCAGCACGGCGCTCAGTCGGCTGCCCAACGACACGTCGGCGACGAACTCCGCGGTGTCCTCGGCCGCGGCGGCGCGGCTGATCCGGGGCATCAGCGCGGTGAGCAGCGAGACGCCGAGCACGCCGTAGGGGACCTGCGACAGCAGCCAGGCGTAGTTGAAGGTCGCGACGCTGCCGGTGGTGCCCTGTCCGGTGACGCGGGTGATCACCACCATGCCGGCCTGGCTGATCAGCGTGTAGAGCACGACCCAACCGGCGAGCCCGCCGAACTCGGACAGCCTGCGGTCCCAGCCCCACCGCCAGCGGAAGCGGAAACCGCTGCGGCGCAGCGAAAGGGCCATGATCGCCGCCTGGGCGGCGATGCCCAGCGCGGTGCCGATGCCCAGGATCAGCAGCTTCGGCTCGCCCATGCGCACCGGGTGCGCCGAGATCTCGCCGGGCACCAGTGCGTACACCACGACTGTGGTGATCACGACGACGTTGTTGAGCACCGGGGCCCAGGCCGGGGTGCCGAACACGCCGCGCACGTTGAGGATCGCCTGCAGCAGCGCGGACATCCCGTAGCAGACGATGCCGGGCAGCAGCAGGTAGGCGAACGCCGTGGTCAGCGCGGCGTTGGCCCGGGTGTCGGGGCCGAGGTAGAGCTCGGTGAGCAGCGGTGCGGCGGCCACCGCGGCGGTGGTGGCCACGATCAGCAGCACCCCACCCATGGTGATCATCCACTGCGCGTAAGCCTCGCCCTGCCGGGCGCCCTCCTGCTGCGCCCGCACCAGCAGCGGCACCGCGATGCTCGTGAGCACCCCGCCGAGCAGCAGCTCGTTGACCACGGTCGGAAGGGTGTTCGCGACCGTGTAGGAGTCGTTGACCATGCCGAGACCGAGGACCGCCACCAGCAGAACCTTCGCCAGCAGGCCGCTGACCCGGCTGACGGTGGTCGCCACCGCCATCGCCGCACTGGCCCGGGCCAGCGAACTCCCGCGCACGCTGGAATCGGCCTGCTCGACCACGACGCTCCCCAGTTCTCGGTCCCACCTGCGCCGACCGTGCCATGAAAACCCGGCCGCCGCCTCGCGACCGCTCGTCCCATGGCAACCTGATCACACCGACGTGGACGGGGGAGGCGCTGCGATGATCCTGATCGGAGGGCTGTTGCTGGTGGCCGGGGTGGTCGTGGCGATCGCCAGCGGCGGCGACATGGCGGGCGGCTGGTTGCTGCCGGTGGGCCTGATCGCCGCGGGCCTCGGGATGCTCATCGCCGGAACGGTCGCGGCGGCTCGCCGCCGGCTTCCACTGCGGGCGGCGGTCCGCGCGCACCGGGTGGCGCCGGTGGGCAGCCCGCTGCGGCGGGCCCGCGCGGTCCCGTCGATGCTCGCCTCCACCGCGCGGGGCCGGAATCCGGTGCTGCCGCGCTACCAGCTCGCGCTCTGGCTGCTGGCCGCGGTGTACGTGGTCTCGCCGATCGACTTCATCCCGGACTTCCTGCCACTGCTGGGCATCGGCGACGACATCGGCGTCGGCACCTGGCTGCTGACCAGCCTGTACGCCGAAGCGGGCAACTTCCTCGCCGCCCGGGAGCAGCGGTCCGGTACGGACGCCGAGTAGTCCTCAGGTCGTCGTCGGCGCGGGTTCGGTGGGGGTGCGGCGGCGGCGGAAGAGGCCGTGGTCGATCGACCAGTTGCCGCCGTTGAAGCCCAGTGCGAGCGCGGCGACGCCGATGGCCAGCGGCAGTTCGAAGCCCATGGGGGAGAACAGGCCGTGGGGCAGGTGCACGAGCAGCACCGCGCCGGCCATGTCGATGGCGACCAGGACGCCGACCAGCGGCAGCAGCAGCCCGAGGATCAGGAACACGCCGCCGATCAGTTCGACCAGGGCCGCGTACCAGGCCGATACCTGCGGGAACGGGATCTGCATGCCGGCGAAGCTCTGCGCGACCGCGCCCAGCCCGTAGTCGACGATCTTCTGCCATCCGTGCGCGATCAGGATGATCCCGATGCCCAACCGGCCGATGAAGGCGAAGAAATCACGAACGACGTGCATGACGTGCCTCCTGTCCTGCGTCGACCCCGCTGGCGGCGCGGCCACACCTCAAGTCTGGTGGGTGGCCGCGTCGCAGTCATCTCGGCGGAGTTCTCGCCGGGCAGGAGGGTTGGGGGCCGGCCCGCGGCCCCCAACCCGGTGGCTCAGCCCTTGAGCAGGGAGCGGGCCATCACCATGCGCTGGATCTGGTTGGTGCCCTCGTAGATCTGGGTGATCTTGGCGTCGCGCATCATCCGCTCCACCGGGAAGTCCCGGGTGTAGCCGGCGCCGCCGAAGAGCTGCACCGCGTCGGTGGTGACCTCCATGGCGACGTCGGAGGCGAAGCACTTCGCGGCGGCGGAGATGAAGCCGAGGTTCGCCTCGCCGCGCTCGGCGCGGGCCGCGGCGATGTAGACCATGTGGCGCGCGGCCTCGACCTTCATCGCCATGTCGGCCAGCATGAACTGGACGCCCTGGAAGTCGGAGATGGCCTTGCCGAACTGCTTGCGCTCCTTGACGTAGGCCAGCGCCTGGTCCAGCGCGCCCTGCGCGATGCCGACGGCCTGGGCGCCGATCGTGGGCCGGGTGTGGTCCAGCGTGCGCAGCGCGGTCTTGAAGCCGGTGCCGGGCTCGCCGATGATCCGGTCGGCCGGGATCGTGCAGTCCTCGAAGTACAGCTCCACGGTCGGCGAGCCCTTGATGCCGAGCTTCTTCTCCTTGGGGCCCACCACGAATCCGGGGTCGTCGGCGTGCACGACGAACGCGCTGATGCCGTTGGCGCCCTTGTCTGGGTCGGTCACCGCCATCACGGTGTACCACTTGGACTCGCCGCCGTTGGTGATCCAGCACTTGCTGCCGTTGAGCACCCAGTGGTCGCCGTCGAGGCGCGCGCGGGTCTTCATCGACGCGGCGTCCGAACCGGCCTCGCGCTCGGACAGCGCGTAGGACGCGGTCGCCTCGCCGTTGGCGATCGAGGGCATCACCTTCTTCTTGAGCTCCTCGGAGCCGGAGAGCAGGATCGGCATGGTGCCGAGCTTGTTCACCGCCGGGATCAGCGACGACGAGGCGCAGACCCGGGCGACCTCCTCGATCACGATGCAGGTGGCGACCGAGTCGGCGCCCTGCCCGTCGTAGGCCTCCGGTACGTGCACGGCGGCGAAGCCCGCCTTGACCAGCGCGTCGCGGGCCTCGCGCGGGTACCGCTCCTGCTCGTCCACCTCGGCCGCGTACGGCGCGATCTCCTTCTCGGCCAGGGCACGCACCGCCTCGTGCAGTGCTTCGTGCTCCTCGGCCAGCTGGTAGGTGCCGAAGCTCGGGTCCACCGGATGCCTCCTAGTTCCCCGGCTCCCCGGCCGGGTAGTCCTCGTGGTCCGCGCCGGCGGACCCTGTTCCTGCCACCATCGTAACGGCACTGAGTGCCACTAGCAATCGCGGGCGGTGCTATATTCCGGCCATGTCCGAGGCAGCGACTCCGGCGCCCAGAACCCGTTCCGGCCGCACTCCGCACGGCCGCCGGCGGGTGCGCAGCTCCCTGGCGCTGGCCGCGATGGAGCTGTTCGGCGAGCAGGGTTTCGAAGCGACCACTGTGGACCAGATCGCCGAAGCGGCGGGCGTCGGCCGGCGCACCTTCTTCCGGTACTTCCGGTCCAAGGAGGACGTCGTCTTCCCCGGCCACGACGAGCGGCTGGCGGAGGTGGTCGAGCTGCTGGCGGCCGCCGAGCCGGCGGCCGATCCGCTCGCGGTGCTCGGGCGGACCGCCGGGGTGGTGCTGGAGATGTACCTGGCGGAGCCGGAGGTGTCGCTGAAGCGGTTCGAGCTGACCCGAGAGGTTTCCGCGTTGCGGGACAAGGAGATCGCCAGCATCGATCGCTACCAGCGGGTGTTCGCCCGCTACCTGCGCGGCCGCTACGCGGACGAGCCGGGCGGCGATCTGCGCGCCGCGGTGGTGGCCTCGGCGGTGGTCGCCGCGCACAACCACGTGCTCCGCCAATGGCTGAAGAGCGGGGGAGCGCTGGACGCGAAGACGCTGCTGCGCGAAGCGCTGCAGCAGGTGACGGTCGCGATGTCGGGGCAGTGGGGTCGCGACGATTCCGCCGTCGTGGCGGGGGAGAACGTCGTGGTGGGCGTGGTGCGGACCGCGGCGCCTGCGGGTGTCGTCCTCAAGCACCTCGAAGAGGCGCTGCGGGACATTCGCTAGCGGGAGTTCGGCACTCAGTGTCAGATCGAAGGCGGCAGGTGTGCCGATCAGAATATCGATTAGATCTATTTGTTCAGTGTTGAGTGAAATCATGCTTCGAACCGCGCGACGGCACAGCGGCGAGGGAAGCAGCCGGGGGTGGAGTTCGCCGCGCGTGGGGCTCAGCCGGTAATCGCGCGGACCCGCTCGATGACCGGTGCGAAGGCATCCATGTACGGGCCGTGCACGGTGTAGTAGGTGAAGCCGTAGCGCTCGCGGTTGCGCAGTACTTGGTCGGCGATCTGCTCGACGCTGCCGATGAAGGCGAACGGCGTCTCCAAGAGCTCGTCGGCCGTCATCATCGAGCCGTACCGCTCCAGGAGCTCCTCGGCGGCGGCCGCTCGGTCATCGGTGATCACGACCACCTGCGTCAAGGCGTGCCACTGCACGCGATCGGCGCGATCTCCGGCGCGTTCGCGGGCGTAGCGGACCCGTTCGTCGGCTTCGGCCGCCGTGCCGATGCGCAGCGTTCCCGGCGGTTGCCCCTTGACCTGGAAAGCCCCGGCGATGCCGATGACGTCCGCGGATTCGGCGGCGATCTGCAGGATCCGGTCGCCGGTCCCGCCGACGATCAGCGGTGGCCCGTTGCCGCCGAAGCCGGAGCGCTGCACGGGGCGCAGGACCGGGATGCCGAAGTTCTCGCGCATGGCCGCCTGCTGCTCGTAGCCGTCCGCGGCGAACAGGCGGCCGAGCTCGTCGACGGTCGCCCGCAGTCGTTCGGCGCGGCTGCCGAATGGTTCCCACTCGATGCTCGCCTCGTCGAACTCCCACTTCATGTGGCCGGCGCCGAGGCCGACTTCGAGGCGTCCGCCGGTGAGGACGTCCGTGGTGGCGATCTCGCGGGCCAGCAACGCCGGGTTCCAGAACGGTGCGTTGAGCACGAGGGTGCCGACCCGGAGCCGCTCGGTGGCCTGCGCGGCGGCGACGAGGGTGGGGAAGGGGGACGCGATGCCGAGGTGGTCGGCGGCGAACACCGCGTCGTAGCCGTAATGCTCAGCGCGGCGGCAGGTCTCGGCGAAGGCCGTGGGCTCTTCCAGGCCGAAGATGTTGTAGGAGAAGCGGAAGTCGGTCATGGGGGTCATGCTGCGGCATGCCCCGGACGACCACCAGGAGTTCAGCACTCGGCGAACGTTCTATATCATTAAAATCTATCGTTTCAGTACTGAATGAAATTAAGCACTATACCGACACCTGCCGGAAAAACCGCTAGGAAGCCGGAGCGGACGTCTCTAGCCTTGCTCCGCAATGGTTTTCGTGAATCGGGGAGTGGGAATGGTCGGGTCGGTGCGTTTCGATCCGTTGTCACGGCAGGATTTCGGGTTGCTGCAGAGCTGGCTGTCGGCCCCGCACGTGCGGGAGTGGTGGCGCGGTGCGGAGCCGACCGCGGACCTGGTGGAGCAGGAGTACGGCCCGTCCGTGGACGGGGTGGACCCGGCGCGCTGCTTCGTGATCAACGTGGCCGGGGAGCGGGTCGGGATGGTCCAGTGCTACCGGATGGCGGACGAACCGGAGTGGGACGCGCTGGTGGGGATTCCGGCGGCGGCCGGCGTCGATTACCTGATCGGGATGCCCGGCCGGTGCGGGCTCGGGATCGGCCCGTCGGCGATCGCGGCGTTCACCGAGCTGGTGTTCGGCCTCTACGACGACGTCGAGTCGATCGTCGCGGTGCCGCAGGCGGACAACCAGGCGTCCCGCCGGGCGCTGGAACGGGCGGGGTTCGAGCTGGTCGAGGAGCGAGATCTGGAGTCCGATGATCCCTCGGACGCGGGTGTCAGCGCGATCTACGAGTTCCGCCGCTGACCGGGGCGGTCCACTGTGGATGCGCGGTTCAGCATGCGATGCCGGAGGACTGCAGATGCCGGCGCACCACGTCCCAGCGCGGGTCGACCGGTTCGGGCCGTTGCGTCCCGACGCCGATGTCCTTGAACCCGCTGGAGGTGGCGATGCACACCACTGGGCCGTCGAACTCCTCCTGCTCGCGCGCCTGGCGGAAGCCGGCGAGTCCGGCGGTCGCGGAGATCTCGTACCACAGGCCCGCGCGGGCCAGATCGTGTTGCGCCCGCGTCATTTCGGCGTCGTCCACCAGCAACGCGCGCCCGCCGCTCGCCCGGATCGCCGCCACCGGTCGGTAGCCGCTGACCTTGGAGTTGATCGCGTAGGCGGCGGTCTGGGCGACCTCGACTTCCGCCGCCGGGCGTCCTTCGGCGAGGGAGCGGGCCAGCGGGCCGCCCGCGGCGGGCTCGCAGGCGAACATCCGGGGCGTCGTCATCGCCACGCCGAGACGTGCCAGCTCGGCGAATCCCTTCCACACGCCGAAGAGCAGCTCGCCGTACCCGGTGGGCGCGAACACCGCCGCCGGAACGCCGAGTTCGGTGAAGATCTCGTACGCGATGGTCTTGTACCCCTCGGGGCCGAAGGCGTGTCCGGTGTGCGTCGTCGTGATGTTGCTGACCGGGTGGAAGCCCGTTTCGGCCACGATCCGGCGCAGCAGCGGCCAACGCGCTTCCGGGGGCACGGTCAGCACGACCGCGCCGTAGGCCCGCAGGAACGACGTGACCGCCGGCGGGGTTTCGGCCGAGGTGAGCACGACGCACTTCAGCCCGGCGCGGGTGGCGTACGCGGCGGCGGATGCGCCGTGGTTGCCGGACGATGCGACGACGATCCCGTCTGCGCCCGCGCCCAGGGCGGCGCTCACCGTGCAGCGGTTCAGCCGGTCCTTGTGGCTCCAGGTCGGGTTTCGCGCTTCGTCCTTGACGAATGCGCCGTCGGCGATCTCCACCAGCGGCGTGCCGCCTTCGGCCAGTCCCGGGGCGGTCAGGGGTGGCAGCAGCGGCGCCCAGCGGTCCAGGCCGGTGCCGGTCGCGTGCTCGAACAGACCTGGCGGGACCCGGTCGTAGTCGTAGTCGACCTCGACCGGGTAGGCGATCTCGTCGGTGCTCGTGGTGGGGCAGCCGGCGGTCAGCGGCGGCCACAGCGGGTAGGCGATGTCCGGGTTGCCCATCGAGCGCTGGCCGATGGCCAGCGAGAGATCGGTTGTCACGCTTCCAGAGCGTAGCCGCCGGTGAGGCGGGGAGGGCGGCTTCCGGTCAGTCGTAGCCGCGGATCAGGTGGCTCTCGTCGTGGTCGTCGTGATCCGCGGCGGGGGTGGTTTCCACTCGGTCCTGGGCGGGCACGTGAAGTTCTCCGAAGTCCGGGGTGGGGGAGGCGGTTCGCTGCTGCGGGGCGGCGAAGTGGTCGGAGAGCGTCATGCCCGGCTCCTCTCGAAGCGGAAGTTATTGCCTGATGGTGCTTCTCGGGTTGGGAGATCGCATGGCGACCCGCGATCGCTGATCGGAAATCGCCCGGTCGGGAGGAGTACGTGTACAGTATTAACTTCTATTATATCAGTGTAGATTGAAATTGAATCTGCGATCATGCGACCCGGCTTGCCATGCACACCCCAAACCGCATGGACGGCTAGGGTTTTTCCTCTTGCTGGGCCGGGGGGATTCGGGGCGTCCTATGTCGCTGGCGGGCCCGGGCGTCCGGAGCAACGCGGCCTGCTACGGTGATCGTCATGTGTTCCGTCATCCACAACTGGCAGGCGATCCGCACGCGGTCGGCGTTCTGATCGTGGTGCCGGCCGTTGCCGGCACCGGGTCCCACGTCCACCGTTCGCCTCAGGATGACGAGGATTTTCACCATGCGCGCAGATTCGCGCCCCACATTCGTATTCGTTCACGGCGGTTCCAGCAACGCTAGGGCCTGGGGTCCGTTGCAGAGCGAGCTGGCCCTGCTCGAGCACCGTTCGCATGCCGTCGATCTTCCCGGCCACGGCGACCGCGCCGACCACCCTGCCGCTTACTACCGGCAGCCCCAGGACGTCACGGCGCTGGCCGCTGCTCCCTCGCCGCTGCGCGGTGTCACGTTGCAAGACAACGTGCGGCACGTGGTGGGCACGTTGCGTCGGCTCGCCGAACGGGGTCCGGTCGTTCTGGTCGGCAACAGCCTCGGCGGTCTGACGATCAGCGCTGTCGCGAATGCCGTGCCGGAACTGCTCGACCGCGTGGTCTACCTGTCCGCGCTCTGCCTCAGCGATTCGGCCATGCTCGGCGAGCCGTGGGATGTGGTCGATGACAACCTGCTGGACGCGCTGGCGGCGCGGATCACCGTGCCGGGTGTGCAGGATCCCGGGGTGGCTCGGCTGAACTGGCGCAGTGCCCATGCCGATCCGGCGCTGTTCGCAGAGTTGAAGGCCGCGATCATGGCCGATGGCACGGATCACCAGTTCCGGTTGCTGCTGGATTCCATGGATCCGGATGAGAACTACTCGGTTCTGGAGCCCGCGGCGTTAGTCCGGGCGGATGGGTTCGGGCGCGTCCCGCACACCTACGTCCGGCTGTCCGAGGATCGCAGCATCACTCCGGCCGTCCAGGACTACATGATCCGCAAGGCGGATGAGCTGACGCCGGACAACCCCTTCGAGGTGCGTGCGCTGGCCGCCTCGCACGTCGGCTACTTCAGCCGACCTGCGGTGTTCGCGGAGTTGTTGGCCGGTCTCGTCTGAGGCATTCCGGGTGCCCCCGTCGCCGTGTTCGGTGGCGGGGGCACCGTCGTCGGGGACGCCTGGGGTCAGGCTTTCGGCGTCAGGCGGATTCCGGTGCGGGGGCCGATGTATTCGCCGTTCTCGACGACGGTTCGCCCGGCTTGGCAGACCCAGGGGATGCCGGCCGGTGGGCGCATCGGGTCCTGGTAGTCGCCGATGTCGATGACCGCGTCGGCGTCGAAGGCGACCAGGTCGGCGATGTGGCCGCGGGCGATCACGCCGCGGTCCGGGATGCGGAAGCACTGGGCGGGCAGCGAGGTCATCCGGCGGATGGCTTCGGGGAGGGTGAGGACGCCGCGTTCGCGGGTGTAGCGGCCGAGGACCCGGGGGAAGGTGCCGGTCAGCCGCGGGTGCGGTTTGCCGCCGGTGCCGGGTGGCAGGCCGTCGGAGCCGATCATGGTGTGCGGGTCGGTCATGGCGAGTTCGAGGTCGTCCTCGTGCATCGAGAAGTTGATCATCGCTGCGCGGAGTTGCTCGTCGACGAGGACCTCGATCAGCGCGTCGACAGGTTCGGTGCCGTGGTGCGCGGCGAGTTCGGCGATGGTGCGGCCTTCGTGGCGGTGGCTGGCGGTGGTGGCGATGAGGATGCGGTCCCAGGCGGTGCGTTCGCCGATGGTGGCGGCGAGGTCGTCGCGGCCGGTCTTGCTGCGGAGGCGGGCGAGGGTCTGTTCGGCGGTGCCGGCGAGGTACGGGGTGGGGAGGACGGCGGTGAGCATGGTGGAGGACGCGGTGTAGGGGTAGACGTCGTGGACGACGTCGTGGCCGGCGTTGCGGGCTTGGTCGATCTTGTCGAGGGCGGGGCGCATCTTGCCCCAGTTGTCCGGTTTGGTGGCTTTGAGGTGGGACAGGTGGGTGCGTCCCGCGGTGGCGCCGATGTGGAGCGCTTCGGCGATGGATTCCAGCAGGGCGTCGCCTTCGTCGCGCATGTGCGTGACGTAGAGGCCGGTGCCGCCGAGTGCTTCGGCGATGGCGGTGAGTTCGCGGGTGGTGGAGAAGACGGCGGGTGGGTAGATGAGCCCGCTGGAGAGGCCGAAGGCGCCGGCGGTCATGCCTTCTTCGAGGGCGGTTCGCATGGTGCGGAGGGCGTTGTCGTCGGGGGTGGTGTCCGCCATGCCGAGGGCGGCGATGCGGAGGGTGCCGTGGCCGATGAGGGGGCAGTAGTTGGTGACGTAGCCGGCGGCGTCGGTGGCGGCGAAGAGGTCGTGGAAGCCGGTCCAGGTGAAGTCCAGTGGGGGGAAGAGGCGTTGCAGGAAGGTGGCGAGGGTGTCGGCGTTGTGGGTGCTGCGCGGTGCGAGGCTGAAGCCGCAGTTGCCGACGATTTCGGTGGTGACGCCTTGCAGGATCTTGGTGGTGTCGTCGGTGGTGAGCAGTGGGGCGTTGTCGGCGTGGGAGTGGACGTCGATGAAGCCGGGGGCGAGGACGAGTCCGGTGAGGTCGCGTCGGGGTGTGCCGGTGGGGAGGGTGCCGGGGTGTTCGACGGCGGTGATGCGGTCGTCCTGGATGAGGATTTCGGCGGGGCGCAGGGGTGTTCCGGTGCCGTCGGCGAGGAGCGCGCCGGTGAGCAGTTCGGTGGTCACTCGGGCTGCCTTTCGGGTGCGGTGGAATAACGGTGGTCGTGTGATGTTGTCCGGTTCGTCGGTGTCTAGGGCAGGGGTGTGCGGTGCACGGTGAGTACAAGGTTCCCGGTGGGAAGCTGGTCGTGGTCGATCTGGACGTTGTGGACGGTCGGCTGGCGGATGTGCGGTTGAGTGGGGACTTCTTCTTGGAGCCGGATGAGGCTTTGGAGGACATCAACGGTGCGTTGACGGGGGCGCCGGTGGATGCCGATGGGGCGGAGTTGGCGGCGCGGATCCGGAGCGGGTTGCCTGCCGGCGCGCGGTTGGTGGGTTTCGATGCGGAGGCGGTCGGGATCGTGGTGCGGCGGGCGTTGACGCGTGCGTCGGATTGGGCTGATCACGAGTGGCGGTTGGTCCACGATGGGCCGCAGACGCCGTTGATGCACATGGCGTTGGACCAGGTGTTGGCCGAGGAGGTGGCGGCGGGGCGGCGTGCGCCGACGTTGCGGTTTTGGGAGTGGGCTGCGCCGGCGGTGATCATCGGGAGTTTCCAGTCGGTGCGCAATGAGGTGGACATGGGTGGTGCGCAGCGGCATGGGGTCGAGGTGGTGCGGCGGATCACGGGTGGTGGGGCGATGTTCGTGGAGCCGGGGAACACGGTGACGTATTCGCTTTATGCGCCGGGTTCGCTGGTGGCGGGGATGACGTTCGCGGAGTCGTACGCGTTCTTGGACGACTGGGTGCTGGGTGTGTTGCGGGAGTTGGGGTTGAACGTGTGGTACCAGCCGTTGAACGACATCGCGTCGGATGGCGGGAAGATCGGTGGTGCGGCGCAGAAGCGGTTGGTGTCGGGTGCGGTGCTGCACCACGTGACGATGTCCTACAGCATCGATGTGGACAAGATGGGTGAGGTGTTGCGGGTGGGGAAGGAGAAGTTGTCGGACAAGGGGATCTCGAGCGCGAAGAAGCGGGTTGATCCGTTGCGGCGGCAGACGGGGTTGGCTCGTGAGGTGATCATCGAGCGGTTGGTCGAGGGGTTCCGCTGGCGGTTCGGGTTGTCCGAGGGTCCGGTGTCGGAGGGCGAGCGGCAGCGGGCGCGCGAGTTGGTGGAGTCGAAGTTCGCGACGCGGGAGTGGTTGCTGCGGGTGCCGTGACCGGGTCAGGTGAGCAGGCCGGGTACGCCGGGGGTGGTTCGGCGGCGGCGTAGCCAGATCTTGCGGGTTCCGTCGGCGTAGAGGAGCACGCGGGAGAGTTCCCAGCCGGAGAATTCGGCGTGGATGCTGAGTTGGGTCGCTGCGCTCCATCGGGTGACGCCTGGTGGGAGGCGCAGCGGTTGGTATTCCCAGTCGGTTTCGGTGTCGGTTCCTTCTGCGTTCACGCTCTCACCACCTGGTAGCCGGCGCCGTTGGCGGAGGCGATGTAGACGTCTCCGGTGTCTGGGTCGACTGCGACTGCGTTGGGTTGGCTGATGGTGGGCAGCCGGTGGCGTTCCTGGGGTTCGCCGCCGGCGATGTCGTAGCCGACGAGTTCGTTTGTTGCGGTCAGCGTGATCCAGGCTAGGTCGCGGGTGGGGTCGTAGGCGAGGCCGTAGGGGGCGCCGGGCACGGGGTAGCGCTGTTTCATGATCAGCGGGTCGGTGCTGAAGGCGAGGAGTTCTTGGCCTCGGGTGTCGATGGTGAGGATGCGGCCGTAGCGGTCGGTGATGGCGTTGGTGGCGCCTTGTCCGGCGCGGAGGCCTGCGCCTTTGCTGCCGGTTGTGGGGTCGATGGGGGTGATGGCGGTGGCGAGGCGGTCGAGGACCGCGATGCCGCCGCGGGTGGGCAGCAGTTGTGCTGGGCCCTGGAATTTTTCGGTGGTGGCGGTGGGGGTGCCGTTGTGGAGGACGGTGACGGTGCCGGTGTCGCGGAGGATGACGGCTGTTCGGTCGCCGTCGAGGTCGATGGCGTCGACCGGGCCGCCGGGGACCTGGGTGGGTTGTGCGGTGGCGGTGCGCAGGGCGATGCGGCTGATGAGGTTGGTGTCGGGGAGTGCGGCGGTGAGTTGGCCGCGTTCGGTGCGCAGGGCGGCGGGGGCGCTGGGG
>NZ_SMKW01000109.1 GCF_004348985.1 Saccharopolyspora elongata | reverse complement strand
GGACTGTGGGTGCCCCTCCTGATGTATGTCCAATACACGGCGGAGGGGCCGTCCTCGCCGGGGGAACCCCGGGAGGGGTGGGCACCGTGAACCCGCGGCAGTGCACGTGCCGTAGGTGGGCTATGCGCCTGCGGCGCATGCGACACCCCGTCGACGTGCAGTTTTGCGATCCGCGGCTGCGGGCCGACCAGGATGAAAAACGCTCATTGAAACTGTGCCCGAGCACGGGGAGACCGGACCACAGTTTCAATCGAAACTGTGGTCCGGTGTCCGGGACCGCTGGGAGGGACAGTTTCCATTGAAACTGCGGCGGGGGTCAGACGCCGTCGGGGCGTTGGGGCCAGGGCGGGATGAAGTCCGGGTAGTCCTGGCTGACCTTGAGCGGGAACTCGGCCGGGCGCTTGGCCAGGAACGACGCGACGCCCTCGGCCGCGTCGGCGGCCGCGCCGAGGTGGTTGATGCCCCTGGAATCCAGGCGGTGCGCCTCCCACGGCGAATCCGCGCTGAGCATGCCCCACAGCAGCTGGCGGGCCACCGCCACCGAAACACCCGAGGTGTTGTCGGCGATCTCGCGGGCGATCGCCCGGGCCGTCGGGAGCAGCTCGTCGTCGGGGACCACGCGGGAGACCAGGCGACCCGCCAGCGCCTCCTCGGCGCCGAAGACCCGGCCGGTGGCCACCCACTCCATCGCCTGCGAGATGCCGACGACGCGCGGCAGGAACCACGTGGAGGCCGCCTCCGGCAGGATGCCGCGGCGGGCGAAGACCAGGCCGAACTTCGCCGACTCGGCGGCCAGCCGGATGTCCATCGGCAGCGTCATGGTCACGCCCACCCCGACCGCCGGGCCGTTGAAAGCCGCGATCACCGGCTTGCGCGACGCCGCGATGCGCAGCGCCACCGTGCCGCCGCCGTCGCGCGGCACGCCGCCGATCTCCCCGGCAGCCCACCGGTCCTTCGCGCGTTCGGCGTCGGCATCGGCGTTGAAGGTGTCCGAGCCGGAGCTGAGGTCCGCACCGGCGCAGAAGCCGCGGCCCGCGCCCGTGACGATCACCGCGCGCACCGAGTCGTCGGCGTCGGTGGTGTCGAAGGCGTCGATCAGCTCGGCGCGCATGACGTGCGTGAAGGCGTTGAGCTTGTCCGGCCGGTTCAGCGTGATGGTCGCGATGCCGTCGGCGGCCTCGTAGGCGATCTGCTGGTAGCTCATCGCACCATCCACTCGCCGGTGAACACCGCTTCCACCTTGTTCACGAACGCCTCCCGCGCGGCCGGGCCGTCCGCGGTGGCGAAGTTGACGACCTGGGCGCGGGCCTCGTTCTCCAGCGCCTCCCGGAAGCTCTGGTGCGCGCCGGCGTGCAGCATGTCCTTGCTCTGCGCCATCGCGATCGGCGGGCCCTGCGCCAGCCGCCCGGCGACGTCGGCGACGAACTCGTCGAGCTCGTGGTCCTCCTTGATCCAGGTGACCAGCCCGAGTTCCAGGGCCTCCTTCGCGCCGATGATCTCGCCGAGCAGCGCGAGCCGCTTCGCCTGCTGCATCCCGACGATCCGCGGCAGCAGCCAGGAGCCGCCGAAGTCCAGCGACAGGCCGCGCTTGGAGAAGATCTGCGAGAACCGCGCATCCGGCGTGGAGACCACCAGGTCGCAGCCCAGCGCCAGGTTCCAGCCCGCGCCGACGGCGACGCCGCGCACCTTCGCCACCACCGGCTTGGGCAGTTCGTACAGCGCCAGCGCGACATCGTTGATGCCGTGCATCCGGTGCAGCGGGTGCTGCGAGCCGCGGTCGGTGCTGAGGTCCGCGCCGGCGCAGAAATCACCGCCCTCGCCGGTGAGCACCACGGCTCGCACGCTGTCTTCGGTCGCCGCGTGTTCGAGCGCCTTCTGCAACGCCAGCCAGGTCTGCCCGTCGATGGCGTTCTTCCGGCGCGGCCGGTTGATCGTCACCGTCAGCACCGGGCCGTCCTGGGCCAGCAGAACCGTGTCACCGTCCATTGTGCTCACACGTTCCCATCGTTTCGCGTGCGGCGGCGCGACCCGCCAGCCGTGTATCGTTCGTTAAGTTAGCATCCGGTGGCATCACCTCCCAAGCATCGATCGGCGCTTGAAAACCACGCGGCGCAATGGAAAAGTCGAGGCTCGGGCGCCTCGGCGCGCCGAAATCCGACCCCGGCGGGGAAGGGGAACGATGGCCATCAACGACGATGACGACTTCCTGCGCGCGGCGATAGGCGAGGCCGAGATCCCGGCGCTGCTGCCCGCGCTGGCCCAGCTGACCGGAGACCTGTCGCTGCTGCGCGACGACCTGCGCCCCGACCCGACCGACCGGTTCAGCCCGCAGGGCGCGCTCGGCGACGAGCAGCTGGCCGCCGCCCGGGAACTCGCGCTGCGCGCGCTGGCCGACTGGCGCGACCGGGGCTGCCCGGCGGCTCCGGAACTCGCCGACGACCAGGTCCGCCGGCTCATCGATTTCTCCACCAGCGGCGCGTTGGACGGCTATCTGCCGCTGCTGGTGGAGGAACTGGCCCACGACGGCGACCCGGGTCGGCCCGACTGGACGAAGGCCGAGCTCGCCGCCGACGCGCCGCTGCACGTGGTGATCATCGGCGCCGGGATGTCCGGGCTGGCCGCCGCGCACCGGCTGCAGCAGGCCGGGGTTCCGTTCGAGATCCTCGAGAAGAACTCCGACGTCGGCGGCACCTGGCTGGAGAACACCTACCCGGGTTGCCGGGTCGACGTCACCAACCACCTCTACAGCTTCTCCTTCACCGACAACCACGACTGGCCGGGGCACTTCTCCACCCAGCGGGCGCTGCTGGACTACTTCCGGGACTTCGCCGACGAGCAGGACCTCAAGCGGCACATCCGGTTCGGCACCGAGGTCGTGGCGGCGGAGTACGTCGAGGCCGAGCACCGCTGGGAGCTGGAAGTCCGCGACGCCGCGGGCTCGCGGCGGCTGCGGGCGCAGGCGGTGATCAGCGCCGTCGGCCAGCTCAACCGGCCCAGCTACCCCAAGATCAGCGGCCTGGCCGACTTCGCCGGGCCCAGCTTCCACTCCGCCCGCTGGGACCACGACGTCGACCTGACCGGCAAGCGCGTCGCGGTGATCGGCACCGGCGCCAGCGCCGTGCAGTTCGTGCCGATCATCGCCGAGCAGGCCGCCGAGGTGCACCTCTTCCAGCGCACCCCGCCGTGGCTGGTGCCCACCCCGGACTACCACGACCCGGTGCAGCCGGGCCTGCGATGGCTGCTGCGCAACGTGCCGCACTACGCCCGGTGGTACCGGTTCTGGCTGTTCTGCCGCTCGGCGGAGGGCGTCCTCCCGGCCGTCGCGGTCGATCCGGACTGGACCGGCGATCCGCGCTCGGTGTCCGCGCGCAACGAGGAACTCCGGCAGCTCCTGGTCGCCTACCTCGAGATGAGCCTGCCCGACGACCCCGAACTGGTCCGCAAGGTCACCCCGCAGTACCCGCCGGCGGCGAAGCGGATGCTGCGCGACAACGGCACCTGGCCGGCGACGCTGCAGCGGGAGGACGTGCACCTGGTGACCGAGCCGATCCAGGATGTGACCGCGACGGGCGTGCGCACCGCCGACGGGCGGCAGCACGACGCCGACGTGCTGATCCTGGCCACCGGATTCCAGGCGTCGAACTTCCTGACGCCGATGCGGGTCACCGGCCGCGACGGCGTCAACCTGCACCGACGGTGGGGCGGCGACGCCCGCGCCTACCTGGGGATCACGGTGCCGGAGTTCCCGAACTTCTTCATGATCTACGGGCCGAACACCAACATCGTGGTCAACGGCAGCATCATCTTCTTCTCCGAGTGCGCGGTGAACTACATCGTCGGCTGCCTGCGCCTGCTGCTGGAGCGCGGCTCGGCGGCGCTCGAATGCCGCGCGGAGGTGCACGACGGGTTCAACGCCGACGTCGACCGCGCGAACCTGCTGATGAGCTGGGGCAAGTCCACAGTGCACAGCTGGTACAAGAACGAGCACGGCCGGGTGGCGCAGAACTGGCCGTTCTCCCTGATGGAGTACTGGAAGCGCACGAAGCGGCCCGACCCGGCCGACTTCCTGCTGCGCGGCGGAGAAAGCGAGTGAGCATGTCCGAAGTGGAGTACCGGCAGGCGCGGTTCTCGGCACCGGCCGGATCCACCGATGTCCTGCTGATCCGGCACGGCGAATCCGAGCCGGCGCGACCGGGCCGGTCGTTCCCGCTGGTCGACGGCCAGGGCGACCCGGAGCTGGCACCGGCGGGCCGGGAGCACGCCGAGCGGGTCGCGCGGCGCCTGGCCGGCGAGGACCTCGACGCGATCTACGTGACCACGCTGCGGCGAACGGCCCAGACGGCGGCGCCGCTGGCCGCCCGCCTCGGCCTGACGCCGCGGGTCGAGCCCGGCCTGCGCGAAGTGCACCTGGGCGACTGGGAAGGCGGGCTGTTCCGGCAGAAGGTCGCGCAGAACGACCCGGTGATCCAGAAGATGCACGCCGAACAGCGCTGGGACGTCATCCCGGGCGCGGAATCCACCGAGGACCTGACCACCCGGGTGAGCGAGGCGATCGAACGCCTCACCGCCGCGCACCCGGACCAGCGCATCGCGGTGTTCACCCACGGCGGCGTCATCGGCCAGGTGATAGCCATGGCGGCGGGCTCCCGCCCGATGGCGTTCCTGGGCGCGAACAACGGCTCGATCTCGCAGATCGTGGTGACCGAAGACCGCTGGATCATCCGCCGCTTCAACGACTCGGCCCACCTCGACGAAGGCCTGACCCGCTCCGCCTCCGCCCTGAGCTGACCACGCGGCACCGGTTGCCGGAGTTGCGCCTCCCCGCGCGCGTGAGCGGGCAGAACGGGCCATCTCGGGTTACAACGGGAGTGCAGTGGGCCAGGACCACGACCGTGCCCCGTTGTGGGCCGGTCCCGGTATGGGGCGGAAGTGCTTGCTCGGGTGACTGTGTACTCGTTCAGGTTGTACGTGGCGGGGCAGACGGAGCGCTCCCAGGCCGCGCTGGCGAACCTGCGCACGCTGTGCGACTCCATGGTCCCCGGGCGCTACGAACTCGAAGTCATCGACGCCGCCGAACACCCCGATGCGGCATCTGAAGAACGAATCCTGGCCACGCCCACGGTGGTCAGGCTCGCCCCGCTGCCGCAACGGCGGGTCATCGGGGACCTGTCCGACCACGGCCGCACCGCCGCGGCCCTCGGCCTCCCGGTCCCGGGCACGTCGCCTTCGGAGAGGCGGTGAGACCATGCCCGGTCGCAACGAGATCGAGCGGATCCCCACCGGTATCAGCGGCTTCGACCAGGTCGCGCTGGGCGGGCTGCCCGCTGGGCGGTCCACTCTCGTGACCGGCACGACCGGCAGCGGGAAGACGCTGTTCGCCGTCGAGTTCCTCGCCCGCGGCATCCGCGGTTTCGGCGAGGCCGGGGTGTTCGTCACCTTCGAGGAGACACCGACCGACATCCGCCGCAACGCCGCTTCGCTGGGGTTTCCCGTCCAGCAGTGGGAGGCCGACGGGAAGTGGGCCTTCGTCGACGCGTCGGCCGATGCCGGCGAAACCTCGACCATCGGGAACTACGACTTCAGCGCGCTGGTGGCCCGCATCGAGCACGTGGTCCGCCGGATCGGCGCCAGGCGCGTCTCGCTCGACTCCCTCGGCGCGATCTTCAACCGCTTCAACGACATCGGCAAGGTGCGCAGCGAGCTGTTCCGGATCGCATCCTCCCTCGAAGCCCTCGGAGTCACGTCGGTGCTCACCGCGGAGCGGAGCGCCGAACACGACGGCGTGTCCTGGTACGGCATCGAGGAATTCGTGCTCAACAACGTGATCATCCTGCGCAACGTCCTCCAGCAGGAGAGGCGACGCCGCACCATCGAGATCGTCAAGTTCCGAGGTGCCTCGCACCGCACCGGGGAATGGCTGTTCGCCATCGACCCGCAGGAGGGGATCGTCGTCATGCCCCTCGCCTTCCTCGCGTCGCGCGAGCGCGCGTCGCAGGACCGCGTCTCCACCGGCATCGCCGAGCTGGACGAGATGTGCGGCGGTGGTCTCTACCGGGACGCGATCGCCCTGCTCAGCGGTTCTATCGGCGCGGGCAAGACGTTGACCGGCCTCAGCTTCGCCGCCGCCGCGCTCACCGCGGGAGAGCGCTGCCTGTTCTACACCTTCGACGAGACCCGCGAGCAACTCGGCCGCAACGCCGCAGGCTGGGGGCTCGATCTCGACGCCATGGAAGCGACCGGGAGGCTCCGGATCGTGGCGGAGTACCCGGAGGTGGCTTCGTTGGAAGACCACTTCATCCGGCTCAGGCGCAACGTGGTGGAATTCGCCCCGAACCGGATGGTCATCGACACGCTGTCCGCGCTGGAACGCGTGGCCACACCACGAGCGCTGCTGGACTTCCTCATCGCGCTGGGTGCGGTGCTGCGGCCCCGCGAAGTCACCACGCTGCTCACCTCGGCGACCGGCGCCCACCTCGCGTCGTCGCTCGCCCCCGCCACTGCGGTGGAGATCACCAGTCTCGCCGATGTCACGATCCTGCTCCACGACTTCGAACACGCCGGCGAGATCCAGCGGGCCATCGCCGTCGTGCAGGCCCGGGGAACCGCGCACGACACCAGCATCCGCCAGGTCACGATCGACGGGACCGGCATGCACATCGGCGAACGCCTGCGCGGTTTCTCCCGCATCCTCGCCGCGAATCCCCTCGTCGAAGATCCTCGGTGGACGACCGCGCCCGAACGATCGCAGGGGCCGAGGACCGATGGGTGACCCTCGCTCCGACGAGAGTCCGGTGGCGGGCACCGAGTCCGGGCGGGCCACTGGCTCCAGGTTCCGCGACGGCGCGAACCAGGCCATGGTGGAGGCGTCGGCGGACGGGATCGTCGCCGTCGACGAACGGGGGATCATCCGCCTCGCCAATCCGGCTGCCGAGGCGCTCTTCTCCCGACCCACCGGTGATCTCGTGGGAAGCGCGTTCGGCGCCCCGACAGTGATCCACCAAACCAGCGAGATCGACCTCATCCGGCCCGACGGTTCCGCCCGCGTGGTCGAGATGCGGGTCACCGGCACGACCCTGCAGGGCGAGTACATCTACGTCGCCGCGCTCCGCGACGTCACCCGGCGAAAACAAGCCGAACAGGATCTGGAAGTCGCTCTGGAACACCAGACCACCGTGGTCGCCGTGGCCGCCCACGAGCTCCGCACGCCCGTCGCCGCCATCAAGCTGCTCGTGCATCAACTGCGCGACCGGCGCGCCGCGCTCAGCGAGGAGCAGGCCACCGAGATCATCGACCAGATCGCCGCTCGCGTGGACCTCCTCCAGGCCCTCATGCAAAAGCTCCTCGCCGCCTCCAGGATCGACGCCGAGGACACCCGGGTCCCCTCGGAACCCGTGCGCGTGCTCGAAGCGCTGCTGGAACAGCTGGCCGAGTTCGACGAGAAAGCCCAGGAGGTGAGCCTGTCGTGCGCCCCCGAACTGGTGGTCGTCGTCGACCGCCAGGATCTTTCCGAAATGCTCACCAACTACCTGGAGAACGCCTTCACCCACGGACGCCCACCGGTCGAGGTGCGGGTCACCGAGCGGGCCGGGTGGGTCGAGGTTCGGGTCTGCGACCGCGGGCCGGGTGTTCCGAGCACCTTCGTCCCCCGCTTGTTCGAACGCTTCAGCCGCGAGGCACGGGCCCGGCGGGAGGTCGAAGGCACCGGACTCGGCCTGTGGATCGTCCGCGAGCTCACCAGGGCGATCGGCGGTGACGCCTGGTACGAGCCCAACGACGCCGGAGGCGCCTGCTTCTGCCTGCGCCTGCCAGGAGGAACGCGGGCGAGCGCCACGTGACGCCCCCGCACAGATTGAGGGCCCCCGCACCTGCGGAGACCCTCAACGAAACGCTGCTCGAGTCAAACGAGCGTCTTTCGCACTTCTGAACTCCACTGATCCCCTCACCATGGGGCTCAGGACTACGAACGTCCTTGCCGTTGGACCATGCGTTCCTCTCGGGGCTGTCGTGACGTCGCCCCTACGGTTTCCTGATCCTTCCAATCGCTCAACCGCACCTTCAGTACACACCTGAACAGGGCAAACGTCAATGTTCGCGCCTCGATGGTCTTGGCGAACTCCGCAGAAAACCCGCTCCCGGCACGCCGGGAACGGGTTTTTCCGATTTCGCTTGGAATCGCGACTACTTCAGGCCGAGAGCCCGGATCGCCGCGGCGGGATCTCCTTGCGTCATCAGGGCGATCGCCGGGGTCGTGACTCCGTTGGCCATGTACTGCTGGATCCGCTCCCGGCAGTGCGCCGCCGGGCCGTGGACCACCAGGTCGTCGACCACGCTGTCCGGGATCGCCGCCAGCGCCGCCTTCCGGTCTCCCGACTCCCACGCCTGCCACATCGGCTTGAGCTCCTCACGCCCCAGCCACTCGTGGAAAGCCCGGTACACCGGCACGTTCATGTACGCCGCAATCTGCCGCCGGGCCACGCCGCGCGCCGTGTCCGCATCGGTGTCGGGCATCACGAAGATCCGCGCCACGATCTCCTTGTCCGGCCCGCCCTCGTGCACGTGCGGGACCACGGTGCGCACATCGTCGGCGGACAACCAGTTGATGATCGCCCCGTCGGCCTCCCGGCCCGCCAGCCGCAGCATGCCCGGCCGCAGCGCGGCGACCAGCAGCGGCGGTGGCGGATCGGCGACGACGCCCGCGGTGAAGCCCTGCACCTGGAACGTGGCGTAGTTCTCGGTGACCTTCTCGCCGCGCAGCGCCTTGCGCAGGAACCGCAGCGTGTCGCGCACCCGCTTGTAGGGCTCCTCGAACGGAATCCCGTTCCAGCGCTGCACGATCACGTTCGACGACGTGCCGATGCCCAGGGCGAACCGGCCCGGCGCGGCCGCCGCCAGCGTCGCCGCGCTCATCGCCAGCGTCGCCGGGCCGCGGGTGTAGACCGGGACGATCGCGGTGCCCAGTCGCAGCTTCGGCGCCCACGCGCTGGCCAGCGCCAGCGGGGTGAACGCGTCGGTGCCGTTCGCTTCCGCCGACCACACGTCGGTGTAGCCCAGGTCCGGGAGTTCGGTGATCAGCTCCCGCTGGTCGGCCAGCGGCAGCCCCTGGAACGGGACCGTGATGCCCCAACGTCGTTCCACGACAATCCCTTTCGTCGTTGCGTCACGGACGCGCGTAGCGCGCCTTGAGCTTTCCCTTGACCAGCTTCCCCGTCGGTGTTCGCGGGAGTTCGTCGAGGAAGTCCACGCTGCGCGGCGCCTTGTAGTGCGCCACCCGCTCCCGGGCGTAGGCGAGGATCTCCCGCTCCAGCTCCGGCCCGGGCTCGGCGCCCGGAGCCGGTTGCACCACCGCCTTGACCGACTCGCCCATCTCGTCGTCGGGCACCCCGAACACCGCGACGTCGAGGATGGCCGGGTGCAGCGCCAGCACGTTCTCCACCTCCTGCGGGTAGATGTTCACCCCGCCGGAGATGATCATGAACGCCTTGCGGTCGGTGAGGAACAGGAAGCCGTCCTCGTCGAGGTAGCCGAGATCGCCCATGGTGGCCCAGTTCTCGTGCTCGGCGTGCTTCACCGACCGGGTCTTCTCCCGGTCTCCCAGGTATTCGAAGGTGATCTCGTCCCGCTGGAAGTAGATGCCGCCGACCTCGCCGGGCGGCAGCAGCCGGCCGTCGTCGTCGCAGATCCGGACCTCGCCGAGCACCGCGACGCCCACCGAGCCGGGCTTCTCCAGCCATCGCGCGGAATCGATCATCGTCATGCCGATGCCCTCGGTGGAGGCGTAGTACTCGATCAGGACCGGGCCCCACCAGTCGATCATCTGCCGCTTGACGTCGACCGGGCACGGCGCGGCGGCGTGCACCGCGACCCGGTGGGTGGAGAGGTCGTAGCGGCGCCGGACCTCCGGATCGAGCTTGAGCATCCGGACGAACATGGTCGGCACCCACTGGCTGTGCGTGATCCCGTAGCGCTCGATGGCCCGCAGAGCGCCTTCGGCGTCGAAGCGCTCCATCATCACCACCGTTCCGCCGAGCGCGTGCACCGAAGCGCAGTACCGCAGCGGCGCCGCGTGGTACACAGGCGCGGGCGAGAGGTAGACGGAGTTCTCGTCGAATCCGTAGACGCCGCGCAGGAGTTCGACGAGCGTGTCGCCGGGCTCGTCCACCTGCCGGTCCGGCAGGTTCGGCTTGATCCCCTTGGGGCGCCCGGTGGTTCCGGAGGAGTACAGCAGGTCCGCGCCGCGCGGCTGCACCGCGGGCACCTCGTCGGACGCGGCGGCCAAGGCCTTCTCGTAGTCCTCGTAGCCCGGCACCGAACCGCCGTAGGCCATCCGCACGCGCACCTCGGGAACCAGGCCCGCGACGTTCTCCGCGAGCTCGCCCAACGCGGCCGAGACCACCAGCGCGCTGGCGCCGGAATCGTTGACTATGTATGCGATCTCGTCGGCTTGCAGGTGGTTGTTGACCGCGCACACGTACATCCCGGAACGCACCGCCGCCCAGTAGACCTCGTAGGCGTGGACCGAGTTGTCGGTGAGCAGCGCGACCACGTCGCCCTTGGCCAGCCCGGCGGCGCGCAGCAGGTTCGCCAGCCGCAGGGATCGGTCGTCGAGCTCGCGATAGGTCAACCGCTCCCCCGAGCCGGCCATGATCAGGGCCGGCTTGCCGGGGTTGGCGGCGGCATGCATTCCTGGGTACATGCGGCTGCTTCCTACTCGTTTCATACTTGTTCGAGTAGGACACTTCGCTCTCCGCCGCACCACCAGTGCACGGCTGGAGTCCAGGCTGGGCAGTCTCAGCCGATCGGCCATCGTTCCGCAACCTGCGGCGATGACTACGTTCCATTCCCTTCCCAGAGAACCCCGCACGAACGGTGACGCACCAGCACAAGCCGATACGTGTGATCCCTGGGTCCTGAACGGCCGTTACCGGGAACATCCCGACCCTGGCAGCCTACTCGATCTCTCCAGTTTTGATCGAACCGGGCAAGAAAACCGACTTCTCCTTGAATCCAACCAATCCGCGACGGTCACACGATGCGCTCCAGCTCTCCGAACAGCCGTTTGTTCTGCTCGGCGTTGGGCACCACGAAGGTGCCTTCGGCTTCCACCAGCACGGTGTCGGGATCTTCGGCGGTGCTGATCGTGGCGACCGAGTTCGTCCACCGCCCGTCGAGCTGGAGCACGCGGCCGACGATGCGCAGCGGTGCCTTCAGCGGCACCGGCCGCCGGTAGCGGAGCGCCAGCTTCACGGTCATGCCGGGCTTGCCGTTCGCGGCGTGCGCGTGCCCGAGGATCTGGTCGAGCAGCATCGCGCTGATGCCGCCGTGCACGTAGCTGGGCGGCCCCTCGTAAGCCAGGCCGAGTTCGCAGGTGCCGATCGCGACGCCGTCGACGATCTCCACCCGCATCGGCGGCGCGATCGGATTGCCCGGCCCGGCGGCCGGGCTGTACATCCGCCGGGGCCGCCGCCCGTCGTCCACAGTGGCCAGTTGGCCGCGTTCACGGCGCGCGGCGGCCAGCGCCGGCGCCAGGGCGCGGACCTGTTCCGCGGTCTCGACCAGCGTCTCGGTGTCGACCTCCGTGGAAACCGCGACGTCGATCAGCTCGCGCACCGCGGCGCCGAGCTCACGAACCGCTTGCCGGCGCTCCCGCAGGTCGGTTTCGGCGTCGTGCGACAAGGCGCTCACTCACCTCGCCAAACCGGCGCGCGCTTCTCGGCGAACGCCAGCGCGCCTTCCTGGGCGTCCGCGGACTTGAACACCGGCGCGCTGATCTCGGCCTGGTTCGCGAAGGCCTCCGCGTCGGTCCAGCGGACCGCCCCGGCCACGATCTGCTTGGTCGCGCGGACGGCCAGCGGGCCGTTGACGGCCACCCGGGCGGCCAGCGCCTTCGCCCCGGCCAGCGCGCCGCCGGGCTCGGTGAGCTCGTTGACCAGGCCGTGCGCGTGGGCGACCTCGGCGGTCAGCGGGTCGCCGGTCAGCGCGACCTGCATGGCCAGCTGGTACGGCAGCGTCTTCGGCAGCCGCAGGAGGCCGCCCGCGGCCGCGACCAGTCCGCGCTTGACCTCGGGCAGGCCGAACTTCGCCTCGCGGGAGGCGACGATCAGGTCGCAGGCCAGCGCCAGCTCGCAGCCGCCGGCCAGGGCCCAGCCCTCGACGGCGGCGATCAGCGGCTTCGACGGCGGGCGTTCGGTGACCCCGCCGAAGCCGCGGCCGGGGATCGACGGCCGCTCCCCGCGGGTGAACGCCTTGAGGTCCATGCCCGCGCAGAAGGTGCCGCCCGCGCCGGTGAGGATGCCGATCACCGCGTCCGACCGCTCCTCGAGCTCGTCGATCGCGGCGGCCAGCCCCTCGGCCACGGTGCGGTTCACCGCGTTGCGGGCTTCGGGTCGGTTGATCGTGATCACGGCGACGCCATCGGCGATCTCGGTCAGGACGCTGTCACCCACGCTGTCTGCTTCCTACTCGTTGTTCATAGCTGTTCGAGTAGGACACTTCGCTCTCCGCCGCCAATTGCGCGCGGCTGGAGTCCAGGCTGGGCAGTCTCAGCCGATCGGCCATCATTTCGCAAGCTGCGACGATGACTACGTCTCGTTCTTTTCCCAGAGAACCCCGCACGAACGGTGACGCACCAGCCTACGCCGATGCGTGTGATCCCTGGGTCCTGAACGAGCCGTTATCGGGAACATCCCGACGCCTGCACCCTACTCGATCTCTCCAGTTTTGATCAAATCTGCCCGGCAAAGCCGCTACTCGTCGACTCCTCCGGGCGAAGAACGGCCTCCAGTCTTATCCGACGGTCACCATCAGTCCAGACCGACCGTCCGGTCTGACACAGATCGAGCGCCGCACAGACCCATAGCCACGACCAATAGCACCCGCTTATCCTGCGGTGATGGATCTGCGGTTGGTCGAGTACTTCGTGGCGGTCATCGACCACGGCAGCGTCACCAAGGCCGCGCAGGCCCTCTACATCGCGCAGCCATCGTTGTCGCAGGCGATCCGGAGCCTGGAGCGGCAGCTCGGGGTGCAGCTGTTCCACCGCACCGGCCGCCAGCTGGTGCTCAGCCCCGACGGCGAGGCGTTCGTCGAACCGGCCCGCCGCATCCTCCGGGACGTCGACCGGGCGCGCAGCGCGGTGCACGACGTGCGCGCGATGGGCAGCGGGCAGCTGGACATCGCGGCCCTGGCGACGTTGGCGGCGCACCCGCTGCCGGAGCTGGCCGGCGAGTTCCAGCGGCGCTATCCCGGGGTGCTGCTCAACGTCATCGACCCCGGAGGATCGGCCCGCGTCGTGGACGAGGTGCGACGCGGCAACGCCGAGCTCGGCCTCACCAAGCTGCCGCCGCAGAACTCCTCGCTGCGGTCCCGCGAGCTGTGCACGCAGGAGATCGTGCTGGTGCTGCCGCCCGAGCTGGCCGACCGGCTGCCCGACCCGGTGCCGCTGGAGGCGGTCGCCGGGATCCCGCTGGTCCTGGAGTTCACCGACAGCACCACCCGCACCATCGTCGACGACGTCCTGGATCCGGCGGTGCAGACGGTCGCGGTGGAATGCGCGAACCGGCAAGCGGTCTGGGACCTGGTGTCGCACGGCGCCGGCGCCACGTTCCTCCCCCGCCACCTCGCCGAAACGGAGCTCGAAGGCGTGGTGCTGCGCTCCACCGCGCCGGAGACCTGGCGCAGCGTCGGATTCGTGCACCGCCCGGGGCCGCTGTCCCCGGCGGCCGAAGCGTTCCTGGAAATCGCCGGGATCGACGTTTCCGCTGGTCAGTGACCGTGCGTGTTTTGTGTCGCCATAGCAGCACAAAGTGCGCACGGGCCCGGGCCTGCGGAAACGCCCGGGCCGTGCGATCAGCGCGGGGTGCGGGCCATTCGGAGGAACGCCCGCCCGGCCGGCGACAGCACCGCCGGGTCGTAGAGCACGCCGTACGGGAGGCTGATCGGCGGGTCGATCGCGCGCACCAGCGCGCCGCGCGCTGCGGCCTGCTCCGCCATCGGCCGCGCCAGGATCGTGCCGCCAACGCCTGCCAGCACGAACGGCAGCATGGACTCGCGGTGCTGCACGATCGCCGAGGGCCGGGTGCGCTTCCGGGCCGCGCTGAGGGCCTTCTCGATGGCGGTCCGGCCGGTGCTCTTGGGCACGATCACCAGCGGCAGGTCCGGCAGTTCGGTCAGCGGCAGCGGATCGCGCTCGGGCACCGCGGTACCCGGCGGGAACACCAGCCAGTACTCGTGGCCGCCGAGCTCCTCCACCTGCAGGTCCGAGGAGGAGACCGGGAGGTTGGTGAACACGATCTCGCAGTGGCCTTCGCGGATCAGCGCCACGGCGCCTTCCTCGTCGCGGAGGTCGGCCAACCGCAGCGAGACGTTCGGATAGCGCTTCCGGAACCGGCCGACCAGCTGCGCGACCGGGTGCACGGCCAGCGGAGCGGCCACGTGGATGTCGAGCCGGCCGCGCGGCAACCCCGCGGCGTCGACCATGGTCGCCTCGGCGGCGACGACATCGCGGAGGATCTGCCGCGCCGGCCCGACGAACGCCTGCCCGGCCGAGGTCAGCACCATGCCTCGGCCGATGCGGTGGAACAGGTCGACCCCGAGTTCCCGCTCCAGCCCGCGGATCGCCTGCGAGACGGTGGGTTGCGCCAGTTGCAGGGCGCTCGCCGCGGCATTGATGCCCTTGTGATCGACGACCGCCAGGAAGTACTCCACCTGGTGCAGTTCCACCCGCGCAGCTTAAGGGAAGATTTCAGATAGTTTGCGTAGCGGTGCCGGTAGCGGAACCTCACACGCCGCCTGGACTCCGGGATCCCCGACTTGTGTATGTCCAATACACGGCTTCGGGGCTGTCCTCGCCAGACGACGTCTGAGAACCCGCGGCGGTGCGAGCTGAGTCCCACACCGCATGCGGCTGACGCCGCATTCCGAAACGACCCCCAAGTTTTAATGCGACGTGAACGCCGGGGTGTGTTCCGCGCCACTGCTGCTCGACGCGCGGCTGTTCAGTCGGCTGCGAATGCGCTCGGGTCGGCGGGGACCTCGAAGATGATCTCCAGGCCGTCCTCGTCGTCCCACTGCTCGCCGACCTCGGCGAAGCCGAATCCGGCGATCGTGGCCAGCGAAGCCGCGTTGTCCGGGGCAATCGTCGCCCGCACCGTCTCGACCTCCGGTTCGGCCGCCGCCCGGCGCAGCAGCTCGACCAGCATGGCCCGCGCGTATCCGCGGCGCCGGAACTCCGGCGCGACGGAATACCCGATCTCCACCATGCCCGCCGCACCCGGCGGCCCGTGGAACCCGCAGTGCCCGACGACCGAGCCGTCCGCCCCGACCACCGCGAAGCGCACCATCCAGCGCGCCCCGGCCGGATCCGCCGCCATCTGGTCTAGCCGCATCCGCCAGAGCCACTTCGCCCGGTCCGTCACGAAGTACTCGGACAGCGCGACACCGGCCGCGACGCCGGCGGCGGGCAGGTCTCCGGCCAGCAACGCCGACATCGACCTGTCCGCCAGCTCGACGAAGCGCACGCGCTGCTGCGCGGCGGGAAGCGGCTCGCGCCGGTCGGTTCGCTCGGTCACCGCCCGATGATCCCGGGGCGAGCCGCCCGGCGTCCAACGAATTGATCCGCGCCCGGCCTCACAGCCCCAGCGACTTGGCGATGATCGTCTTCATCACCTCGGTGGTGCCGCCGAAGATGCGCGTCACCCGGGCATCGGCGTACATGCGGGCGATCGGGTACTCCAGCATGTAGCCGTAGCCGCCGTGCAGCTGGAGGCAGCGGTCGATCACTCTCGACTGCAGTTCCGTGCAGTACACCTTGACCTTCGCCGCGTCCGCCGCACTGAGCTCGCCGGCGTCGTGCTCGTCCAGCGCGCGCTCCAGCATCGCCCGCCCGGCCTCGATCTCCACCTCGCACCCGGCGAGCTCGAACTTGCTGTTCTGGAAGCTGGCCACCGGCTTGCCGAAGACCTTGCGCTCCTTCACGTACGCCACGGTGGTCCGCAGCGCCGCCTCCGCCGCGGCCTGCCCGGCGACCGCGATGCCCAGCCGCTCCTGCGGCAGGTTCGCGCTCAGGTACTCGAAGGCCCTGCCTTCCTCGCCGAGCAGGTTCGCCGCGGGCACCCGCACGTCGTCGAAGAACAGCTCCGCGGTGTCCTGCGCCTTCAGCCCGAGCTTGTCGAGGTTGCGGCCGCGGCTGAACCCGGCCATGTCCCGCTCGACGACCAGCAGCGACAGGCCGTCCCGGCGGTTCTCCCCGTGTGCGGTGCGGGCCACCACGATCACCAGGTCGGCGTTGTGGCCGCCGGTGATGAACGTCTTGGCCCCGTTGAGCATGTAGTACTCGCCCTCGCGGGTGGCGGTGGTCGCCATGCCCGCCAGGTCCGACCCGGTGCCCGGCTCGGTCATGGCGATGGCGCTCATCAGCTCGCCGCTGGCCAGCCCGGGCAGCCAGCGCTTCCGCTGCTCCTCGTTGCAGATGTCGATGAAGTACGGCACGACCACGTTGGCGTGCACCGAGAAACCGCCCAGCGAAACCCCGGCGCGGGCGGTCTCCTCGGTGATGACCGCGTTGAACTTGAAGCTGTTCGTGCCCCCGCCGCCGTACTCCTCCGGCACCTGCAGGCCGAGCATGCCGATCTCGCCGGCCTTGTTGAACAGGTCCCGGGGCACCAGCCCGGTCTTCTCCCAGTCGGCGAAGTGGGGCACGACCTCCTTGGCCAGGAATTCCCGGACGACCTCGCGGAACGCCTCGTGTTCCGCGTCGTAAGCGGTGCTGCGCATCCGCCCTCCTCCAGAATCTTCTTGTGCCCGAAGGGAATCTGGGCACGGCTCGTGTTTGGGTCGTGAGTGGCGGTTCCGGTTCTTACCGGAGCCACCGCTCACGAGCGGCAGCCGAACCTCGTGAGTGAAGATTCCGGTTCTTACCGGCATGAGCACTCACGAGCGGCAGCCTCGTCGAATCAGAGCAGTTCGAGGATCGTGGCGTTGGCCATGCCGCCGCCTTCGCACATCGTCTGCAGGCCGTAGCGGATTCCGTTGTCGCGCATGTGGTGGACCAGGCGGGTCATCAGGACCGCGCCCGAGCCGCCCAGCGGGTGGCCGACGGCGATCGCGCCGCCCAGCGGGTTGAGGCGGGCCGGGTCCGCGCCGGTCTCCGCGAGCCACGCCAGCGGCACGGGGGCGAACGCCTCGTTGACCTCGAAGGCGCCGATGTCGTCGATGCCCAGCCCGGCCTTGCGCAGCGCCTTGAGGGTCGCCGGCCACGGGGCGGACAGCATCATCACCGGGTCGTCGCCGGCCAGCACCGCGGTGTGCACCCGCGCGATCGGCTTCAGCCCGCGCTCCTTGGCGATCTCGCTGGTGGTGATCAGCAGGGCGCCGGTGCCGTCGGAGATCTGCGAGGAGTTCCCGGCGTGGATGACGCCGTCCTCGCGGAACACGGTCTTCAGCTTGCCCAGCGTCTCCAGGGTTCCGCCGCGGCGGATGCCCTCGTCGGACTCCAGCACGCCCGGCAGCTTCGCCAGCTGGGCGTCCAGCGCGCCGGCGTCGACCGCCGCGGCCGCCTTGGCGTGCGAGGACAGCGAGTACTCGTCGAGCTGCTGGCGGGAGAAGCCCCACTTCTCGGCCACCATCTCGGCGCCGATGCCCTGGTTGAAGCCCTTGACGCCGTAGCGGTCGAGCACCGACTGCGCCATCGGCTTCTCCACGCCCTGCCGCGCGAAGCCCATCGGCACCCGGCTCATCGACTCCACGCCGCCGGCGACGGCGATGTCGTAGTACCCGGCGATGACGCCCGCGGCCGCGGCGTGCACCGCCTGCTGGCTCGATCCGCACTGCCGGTCCACCGAGGTCGCAGGCACCGACTCGGGCCATCCCGCGGCCAGCACCGCGGTGCGCGCGATGTTGCCGGCCTGCTCGCCGGCCTGGCTGACGCAGCCCCACACCACGTCGTCCACGTCGCCCGGGTCGACCCCGGCGCGCTCGACCAGCGCGGACAGCGCGTGCGCGGACAGGTCGGCCGGGTGGATCCCGGCGAGCGCGCCGTTGCGCTTGCCCACCGGCGTGCGAACGGCCTCGACGATGACAGCGTCCCTCATGCGATTCTCCTGTCTGGCAAGCGGTTGCACACGGTCGGTTCCTTCGTTCCGAATGAACCACCGCGCGTGGGGCGGGCGCAAAGATCGGGCGTGGAACGTTCGGATAGGCCGCGCCTATGCACCCCAGTAGGAGGCGCGGAGCTCGCGGCGCAGCAGCTTGCCGGTGTCGGTGCGGGGCAGCTGCGGGCTGAGTTCGATGCGGCGAGGCACCTTGAACCCGGCCAGCCGCTCGCGGCAGTGCGCGGTCAGCCGCTCGGCCAGGCCGTCGGCCGCCTCCGGCGCCGGCTGCACGATCGCCAGCACCGACTGGCCCCACTCCTCGTCGGGGATCCCGATCACGGCCACGTCGGCCACCTCGGGGTGCGCGAGCAGCGCCGCCTCGACCTCGGCCGGGTAGATGTTGACGCCGCCGGAGAGGATCAGGTCGGTGCGCCGGTCGCAGAGGAACAGCCAGCCGTCGGCGTCGAGGTAGCCGACGTCGCCGACGGTGATGAGGTCGCCGTGCCGGGCGGTGGCGGTCTTCTCCGGGTCCTTGAAGTACTCGATGCCGGAGATGCCGCTGCGGAAGTACACGGTGCCGGTCTCCCCGGCGGGCAGCGGCTCGCCCTGCTCGTCCAGGACGTGGATCTCGGCTCCGGGCAAGGGGAAACCGACGGTGCCCGGCTTGGTCAGCCACTCGGCGGACCGCACCGCCGTGGCGGATCCCTCGGTGGCACCGTAGAACTCGGTCAGCACCGGGCCGAGCCATTCGATGCAGCGGATCTTGACGTCGACCGGGCACGGCGCGCCGGCGTGCACGACGCTGCGCAGGCTCGACGTGTCGTAGCGGTCGCGCACCTCCGCGGGCAGCCGCAGCAGGCGGTGCAGCACCGTCGGCACCGTGAACGTCGCGGTCACCCGGTGCTCGTCGATGAGCCGCAGGACCTCTTCGGGTTTCGCCCGTTCGCTGAGCACCACGGTGTGCCCGAAGTTCAGCCCGGTGAACGCGAAGGTGCCGGGCGCGGCGTGGTACAGCGGCGAGAGCACGAGGTGCACGCCCGCGCCGGGCTCGATGTCGAGCCGTCCCATGAAGTCGAGGTGGTACTGCGACACGGTGGGCGGACGGCCGGTCAGCGGGCGCCGCACGCCCTTCGGGCGCCCGGTGGTGCCGGAGGTGTAGAGCATGACCTCGCCGCCGGTTCGCTCGTCGGGGGCGGTCCGCGGCTTGCCTTCGAACAGCTCCTCGTAGTCCCGCCAGCCCGGCGAACCGCCGACGGCGAACCGCAACTCCGCGGCCACCCCGGCGGCGTCCAGCGCCGGGCCGCACAGCTCGGTCAGCGAGGCGTCCACCACGACCAGCTTGGCCTCGCTGTTCTCCGCGATGTAGCCGATCTCCGCCGCCGCCAGGTGGTTGTTGATCGGCGTGAAGTACAGCCCGGACTGCCAGGTCGCCAGCCGCAGCTCGAAGTACGGCAGTCCATTGTGGATGACCGCGCCGACGCTGTCGCCGGGGCGCAGCCCCATCGCGCGCAGTGCGTGCGAGAGCTGGTTCGCCCGCTCGGCGAGCTCCGCGAAGCTCACGGCCCGCCCGGTCACGTCGATCACGGCGGGACGGCCCGGATCGGCCTGCGCGATGTTGAACACTCCCAGCTCGCCGACCGCGAGGGACATGCCTACCTCCTCGTATCTCTTCCATCGACCTCGATCGGGTCACCGACCCGGGTTTGCCGCAATTTCAACGGAAATCGAAGGTCTGATTTCCATTGAGCCTTTTTCATCCTGGTCGGCCCGCAGCCGCGGATCGCAAAACTGCACGTCGACGGCATGTCGCATGCGCCGCAGGCGCATAACCCACCTACGACACCTGCACCGCCGCGGGTTCACGGTGCCCACCCCTCCCGGGGTTCCCCCGGCGAGGACGGCCCCTCCGCCGTGTATTGGACATACATCAGGAGGGGCACCCACAGACCAGGGAGCCTCTGAGGTTCCGCCACCCGCACCGCCACGCAGAACGAGGTTGGAAAAACCTCATTGAGCGGCGTGGAGCGCTCAGCCGAGGATGCGGCGGGCGTCGCGCTCCGGGTCGACCAGCAGTGCCATCACGATCCCGCCGACGACCACGGCCAGCCCGAAGATCTGGAACGCCTGGGCGTATCCGGCTCCCGGCGTCGGCGCGGCGTCGACGAGGGCGCCGGTCAGCGCGGGCGCGAACAGTCCGGAAAGCGTCTGCAGCGCGAGGAAGAAACCCAGCGCGCCGGGCTGCTGCCGGGTCGGGCTGATCTGCGACACGACCGCGTTCATCACCGGTAGCGAGACGACCATGAACCCGTAGGCCACCACGACCACGGCCACCGCGGCCCACGCGCCGCCGACGTAGGGCAGCAGCGCCAGCAGCCCGCCGCCGATCAGCAGCGACACGGCCGGGATCAGGCCCCGCTGCACGCGGGAGCTCGCGCCCCGCGAGATCATCCGGTCGGTGAGCCAGCCGGCCCCGATCATGCCGATCATGCCCGTGATGCTGGGCAGGCCGAACATGCTGCCCGCCTCGACCCGGCTGAACCCGAGCCCGGTCTCGAAGTACGACGGCAGCCAGGTGAGGATCACCGACACCATCCCGTAGACGGTAAAGGTGCCGATCACGCCACCGATGAAGCTGCGGCTGAGCGCGATGTGCCGGAACGGCACGCGGAGACCGGTGTCGTCGCGCTGGGCGGCGGCCTTGCCGCGCGGCGTCGCGTACGGGCCCTCGCGGCCGATCAGCAGCCAGGCGACGCACCAGACCACGCCGATCAGCGCCAGCGCCAGGAAGGCCGCGCGCCAGCCCCAGGCGACCACGATCAGCGTGAGCAGCGGGGCGACCGCGATCTTGGCGATGGAGGCGCCGGAGTTCAGCCACGCGGCCGGCAGGCTGCGCTTCTCCTTCGGGAACCACTCGAACGCCCCGGCGCTGGCCATCGCGGTGGCCGGGCCTTCGGCGGCGCCGAGCGCGATGCGGCTGATCAGCAGCGCCGCGCCGGTCGCCGACAGCAGCACCGGCACCTGGGTCACCGACCACAGCACGGCCAGCCCGAGCAGCACCCACTTGGTCTTGACCTTGTTGGCCAGGAAGCCGACCGCGACGCCGCTGATGCTGTAGAGGAAGAAGAAGGCGCTGCCGATGAAGCCGATCTCGGCGCTGGTGAGGCCGAGCTCCGTCTTCAGGGGCTGGGCCACGATGCCCAGCACCGCCTTGTCCGCCCAGTTCACGATCATGAACAGGACGAGCATCGCGGTGATGGTCCAGGCCATTGCCGGCCGGAAGGCCGGGGCGGCGGCGGGTGCGGCAGTCCTGCCGTCGGCGGGGCTGCGCTGCAGGTTGCCAGCGGTCATGCGGGACCGTCCCTTCGTTGGAATGCCCGGTTCGGCGCGTTGAGCCCGCCGGCACGGCCATTCAACGAGAGCCCCATCACACGGTCAAAGACGCTTGCCTGAACGCATCGATAGGCCAGCGCTATCGGTCGTGAGCGTTTTGGATCGCCATGGCGATCCAAAACGCTCACGACGGTGGTTCAGCCGAGGATGCGCGCGGCGTCCCGGTCCGGGTTGACCAGCAGCATCGTCGCGATGCCGCCCACCATCACGGCGAAGCCGAAGACCTGGAACGCCAGCGCGAATCCCTCGCCGGGGCTGGCGGCCATGTCCACCAGCACACCGGTCAGCGCCGGGGCGATGAGCCCGGACGACGTCTGCAGGGCCAGGAACACGCCCAGCGCACCGGCCTGCTGGCGAGGCGGGCAGATCTGCGACAACGCCGCGTTCGCCAGCGGCAGCGACACGGCGCCGATGCCGTAGCCGAGCACGACCGCCGAGATGGCCAGCACCGGCGAGCCGAGGTACGGCAGCAGTGCCAGCAACCCGCCGCCGATCAGCAGCGACACCGCGGGCACGATGCCTCGCTGCACGCGCGAGCTGGAGCCCGCCGACACGCGGCGGTCGCTGATCCACGACACGCCCAGCATCGCGATCATGCCCGAGATGCTGGGCAGGCCGAACATGGCGCCGGCCTGCAGCCGGTCGATGCCCAGGCCCACCTCGAAGTACGACGGCAGCCAGGTGAGGATCACCGACACCATCCCGTACATGGTGAAGGTGCCGATGACGCCGCCGACGAAGGTGCCGGAGAGCGCGATCTTGCGGAACGGGACCCGCTGCTGCATCGCGGGGTCCTCGGCCACGGCGGCCTGGCTCCGGTGCGGCGAGAACGGGCCCTCGCGGCCGATCAGCGCCCAGGCCGCGCACCACACCACGCCGATCAGCGCGAGCGACAGGAAGGCCGCGCGCCAGCCCCACACCGCGACGATCAGCGCCAGCACCGGGGCGATCGCGATCTTGGCGATGGAAGCGCCGGAGGACAGCCATGCCGACGGGAAGCTGCGCTTCTCCTTCGGGAACCACTCGAACGCCCCGGCGTTGGCCATCGCGCCGGCCGGGCCTTCCGCCGCGCCGAGCCCGATGCGGCTGATCAGCAGCGTCACCGCGCTGGCCGACACCAGCACCGGCACCATCGTCAGCGACCACAGCGCGGCCAGCGCCAGCAGCACCCACTTGGTCCGCACCCGGTTGCCGATGAACCCGACGAGGAGCCCGGTGATGCTGAACAGGAAGAAGAAGGCACTGCCGATGAAGCCGATCTGCGACGAGGTCAGGCCCAGCTCTTCCTTCAGCGGCTGCGCGGCGATGCCGAACACCGTCTTGTCGGCCCAGTTGACCACGATGAACAGCACCAGCATGCCGGTGATGGCCCAGGCCATCACCGGCCGGTACTCCGGCGGGGCGGCGGTACCGGGGGTTGCTTCATGCACTCTGTTTGCGGACATGCGCACGTGGTCCCTTCGGCGGAAGCGGATTGCGGTGCGGAATGCCGGGCGATGGGCGCGCGGCGGCACCGGAGGCTCACTACCGCCGATTGAACGAGACGCACGTCACATGGTCAAAGAGCGGGGCGCTAACGCACCGATAGGCAGCCACTATGGACAGTGGTGCCACCAATTCGGCGAGAAACCCGTTACCGGCCAACTTATTTCGCGGAACGAATCAGTTCAAGAGTCCCGATGGAGCCGGTCGCGACACTGGCCCCGTTCGTCTACATAGGACAATTTGTCGGGTCGCGACGCCCGATCGGACGCCGCATCGCTGAGCCGTTCGCCGCAACCTGCTGGTCGCCTGGAATTCGTGGTCCGGACCTCTTCTGGTGGTTCACAAGGTCGTCACCTTCCGGAAAGGTCGGGGCCCAGCATGGCCAGACCGGCATGGAGGTGACGGAAGTTGGGCCCGGACGCCCAGAGTCGCGGCGAGCGCTTCACGGCGGTGACGACCGGTGTGCTGGTCGCGCTGCTGCCGCTGCTGGCGATCAGCGGCGACGCCCTGATCGACCCGGCAACCGGTCCCGCGCGGGCCGCACCGGAACTCCCGCCGGACGTGGGGACCAACGGCCGGCTGCCCGTCGACGACCGGCTCAGCCCGAAGTTCCTGGACGAGGTGCGCACCGAGCAGGACCTGGCCGCGCACGCCGAACCGGCCGACCGGGTGCCGGCCGGCCCGCTGGGCATCCCCGCACCGGTGCTGGCCGCCTACCAGCGCGCCGAGCGGACGCTGGCGCGCACCGATCCGGGCTGCGGACTGCACTGGTCGGTGCTCGCCGGGATCGGGCGCATCGAGTCGAACCACGCCCGGTCCGGCCGGTTGGACGTCAACGGCCGGACGCTGTCGCCGATCCTGGGCCCGCAGCTGGCCGGCGGGCCGGGAGTGGCCGCCATCCGCGACACCGACGGCGGCCGGCTGGACGGCGACCGCGCGTGGGACCGCGCGGTCGGCCCGATGCAGTTCATCCCGTCCACGTGGCGCAGCCACGCCGCCGACGGCAATGGCGACGGAACCCGCGATCCGCACAACGTCTTCGACGCGTCGCTCGCATCGGGCCAATACCTGTGCAGCGGCGGCGGAAATCTGCGCGACCGAACGCAGCTGGCCGCCGCCGTCTTCCGCTACAACCACTCCGAGTCGTACGTCCGCTCGGTGCTCAGCTGGGCCGACGCCTACGCCCGCGGCGCAGCCGCAGGCCCAGCGTCCGGGCGGTTCCAGGCAGCCAGCGGCGTTCCGGGGCTCCGGCGGTGATTACCACGTCGAGGCTGCGCCCGTCCCACACCAGGTCGGCGCAGCCGTCCGGGA
>NZ_SMKW01000108.1 GCF_004348985.1 Saccharopolyspora elongata | reverse complement strand
CCGCACCCGCGGTCAGCACCTGACCCATGATCGTGTACTCGACCTGATCCGGCCGCACCCCGGCCCGCTCCAACGCAGCCCGGATCGCGAACCCACCCAACTGCGCACCCGAGAAATCCTTCAGCGACCCCAGCAACCGCCCCATCGGAGTACGCGCCCCCGCCACGATCACAGAACCGCTCACCACTGCCTCCCGGTGCGTCTTCGTCGACTGCCACGTCATCGATGCGTCGCAGCACCATGATGGCCCCGCGGGCGCTCCCGGACCATACCCGCGATGACACCCGGTGCCACCTGTGACGACTGCCATAACCAGGCGCTACGGATGACAGGAAGGTTCCCTTCCTCTCAAGCCCTGTCGCGCCCGGTCGCGCGTGGACGGCCGGGCGTGACAGGAAGGTTCCCCTGCTCTCAGCAGTTGCCGGTGCCGGTGGTGGTGTCGCAGAGGCTGGTTTCGGCGGCCCAGGACAGCTTCGTGCGGGCGTTGACGCCGAGTTCCCGGGAGGCTGACACGTCGGTGTCCGCGCCGGAGTCCGCCTTCAGCCAGTACCGCACCTCGTAGTCCTTGCCGCCCTCCGCGTAGGTGAAGACGTAGAACGGTGCCGGGACCGGGGCCGGCCCGAAGTCGGGGGCGGTCCAGGCCTTTTCGCCCTCCGCCTCGCTCGGGTCGACGTACAGGCAGTCGTACTTGGTGCCCTCGAAGGTGCAGTCGCGCGGCTGTGCCCCGCCGTACCGGGTGACGCTGTCGTCCTTGGTGACGCCGTCGGATTCCAGCCGCTGGTAGATCGTTTCGCAGGCGCCTGCGTCGCAGGCGTGCCAGTCCTTCCACGCGGCGGCTCGGGCGCGTGCGGTGGACGATCCGCCGTTGACCGCGTCGCAGAACTTGCCGACCATGTACGGCACCATCTTCTGCGCGGCGCCGACCGAGTCGATGGCGGTCGCGGCGGTCTCCCCGGCGCCGAGCCCGGCCGAGTCGAGCTGCCAGATGCCGACGCCCGGGTTGAAGAACAGGCCCTTGGCTCGTTGTTCGGGGTCGGCGAGCGAGGTCTGGTCGTCGTAGCGGGACAGGGTCATCGGCGACGGCGCCTTGCCGGATCCCGCCACCTCGGGCCACGTCGTGGACAGCGCCAGGTTGGTCGCGGCTTCGGCGCTGATCGTGCAGTCGGCCGCTCCGGCCGCCTCCTCGGCTGCGGCGCTCACCGCTGCGTACGGCTCGGTGCCGAACACCAGCGGCCCGGGCGCGACCCAGGCCCGGTCCCGGCGCAGTTGGTCCGCGCGCGGATTGTCGCCGCCTCCGCCGCTGGTCACACCGTCGCCGCCGGCGGCCAGTGCGGCGGGTACGCCTAATCCGATGGTGACGCCGAGCACCGCCGTCAGGATCGCGAGCCCGCGAACCGGGCCACGTTGCTTCTTCGCCATCCTCGCCCCTCTCAGGTGAATCAGCCACATGCTCGTGCGTAGCAAGGTCACCCGACTCCGCTCGTTGGGGCAATTCGATCTTCCGGATTTGCCGGTATTCCCGGAAAATGTGGTCGCGAGTTACGCTGCGGGCATGCGAGCGGACTTAACCGGCCTGGTCACGGCCGTCGATCACGTGGGCATCGCGGTGGCCGATCTGGACGCGGCCATCGCCTTCCAGCGGGACACCTTCGGGCTAGAGGTCGCGCACTCCGAGGTGAACGAGGAACAGGGCGTGCGCGAGGCGATGATGCGGGCGCCCGGCGACACCACGGGCGCGACGCAGATTCAGCTCATCGCGCCGCTGCGCGACGATTCGGCGATCGCGAAGTTCCTGGACCGCAACGGCCCCGGCCTGCAGCAACTCGCCTATCGGGTGACGGACATCGACGCGGCCATGGCGGCGATCCGCGCCAAGGGATTGCGGCTGCTCTACGAAGAACCGCGCCACGGCACGGCGAACAGCCGCATCAACTTCGTGCACCCCAAGGACGCCGGCGGCGTCCTCGTCGAACTCGTCGAACCGGCTGAAGTCCACTGAGGACGTCGTCAGAGTCGTGAGTGTTTTGTGCTGCTATGGCAGCACAAAACACTCACGACCCGATCACGCCGGGAGCAGCAGCATCCGGCGTTCGGTGATCTCCTCGACCGCCTCACGGCTGTAGGCGAGCGGGAAGTACTCGCCGGTGCGCCAGGATTCGGCCAGATCCCGGTAGTGCGGGTCGTCCGGGTTCCCGGATTGGCCCGGCGTGTTGACCGCGATCGAGGAGTCCCAGTCGCCCACGTCGAGGACCATCCGGAACGACGGGCCGTTGGTCTGCCGGAAGTCGTTCGTCCGGTACGACGACTGGTTCACGGTGTCCGGGGAGCCGCCGCGCGGCAGCGGGCCGACGTCGAACCGGGCGCGCTCGCCGGCGTCGAACGCCTTCGACGCCGGGTGCTGGAAGAAGCTGTGGTGCAGCTTGCCCCACCGCCAGCTGCCCTCGCCGCGTCCGAGCAGCTCCTGCACCTCGGCGTAAGCGGTGCGCAGCGTGTCCAGCAGCAGCCGGTCGCGGGCCGCCTCGTCCGGCAGCCACCTGCCGGGTTTCTCCAGCTCGCCGAGCAGGACCAGCGTGTCGGCGTCCTCGATCACGTCGGCGGCCTTCGGCACGGCGGCGCGCACGAACCCGGGTCCGAGGTGCTTCGACAGCCACACCTCGAACAGCGCCGCGGCGTTCGAGTCGGCCGCCTCCACCGCGTCCCATTCCCGCAGCAGCCGCAGCGCGCGGCGGAGATCGGATTCGCCGCTGTCCAGTTTGGACAGCAGGGCGATCAACCGCCGGGCCGGGATGGACAGCTGATCGTTCTGCAGCGCCGCCGAATCCGACACGGTGTGCTTGCGCTCCCGCGACAGCACCTCGACGATCCGCTGGTGCCGGAACGGGTTGGTCCACTCGAACCCGAGGCCCTTGTTCTGGTGTTCCGGCGGCAGGTTGAACTGGTTCGCGGTGGCGATGAACCCGGCCGCCGGGTTGAGCTCGCGCGGCAGGTCGTCGCCGGAGTAGAAGCCGTTCCACTCGTAGCGGCCGTCGCCGGGCACCGGTAGCAGGCCGTCGTAGCCGACCCGCTTGGGTGCGAGGCCGCCGGGCACCCAGCCGATGTTGCCGTCGACGTCGGCGTAGACCTGGTTCTCCGTCGGCGCGCCCCAGTTGCGCATCGACGTGGTGAACTCGCGGAAGTTCCGGGCCCGCATGTAGGAGATGCTGCCGAAGTACGGCGACATGCCTGGTTCCAGCCAGGCCGTCCGCACCGCGTACGCGAGGTTCCGCTGCTCGTCCACGCGGATCACCGGGCCGTGCCTGGTGAACGCGAGCTCGACGGTCCGGTCGGCCTCGCCGAACACGGCGACCGTCTCGCGCCGGACCGACATCGACTCCCAGCCGTCCCGGTAGCGGTAGCGCGTGCGGTCGGCCGGATCGAGCTGGTAGACGTACAGGTCTTCCTGGTCGATCGGGAAGATGGTGAGCCCGAACGCGATGGTGCCGTTGTGCCCGATGGAGATTCCCGGCAGCGCGGGCTCGCCGGCGCCGATCACGTCCAGGCCGGGCGCCGACAGGTGCGCGATGTAGCGCAGCGACGGCGCCGAGTAGGCGCGGTGCGGGTCGTTGGCCAGGATGGGGCGCCCGGTGGCGGTCCGCTGCCCGCCGACCACCCAGTTGTTGCTGCCTTCGGTGGTCGCGTCGCGGATCGTCCTGGCGCGGATCGAGCCGTCCTTGAATTCGACCTCCTGGGTGGCGAGCTCGAAGACCGCCAGCACGTCCGCCGGCATCGCGCACGGGTCGAAGCCTTCTGGCACGGTCGTCCGCCGGTCGGGCTGCAGGCCCTGCCGGACCAGGTCCGCGTCCACCCCGGCGGCGCAGGCCACCTTGGCGCGCTTGACCTCGCTGTTCAGGTTTCGGGTCAGGCCGTGGCTGCGGATGCGCACCACGTCCGCCGGTTCCCAGCGGGCGGGCCGGTAGCCGAGGATGCCGAACTCGGCCGGCAGCTGCTCCGGGTGCTGGTCCAGCCAGTCCAGGTAGGCGTTGATGCCGGCGGTGAACTGCGTCGCGATCCGCTGCGCGTCCGGGGCGTAGCGCGACCATTCCACGTCCATGTCGCCGCGGTAGAGGAACAGCCTGGTGGCGCGGTCCTGGTCGACGTAGTCCGGGCCGAGCACCTCGGCGAGCCGCCCGAGGCCGCGGCGGCGCCACAGGTCGATCTGGAACAGCCGCTCGCGGGCGGCGTTGAAGCCCTGGGCGAGGAAGACGTCGTCTTCGCTGCTCGCGTACAGGTGCGGGACGCCGTAGCGGTCCTCGATCAGCTCGACCGGCGCCCGCAGGCCCTTCACCTGGAAGTTCTTCACCCGGGCCGGGTCACCGGGGGTCGCGCTCGCCGCGGCCGCCATCACACCTGCTCCGGCGATTCCCGCCGCAGTCGCGACGAAACCCTGTCGCCGGGAAAACCGCACGCGCCCAACGTCCACCACAACCTCCCGCGTCGACCACCTGCAGGAAGTTGTAGTCCGGGCAACATCTTTTCACAAGAGTGAAGCGACTTCATGAAGGTGCGCCCTCGCCAGGACGGCCAGGCCCCGGTCAGGCCGGCTTGACCTTCCGCGGTTTCCCGACGCCGAGCTCCAAGGCCTTGGCGATGAAGCTGATCTCGCGGTCCAGCTCGTCGTCGTGCGCGCCGTGCCGGGCCACCGAGTGGCGGTGGTTGACCACCCGGGCCAGCAGCACGGCGGCGGTGTCGATGTCGCAGCTCACCGGGCCCGGCGGCAGCGCCAGCTCGATCACCCGGCGGATCAGCTCCACCACCGTCCCGAACCGCCGCTGCAGCGCCTGCCGCACCGCGACGTGCGTGTCCGCCTCCCGCCACAGCAGGTGGCTGAGCAGCGGCGACGACTCCAGCCGCGCGTCGAGTTCGCCGATCAGCCGGCGCAGGCTGCCCGCGACATCGCCCCGGACGGCGACCCGGTCGGACTCCACCAGATCCTCGGGCAGCCGCTCGACCAGCGCCGTCAGCAGGTCCTGCTTGCGCCGGAAGTAGTAGTGGATGAGTCCTTTGGGGACCTCGGCCCGCTCGGCGATCCGGGAGGTGGGCGTGGCGTTGAAGCCGTGCTCGGCGAACAGCTCGCCGGCCGCGTTCAGGATGCGCTCCCGCGCGGATCCGCCCTGATCACCCGGCGCCGCGACGGCATCGTCCGATGTGGACGTCCGCCTGCGGGCGCCGCGATCGCCCGGTGCCTCCGCCATGAACCCGACCTCCGACCTCCGGCCGGCTCGTTCCACGGGGCCGGTCAAAAAGAACGCGCGGCCCGGACGTTACCGCCGGACCGCGCGACAGCGAACTCGCGAGTGGTGGTGGTCGCTCGAATGGCCGCCACCGCTCGCGACGATTGGCGTGTTTCACAGGTGACGGCAGCCACCCGTGGCACGGCCCTTCAGTGCTGGCCCGCGATTCCGCGGTGCGCGGCGTTGGCTTCGGGCAGCGCGGCGGCACCAGCGATGACGGCCAGCACGCCGACGATCCACGAGGTCCACGAGGCGCCCATGAACCCGGTGTAGCCGAGGACCCACGGCGAGATGAACAGCAGCACACCCAACAGCATGTGGCTGTATTCGCTGGTCATCGAGCCCGGCATGGCCAACGACCACACGCTCGCGATCACCAGCAGCGCGCCCAGCACGATCATCGCGGACATCGCCGCCCCGTTCGTCGCCGTCCACATCGTCCCGAGGATCAGGTAGACGCCCAGCACCACTGCGACCCAGTCCTGCCAGCGAACCCACGGCTTCACAGTCGAACCGCTCGACCTATCGGCCACGTCGATCACCTCCACTGATGCCCGACTTGCACCTCCATGTTCACTCTTGGTTGGCCAGCCGGTCAAGAGTCCGGATCGCGGTGTTCCGTCCGCTTCGCCACACCATCCGGCACGTCGCCGCGAAGCCTCGCCGGGGGCCTCGTCCACCGGGCGAGGAAAATCCGGCTGATACGCGCCACACCTCCCACAACAACGTCGTCTTCCAGGTAGCTTGGTTGCCATGGGCCTTGCCGACGACCGCGATTTGCTGCCACTGGGATCGGGATTCGACCTCGCTCGCAAGAACGGCTACGACCGCGCCCAGGTCGATGAGCACCTCGAGCGACTCGACGCCGACATCCGCATCCTCTCCGCGGATCGCGACGCCGCGGTCTCCCAGGCGGGAGACCTGTCCAAGCAGCTGGAGTCGGCCCGCTCCGAGATCGAGAGCCTGCGCGGCCAGGTCGACCGGCTGGCCAAGCCGCCGACCACGCTGGAAGGTCTCAGCGAGCGCCTGCAGCGGATGCTGCGCCTCGCCCAGGACGAGGCGAACGACATCCGGGGCCGCGCCGAGAAGGACGCCGGCCTGATCCGCACGCGCTCCGAGACCGAGGCGACCAACCTGCGCAACCGCTACGAGCGGCTGCTCTCCGAGGTCGACAGCCGGCGCAGCGAGATGGAAACCGAACACCGCTCGCTGATGGACAAGGCCAAGGTCGAGGCGGAGCGGATCACCCGCGAGGCCGAGGAGAACCGCAAGCGCGCCGACCAGGAGTCCGAGGCCCGCCGGATCCAGGTCGAAGAGGACTTCGAGATCGCGATGGCTGCGCGCCGCAGCGAATCCATGCGCACCCTCGCCGAGCAGGAGGCCACCAGCAAGGCGGAAGCCGAGCGCCGCGTCCGGGAAGCGACCGAGGAGGCCAACCGCCGGCTGCGCGAAGGCACCACCGAAGCGCACCGCCGGGTCCGCGAGGCCACCGACCAGTCGAACCGGATGGTCGGCGACGCCACCGCGAAGGCCGAACAGCTCACCCGCGAATCCACCGACGCAGCGCAGAAGCGCGAGAAGGACAGCATCGAGACCGCCGAGCGCCGCGAGCGCGAAAGCGTCGAAGCCGCGCAGAAGCGTGAGCGGGAGAGCATCGAAGCAGCGCAGAAGCGCGAGCGGGAGAGCATCGAAGCCGCCGACAAGCGGAAGCGCGAGAGCACCGAGGCCGCGGAGAAGCGGATCCGGGAGAGCAAGGCGGAAGCCGAGCGACTGGTCCGCGAGGCCACGGAGAAGTCCCAGCGGATGGTCCGCGAGTGCACCGAGGAGGCCACCCGCCTCATCGACGAAGCGACCCGCGAGAGCAAGCGCCTGGTCACGGCGGCCCGCGAAGACTCCCAGCGCCGCCTCGGCGCGACGACCGAAGAGGTCCAGCGCCGCCTCACCAAGGCGGACGAGCAGGTCCACTCGCTGACCGAACTGCGCGAGTCCGTGGCCAAGAAGCTCCGCGACGCCGCCGAAATGCTCGGCCAGACCACGCCGCTCCTGGAACGCCTCGCCCAGGAGGACTCCGAAGAGGACAAGCTCCGCGAAGCGGCGGCGGAAGCCCGCGAACAAGCCCGCAAGGACGCCGAAGACGCCCTCGCCCGCGACTCCCGCGACGAGGAGCCCGCCCGCCAGGCGAAGCCGGCTCAGGACGCGACGAAGGCGAAGCCGAGCGGAGCGAAGCCCGAGGCGCAGCCTGCGAAGCAGGCGAAGCCGAAGGGCCAGGACGGCAAGCCGTCGGGCGGCGGCGGAGCCGCCGACGACGGGCCGACGGAGCAGATCCACCGGGACACGGCGCGCGGTCATAGCCCGCACGACGAGCCGACGCGGCGCATCCAGCTGCCGGTGCCGGAAGGCAAGGGCCAGCAGCAACGCTCCCACAGCGCCACCCGGATCGACGCCACGAACCAGCAGCGCCGCTAACAACAGCCCGTCTCACCTGCTCGGACAGCTCGCACGGCGCCGGCTGAATCACGCTGCGCGTCCCCTGTGGAACGACGCGTCTCGCGACACCAGACGCTGAACGTCGGCACGGCCACGCATGCGGTGCCACGCCGAGCCGAATCAGTCCACTTAGGACTCGGTCATCGCTCCACCGCTGGTCGGCTCGCCACCCCGCGGCGGACACTTGCACCTGACACGGTGTCAGGTCCTAAACCAGGGGTGTCATGTTCAGCATTGGAGACTTCGCCAGGCACGGCCGGGTGTCGGTCCGGATGTTGCGCCACTACGACGCGCTCGGGCTGCTCCGGCCCGCGCACGTCAATCCGTCGACCGGTCATCGCGGCTACACCGCCGACCAGTTGGCCCGGCTGAACCGGATCATCGCGCTGAAGGAACTGGGTTTCAGCCTGCAGCAGGTGCAGCGGATCCTCGACGAGGAGTTCACCGCCGAGCAGCTGCGCGGCATGCTGCGGCTGCGGCAGGCCGAACTCGAAACCCGGATCGCGGCCGACACGGCCCGGTTGGCGCACGTGCAGGCACGGCTCCGAACGATCGAAATCGAGGGAACCATGCCCACCGATGAAGTGACGATCAAGTCCATCCCGGCGCTGCGGCTGGCCGTGCGCTCCGGTACCGCCAGGAACATGGATCCGCAGTCGATCGGCCCCGTGATCCGCGGCCTCTACGACGAGCTCGGCGCCGCGCTGGGTCGCGCCGGCGTGACGCCGGTCGGCCCGGCCATCGCGTACTACGAGTCCGGAGCGGACGACGACACCATGGCCGTGCACGCCGGCCTGCCGGTGAACGTCGAGCCGGACCCCGCCTACGGCTTCGAGGTGGTGGATCTGCCCGCGGTGGAGAAGGCGGCGACGATCGTGCACCGGGGCTCGATGGACGACTGCCTTCCCGCGTACCAGGCGCTGGCGCGCTGGATCGAGAACAGCGGCCACCGCACGCTGGGCACGAACCGGGAGGTGACGCTGGCGTGCCCGGCGGACCCGGCCGGGATGGTGACGGAGATCCAGGAATCCATCGCCTGACGTCCTGACTGGTCAGCACGGGTGCGCGTCATCGAGAAGGCCGACGTCTGTCTCTACGAGCAAGGACAGCTGTGGGCATCTCGCGGCCTGCACCAACGGAAAGGACCAGGTCATGTCGGACCAGGAGTTCCCAACCGGTGATGACGGCAGGGCGCGCGCCAAACGGCAGTCCGGTAGCTACTTCATGCTGCCCAGCGAAACGGCCGAGCAGTTCAAGCGGTCCGAGGCGGACATGGAGAAAACGCGGGATCGCGCCGTAGAGCGGGACGCCCACCCGCAGGGCAAAGGCGACCGCTAGGAGGCAGAGGCGCGAGGCTCGGCAACCGAGCCTCGCGCCGCCTAGGCGATCCGGGCGATCCAGGAACGGACGGCGTCGGCGAAGGCGTCCGGCGCCTCGACCGACGACAGGTGCCCGACGCCCGGCAACGTCACGAGCTCGCCACCGTGCAGCGCGTCCGCCAGCTCGCGAGCGTTCTCCGGTGGCGTCAGCGCGTCTTCCTCGCCGACGACCACCAGCGCCGGACCGTCGTAGGACCGCAGCGTGGCTGTGCTGTCGGGACGTCCCGCCATCGCGCGCTGCGCCCACGCGACACCGTCCGCGGGCTGCGCATCGATCATCTCGCGGACACTGGAGACGACCTCGGGGCGTTGCTCGTGCGTAGTGCGCCCCAACAGGTTCGGCAGGCTGCTCTCCGCGAGCCAACCCTTGGTGCCCTCGTGCTCTGCGCGATCCGCAACCTTTAGGCGGTTGGCGCGCTGCTCGTCGTTGTCGGCGACGGCCTTGGTGTCGACGAGCAGCAGGCCCGCGACGCGCTGCGGCGCAGCGCGCAGCAGCGCCATCGCGACGTAGCCGCCCATCGAGCAACCGCCCAGGACGACCCGCGGCAGCTCCAACTGATCCAGCAAGGCCAGGATGTCGGCGGCGGCGCGAGCGATGCTCGGCTGCTCTGCCGCGCGCCGGTTCGCGCCCGGCTCGGCCAGGCCCCGCGCCGACGAGCCGTCCAACGCGCTCTCGCCGAGGCCCCGCTGATCAGGGGTGATCACCCGCAACTGGTCGTCCAGGCGGCCCCGCACCGGATCCCACATCCGCGCATCCACCGGGAAGGCGTGCAGCAGCACCAGCGGCGTCCCGGCTCCCGATTCGATGAAGTGCACGGGCCCATCCTGCCGGAACGACCCACCCGACGCGCCCCAACGAATCGCCACCGGCCGCCCTGCTGTGCGACTTGCAGCTTGGGAACCTTCCTGTCATCCCCACCCGCGACCCGGCGTGAGCTTGGGAACCTTCCTGTCACCCCGCCACCGCCGGGCGCGAGCATGGGAACCTTCCTGTCATCCGAGCGCCCAGGCGTTGCTGAGGTGTGCTGCGGCGCAGATGTTGACGTCCAGCAGGTAGGCACCTGCCTGGCCGCACTGGCCCGCTTCGGTGCCCGGGTCGATCGGCTGGCCGTGGCCCATGCCGGTGATCTCGAACGTCTCCACCAGGGTTCTGCCGCCCGCGTCGTTGTAGACCGCGTGCGGGTAGCCCGCGACGGTGTCGGTTGCCGACGGCGTGCCCGGGATGCCGTGCACATCGGTCCACTGCTCGACCTGTTCGCGCTGGTTCGCCGGCGCCACCGTGTAGTCGGCGGTGCCGTGCCAGATGCTCAGCATCGGCCGCGGCCCTTGGTGCGGGCTCGCGGCTCGCACCTTGTCACCCCACTGCGCCGCCGTCAGATCCCGGCCGGGGTTCATGCACGTGAACGCATCGACGGCGCTCGTCGCGCAGCCGAACGGCAGGCCCGCCACGACGCCGCCACCGGCGAACATCTCCGGGTAGGTGGCGAGCAGCACCGAGGTCATCGCGCCGCCCGCGGACAGGCCCGTGACGTAGACCCGGGCCGGGTCCGCGCCGGTGTCGTCGATCGCGCGCCGCACCATCTGCGCGACCGATTCCGCCTCGCCCTGGCCGCGCGTTGCGTCGCCGGGCTGGAACCAGTTGAAGCAGCGGCTGCTGTTGTTGGCCGCTTCCTGCTGCGGCAGCACTAGCGTGAACCCCGAGCGCTCGGCGAGTTCGACCCACCCTGCGCCGTTGCCGTACCCGGCCGCATCCTGCGTGCAGCCGTGCATCGCGACTACGACCGGGCGGCCCGCGGGCAGCCCGTCGGGGACGTACTCGAACATGCGGAGCGCGCCGGGATTCGTGCCGAACCCGGTCACCTCCCGGATTTCCGCCGCCGACGCGGCGGGGGCGACGGCGAGCAGGGCCAGCAGCACGGCCGCGACCAGCGAGAAGACACGCACTCAGACCACCTCCTTGTGGTTTGCACCACTCAAGGTAGGGGTGCGGGTGCAGCCGCCTCCACAGTGGACGCCACTACACCACGAGCGCTTTTTGTGTGTCGCCACCACATGTTCGGGTTCGGCGCCCCGCCATAGCGTCACGGGGCGAACCAGAGGAGGTCTGCCGTGCCCAGCCGAATCGCCCTGCTGTCCGCCGGTCTGCTCGCCGGCACGCTGCTCCTTCCGGCCGAGCCGGCGGCCGCGCAGTCGGCGGACTGCCGTCCCTCGGCGCGGGTTCCCGGTGCCGCGCACCAGGAGTCGGCCTGCCTGGACGACCTGACCACCACCGGCACGCTCGGCTCCGGGCACACGGTGCAGGCCGACTGGGCCGGCCTGACCGCCCAGGACCTGCCCGCGCCGGGACCGGTTCCGGGCATCCAGATCGACGGCTACTTCCCGGACACCTCCGCGACGAACACCAACCACGGCTGGAACCACGACTCCCAGTTCGTGCTGCGCCTGCCGCAGCGGTGGAACGGTGGCCTGGTGATCAGCGGAACTCCCGGCAACCGCAGGCAGTACGCCAACGACCGCGCCATCGCCGACCACGTCCTGGCCGCCGGTTACGCCTTCGCCGCGACCGACAAGGGCAACACCGGCGCCGAGTTCTTCACCGACGGGCAACGGCCGGGTGACGCCGTCGCCGAGTGGAACCACCGCGTCACGCAGCTGGCCGCCGCGGCGAAGGTCACCGCCTGGCGGCACTACGGCCGGCCGCCGTCGCGGACGCTCGCGGCCGGGCTGTCCAACGGCGGCTACCTGGTGCGCTGGCAGCTGGAGAACCGGCCTTGGCTCTACGACGGCGGAGTCGACTGGGAGGGGACACTGTGGACGCAGCGGGACAACCTGCTGACCTTCCTGCCGACGGCGCTTCGCGCCTACCCCGCCGGCGATGAACAGGCGATCCTGTCCGCGGGTTTCGCACCGGGGTCGCAGTTCCTGTGGGACTACCACCACCGCGTCTACTGGGACCTGACGCAGCGGATCTACCGCGAGGAGTTCGATCCCGGCTACGACGGCGACCGGGTGGCCGGGATCCCGTTCTGCGCCAGCGGGACCGAGGGCTGCGACGCGGACTACGACTACGCCCGGCGCCCCGCCGACGTACATCGCGCGGTCGAGCGGATCGCGCTCACCGGCCGGATCGGCAAGCCGCTGATCACCCTGCACGGCACCCTCGACACGCTGCTGCCGATCAGCCGCGATTCCGACGTCTACGCGCGGATGGTGGCCGAGTCCGGGCGGGCCGGCCTGCACCGCTACCACCGCATCGAGGGCGGCAACCACACCGACGGCCTGGTGGACCAGTTCCCGGGCCGCCTGCGCCCGCTGGCGCCGCACTTCCGCGACGCCTTCGGCGAGCTGGAGGGCTGGCTCGGCGGCAGCTGACCCCGCCCGGTCAGGCCCGGGACCGGGCGAAGCTCTGCGCCGGCTGCCGCCAGCAGGGTGACGCCCGGCAGCGTCCCACCCACCAGCATGATCCACGCCACATCGGGCCGGTTCCGGCAGCTCGCGGGCACCGGCGTGATCAGCTCGCGATGATGGGCAGCTCGTAGCGGCTGACCCAGGTGACGGGGCCGTCGTCCGCCCGCTGACCCGGGGCTCCACCTACCGAGACGTCACCGCGGTGCGTGAACCCGCGCTTCTCGGTCCAGCACTGGCGGCTCCGCTAGGACTGCAGGTTGTGCAGGCGCAGCGCGAGCTGGATCTCCAGGGCCCGGTCCGGGGTCTGCCAGTCGGAGCCGAGCAGGGAGCCGACGCGGTCCAGCCGCTGCACGACCGTGTTGACGTGCACGTGCAGCGCGTCCTTGGCCCGCGTGAGGTTCGTCCCGGCGGCGAAGTACGCGTGCAGCGTGGCGACAAGTTCGGTGCCGCGCCGGGCGTCGTAATCGAGGACCGGTCCGATCGTCCGCCGGACGAAACCGTTCAGGTCCGTGTGCTCGCCCAGCAGCACGCCGAGGAACCCGAGGCCGTCCATGGCCGCGCCCTCGCCGATGCGGCCGAGCGCGAGCAGGGCTCGCAGGCAGCGAGCCGCTTCGGCGTGCGCCGCGGCGATCTCCTGCGGGCCGCGCGCCGGGCCCGCCGCGCCGACCGTGACCGGGTTGTCCACGATGGATCGCAGGTCGGCGGCGATGCGGGACGCCGACTGCCCCGGATCGCCGGCGGGCACCAGGAGGACGACCTCCTCGGCGTGGATGCCGGCGAGCGCGGCGCACCGCCCGGCCGCCACCGCCAGCCGCGTTCGGGGCACCTTGTCGGCGTGCGCGATGAGCACGGCGTGCGGCTCGACGAGGTCCAGCCCGAGCCGTTCGGCGCGGGCCAGCAGCGCGCCGGGGTTGCGGTCGGGCGCGGTCAGCAGGTCGGTGAGCAGTTCGCCGCGCACCTCGTCCTCAGCCTTCGCCACGGACCGGCGCAACATCAGCAGCAGCGCGGTGACCACCGCCGCGCGCTCGAACAGCCGCCGGTCGGCGTCGACCAGATCCGCCCGCCCGGCCAGCACGATGCTGCCGAGCAGCTCCGGCCCGGCCTGCACCGCGCACACCCATCCGTCCGATGTGGACACCGCGCGGCCCGCGGCCCGGGATGTCGCGACGGCTTCCGCCGGCGGTTCGGGCGGTGTGCCGCCGACGCCGGTCAGCTCGGTGCCGTCCGCGTCGAACATCCCGATCGCGCCGCGCAGCACATCGGCCACCGACGCCGCCACCTCCGGCAGGTCGCCGCCGCGCAGCACCAGATCCATCAGCCGGTCGTGGGCCTCCTCGGCGCGGTGCAGGGCCTCGCTGTGCGCGCTGATCTCCTCCAGCAGGGCCGCGTTGTCCAGCGCGATCGCGGCGTGGTCGGCCAGCGACGACAGCAGCGCGACCTCGTCCGGGCTGAACTCGCGGCGCGTCCGGTCCGAGGCGTAGAGCACGCCGATGACCTGGTCGCCGAGCGCCAGCGGCACGCCCAGGATCGCGGTCAGCCCCTCATCGCGGACCGCCGAGTCGATCGGCGAGGTGTGCCGGAACCGCTCGTCGGCGAAGTAGTCGTGCGTCGCATACGGCTGCGCGGTCTGCGCGACCAGCCCGCCCAGCCCCTCCCCCATGCCGAGCGTGAGCTTCTGGAACAGCCGCGACACCGAGCCGTCGGTGACGCGCATGTAGGTGCGCCCGGCGGCCTCGTCGTTGAGGCTCAGGTAGGAGACGTCCACGCCGAGCAGCGTGCGGCCACGGCGCACGATCGACCGCAGCACCGCGTCGGTGTCCCGCAGTCTGGCCAGATCGCTGGCGGTGTCGAACAGCGCGCCGAGCTCGGCCTCGCGTCGGCGGTGCGCGCCAAGCGTGCCGTGGATCCGCAGCGCCACCGCCGTGGCCTTGCCCAGCTGCGGGTTCTCGACCGCGACGCGCGCCAGCTGCTCGCTGCTCGCGCCGCTGCCGAGCAGTTCGAGCAGCCGGACCACGTCGTCGTTCACCGGCTCATCTTGTCACCGCGACCTGCTCCTCCGGAGCCTCGTCGTGCAACGAGCTGCCCGCGGTCTCCTTCGCCAGCGCGACCGCGACCAGCGTGATCGCGCACATCGCGAGGACGTAGCCGGACACCGCGATCGTGCTGCCGAAGCCCTGCAGCAGCGCCACCGCGATGATCGGCGCCACCGCACCGGCGGCGATCGAGGACAGCTGCCCGCCGACGGAAAGCCCGGTGTAGCGGACCCTGGTCGGGAACTGCTCGGCGAAGAACGCCGCCTGCGGCCCGTACATCGCACCGTGCAACAGCAGTCCCACCGTCGTCGCGGCCGTGATCACCACTGCCGACCTGCTGTCCAGCAGCGCGAAGAACGCGAAACCCCACGCCGCCATCGCGACCGTCCCGAACAGGTAGACGGGCTTGCGGCCCAGCCGGTCGGACAACGCGCCCCACAGCGGGATCGTCACGAAGTGCACCGCCGAGCCGATCAGCACCGCGTTCAGCCCGACGGACTTCGGCAGCCCCAGCGGCCCGGTGACGTAGACCAGGATGAACGCGGTGAGCACGTAGTAGGACACGTTCTCGGCCATCCGCGAGCCGATGGTCACCAGCACCTGCCGCCAGTGCGTCCGGAACACCGCCACCACCGGGACGCTGCGGGTTTCCTCCCGCTGCTCGGCCTTGGCCTGCGCGTCGAGGAAGACCGGCGATTCGGTGACCGCGAGCCGGATCCACAGGCCGATCACCACCAGCACGCCGGAGAGCAGGAACGGGATCCGCCAGCCCCACGCCATGAACGCCTCGTCGGACTGCGTCGCGGCGAGCACCGCCAGCACCGCGGTGGCCAGCAGGTTCCCGCCGGGCGCGCCGCACTGCGGCCAAGACGCCCACAGCCCGCGGCGGCGATCGTCGCCGTGCTCGGACACGATCAGCACCGCGCCGCCCCACTCGCCGCCCAGCGCGAAGCCCTGCACCAGCCGCAGCAGCGTCAGCAGCAGCGGCGCGGCCACGCCGACCGCCGCGTAGGTGGGCAGCAGGCCCATCGCGCAGGTCGACCCGCCCATCAGCAGCAGGCTCAGCACCAGCAGCTTCTTGCGGCCGACGCGGTCGCCGAAGTGCCCGAACACCAGCCCGCCGAGCGGCCTGGCGAGGAACCCGATGGCGTAGGTGGTGAACGCCAGCAGCGTGCCGGTCAGCGGATCGGCATCGGGGAAGAACAGGTGGTTGAACACCAGGGCGGCCGCGGAGCCGTAGAGGAAGAAGTCGTACCACTCGATCGTCGTGCCGATGAGGCTGGCGCCGACGACCCGCGCGATCGAGCCGCGCCCGGATGGGTTGCTGGCCAAGGCGAACACTCCTTTGTGTGTGGGCCGGTTCAGGCGGCGGTCCAGCCGCCGTCCATCGGCAGCGAAGCGCCGGTGACGTGCTCCGCGTGGTCCCCGCAGAGCCAGCGCACGAGTCCGGCGACCCGGCGCGGGTCGATCAGCCGCTTGAGCGCGGCGCGCTGCAACAAGACCCGCTCGACGACCTCGGACTCGCCGAGCCCGTGCGCCGCGGCCTGCCCGGCGATCTGGTCGCGGACCAACGGCGTGTCGACGTACCCGGGATTCACGCAGTTGCTCGTCACGCCGTGCTCGGCGCCCTCCAGCGCGACCACTTTGGACAGCCCTTCGAGCGCGTGCTTCGCGGCCACGTAACCGGCCTTGAACGGGCTGGCGCGCAGGCCGTGCACGCTCGAGACGTGCACGATGCGTCCCCAGCCCCGGGCGTACATGTGCGGCAGCACCTTGCGGGTCAGCAGGAACGGCGCGGTCACCATCACCTGCTGCATGCGGACGAACGTCTCCGGCGGGAACTCGGGCAGCGCGGCGACGTGCTGGAAACCCGCGTTGTTGACCAGGACGTCGACCTCGGCGGGAAGCCCGTCGACGGCCGCCGCATCGGCGAGGTCGACGGCGTGCGCCCAGCCGCCGACGTCGGCGGCGACCCGTTCGGCGGCGGCGCGGTCGAGATCGACGACGTGCACCTTCGCCCCGGACTCGGCCAGAGCCTGCGCGCACGCCTGCCCGATGCCGCTGCCGGCGCCGGTCACCAGCGCCACGCGCCCGCCCAGCGGGACGTGCCGGATGTCACTCATGCCCCAGGACGTTAAGCCGCAGACCCGCCGACGCCTATGTGGCCGGTCGCCACAACATCGCCGAACTCCATGGCCCTGTTCTCCATGTCCAATGCCGGGCGGGCATCAGCTCACCGCGAGGCCGCCGTCGACGGCCAGGACGACGCCGGCCGCGTGAGCAGCCAAGGTCAAGCCGCGCGAGCATGGGAACCTTCCTGTCACCCGCCGCCGCGACCAGCGAAAATCGGATGATCAGGAGCAGGCCGAGGGGCTAGCGTGGGCGGGTGCCCGAACCGGATGAGATCCACACCCGCCGCTTGGTCCTCCGCCGCATCCAGCCTGCCGATGCCGATGCGTTCATCGCGATCTCCGCCGCCGCTGAGACCCACCCGTTCGACGCTCACACCCGACGATCCCGGGAACAGCTCCTCGAGCTGCTCGACAAGATCTACGGGAGCTGGGTTTCCGACGGAATCAGCTACTGGGCGATCCGGCTGCCTGGTTCCGAGGAAGTGATCGGTTTCGGCGGCCTGCGGCACTGGGTGGAGGAAGGCGAGCCGGTGCTGAACCTCTACTACCGTCTCTGGCCGAGCGCGTGGGGCAACGGCTACGCGACGGAAATGGCCGAGACCGCCGTGCAGTGGGCGCGGCGACACCGCCCGGACCGGCCGGTCGTGATCGTGACGGATGCGGAGAACACGCCGTCGGTGCGGGTCGCCGAGAAGCTCGGGTTCAAGTTGCACCTGGCGCGCCACCGCGACGGCCTGCCCGAGCTGGTGTTCCGGCTACCGGCCACGGGCTGACGCGAGCACGGGAACCTTCCTGTCACCCGCCGCCGGAAACCCCAGGTCAGGAGTCGACGATGGTGACCTTGCGGGTCTCCGACGGGCCGTCCCAGGTGTGTGGCAGCGGCGTCGGCACGTCCGGCGCCACGACCCGCACGATCGCGTCCAGCGCGGCCTCCGCCTTCCCGACCCAGAGGTGCTTGGTGTCCGGGAAGCCGATCACCTCGGCCTGCGGGATCGCCGCGAACCGTCGCCGCGCTTCGTCCGGGCGCAGGTAGTCGTCGAACTCCGGGATCAGCGCGTGCACCGGCTTGCCCGACCCGGCCCAGGCCACCAGGTGTTCCTCGGTGCTCCAGCGCAGCGGCGGGGAGATCAGCACCGCGCCCTCGACGAGCGGGTCCAGGCCGTGCACCAGCGTCAGGTCGGTGCCGAACGACCAGCCGACCAGCCACACGTTCGGCAGGTCGTGGAACTCGGCGTACTCCAGCGCCGCGGCCACGTCGAACCGCTCGCTGTTGCCGCCGTCGAAGCTGCCCTCGCTGCGGCCCGCCTCGCTGACCGTGCCGCGCGTGTTGAACCGCAGCACCGCGAGGTCGGCGAGCGCAGGCAACCGGAACGCGGCCTTGCGGTAGATGTGCGAGTCCATCATGCCGCCGTGGGTGGGCAGCGGGTGCAGGCAGATCAGCGTCGCGCGCGGCGGCCGGGACTCCGGCAGCGCCAGCTCACCGATCAGCTTCAGGCCGTCGGCCGTGTGCAGGGTGATCTCTTCGCGACGGGCCGGCAGCATCGTGTTGGCGCGGATCTCGGTGCTCATCACCTCGATCCTGCCACGAACGAGTGGCCGACACGCTGTGACGTGCTACGACCAGCGCCGCGTGGGCCCGCGCCGGCCGCGCGCGCCCCAGCAGCCGTTGTGCCAGTGGCGCCGGTCGGCGACGCCGCCCTGCTCCGCCTCCGGCCAGGCCACCACGTGCGCGATGCCAGGCCTGATCTCGTGGTCGCAGCCCGGACACCGGTAGGCCTTGGTGGCCTGCGCGGCGGGCACGGTGCGCACCATCCAGTCGCCGTCGGGCCCGTGCTCGACCCGGGACATGCCGAACGCAGTACCCATCGCGCGGTGGCTGGTGTCCTGGGACAGGCCCTTCGGGCGTTGCGGTTTGTTGCGTCGAGGCACGCCTGCAACGGTAACGGCCCGGCTACGGGCCGGACGCCGGCAGGTGCGGCCAGGCCTGCTGGGCGAGGCCGCGGGCGTACTCGCACGCGTCGATCCCGGTCATCTCCGGCACGGCCACGACCAGCATCGCCACCTCGACCTGACCGGTGGCCGGATCACCGAACGGGATGTGCCCGGTTTCCGCGGAGCACAGCGGAACCTGCGGGTCGCCGCCGACGACGCTGACCACGGTGCGCCGGTCGGCGATCTGCTCCTCGACGGCCGCGCCGTGCAGCACCTTCGGCGGATCACCGGCGGTGTGCAGGAACTGGACGCGCGGCGCATCGGCGGCCTGCGCACCCCACATGCACTGGTGCCCGGCCGGGCTCGGCTGAGGTTCCGCCGCTTCCAAGCCGGGAATCTGCTGCACGGCAGCGGAATCCAGCAGCTCGCACGGATCCTGCAGCGCCAGCGAGTTCGCCTCGAACGACCGGTGCCCCACCCGGTGCTGTTCGAGCGCGGCGACTGCCGCGTCGGCCCCGGCCTTGGCCACCGCGCACAACCCGGCGGCCGGATCGCCGGTCAGCAGATCGGCGCTGACCTGCATGGCGATGTCATCGGCGAACAGGATCTGCCGGGTGCAGTGCCCGGGCAGCGGCGCGTCCTGCACGATCCGCAGCGGACCGCGCTGGACGACCGGCCGGTCCTGCTCGATCGGGCCGGCGTCGACCAGTTCTCCCAACGCGAGCTGCGCCAGCGAGCCGTCGCTGAGCTTCAACTGCAGCAGGCAGTAGTCCAGCGACACCGTTCCCGCGTTCTCCGCCTGACCGAAACTTTGCAGCGCGGCCGGATCGGCCAACGTGCACGGGTCCACTGTGCGCAGATCACCGAGCACCGCTGCGGCGGTGCCGGCATCGCTCGGCCGGCCGCCGGACTGACCCGTCGGCGCGGCCTCCGGCGTGCACCCCGCCACCAGTAGCAGCAGAAGGAGCAACAGCGGCGTGCCTCGGTGACGGAGACGCAGCGACATCAACTCAGCCTAACGCGGTGAGCAGCCGCACCGGCCGATGACAGCACGGGAACTTTCCTGTCATCCGCCCGGGAACCGGAACCGCCGCTGCCGGGCCGCGAGCATGGGAACCTTCCTGTCACCCGAGGCACGAAAAAGGGAACCTCCCCGCCGTTGGTGGCAGGAAGGTTCCCATGCACCGGCTACTCGTCGAAGTTGCGCTTGGCCAGGTCGAGGATGCGCTCCACCGCTTGGCGCGCGTCCGGGCCGTTGGCGCGCAGGACGATCCGGTCGCCCTTGCGCGCGCCCAGGCCCATGACGCCCAGCACGCTGGCACCGTCGGCTTCCTTGTCGCCCAGCGAGATCGTGACGTTCGCCTGCAGCCCGTTCAGGCTGCGGGCCAGCAGCGCCGCCGGTCGCGCGTGCAGGCCGACTTCGTTGGCCAGCTCCAGCTCCTCGCGGACTTCGTCCGCCGCCGTGGGTTCGCCGGGCTCGACGAGCTCGCCGCCCGCAGCCGCCGCCTCGGCGGCGGCGGCGACGCCCCGCATGTCGCCGCCGCCCTGGGCCGCAACGGCGGCGGCGACCGCGCCCTCCACCAGCGGCGCGTCGACGACGAGCGCCGTGCTCGGGTCCCCGAGCGACTCCACGGCGAGCTCGGCGATCATCTGTGCGCTGCCGAGGTCGTAGAGCACCACCGCGCCGGCCCCGGTGTTGGCGTCCGACAGGGCCGCGGACACCTTCTCGAAGTCCGTGCCGATGTTGCCGTCCGGCAGTCCCCCGGCGGGCACGACCCGCACCTCGGGGGCCATCTGCCGGGCGAGTTCGGCGACTCCCTCGGCGAGCCGGGTGCTGTGCGAGACGATGACCAGTCCGACGTTCATGATCGCGACCTCGTGGCTTCGGCGAATGCGGACAACAGCAGCGCGGTCGAGCGCGCCCCGGGATCGATGTGCCCGGCGCTGCGCTCGCCGAGGTATGACGCGCGGCCCTTGCGGGCCACCAGTGGTTCGGTCGCCTGCGCGCCCTGGTGTGCGGCATCGGCCGCGACGGACAGCACCGCCGCCGCGCCTTCGCCGGATTCCGCGGCGCTCTTGGCGGCTTCCACCGCCGGCGACAACGCATCGACCATCGTCTTGTCGCCGACGGCCGCGCGGCCGCGGCCGATGACGCCTTCCATCCCGGCCTGCAGCGCCTTGGCGACCGCCGCGCCGTCGAGCTCCTCGGCGTCGCCGACCGCCGCTGCCGCGCGCAGGAACGCGGTGCCGTACAGCGGCCCGGACGCGCCGCCGACGGTGGAGATCAGCACGGTGGCGGTCAGCTTCAGCACCGCGGCCGGCGTCTCCGGCGCCGCGGTATCCACTTTGGACACCACGGCGCGGAAGCCCCGGTCCATGTTCTCCCCGTGGTCGGCGTCGCCGATCGCCCGGTCGAGCTGGATCAGCTCGTCGCGGTGCTCGGCGACGACGGCCGCGCCCGCCTTCAGCGCGGCGATCACGTCCTGTGCGGTGCAACCCATTCCGGCGTTCTCCCTCACCAGTTCAGCGCGGCGGTGCGCACCGGCGCGTCCCAGAGCTCGGTCAGCTCGTCGTCCAGCTTCAGCAGGGTCAGGCTCATGCCCTGCATCTCCAGGCTCGTGATGTACGGGCCGACCAGTCGCCGCCGGACGCGGATGCCACGCTCGGCGAGCAGCCGCTCGGCGATGCCGTGCGCAAGGTAGAGCTCCAGCAGCGGGGTGCCGCCCATCGAGTTGGTGAACAGCAGCACGTCGTCGCCCCCGGCGAACGGCAGGTCCTCGAGGATCGGTTCCAGCAGCCGCCGGACGATGTCGTCCGCCGAGGCCAGCGGCACCCGAGCCCGGCCGGGCTCGCCGTGGATGCCGATGCCGATCTCCATCTCGTCCGCGGCGAGGTCGAAGCTCGGCTGGCCGACGTGCGGCACGGTCGGCGAGGTCACCGCCATGCCCATCGAGCGCACCTGGGACACCACCCGCTTGGCGAGCTCCTCGCACGCGTCCAGGCCCGCGCCGCGCTCGGCAGCCGCGCCGACGATCTTCTCCACCAGGACCGTGCCGCCGACCCCGCGCCTGCCCGCGGTGTGCGTGGAGTCCTTCACGGCCACGTCGTCGTCGACGATCACGCTGCGCACATCGACGCCGTCCAGGCCGGCCAGTTCGGCAGCGGTCTCGAAGTTGAGCACGTCGCCGGTGTAGTTCTTCACGACCAGCAGCACGCCCGCGCCGCCGTTGGTCTCGTCGATCGCGGCCTGCACCGCGTCCGGAGTCGGCGAGGTGAACACCGCGCCGGGCACCGCAGCCGACAGCATCCCGGGGCCGACGAAGCCGCCGTGCAGCGGCTCGTGCCCAGAACCGCCGCCGGACACCACCGCGACCTTGCCGGACACCGGCGCGTCCGTGCGCACGATCACCGCGGGATCGGTGCGGACGCGGAGCAGCTCGGGATGCGCGGCGGCCATGCCCCGCAGCGACTCGGCGACCACGTCCGCCGGATCATTGATGATCTTCTTCACCCGCTGGCCTCCTTGGCTGCCGAACCGGCGCCCGCGGCACCGGCCGACTGACGATCAACTCCGCTCCCGCACCCCCGCGAGCCCGGCCGGAGGGTGCGAGAGCAAGGGAACCTTCCTGTCACCAACCGCGCAAGCCCAGCTGAAACGCCGAATCGATCAGCCGGGTCGGGTCAGCGACCGCGCACCAGCCGGACCAGCCGCACCAGGCGCCGGACGGTGCCCTTGGCGCGGGCGAAGCTCATCGGGTTCAGCGGCATCCGGTACCGCAGCCGCGTCACCGACTGCGGCCGGGTGAACTCGCGCAGCCCGTCCGCGCCGTGGATCCGGCCGAACCCGGAGTCCCCGACGCCGCCGAACGGCAGCGACGGCACACCGGCGAAGGCGATCACGGAGTTCACCGCGACCATCCCGGTGCGCAGCTGCCGCGCCAGCTCCACGCCCCGCGCCCGCGAGAACACCGAGGCGCCCAAGCCGTAGCGGGAATCGTTGGCGCGGGCCACGCCCTCGTCGGCGTCGCGAACCCGCTGGACCACGATGGTCGGCCCGAAGGTCTCCTCGGTGATGGCGGTGGAATCCTCCGGCACGTCGGTGAGCACCACCGGCTCGACGAACGGCGGGCGCACCGAGTGCTCGCCGCCCACGACCGCCCGGCCGCCGCGGCTGAGCGCGTCGTCGATGTGCCCGCGGATGATGTCGACCTGCGACGGCATCGTGATCGGGCCGAAGTTGGCGCCGGGTTCGCCGCCCGGGCGCAGCTTCCCCGCCCGCTCGGCGACCATCTCCAGGAACCGGTCCGCGACGGCGTCCACGACGTAGACCCGCTCCACGCCGATGCAGGTCTGCCCGGCGTTGGACATCGCGCCCCACACCGCCGCGTCCGCTGCGGCGGCCAGGTCGGCATCGGCGTCGACGATCAGGGCGTCCTTGCCGCCGCACTCCACCAGCACCGGGACCAGGTTCTCCGCGCAGGACGCCATGACCCGCTTGCCGGTGGCGGTCGAACCGGTGAAGGCGACCTTGTCCACCCCGGCGGCGCACAATGCCGCGCCGGTCTCGCCGAAGCCCGTCACCAGCTGGAAGACCGGGTGCTCGGGTACGGCCTCGGCGAAGCTCTCCGCCAGCCACTGCCCGACGCCCGGGGTGAGCTCGCTGGGCTTGAACACCACGGCGTTGCCCGCGGCCAGCGCGTAGGCGATCGAGCCCATCGGCGTGAACGCCGGGTAGTTCCACGGGCCGATCACGCCGATTACGCCGAACGGCAGGTACTCGACGGTGGCGGTCTGGTTGGCCATCACGATGCCCGCCGAGACCTTTCGGCGGCGCAACACCTTCTCCGCGTTGCTGGCGGCCCAATGCAGGTGGTCGACGACCAGCATCAGTTCCAGCCTGGCGTCGTCGAGCGGCTTGCCGGTCTCCGCGCAGACGACGCCCGCGAGCTCGTCGAGGCGCTTGGCCAGCAGCTTCCGCCAGGCGTCGAGCCGCTGCCTGCGGCCGGCGAAGCCGAGTTCGGCCCACTCCGCCTGGGCCTCGCGGGCCGCGGTGACCCGCGCGCCGACCTCGGCCGCGTCGTGGATCGGGTGGCGCCCCACTATCTCCCCGGTGCGGGGGTCGATCGACTCGAACGCCGGGGACTGCTCAGTCGTGCCGCTGGGCATTTCGACGCTGCCACGGGCGGTCTGGGTCATGGCCGGCCTCCCACCTTTACGTCGGTCGTTGTCATCGTGCAGCCTACGGAATTCGGTGGCCGACCGGGACCGTCATGCGGTCGGCAGCTTCGCCCGCGCCTGTTGTGCCAGCTTCGTCGCATTCGCGCAGGGATCCATCGGGACCCGGCCCATGTTCATGATCTCGATCTGCACGATCTCGCTCTCGCCGTTGGCATTGGCGTTCTTGCGATGCTCCCACCCGACCGCGCAGGTCGGCGGGTCGGCGCTGACCTGCGCCACGATGCCCGGCACGCCGGCGAGGTCGACCGGCGGCACCGAGCCGCTCCCCAGGGCGCCGACCTCGAAGCTCACGGTCACCGCCACCGAGTTGTCCGCCATCCACTTGCAGGCGTAGAGCCCTTCGCCACCGGCCGAGTCCGCCGAGCCGGCCATCGCGGCGTCGCGGATCGCGGCCTGGTCGAGGATCTCGCACGGGTCGAACCCGCCCCTGTCTCTTAT
>NZ_SMKW01000107.1 GCF_004348985.1 Saccharopolyspora elongata | reverse complement strand
CCTCCGGGCCCCCGCACCCTCCGAGGCCCGCAATTTCCATTGAAATCAGAGCTCCAATTTCAATGGAAATTGCGGGACTCCTCGCGTCCGGTGGGGCCCGTCAGATCGCCCAGCGGGTCTTGCCCTTCGACGCCTCCGCCACCTCGTCGAGCACGCCGGTGCCGCTGACCCGGCCCCTCGACTCCGCCGCCGCCCAGGAGAAGACGCCGCGCGACATCGTCGAGAGCTCCTGCTTCGCGCGCTGCGCGTAGATGTCGGCGCGGACCTCGTGCACCGCGGTGTCGTCCGGCTCCGCCTGCACCGCGAACTCGACGAGGTGGCAGGCCAGCCGCAACTCACCCGCCGCCGCAGCGGCTTTCGCGCGCTCGGTCAGCGCCGCCGCGCCGCCGGCGAGTTCTGCGAGCGCCGTCGCGAGCTGCGCGTCCGGGGCGGGCTTGAGGTGCGCCGGGTTCCCGTCGTACCAACCGCCGTAGAGCCGCCACACGTTGCGCACGACGAACTCCGGCTCGTCGTACACCGGCCGCAGGTAGGGCTTGTCCGCGAGGTGCTCCGGCGGGCGCACGGCGTGCACGATCTCGTCGAGCCGGGCTCCGCGGTTCATCAGCTCCAAGGCCTGCTCGACGAGGCTCTCCAGGTATTCGGCGGTGTCCAGCAGCGCGGCACGCACCCGGTCCGCGCCGACGATGGGAATCCCGTGGCCGGGCAACAACATCTCGGCCCCGAACCCGGCCATGTGCCGCAGCGCCTGCGCCCACTCGCGGGGATAGCGCTGCACCTTCTGCGGATTCCCGGCGTTCGGCGTGACCCAGATGAACATGTCGCCGGTCATCAGCACCCGCTGGTCCGGCAGGTAGGCGTAGGTCGCGTCGTCGGTCTCGCCCTTGCCGTGGTGCAGCCGGACTTCGCGGCCGCCGACGGTGAGCGTCATGGCGTCCCGGTAGGTGACGTCGGGATACCGGTAGTCGAGCGGCCAGCGGGAGTCGGCGCGCTGGAACTGCCGCTGGTTGATCACCTCGTTGTAACCGCTGGTGAGCTTGTAGCGGTCGAACCGGGCAACGACCGCCTCGTGCCCGACGACGACCGGCCGGGAGCGCCCCAGCTCGTCGGCCTCGGCGTCGAACGGCCCGACGCCGAAGACGTGGTCGATGTGCCCGTGCGAGTACACCGCGTAGCGCAGCGGCAGGTCGCTCCAGGCGCGCACGGCGGCGTGCAGCCGGGCGCTGAACCGCTCGTGGCTGGTGTCGAACAGCAGCAGCCCGTCCTCGCCCCGGACGGCCACGACGTTGCCGAAGGCCGGGAAGAGGGCCACGCCCTCGGCGAGTTCGATGACGTGCCCGTCCTGCCAGCGGCCCTTCTGGTAGTCGGCCGTGGTCGCCTCGCCGCGCCAGACCTCGTCGCAGTACGCCAGGAAATCCTTCGCCATCACGGCTCCTTTCCGCCGCGGCCATCCTCGGCGGCGGAGCCCCGGCGGGTCCAATACGCGTTTCCGCCCCCGCGGATAAGACCGCCCTATAACGACAGGCCCAGGCCCCCTCGTGAGCGTTTTGGAGCGCCACAGCACTCCAAAACGCTCACGAGCCACGGGCTACCTGGCCGCGGATACCGCCGCGTCGCACAGTGCGTGGGCCTCGTCCACAGCCTCGACCAGCGTTTGCGCAGTCAGCCCGGCCACCACCCGGTCGACATCGCGCAAGCCCGCCCTGGTCAGCAGGCGCTTCTCGTTGGTGACCCACTCGCCGCGGGCCGCGAGCACCCCGTGCGCCGCCTGGCAGGCGGCCTGCGCGATCATGCCCGCCGTTTCCGCGAGCCGGCCGTGCGGCGCGTGGTTCGCCCTCGCGTAGGCGAGGCCCATCGACGCTTGCCCCCACCAGACCGCGGGCGCGGCCTCGCGGAGGGCGTCCGGGTATTCCGGCCGCGGCAGCTCGCCGTGCAGCACCCGGTTGATGGCCATCTCGGCGACCACCAGGTAGCTGGGGATGCCCGCGAGGTGGAACATCAGCGGCTGCCACTCGAACCGGCCGGCCCGGGCCTCGGCGAGCTCGTGCTCCACGACGTCCAGGTCGCGGTAGTGGACGTCCACGTGGCGGCCCTCGATCTGCAGCCACGCGCCGCCGTTGAACACGCCGCCGCCCCACTCGCCCAGCTCGGAGACCTCCCCGGGCCACCCGACGTCGCGCAGGTCCTGCGGATCGAAGCTGCCGCGGTAGTAGATCGCGAAGTCCCAGTCGCTGTCGGCGTGGTGGATCCCCTGGGCGCGCGAGCCGCCGAGGCTCACGGCCCGGACCCCTGGCAACGCGGCCAGCCGGTCCGCGACGCGGGCTTCGAATTCGGCATCTTCCAGCACTTGATCAGACTCCTTCGGCGATGCGACCAGCATCCGCGCGACGGGCCGCTTCCGCCCGTCGCGGTGAATCCCGCGCGGGCGCGGTTCGCCCGGCGGGTCCTTCGTCCACCGTCAGAAGTCCATGCCGCGGAGGCTATCAGCCGCTCGGCGGAAGTCGATCAACCGACGTAGGTCAGCCAGTGCCGGTAGCGCTCGTCGGCACCGGTCATCGCCGCCGCGAAGGCGTCGCGGATCTTGCGCGTCACCGGGCCCGGCTCGCCGATCTCGCGGTTGTCGACCGCGCGGACCGGGGTGACCTCCGCCGCGGTGCCGCAGAGGAACATCTCGTCGGCCGAATACAGGTCCGAGCGCAGCAGGTTCTCGCGCTGCACGGTGATGCCCAGGTCGGTGGCCAGCGTCGTGACCGAGTCCTGGGTGATGCCTTCCAGCGCGCCCGCGCTCGACGGCGGCGTGTAGAGCACGTCGCCGCGCCGGACGAAGATGTTCTCGCCGGAGCACTCGCTGACATAGCCGTCGGTGCTCAGCAGCACCGCTTCGTCGTACCCGGCCTCGCGCGCCTCCAGCTTGGCCAGCGCGGAGTTCAGGTACGGGCCGGTGGCCTTGGCGGCGGTCGGCACCACGGAGGGATCGTTGCGCCGCCAGGAACTCGTCATGAGCCGCACGCCGCTGTCGGCGCCGTCGAGATAGGCGCCCCACTCCCAGCTGGCGATCGACATCTGCACCGGCGCGCCGGTCGGGTCGACGCCCATCACGCCGTAGCCGAGGTGGGCCAGCTGGCGGACGTAGCAGGAACGGTGCCCGTTGGCCCGCACCAGCTCCAGCGTCGCCTCGCGCAGCTCTTCCTTGCGGTACGGCAACGTCATTCGCAGCATCTTGGCGCTGCGTAACAGCCGGTCGAGGTGCTCGTCGAGCCGGAACAGCGCCGGCCCGTCCGCCGTGGAGTAGGCGCGGATGCCTTCGAAAACGCCGGTGCCGTAGTGCAGCCCGTGGCTGAGCACGTGGATCTGGGCCTCGTGCCACGGCACCAGCGCGCCGTCCATCCAGATGTATTCCGCCTCGGTCAGCGCCATCGCCATCCCCTTCACCAAAGTGGCATGTCTCGCGATGTGGGACAAGCCACTTCGCGGCCACCTGGCACGCTACCAAGTGGCCAGTTCATCCACTAGTGATTAATCCTCCCTGGTGCAGAATGGCCGCATGCCGAGTGCCGATGTGGACCAATTCGCCGCGCTGATCCGCGACCGGCTCCGCCACGGGAACGGCCCGCTCAGCCGCCGGCTGGCGGCCGCGCTGACCGACCTCGCGCGCACCGGCGCGCTCAGCCCGGGGACCCGCCTGCCGTCCGAGCGCGACCTCGCCCGGGTGCTGGAGTGCAGCCGCGGCGCCGTGGCCGCGGCGTTCAACGCGCTGTTCGAGGAGGGGGTCTGCGAGCGCAGGCACGGCAGCGGCACCTACCTGGCCGCCGCCGGGCGGGAGTCGGCGATGGGCCGGCTGCTGCGCCCCGGCGCGGTGTTCGCCGACCTGTCCACTTCGGTCGTGCCCGATCCGTCGCACCTGCGGGTGCCCAAGCTCGACCCGGCCGCGCTGCTGAGCACGCCGAGCAGGCACGGCTACGACCTGCCGGGCGAGCCCGGCCTGCGGGAACTCATCGGCGGCGAGCCGCTGATCACCGGCGGCGGGCAGCAGGGCATCGACCTCGCGACCCGCTGCCTGGCCCGCCCCGGCGACGCGGTGCTGGTCGAAGACCCCACCTACACCGGCGCGCTCGCCGCGATCCAGAGCTGCGGGGCGCGTGCCGTCGCCGTGGCCACCGACCGGCGCGGCATGCTGCCCGACGCGTTCCGCGACGCGATCGAGCGGCACCGGCCCGCCTTCGCCTACGCGCAGGCGGTGCACAACCCGGCCGGAACGGTGGCCGACGCCGATCGCGTCGGGGAACTCGCCGGGGTCGCCCGCGACGCCGCCCTGCCTGTCGTCGAGGACCGCACGCTCGCCGAGCTGGTGCACGAAGGACCCCGGCCCGGCCGGTTCGCCGACGAGCACCCGCACGGCGCGGTCGAGGTCCACTCGCTGTCGAAGATGCTGTGGGGCGGCCTGCGGGTCGGCTGGCTCGTCGCGCCGGAACCGCTGCTGTCGCAGCTGACCGAGCTCAAGCAGACCAGCGACCTGGCGACCAGCACGGTCGGGCAGCGGTTCGCGGCGGAACTGCTGCGGCACAACGACTTCGCGACCTGGCGAGCGGAACTGGCGCGCCGCCGCGACCACCTCGCCGCCGCCCTGCGCAGCCACCTTCCACAGTGGACGTGGGGGCGGCCGGCGGGCGGCCTGTCGCTATGGGTCCGGCTGCCCGGCACCGACACCGACCGCTTCGCGGAGCTCGCCCGGGACAACGGGGTGGCGGTGGCGCCCGGCTCGCTGTTCGCGGCCGACCGCGGCCACCGCGACCGCCTGCGCCTCAGCTTCGCCCTCGGCCCGGAACTGCTCGACCAGGCGGTCGCCGCGCTCGCCCGGACCTGGGAACGGTCGTGAACCAAGCCCGGCCGCCGCTGGGCCGTGCGTGCTTTGTGTCGTCATAGCAGCACGAAACACGCACTGGTACCGCCCCGGCGATATCCGTCCACCCTGGAACGGCGCCCGGGCGAGTGTGCTCCACACGGGACCGTCCGGGACAATTCACCGGCAGCCGTTGCACGACGCTGCGCACCACCGATCGAGGAGAACGCACGTGAACAAGGAAAAGCCGCAGGTCGCCAAGCCGACCGGCGCGCCGCCGGCGGACCTGGTGATCGAGGACATCGAGGTCGGCGAGGGCCCCGAGGCCAAGGCGGGCGACCAGGTCGCCGTGCACTACGTGGGCGTTTCGCACAGCACCGGCAAGGAGTTCGACGCCAGCTGGAACCGCGGCGCGCCGCTGGAGCTGCAGCTCGGCGCGGGCCAGGTCATCGCGGGCTGGGACAAGGGCCTGCAGGGCATGAAGGTCGGCGGCCGCCGCAAGCTCACCATCCCGCCGCAGCTCGCCTACGGCGACCGCGGCGCGGGCGGCGTGATCGCGCCCGGCGAGACGCTGGTCTTCGTCTGCGACCTGGTCTCGGCCGGCTGACGACCGAGAGCACGGGGTGGCTTCCCGATTTTGCCTAAAATTGGGAAGCCACCCGGCCCATTCCAGGCGTTCACAGCTTTCCGATCTCGCCTGAAATCGGGAAACTTCCGCCCCGCTGCCCAGGCGTTCCGCCTGCGGAAACGAAAGGGCGCCTCCGCCGGGTTCGTCCCGTCGAAGGCGCCATCACGCCGCTCGGCGCTCAGTTCTCGGCGTCGACCTCTCGGCGGAGTTCGCGGAGCTCCCGCATCGCCTTGATCGCCCGCTCGCCGTCGGAAGCCTGGATCGCCATGATCGGCACGTACTCGTCCTCCGGCAGCTCCAGCCGGGCCCACGAGGCGCCGTCCGGGAAGGTGACGGCCTGCACCAGCGGCCACGAGAAGCGCTGCGTGCCGATGATGTTGCGGACCTCCACGCCGTCGGCGTCGGCGCGCAACCGCGGCCGGGTCAGCAGCATCACGCCGCCGCCCAGCAGCAGGCCCAGCGCCACCATCGCCACCTGGTCGGACACCGAGAAGATCACGCCGGTCGGGGTGTTGCGCAGCAGCAGCCCGACCACCGCGAACGCCAGCACCAGCACGACAGCGATCGGGATCGCAACCCGCCGCACCTTCCGCGGCCGGACCTCCACCCGCTCGGCACTCACAAGAAACCCCGTTCCCCGTTCCAGCCGCGCAACTCCCGCAGCACCAGCGCCGTCTCCAGCGCCGCCGCGGTCGCCTCGAAGCCCTTGTCCTCCACCGAGTCGTCGAACCCGGCCCGGTCCTCCGCCTGCTGCATGGTGTCGCAGGTCAGCACGCCGTTGCCGATGGCCGTGGACTCGTCCAGCGCCACCCGGGTCAGGCCCTGGGTGACCGAGTCGCAGACGTACTCGAAGTGCGGCGTGCCGCCGCGGATGACCACGCCCAGCGCGACCACCGCGTCGTGCTGGTGCGCAAGCTGCTGGCAGACCACCGGCAGCTCGATCGAACCGGGCACCCGCACCACGGTCGGCTCCGCGATGCCCGCGTCCTTCGCCGCCGCCAGCGCGCGGGAGAGCATCTGCTCGACGAGCCGCTCGTGCCAGCGGATTGCGGCGATGCCCAGCCGCAGGTCACCCGCCTTCGGCACGCTGATCCGCGGTCGACCCTCGCCACTCATGCCGTAACTCCAGTCTCGCCGTTGATCGAGGAATCCTCCCCGTCGTCGAGATTGTCCAGCACGTGCCCCATCCGGTCGCGCTTGGTGCGGAGGTAGCGGATGTTCTCCGGGTTCGGGCGGATCGGCAGCGGCACGCGGTCCACGATCCGCAGCCCGTAGCCCTCCAGCCCGACCCGCTTGGCCGGGTTGTTGGTGAGCAGGCGCATCGACTTGATGCCCAGGTCGCACAGGATCTGGGCGCCCTGCCCGTAGTCGCGGCTGTCGACCGGCATGCCCAGCGCGACGTTGGCGTCCACGGTGTCCGCGCCGTTGTCCTGCAGCTGGTACGCCTGCAGCTTGTGGATCAGCCCGATGCCGCGCCCCTCGTGCCCGCGCATGTAGAGCACCACGCCGCGACCGGCCTCGGCGACCTTGGCCATCGCCGCGTCCAGCTGCGGGCCGCAGTCGCAGCGCAGCGAGCCCAGCACGTCGCCGGTCAGGCATTCGGAGTGCACCCGGACCAGGATGTCCTCGCCGTCGCCGATCTCGCCGTAGACCATCGCCAGGTGCTCGATGCCGTCGATGGTGCTGTCGTAGCCGAAGGTGCGGAACGTGCCGTGCACGGTGGGGATGCGGGCCTCGGCGACGCGCACCACCTGCTTCTCGAAGCGGCGCCGGTAGGAGATCAGGTCGGCGATGGTGATCAGCGCCAGGTCGTGCTCCTCGGCGAAGACCTCCAGCTCGTCGCGGCGCGCCATGTCGCCCTCGGACTTCTGGCTGACGATCTCGCACAGCGCGCCGGCCGGCCGCAGCCCGGCGAGGCGGGAGAGGTCCACGGCGGCTTCGGTGTGGCCGGGGCGGCGCAGCACGCCCCCATCGCGGGCGCGCAGCGGCACCACGTGGCCGGGCCGGGTCAGGTCCTTGGCGGTCGACTCCTCGGCGGCCAGCACGAGCAGCGTCTTGGCGCGGTCGGAGGCGGAGATGCCGGTGCTGACGCCTTCGGCGGCGTCGACCGTGACGGTGTAGGCCGTGCCCTTGCGGTCCTGGTTCCAGTAGTACATCGGGGGCAGGTCGAGGCGGTCGCAGTCCTCGCCGGGGAGCCCGACGCAGATGTAGCCGGAGGTGTAGCGGACCATGAACGCCACGAGTTCCGGCGTCGCCTTCTCCGCGGCGAAGATCAGATCGCCTTCGTTCTCGCGGTCCTCGTCGTCCACCACGACGACCGGGCGGCCGGCCGCGATGTCGGCCAGTGCGCGCTCGATGCTGTCGAACCTGTTCTTGCTCACCGTGTTCGCGACCTCGTCCTCGGGGTTCATCACCGCGCCTCCCTGACGCCGCCATTGTCCCCCGAACGGGGCTGGGCACCACGGGCCAGGTGGTCCAGTTGCGCGGCGGCGAGCCGTTCCAGGTGCTTGGCCAGCACATCCACCTCGATGTTCACTTCGTCACCCGGCTCGCGGAAGCCCAGCGTGGTCAGCTCCTTGGTGGTGGGGATCAGCGCGATGCTGAACTCTCCGTCACCGGCGTCGACCACGGTCAGCGACACCCCGTCGACGGTGATGGAGCCCTTCTCGACCAGGTAGTGGGACAGCCGCCGGGGCAGCTCGAAGCGGGTGAGCCCGTCGGCGTCGGTGCCGCGCAGGACCGCGGTGCCGTCGACGTGGCCCTGCACGATGTGCCCGCCGAGCCGGTCTCCGAGCGCCATCGCGCGCTCCAGGTTGACCCGGTCGCCGGCCGCGATGCCCTTCAGCGAGGAGCGGCGCAGCGTCTCGGCCACGACGTCGGTGGTGAACCGCCCGTCGCCCACCGTCACGACGGTCAGGCACACGCCGTTGACGGCGATCGAGTCGCCGTGCTTGGCGTCCCCGGTGACCACCGGCCCTGCGATGGTCAACCGGCTGCCGTCGGCCAACGGCTCGACCGCCTCGATGGTGCCGAGCTCCTCGACGATCCCGGTGAACACCTGCTGCCTCCTCGCACTACCGGCCTTCGGCGCCCGGTCGGCCGTCCAACGGGACCGCACTGATCCGGACGTCGGGGCCACTCATAGTCGTCTCTTCGACTGTCAACCGCCATGCTTCCGAGATGCTTCCCACTCCCGCTTCCCCGAGCGCGGCCGGGCCGGCGCCCAGCAGCAGCGGCGCGACGTAGGCGAGCACGCGGTCCACGCAGCCGGCGGCGATGAACGCGCCGGCCAGCCGCGGGCCGCCCTCCAGCAGCACGTCGACGACGCCGCGGTCGGCGAGCGCGGCGAGCACCGCGGCCGGGTCGCCGCCGGGCAGCTGGATCGTTTCGGCCGCGTCGTCGAAGACCTTGGCGGCGCGCGGGATCTCGCGGTCGCCAACGACGACCCGCAGCGGCTGCCGGGCCAGCAGTGCACCGTCCGGCGTGCGGGCGGTCAGCTGCGGGTCGTCGGCGAGGACCGTGCCGGTGCCCGCGATGATCGCGTCCACCTGCGCGCGGAATCGATGCACCTCGGCGCGGGATTCGGCGGAGCTGATCCACTTGCTGGTGCCGTCGGCGGCGGCCGAGCGGCCGTCCAATGTGGCCGCGTACTTCCACGTGACGTGCGGCCGACCGGTCCGCGCGAAGTGCAGCCAGGCCCGCAGCGGGCCCCTTGCCGCCTCGTCGACCAGGAATCCACTGTGGACATCGACGCCCGCGGCGCGCAGCACCTCGGCACCACCGGCGGCCTGCGGGTTGGGATCGGAGGCCGCGTGCACCACGCGTGCTATCCCGGCCGACCGCAGGGCATCCGTGCAGGGCGGCGTCCGGCCGGTGTGCGAGCACGGTTCCAGCGTCACCACGGCGGTGCCGCCCCTGGCTCGCTCCCCCGCCGCGCGGAGCGCGACGACTTCCGCGTGCGGACCGCCCGGCGGCTGCGTCGCGCCGACGCCGACGACCTCGCCGTCGGCGGCCAGCACCACGCAACCAACCGGCGGGTTGGGGCTGGTCGTGCCGCGCACCTGCTCGCTCGCGGCGATCGCGGTGCGCATCGCCTGCTCTTCGGCGCGACCGACCATCGGTTCCCCTCCCCATCCCGCAATTTCCATTGAAATCGAATCTTCGATTTCAATGGAAATTGCGGAGGAACATCGTCACTGCCGGGCGTGGGCGAAGTTCGGGGCGGCCTTGGCGCGCAGGGCCTCGATCGCCTTCGCCGGGTCGTCGGCGTTGTAGACCGCCGAACCCGCCACGAAGCAGTCGACGCCGGCTTCCGCGGCCTGCTCGATGGTGTCGGCGTTGATGCCGCCGTCGATCTCCACCACCAGGTTCAGGTGTCCCGTGTCGACCAGTTCGCGGGCCTTGCGGGCCTTGTCCAGCACGTCGGCGATGAAGCTCTGGCCGCCGAAGCCCGGCTCCACGGACATCACCAGCAGCGTGTCGTAGTGCTTGAGGACCTCGACGTACGGGTCCAGCGGGGTGTTCGGCTTGATCGACAGGCCCGCCTTCGCCCCGGCGGCGCGCAGGTCCTTGGCGATCGCGATCGGGTCCTTGGCGGCCTCCACGTGCACCGTGACGTTGTAGGCGCCGGCCTCGGCGTAGCCGATGGCCCAGCGGTCCGGGTCCTCGATCATCAGGTGGCAGTCGATCGGGATGTCGGTCGCCTTCAGCAGCGACTCGACCACCGGCAGCCCCAGGGTCAGGTTGGGCACGAAGTGCGCGTCCATCACGTCCACGTGCAGCCAGTCGGCGCGCACGCCGGGCGCGCCGTTCACGGCGGCCATCTCGTCGGCGAGGCGGGCGAAATCGGCGGACAGGATGGAGGGCGCGATCATCGGCTGGTTCGACACATGCGGGAGTGTAAATGCCTGGTGCGGCGGGCGGCGGGGCACCCTTGCGCTCCCGTCCCTCACCCGATCGGCGGAGGCGTGGAGGGCGCCCGACTCGCGGCCGGGCGCCCTCCACGGGTGCTCACTCCGACCGCGCGCCGCTGCGGCGCCGGATGACGTAATACGCCACGCAGAGGATCAGCACGAACGGGACGCCCGCCTTCCAGGCGGTGTTGAACTGCTCGGTGAACGGCGTGGTGAGCAGCACCGCCGCGACGAACAGCATCGCCAGCACCGTCGTCACCGGGGCACCCGGCAGCCGCACCGGCGACGGCGGCAGGCCCTCCAGCGCCCGGCGGCGGCGGAACACCAGCTGGCTGGCGAAGATCATCAGCCACACCACCAGCGCGCCGAACAGCGCCAGGCCCAGCAGCATCGGGAACGCGGTGTCCTCGGCGAACACCGACAGCGACGCAGCCAGCGCCAGCCCGGCCGCCGACAGCACCAGGGCGCGCCGCGGCACGCCGTTCTTGCTGACCACGGCGAACCACTTCGGTGCATAGCCGTCCATGGCGAGCGAGTGGGTCATGCGAGCGGTCAGGTACAGGTTCGTGTTCATCGCCGACAGCGCGGCGGTGAGCACCACGAAGTTCATGATCCCGGCCGCGGCGGGGATGCCGACCAGGCTGAACAGCCGCACGAACGGGCTCTCCGTGATGTCGCCCGACGACGACGCCTGGTTCCACGGCAGGATCGAGACGACCACCAGCATGCCGAGCACGTAGAACAGGCCCAGCCGCAGCACCATGCTGCGCGCCGCGCGCGGCACGTCCCGGCCGGGGTTGCGGGACTCCGCCGCGGTCATCGAGACGGCCTCGGTGCCCAGATAGGAGAACGTGACCACGGTCAGCGCCAGCCACACCGCGCCGATGCCGTTGGGCAGGAACCCGCCGTGCTCGGTCAGCGCACCGACGCCGGTCGGCTGCTGACCCGGCAGGCCGAAGACGATGTAGACCACGCCGAGCAGCACGAACACCACGATCGTGACGACCTTGATCATGGCGAACCAGTACTCGAACTCGCCGAAGAAGCGCACCGCGGCGACGTTGATCGCCAGCATCAGCACCGAGAAGACCACCACCGGGATCCACAGCGGCAGCTGCGGGTACCAGAACTGCATGTACAGCCCGGCCGCGATGACCTCGCTGCCGATGTTGACCACCTGCGCGGCCCAGTAGATCCAGCGGGACACGAACCCGGCGAGACCGCCGAGGTACCGCTTGATGACCGCCCCGAACCCGCCCGCCTCGGGGTGCACCACGATCATCTCGGCCAGCGCGTAGGCCAGGGCGAGCGCGGCGAACGCGGCGACCGCGTAGGCGATGATCACGGCCGGGCCGGCGATGGAGATCGCCAGGCCGGAGCCGAGGAACAGCCCGGTGCCGATGGCGCCGCCGATGGCGATCATGCCGACTTGGCGCCCGGAGAGATCCCTGCGCAACCCGGACTGCTGTGCCGGTACGGTCTCCTGTGCCACTGTGTTGTGCCTCCCACTCGTCGCGCACCACCTACAGGTGCGCGACGAGCACCTTACGACGAGGCCCCGGCGCGGAACGCGTCAGTTGCACAGTTTTGACATCCTCTCCGGCCTGAAGACGCGGAGATTCCCGGACACGGATGCCCAGGTGGTTCGCGGAGCCGCCTCCCGACTCTCGTCGGGGACTCGACCTTCGTGATCTGCCCGCGCTGTACACCGCCCGTCCGGCGGCATCGCTGCCGGCTTGGTTGTCGCCAACAGCGGTGTCGATCTTGCCGGTAGTGCGGCCCTGGTCAGCGCGGGAGGGTCAGCTCGATCGGGGTGCCCTCCTCGACGGAGCGGCTCACGGTGCAGTACTTCTCGATCGCGCGCTGCACCGCGTCGACGACCTTGCCGCGCTCGCCGTCGTCCTCGATCCCGCTGAGGTCCACGTCGAAGCTGACCTGGACAGAGGCGAACTTGTGCTTGTCCTCCGGGACCTTGGTCCGGTCGGCGTGCACCGTCACCTTCGCGTCCTCCCCGAGCCGCCGGACCAGCAGGTTCTCGCTGGTGACCGCGGAGCAGCCGGCGATGGCGGCGAGTAGCAGCTCGCCGGGGGTGAACGCGTCGGGCGCGTCCTCGCGGCCGATCGTCACCTCGCCGCCGCGCGGGTTGGTCGCGGTGAAGGTGTGCGGACCGGTGCGGGTCACTTCGACCGGAGTGGAAGACATTCGTACCACCTGACGTGAGTTGCGGTTGCCGGTCCAGCCTCGGTGCGGAACCGTGCAAGGTCAACCATCGCGGGCGCCGCGTTGTTCCGGCCGGGCCCGGTCGTGCTTTGATCGGGCATCCCATCCTCGCAACCCGCAGCGCCGCGGGTTCTCGGGCGTCTCCTGCCCCGGGGAACCCGCACATCTAGTTCGGAGACAGGTGTTCTGCCATGACCACTACTTCCGCGGAGGGGTTGCAGCGGCGGCTGTCGCTTCGCGACCTGATCGTTTCCGGCCTGCTGTTCATCGGGCCGCTCGCGCCCGTCGGCGTCTTCGGCGTGCTCGACGCGCGCAGCGGCGGCGCGGTGGCGCTGGTCTACGTCGTCGCGACCGTGGCCATGGCGTTCACCGCTTGGTCCTACGCGCGGATGTCGGCGGCGGTGCCGAAGGCCGGTTCGGTGTTCGCCTACGCCTCGGCGGGCCTGGGGCGGGCGCCCGGTTTCGTGGCCGGGTGGATGATCATGCTGGACTACCTGTTCATCCCGAGCGTGGCGTCGCTGTTCGTCGGTATCGCGACGAACTCGCTCGTGCCGCAGGTCCCGGTGTGGCTGGCGACCGGGCTGGCGATCGTCGTCGTGACCGCGCTGAACCTGACCGGCGTCAAGGTCGCGGCGATCGTCGGCACGGTGGTGCTGGTGGTGGAGATCGTGCTGCTCGCGGTGTTCGTGGTCGCCGCGCTGGTGGTGCTGGCCACCGAGGGTCCGGCCCGGCCGTGGCTGTCGCCGCTGACCGGGGTGGACGCGTTCGCGCCGCTGGCCGTGCTGGGCGCGGTGTCGGTGGCGGTGCTGTCGTTCCTCGGCTTCGACGCGATCGCGTCGTTCGCCGAGGAGAACACCGGATCGTCCCGCCAGGTCGGCCGGGCGCTGCTGTTCTGCCTGGCGCTCAGCGGCGTGCTGTTCTTCGTGCAGACCTACCTCGCCTCGCTGCTGAACCCGCTGACGCCGCAGGAGCTGGCGCTGGACGCGGACGCGCAGGATTCGGCGTTCTACGACATGCTGCGGGCCTCGCTGGGCGGCTGGCTCGCGGTGGCCGTGACGGCGGTGAAAGCGGTCGCGCCGGCGTTCTCGGCGATGGTGGCGCAGGCGGCGGTCAGCCGGCTGTTGTTCGGCATGGCGCGGGACGGCCAGATGCCCGCGGCGCTCGGCCGGGTGGACCGGCGGGCGCACGTGCCGCGCAACGCGACGCTGCTGGCCGCGGTGGTGACGCTGATCGTGTCGGTGTGGGCGGCGTCGGCCGAGGACGGGCTGGAGGTCCTGTCGTCGATGGTGACGGTCGGGGCGTTGACCGCGTTCGTCCTGCTGCACGCCTCGGTGATCGGCTACTTCGCGGTGTCCGGGCGGGAACGCCGGGTGTCCACTGTGGTCGTCCCGGTCGTCGGCGCCCTGATCGCGGCGGTCGTGCTGGCCACGGCGAGCCCGCTGGCGCTGTCGGTGGGAGCGGTCTGGCTGGCGATCGGCCTGATCACCTACTTCGCCCGCAGCCGCACCGCCGGACAGGCCGCGGAGTAGCCGAGGCCGCCCCGTTCCCGCCGGTCAGGCCCCGTGCGCGTTTTGTGCTGGTATAGAGGCTGTTTTGGATGTCGTCGTGTGAGGTGTGGTAGCACGGGGTTTTGTCTTTGAAGCGGCGCAGCCGCTTAGCCCGCCCTCGCAACTCGCACCGCCGCGGGTTCTCAGGGGGCTTCTCGCGAGGACAGCCCCGACGTGGTGAATTGGTCATTCATGAGTCGGGGATCCCACAGCGAGAAGACGCCTGAGGTTCCGCCACCCGCACCGCCACGCAGAGCAAGTTTGGAAACAGCCTCTACAGCGACACAACACACGCACGGGCAGTCACCAGCGGAAACGGAGTCACTCCGCGTCCTCGCCGATGTCCTCGTACCAGAGGCGCGGGTTGGCCTCGATGAAGTCGGCCATCAGCCGGGTGCACTCCGGGTCGTCCAGGAGCACGATCTCGACGCCGTTCTCGGCGAGCCAGTCGTGGCCGCCGTGGAAGTTCCGGGCCTCGCCGACGACGACGCGACCGATCCCGAACTGGCGCACCAGTCCGCTGCAGTACCAGCACGGCGACAGCGTGGTCACCATCGTCGTGCCGGCGTAGGAGCGCTGCCGCCCCGCGTTGCGGAAGGCCGCCGTCTCGCCGTGCACCGACGGATCGTCGTCCTGCACCCTGCGGTTGTGCCCGCTGCCCAGCACCTGCCCGTCGGCGCCGATCAGCGCCGCGCCGATGGGGATCCCTCCCTCGGCGAGCCCGGCCTTCGCCTCCGCGACCGCGACGGCCAGCCACCGCCGGTAGTCCTCTTCGGACACAACGCACCCCTCCTCGAACGCCCGCTATCGGACTCTCCAATTTTAGGCAAAATCGGGAACCCTCTGGCTTCGCGCAACGGGCGCCGGGGGCAGAATGCTCCCAATTTTAGGCAAAATCGGGAGGCACCCCGGGCATGGCGTCGTCGTCACACCCGCAGCAGGGCGCAGAACATCGCGTCGGTGCCGTGCCGGTGCGGCCACAGCTGGACGCCCGGCCCGTCGCCCAGGTCCGGCACGTCCGGGAAGTACTCGCGCGCGTCCAGCTGCGTGACGCCGGTGCGGCGCACGACGTCGGACACCACGCCCTCGGTCTCCGGCAGGTGCGGCGAGCACACGACGTACGCCACCACGCCGCCCGGGCGGGCCAGCTTGATCGCCGACAGCAGCAGCTCGCGCTGCAGCTTCGTCAGATCGCCGACGTCCGACGGCTGCCGCCGCCACCGCGCCTCCGGGCGGCGGCGCAGCGCGCCCAGCCCGGTGCACGGCGCGTCCACCAGCACGCGGTCGAAGCCCGGCTCCAGGCCCGGGTCGCGGCCGTCGGCGACGTGCACCGACACCGACAGCCCCTCGGTGGCCTTGCGCACAAGGTCCGCGCGGTGCGGCGCCTGCTCGACGGCGTCGAGCGAACCGCCGTCGAGGGTGATCAGCGATCCGAGCAGGTTCGCCTTGCCGCCCGGGCCCGCGCACAGGTCCAGCCAGCGCAGGTCCGGTCCCTCGATCTCCGGCCGGGTCACCGCGAGCGCCACCAGCTGGCTGCCCTCGTCCTGCACGGCGGCGAAGCCTTCCCGCACCGGCTCCAGGTCGCCGGGGTCGCCGGCGCCCGCTTCCAGCCGCACGCCGTAGGGCGAGTACGGAGCCGGGTCGCCGCCGGTGATCGCGGCGAGCTCGTCGGCGCTGATCTCGCCCGGGCGCGCGGTCAGGTGCACCGCGGGCCGGGCGTCGTCGGCGGCCAGCGCCGCCTCCAGCTCGTCGGGGCCGAGCGCGTCGGCGAAGGCCTGCGCGATCCACCTCGGGTGCGCGTAGCGCATCGCGAGGTGGCCGACCGGGTCCTCCTCGCGCGCCGGGGCGACCTTGTCGACCCAGCCCTGCTCGTCGAGTTCGGCGGCGCGGCGCATCACGGCGTTGGCGAAACCGGCCAGCTTGGAACCGCCTTCGAACCGCACGATGTCCACAGTGGACGCGACGGCGGCGTGCGCCGGGATCCGGGTGCGCAGCAACTGGTAGACGCCGAGGCGCAGCGCGTCGAGCATCTTCGGGTCCAGCTCGGCCAGCGGCCGGTTGCTGCAGTCGTCGATGACGGCGTCCAGCAGGCCCTGCGCGCGGCAGGCGCCGTAGGTCAGCTCGGTGGCCAGCGCGGCGTCCCGGCCGCTGATGCGGCGCTGCTTGAGCAGCGGCGGCAGCGCCAGGTTCGCGTACGCGTCGCGCTCCCGCACCGCGCGGAGCGTCTCGACCGCGGCCAGGCGGGCCGGGTCGACGTCCACCGGCCGGGCCGGACCGGACTTGCGCTGCGGCGGGCGGGCCTTGGCCGGCCTCGACGGCCGGCGGCGGCGATCGTTCACTTGAGCCGTTCTCCTTGCTCGATGCGGGTCCCGCGGGCCCAGTCCGTGGCGGCCATTCGCTTCTTGCCCGCCGCCTGCACCTCGCCCAGCGCGACCGCGGACGTCCCGGTGCCGACCAGCACCCGCCGCCGCTCCACCCGGATCTCCCCGGGCGGCAGCTCGTCCTCGACGACGGACACCGGGCCGAGCTTGAACCGCTCGTCGCGCAGCAGCGCCCAGGCGCCCGGGTCCGGGGTGACCGACCGGATCAGCCGGTCCACGGCGGTGGCCGGTGCGGCGAAGTCGACCTTGGCGTCCTCGACGGTCACCTTCGGCGCGTAGCTGACGTCGTCGCCGGGCTGCTCCTCGGCGCGGAGCGTGCCGTCCTCGATGCCGTCCAGGGTGGCCGCCAGCAGCCCGGCGCCGGAGACCGCCAGCCGGTCCAGCAGCTCACCGGCGGTGTCGGTGGCGCGCACCTCCTCGGTGACCACGCCGTAGACCGGGCCGGCGTCCAGCTCGCGCACCAGCCGGAAGGTGCTGGCCCCGGTGATCTCGTCGCCGTGCCGGATGGCCGCCTGCACCGGGGCGGCACCGCGCCACGCGGGCAGCAGCGAGAAGTGCAGGTTCACCCAGCCGAACTTCGGGATGGCCAGCGCCTTCTCCCGCAGCAGCGCGCCGTAGGCCACCACCGGGCAGCAGTCCGGGGCCAGCTCCGCGAGCCGCTCCAGGAAGTCCGGTTCGGATGCGCGCGCGGGCGTGAGCACCTCGATGCCGTGCTCGTCGGCGAGCTCGCCGACCGGGGAACGCAGCAGCTTTCGACCGCGGCCGGCGGGAGCGTCCGGCCTGGTGATCACCGCGGCGACCTCGTGGCGGCCGGAGTCCAGCAGCGCCTGCAGCGCGGGCACGGCGGGGGCGGGGGTTCCGGCGAAGACCACGCGCATGTCATCGCCCCCCGAACAGCGGGTGCGGGCTTTCCTTGATCACCGGTGCGTTGCCGTCGAACCACTCGGCCTTGCGGATTTCGCGCATCGCGGCCTTGCGGGTCTGTTCGTCGAGCCGGTCGACGAACAGCACGCCGTCCAGGTGATCGGTTTCGTGCTGGATGCACCGGGCGAGCAGGTCGGTGCCCTCGACCTCGACCGGTTCGCCGTGCATGTTCCAGCCGCGGGCCACCACGTTGCGGGCGCGCAGGCAGTCCCAGTACATGCCGGGGATGGACAGGCAGCCCTCCTGGCCGAACTGCTCCTCGTCGTCGATCGCGGTCCAGGTGGGGTTGATCAGGTGCCCCGCGAACCCGTCGCAGTGGTAGGTGAAGACCCGCAGGCCGACGCCCAGCTGCGGCGCGGCCAGCCCGGCACCGCCCTGGTCCTCCATGGTGTCCCACAGGTCCTGGACGAGGGTGCGCAGCTCCTTGTCGAAGTCGACCACCTCGTCGGCTTTGGTGCGCAACACGGGGTCGCCGAAGAGTCTGATCGGCTGGACTGTCACATGGGCTCCCTGGCACGTCGACGACTGACGGACCCGACGAGTCTAGTCGTCACCCGGCCCGGGCCGGTGGTGCGGGAGTTCCGCTGGAATGGCCGCTTCCGGAGCGGTCCTCCGCCACGATTCACTGGGAGACCCGAGTCACGGAGCGTGCATGTCGAATACCGAACAACTTCAAACCCTTACCCCGGACGATTACCCGGGTCTGTTCCAGGCGGCCGACGGCGCCTCGGTGCACCAGCAGCGCACCTTCCTGCGGGCCGTCCGCTCCCGGCTGGTGCTGACCGTTTCGGCCGCGACGTTCGCCGCGTTCGCGCTGCGCATCGGCGACTCCCAGATCGATCTGTTCGCGGTGGGCACCGCGCTGGCGTTCGTCGGCGCGATGGTGATCGAGCTGGCCATCGTGGGCACCCGGCCGGACAAGGTCTGGTACGAGGGTCGCGCGCTCGCGGAGTCGGTCAAGACCCTGACCTGGCGCTACGTCTCGGGCGCCGCGCCGTTCCCGGCGGACTCCGAGCGGCCCGACGACGAGTTCACGGATCGCATCCGCATCCTGCAGCACGACATGCCGAAGGTTCCGCTGCTGCCGAGCACGGCGTCGACGATCACCGCCAAGATGCGGGCGATGCGCGCGACGCCGCTGGCCGAGCGCAAGGAGGCCTACCTGGTCGGCCGAGTGCTCGACCAGCAGGACTGGTACGCGGGCAAGGCGCGCTTCCACCAGCGCAGCGCGCGGGTCTTCCGGACCACGATGCTGATCATGGAGGTGGTGGGCGTCGCGGGCGCGCTGGCGAAGGCGTTCGGGGTGGTGAACTTCGACCTGGCGGGCATCGTGGCCGCGGCGGTCTCGGCGTTCGCGGCGTGGACGGCCACCCGCCAGCACAGCGCGACGGCCACGGCGTACGTGGTGGCCTCGCACGAGCTGGCGGTGGTCCGCAACCTGCTCGACCGGGACCTGGACGAGCAGCAGTGGTCGGCGGCGGTGGTCGACGCCGAGTCGGTGATCAGCCGCGAGCACACCATGTGGCACGCCAACCGCACCCGCTGACCGCCGCCGGAGGAACGTTTCCGCAGGTACGGGGCCGTGAGTCTTTTGGCGGCTATGGCGCCCCAAAAGACTCACGGCCCCGTGCGAAAGCCCGGGGTCAGCGCGCCGGAACGACCACCGCCGCAGCTCCGCCGCCGCGGCGTTCACGTTCCGCCGCCGCGATCCAGCGGCCGTCGGGCAGTCGCTCCACGCCCGTCGCCGAGCCGATCTCACCGGTCGTCTTGAACTGGTGGCCGATGGCCTTCAGCTTCTCCGCCTCCGGCTGGGCCAGGAAGCCCGGCTCCGCCTCGGTCTGCGCCGAGTTGCGCTGCGACGCCCGGGGCTCCGCGATGGCGTCCACCAGGGACAGGCCGCGGTCCAGGCGGCCGGTGAGCACCTGCAGGACGGTGGTGATGATCGTCGCGCCGCCCGGGCTGCCCGCCGCCAGCAGCGGCTTGCCGTCCTGCAGCACGATCGTCGGGCTCATCGAGCTGCGCGGGCGCTTGCCCGGGCCCGGCAGGTTCGGGTCCGGCTGGCCCGGGGTGGCCGGCGTGAAGTTGAAGTCGGTCAGCTCGTTGTTCAGCAGGAACCCGCGGCCGGGCACCACGATGCCGCTGCCGCCGGTCTGCTCGATGGTCAGCGTGTAGGCCACCACGTTGCCCCAGGCGTCGGCCACGGTCAGGTGCGTGGTGTTCGGGCCCTCGTAGGGCTCGGCGCCTTCGGCGGTGCCCGCCTGGCAGCCCTGCGGGTTGCGCGGGTCGCCGGCCGCGACCGGGGTCTGCAGCACGGCGTCGTCGCTGATCAGGCAGGCCCGGGAAGCCGCGAACTCCGCGCTGAGCAGCTCTTCGGTGGGCACGTCGTTGAACTCCGGGTCGCCCACCCAGCGGTTGCGGTCGGCGAAGCCGATCTTGCTGGCCTCCAAGAACCGGTGCAGGTACGCGGTCTTGTCGCCGTCGGAGAGGTCGGTGCGCTCCAGGATCTTCAGCGCCTCGCCGACGGTCGTGCCGCCCGAGCTGACCGGCGCCATGCCGTAGACGTCGAGGCCGCGGTAGTTCAGGTGGGTCGGCGCCTGGTCGTTCACGCCGTAGTCGCCCAGGTCGTCGGCGGTCATGCCGCCGGGGCGCACCTGGAGGTTCGCGGCCGGGTCGGCCGGCGGGTGGTTCACCGTCTTGACGACGTCCGCGCCGATCTCGCCGTGGTACAGCGCGTCGATGCCCCTGGTGCCCAGGGTGCGGTAGGTGTCGGCGAGGTCGGGGTTGCGCAGCACGCTGCCGACCTCGGGGAGCTTCCCGCCGGGCAGGAACAGGTCGCGAGTCGCCGGGAACGCGCTGAAGCGCTCCTGGTTCTCGGCGGTCTGCTGGCGGAACGTCTCGTCGACGACGAAGCCCTTGCGGGCCAGCTGCTCAGCCGGGCGCAGCACCTCGGAGAGGTCCTTGTTGCCCCAGCGGTCCAGCGCCGCCTGCCAGGTCATCGGGGTGCCCGGCACGCCGACGCCGAGCCCGCTGGTGACCGCCTCGTCGAACGGGATCGGCTTGCCGTTCTCCAGGAACGAGTCCTCGCGGATGCTGGCGGGCGCGGTCTCGCGCCCGTCGATGGTCTCGACCGCGCCGGTCTTCGCGTCGTAGTGCACGAAGAAACCACCGCCGCCGACGCCGGCCGAATACGGCTCGGTGACGCCCAGCGCGGCCGCGACCGCGACCGCCGCGTCGGTGGCCGTGCCGCCGCGCCGGAGCACCTCGATCCCGGCCTGCGTCGCGTACGGGTCGACGCTGGACACGGCGCCTCCGTAGCCGACCGCCTCGGCCTGCTTGGGCGGTTCCGGCGGCCCGCCGGGCGCCGCCTGCGCCACCGGCGCGACCAGGGCGCACGACGTGATCGCGGCCAGGGTGAGTCGAACGGGCCTCACGGACATCGCCACCTCCAACATCGACAATGCCGCATACTCTGCCCAGTCTGCGCCCCCGATACAACTGCCCCACGGCAAGCTTCTGCCGTGCTGGCGGGAGATTCGGTGGAAAGTTCGCGAGCCCGGCTGCACACCGGTGCCGGACGACGTTTTCGCGCGAAACCGGCGGCCGCCCTCACGCGGGATGCCGGTTTCGCGCGAAACCGGCGCTAGCCGGCCGGGCCCAGGGCCGCGTCGTGGTAGCGGCAGTTGGCGGCCCACAGCAGGAACGAGTTCATGCCGTTGGCTCGCGCCCCGTCGATCTGCGCCGCCACCTCCGCCGGGCCGTAGGAGACGCCGAGGCTGAAGTCCTGCAGCCACGGGATGATCTGCACGTCGGTGCCCTCGACTGCCTTGGCGAACGCCGCCAGCGAGCGCGCCACGATGTCGTATGGCTGGGAGTTGGGGTTGCCGACGCCGAACTCCCCCGGGCCCCAGTGCGACGGGTAGACCATCGGCGAGATGTAGTCGACGTATCGCGAGATCTGCCGGATGTCCTGGGCGATCTCGGTGGGCCGGTCGACCGAGATGCCGAACACCGACGCGCCCAGCAGCGCGCCCCGCGACCGGACCTCCGGCTGGGTCTGCCGCAGAAAGTCGGCGATCGCGGCCTCCGGCGTGGTGGTCAGGCCGGGGATGCGCATCTGCTCGATGTGCCCGTCGGGCCGCCGCACGTAGTCGTAGAGGACGTCGTCGAAGCCCAGCGCGGCGGCCTCGGCGGCGATGTCGATGTTGTACCGGGTGACCACGGGGTCGGCGAAGTTGGTGAACGCGTAGCTGCCGTAGGCGCCGCTGGTCCAGGGCCGGCCGTCGGCGGTCTGCACCACCCGCTCGGGGTGTCCGCCGTTCCACGACGCCGCGCCCAGCACGGGATCCTTGAAGGCGACCAGCCTGCCGACCACCCGCACGCCCATGCCGTGCAGCTGGTCCAGCACCTGCCGGGCCGGGTAGTAGCCCTTGACGGCGCCGATCTGGTGCGCCATCGGCACCGCCGAGTCGTAGACGACCTCGCCGCTCTCGTCCTTGAGGTCCAGCTCGATGGTGTCGATCTTGCCCTGCCGGGCCATCGCGAGGACCGGTTCGCGCAGCGAGTCACTGGTCCAGGCCAGTCCGGTGAGGTGCACCGCGCGCATCCCAGGATGTCTGATGTGGACGGTCATCGTCCTCTCCGCGCGGTTGCCCGCCGCGTCGGTCGCGACCACCTGGACCTCGCGGTCGGGCCGGTCGACGACCGCGCTGAACCCGCCCTGCGGATCCGGCGCGACGACCCGCCCGGCCACGGTGACCTGCGTGGCGCCCTGCACCGTGCCGACGACCGTCACCGGCCGGTTCGGCCCGTCCGGCCGCAGCGAGTCCTCGACCTGCAGCACCGGCGGCGAACTGTCCACTGTGAACATCTGAGTGGTGGCGTCCGAACCGAACCAGGACGGGCTGCGCGGCACCACGACGCGCAGCTCGTGCGGCCCGTCCGGCAAGTCCGCCGCCTGCACCGCGAGGGCACCCTGCCGGTCCGCCGTGGAGACCTCGCGGCCGTCCAGCAGCACCTGCACGCCATCGGCCGCACCGGAGCGGATCTGGATCGAACCCACCTCGGCGGGCGCGATCGGACGGTCCGGCAGCCCGGATATCTCGACGTCCTCTGTGGACATCGATCTTACCAGCAGGAATCCCAGGAACAGCAGCGCGATGGCGACCGCCCCGAACAACGCGAATCTGTCGGCCCGCACCGCCTTGGCGCGGGCCGCACCGGAATCAACATCCGACATCGCTTTCGCCTCCCCGACTTTCAGGCGAACTCGCGCGGCTGCACGAAATTCGTGCGTGATCAAGTTGGAACCGGCCGACGACCGGCCGTTCCACCTTCGCAGCCATGGCCCGGGAGATCAATGACCACTTGGAGTATCCCCAGCGGGAAAGCCGGTCTCTACCGTTGGAGGCGATGCGATCAGCAGTGCGGAAATTGCGCGCCGGCGCCGCGGTGACGGCGGTGGCCCTGCTCGCGGCCTGCGGCTCCGGGCAAAGCGGCGAGATCGTCCCACCCCAACCCAACGCGGTCGTCCGGCCGCCGGATCCCGTCCCCCGTCCGACGCCGGAATCGGTGCGGGCGAACGAACTCGGCGACGTCCCGGTGCTCATGTACCACCGGATCACTCCGACTCCGCGCAGCGTCTACGACCGCAGCCCGGAGGACTTCCGCGCGGAACTGGAGCGGCTCGCTGCCGAGGACTACGTGCCGGTGACGGCGACCGAGTACGCCACGGGGCGGTTCGACATCCCGGCAGGGAAGCATCCGGTGGTGCTCACCTTCGACGACGGCTCGATCAGTCAGTTCACATTGGACAGTGCGGGGGAACCGGCGGCGGGCACCGCGATCCGCATCCTGCTGGACGTCGCCGCTGCGCATCCCGGGTTCCGCCCGGTGGCGACCTGCTACGTGAACAACCCGCCGTTCGAGGAGCCCGGCGGCCGGCGCGGCCTCGGCTGGTTGCACGAGCACGGCTTCGAGATCGGCAACCACACGCTTGACCACGAGAACCTGGGCCGGGCTTCGGAAGCCGAGGTGCGGCACCAGATCGCCGGGATGCAACGGCTCATCGCAGACGCCGTGCCGGGCGCGCAGGTCCGGTCGATCGCGCTACCGCTGGGCGTTCACCCGGACGACGAGCGCCTCGCGGGCGATGGCTCGGCGGAGGGCGTCGCCTACCACTACGAAAGCGTCATGCTGGTCGGCTCTAATCCCGCGCCCTCGCCGTGGTCGGCGGATTTCGACCCGGCGAACGTGCCCCGAATCCGTTCCCAGGGCCCGGCCGGGCAGGACGCGCAGTACGGCTCCGCTGTGTGGCTGGACAAGCTCGCCACGGACCCGGGCCGCCGCTACACCTCGGACGGAGACCCGGACCGGGTCTCCGCCCCGGCGGGCGGGAGCACCGAGCCTTCGGCGGCGGTCGGCGATCGGCTCTACCGGTACTGAGGGCGCCGCCCGGCCGGTTCAGCAGACCTGGCCCCGGGTGGCCGCCGTCGCGCGCAGCAGCTCGCGGACCAGGTCGAAGTCGATCGCATCGACCTTGCGGAAGCGCAGGCACCCCTTGCCCATGTCGTGCCCCGCGAGCCGCTGCGCGAAGGAGTCCCGGACATCGGTGCGCAAGAGGTAGAAGGAGATGTACTGCTTCTGGCCGGCAAAGGCGATCTCGGCAGTGCCGTCGCGCTGGTAGGTCGGCATCCCATAAGCCATGACCTCGTCGAATCCGGCCAGCTCGGCCCGGCACAGGGCCCGGATCTCGGCCAATGCCTCCCGGCGTTCCACCGGAACCTCGGCCAGGTAACCGTCCACGTCGGCAGCCGAACTGCGCACCATGCCACGAAGCCTAACCGCGAAATGGCCATCCGTCCGCGCGGCGGGCTCGTGAGCACTTTGTGTCGCTATGGCGATCCAAAGTGCTCACGACTCCCACCTGGCCGCACGAGCACGGCCACTTCTACCGGTGCTGAGACAGCCATTCCTCGCGGGTCGTCGCGTATTCGACGTCGCCGTGCTCGGAGCCCTCGATGAGGCCTTCGGGCTCGAACTCCCGCACCACGAGCCGCTCGGTCTCCAGCAGAACGCGCCCCATCAAGGCTCCTCCCGACCCCCGGATCCCAGCACGCACCACCTGTCTCTTATACCCATCTGACGCTGCCGCCGAACCCCAGGGCTCAGATCTCTCGATGCGCCGTTCCGGCACGAACTCCCGCACCACGAGCCGCTCGGTCTCCAGCA
>NZ_SMKW01000106.1 GCF_004348985.1 Saccharopolyspora elongata | reverse complement strand
ATGTCGGCGATGACCGGGATCTGCGACTTCTTCGCGATGGCGGGCAGCGCCTCCGCGTCGTCCGCGCTGGGGCAGGCCACCCGGACGATGTCGCAGCCCGCGGCGGTCAGCTCGGCGATCTGCTGCAGCGTGGCGTTGACGTCCGCGGTGACGGTCGTGGTCATGCTCTGCACGGAGATGGGCGATTCACTGCCCACTCCGACCGGTCCGACCTGCAACTGCCGGGTCTTGCGCCGTTCCGCGAGCACCGGAGCCGGGGCCGCGGGCATGCCCAGATCGACGGTCATCGATTCCTCTCCACCTCTTCTGGTGTTTTCGGACGGCTTGCACCGCCCGCGCTCCACGATACCGGCGGCATTTCATCCGGCCGGACGTCGTCATGGTCACCCGAGTCACGTTCGGTGATCATCAGCGCCGGTTCATGTCTCGTTCGAGCGGGCGTCGCGTGTCCGTCACCACTCGATCCAGGTAACGGACGGGGCGCGCGCCGAAGCCCGTTCGGCCGCGCCGACGAGGGTTCCGCTTCCCCGCAGGCGCTCGGCCACGCGGGTGAAATCGCCGCCGGTTTCGCGCGGAACCGGCGCCCACCACGCGTGCTGAGCGCTGGTTCCCGCCGAAGACCGATCAGAACAGCTTCACCGGGTTCACCACGTCGGCGACCAGGACCAGCAGCGAGTACGCGATGAAGATCAGGCTCACCGCGTACGCCAGCGGCATCAGCCGCGCCGTGTCGAACGGACCCGGGTCGGGCCGGCGCACCAGCTTGGCGAACTTGCGGCGGATGCCCTCCCAGATCGCGCCGACGGCGTGACCGCCGTCCAGCGGCAGGATCGGCAGCATGTTGAACACGAACAGCGACAGGTTCACGCCCGCGAGCAGGTTGAACATCATGATGATCCGGTCGTCGACGCCGACCTGCTCCGAGGCCAGCACCTCGCCGCCGAGCCGGCTCGCGCCGACGATGCCCACCGGCGAGTCCTGGTGCCGTTCGCCGCCGAAGATCGCGGCGACCAGGTCGGGCACCCGCTGCGGCAGCTCGACGACCTTCTGCGCGGTGAGGCTCACGAAGCCGCCGATGGTGCTCGCCACGCCGCCGATGTCCTGCTTGACCAGCACCGATGTCGGGGTCAGACCCAGGAAGCCGACCTTCTCGTACTCGCTGGTCGAGTTCAGCTTCGGCCGGTCGGTCTGCATCAGGTCGGCCTGCAGCGGGACCCACTGCCCGTCGCGCTCGATGATCACCGGCACCGAGCCGCTGGACGCGCGGATCGCCAGCTGCAGCTCGTCCCACGAGGCGTAGGGCTTGCCGTTGAACTCCACGATCCGGTCGCCGGCCCGGAATCCCGCGGCTGCGGCGGGCGACGGCGGAGCGTCGGCCGGGCAGACCTCGGTGTTCGGCGCGGTGGCGGGCAGGACGCACGCGCTGACGTTGGCGACCGTGGTCGTCGGGGTCGCGATGCCGTGGCCCATCAGGATCGCCGTGAAGATGCCGACCGCCAGGATGAGATTCATGAACGGCCCGGCCATCATCACCACGACCCGCTTCCACGGGCTGCGCTGGTAGAACTGCTTGTGCGCGTCCTCCGGGGTGATCTCCTCGGCGGACATCTGGCGGGCGTCCTCGATCATCGCCCGAAACGGCGCGGACGACTTGGTGTGGCCGTACTTCTCGTCCTTCTTCGGCGGGAACATGCCGATCATCCGGATGTAGCCGCCGAACGGGATGAGCTTCAGGCCGTACTCGGTGTCGCCCTTCTTGCGGGACCAGATGGTGCGGCCGAAGCCGACCATGTACTGGGTGACCTTGATCCCGAACAGCTTCGCGGCCGCCAGGTGCCCCAGCTCGTGCCACGCGATGGAGAACAGCAGCCCGAGGAAGAAGATCAGGATGCCAACTACGACCAGCATCTACTCCGCCTTCCCCACGAGCTCGCGAGCCCGAGTGCGTGCCCAGTCCTCGGCCGCGAAGACCTCGTCCAAGCCCGCCGGGTCGCTGCGCCACTGGTCGGCGCCGGCGAGCACTTCACCCACAGTTTGCACGATCGCGGTGAACCCGAGGCGGCCCTCGACGAACGCCGCCAGCGCCTCTTCGTTCGCCGCGTTGTAGATCGCGGGCAGGCAGCCGCCGCCGGAGCCCGCCGCGCGGGCCAGCTCGACGGCCGGGAACGCCTCGTCGTCGACCGGTTCGAAGGTCCACTCCTGGGCCTTCTCGAAGGTCAGCGCCGGGGCGGCGCCGGGCACCCGGCGCGGCCAGTCCAGGCTCAGCGCGATCGGGATCCGCATGTTCGGCGGGCTGGCCTGCGCGATCGTGGAGCCGTCCACGAAGGTGACCATCGAGTGCACGATCGACTGCGGGTGCACGACGACGTCGATGCGGTCGAAGCCGATGCCGAACAGCAGGTGCGCCTCGATCAGCTCCAGGCCCTTGTTCACCAGCGTGGCGGAGTTGATCGTGACCACGCTGCCCATCGACCAGGTCGGGTGGGCCAGCGCCTGCTCCACGGTGACGTCGACGAGCTCGTCGCGCTTGCGGCCGCGGAACGGCCCTCCGGAGGCCGTCAGCACCAGCCGCTCCACCTCGTCGGTGCGCCCGCCGAACAGGCACTGCGCCAGCGCCGAGTGCTCGGAGTCCACCGGCACGATCTGGCCGGGCGCGGCGCTGTTGAGCACCAGCGGGCCGCCGGCGATCAGCGACTCCTTGTTGGCCAGGGCCAGTGTCGCGCCGGTGGCCAGCGCGGCCAGCGTCGGCTTGAGGCCGCGCGAGCCGTCGACGCCGTTGAGCACCACGTCGGCGGGGGTGGTTTCGATGAGGTCGGTGACCGCGTCCGGCCCGGCCAGCAGCCGTGGCAGCCGGAACTCCCCGGCCGCGTAGCCGCGCCGCTGGGCCTCGGCGTAGAGGGCGAGCTGGACGTCCTCGACCGCGGTGCCCTTGGCGACGGCGACGACCGGGACGTCGAACTCCAGCGCCTGCGCCGCCAGCGCCTGCGGGTCGCTGCCGCCCGCGGCCAGCCCGGCGACCCGGAACCGGTCGGGGTTGTGCCGGATCACGTCCAGGGCCTGGGTTCCGATGGAACCGGTCGAGCCGAGCACCAGGACGGTGCGGGGACCCGGTTCGCTGGGTGCGCTCTGATTCGGGGTGTCGGCGTGCATCACCGGCCATTGTCCCCGAAGAAGGTGAGCCGCCGTCGCTCGCGGTGCGCAAATCACTTTCGGGGCTCACGATCAGGTGGTCGGCCCGGCAGGGTGCGGCGCAGGACGTGAGGAGAACAACCATGGGCATCATCGGATGGATCGTTCTCGGCCTGATCGTGGGCGCCATCGCGAAGGCGATCATGCCGGGCAAGGACCCGGGCGGAATCCTGGTCACGATGCTGTTGGGCGTGGTCGGCGCGTTCATCGGCGGGCTGATCGGCAACTGGATCTTCGGCGTCGGCATCGACCGGTTCTGGTCGCTGAGCACCTGGCTCCTGGCGATCGCCGGCTCGGTCATCGTGCTGGGCGTCTACCGCGTGATCGTCGGCCGCAAGGCGGTGCAGCGGTAGCGCCGGCGCGAGCGGACGCTTTCGGGGTGTTGCGGAAATCTCTTTCCGCAACACCCCTTTTCGCTGCTCGTGCCGGGCAGGCGCGCGATCGGGCGCGGAGGGCGTGTGCGAGGATGAGGGCAATGTGGATCGCCGTTCGGTGATCCGCGCACCGAGCACTGTCTTCCGGCCCGCGCGGCCGGCGTGGCACAGGAGGGGAACGTGGCGAGCACCGAGCTGGAGAAGAAGCCCAGCCAGGCCATCGACCCGGCCGAGGAACCGTCGGTCGAGTGGGGCTGGCACGGCGGTTTCCCGAAGGGCACCCAGTTCATGGGCTGGTTCTCGGTCATCGCGTGCCTGGCCATGCTGATCGGCAACCACGGCGGCATCATCAGCGGTGGCGGGCACTTCAAGACCGAAGACGGCTACCTGGTCGTGATCGCGGCGATCCTGGTCATCGGCCTGCTGATCGACCTGCGCCGGAAGCGGACCGCCTGGCGCCGCTGACGCACCGAAGTACCGAAAACGCCGCCCCGGTCACCGGGGCGGCGTTTTTCGTGTGTTCAGCGGGCCGAGAGTCCCGGCGCGCGCCGAGTCACATGGGGTTGATCTTTGTCTTTGAAGCGGCGCAGCCGCTTAGCCCACTCTCGCAACTCGCACCGCCGCGGGTTCACGGTGCCCACCCCTGCGGGGTTCTCCCAGCGAGGACAGCCCCGACGTGGTGAATTGGCATTCATGAGTCGGGGATCCCACAGCGAGAAGGCCGCAGCAACTCCCGCAGGGGGGCCGCCACCCGCACCGCTACGCAGGACGAGCCTGGAAACCGTAGTTCACGGATTGATGCCTGTGAGGACCGTGACGTGCTCTTCGGTTAGGTCCGTCATCGCCGCTCGGACTCCTTCGCGGCCGACGCCGGACTCCTTCACCCCGCCGTAGGGCATCTGGTCGGCGCGGAAGCTCGGCACGTCGCCGATGACCACGCCGCCGACCTCCAGCTCGGACGAGGCGCGGAAGGCCAGCTGCAGGTCGCGGGTGAACACGCCGGCCTGCAGGCCGTAGCGGGAGGCGTTGACCTTCTCGAACGCCTCGTCCACCGAGTCGACCGGCGAGATGACCAGCACCGGGCCGAAGATCTCCTCGCACGAGACCTTCGCGTCCTCCGGCACGTCGGCCAGCACCGTCGGCGCGTACGTCGCGCCGTCGCGGGTGCCGCCGGTGAGCACCCGGGCGCCCGCCGCGACGGCTTCGCCGACCCACTGCTCCACCCGCTCCGCGGCCGCCACGTCGATCAGCGGCCCGACCTTGGTGGCCGGCTCCTTCGGGTCCCCGGTGCCCTGCGCCTCGACCGCCTTGACCACGCGGGCGGTCAGGTCGTCGTAGCTGTCGCGGTGCACGTAGACGCGCTGCACCGAGATGCACGACTGGCCGCCCTGGTACATCGCGAAGGTGGCGATCCGGTCGGCGGCGTAGTCGAGGTCCGACCAGTCCGAGTCGACGATTACCGCGGCGTTGCCGCCGAGTTCGAGGGTGACGTGCTTGCGCGGCGCCGAGTCGCGGATGCCCCAGCCGACCGGCCCGGAGCCGGTGAAGGACACCACCGGCAGCCGCGGGTCGGCGACGAGCTCGGCGGCCTTCTCGTTGGTGGTCGTCACCACCGACCAGGTCCCGGCGGGCAGCTCGGTCTCGGCCAGGATCTCGCCGAGCAGCAACGCGGACAGCGGGGTCTTCGGCGCGGGCTTGAGCACGATCGGGGTACCGGCGGCGATCGCCGGGGCGACCTTGTGCGCCACCAGGTTGAGCGGGAAGTTGAACGGCGAGATGCCCAGCACCGGCCCGCGCGGGACCCGGCGGATCAGGGCCATCCGGCCCGTCGCGCCCGCGTCGGTGTCCAAGCGCTGCAGCTCGCCGGAGAAGCGGCGGGCCTCCTCCGCGCCCCAGCGGAAGGTGGAGGCGGCGCGGGCGACCTCGGCGCGCGCCCAGGTGATCGGCTTGCCGTTCTCGGCGGTGATCAGCTGCGCGATCTCCTCGGCCCGCTCGGTGAGGCGGCGGCTCACGTGGTCCAGCGCCGCCGCGCGGGCGTGCGCGGGCAGCGTCGCGAACTCGCGGCGGACCGCGTGCGCGGCCGCGACGGCGCGCTCCACGTCGGCGTCGGCGGCGTAGCACGCGGTGGCGACCGCCGAACCGTCGTAGGGGTGCCGCACCTCGAAGGTCTCGTCGCTGGTGACCAGTTCGCCTGCGATCCAGTTCCCGGTGACCGATGCCATCGGCTGCCTCCTGTCGTTTTCGTCCTCGCCGTGACGCTACGAGCCCGCTGTCGGGGCCGGGAGTGCCAATCTGGCCACCCCCGGCCCCCGACCTGGCCGAACCGGCACCTCGGGGCCGTGCCGGTTCCGCGTCGCCGGTCAGGCGTGGTTGTGCATGACGTGCTTGATGCGGGTGTAGTCCTCGAAGCCGTAGCGGGAGAGGTCCTTGCCGTAGCCCGAGTGCTTGAAGCCGCCGTGCGGCATCTCCGCGACCAGCACCATGTGGGTGTTCACCCACACGCACCCGAAGTCCAGGCTCGCCACGAGCCGTTGCGCTCGCCCGTGGTCGCGCGTCCACACGCTCGACGCGAGCGCGTAGTTCACGCCGTTGGCCATGCTCAGCGCCTCCGGCTCGTCGCGGAAGGTCTGCACCGTGAGCACCGGCCCGAAGATCTCCTCCTGCACGACCTCGTCGTCCTGCCGGACGCCGCCGAGCACGGTCGGCGCGAAGAAGCACCCCTCGTCACCGATGCGCTGCCCGCCGGTGAGCACCTGCGCGTGCGCGGGCAGCCGGCCGATGATGTCCTGCACCCGCGCCAGCTGCGCGGCGTTGTTCAGCGGGCCGACGACTGCGTCCACTTCGGACGGTGGGCCGCAGCGCAGCGCGGCGACCTCCTCGACCAGCAGCCGGGTGAACTCCTCGGCGACCGACTCGGCCACCAGGACCCGGGTCGCCGCGGTGCAGTCCTGCCCGGCGTTGAACGTGCCTGCGGCGGCGATGCCCGCGGCGGCCGCGGCGAGGTCGGCGTCGGCGAACACCAGGGCCGGGGCCTTGCCGCCCAGCTCCAGGTGCACCCGCTTGACGTCCTCGGCCGCCGCTGCCGCCACCTCCCGGCCCGCCCGGGTGGACCCGGTGATCGACACCATCGCCGACGCCGGGTTCGCCACCACGGCGCGGCCGGTTTCCCGGTCGCCGCACACGACGTTGAGCACGCCCGGCGGCAGGATCCCGGCGGCCACCTCGCCGAGCAGCGCGGCGGTCGCCGGCGTCGTGTCGGAGGGCTTGAGCACGACGGTGTTGCCCGCGGCGATCGCCGGCGCGATCTTCCACACCGCCATCAGCAGCGGGTAGTTCCAGGGCGCGACCTGGCCGATCACGCCGACCGGTTCGCGCCGCACGTAGGAGGTGTGGCCCGGGGTGTACTCCGCCGCCGCGGTGCCCTCCAGGACGCGGGCCGCGCCGGCGAAGAACCGGATCTGGTCGATGGCGGCGCCCACCTCTTCGGTGCGCGTGGCGGCGACCGGCTTGCCGGTGTTCTCCACCTCCGCAGCGACGAAATCCTCGGTGCGCAGCTCCATTTCGTCGGCCAGCCGCAGGAGCAGCCGCTGCCGGTCGGCGGGCGTGGTGGTCCGCCAGTGCTCGAAGGCCTGCTGCGCTGCGGCGTACGCCGCTTCGACGTCCGCGGCGGACGACAGCGGCGCGGTGCCGAACACCTTGCCGCTGCAGGGATCGACCAGGTCGGTGGTCCGGTGGTCGGCCGCGTCGACCGGCCGGCCGTCGATGATGTTGCGGATCTGGCGCATCAGCGTCCTCCCGGCAGGATGCACAGCAGGTCGTACAGCACGTGAGCGGCGGCGATGCCGGTGATCTCGGCGTGGTCGTAGGCCGGGGCGACCTCCACCACGTCCGCGCCGACTACGTTCAGGTCGGCCAGGCCGCGCACCACTTCGAGCAGCTCGCGGCTGGACAGCCCGCCGGCTTCGGGGGTTCCGGTGCCCGGCGCGAAGGCCGGGTCCAGCACGTCGATGTCGATGGACAGGTACACCGGGCGCGAGCCGAGCCTGGTGCGGATCCGGTCGATGATGGTGTCCAGCGGCGTCCGGGCGAACTCGCGGCTGTGCAGCGCCGCGAAGCCCATCCGCTCGCTCTCGTCGAGGTCGAGCTTCGAGTACAGCGGGCCGCGCAGGCCCACGTGCATCGAGTGCTCGAAGTCGATCAGGCCCTCCTCGGCGGCGCGCCGGAACGGGGTGCCGTGCGTGTAGGGCGCGCCGAAGTAGGTGTCCCAGGTGTCGAGGTGCGCGTCGAAGTGCAGCACCGCGATCGGCCCGTGCCGCTCGTGCTGCACGCGCAGCAGCGGCAGCGCGATGGTGTGGTCGCCGCCGATGGTGAGCAGGGTGCGGCGCGTCCCGGACAGCTCCCGCGCGCCGGCCTCGATGGTGCCGATGGCCTCCCCGATGTCGAACGGGTTCACGCCGATGTCCCCGGCGTCGGCCACCTGCCGCGCCGCGAACGGTTCGACGCCGTTGGCCGGGTTGTACGGCCGCAGCAGCCGCGAGCTCTGCCGGACGTGGTTGGGGCCGAAGCGCGCGCCGGGCCGGTAGCTGACGCCGGTGTCGAACGGCACGCCCCAGATCAGCACGTCGGCGTCGGGCACGTCGGTCAGCCGGGGCAGCCGGGCGAAGGTGGTGTCACCGCCGTAGCGCGGCACCTTGGTGGCGTCCACCGGACCGATCGGGTTGTTCATGCATTCCTCCACTTTTTCGTGAGTGCGCAAGCGGGCTAGAGCCCGTTCTCGCACTCACGACCTCACTTCTCGGCCGCCAGGATCTCCGCCGCGGAGCGCTTGCCGGATTCGATCGCGCCGTCGATGAACGCGCGCCAGCGGCGGGCGGTGTGCGAGCCGCCGAAGTGCACCCGGCCCTCCGGACGCCCCACGCACAGCTCGTACTTCGCGAACTGCCCGGCGGCGAACGTCGCCCACGTGCCCTTGGAGAACTCGTCGTGCACCCAGTCGTGCGAGCGGGCGTCGACGACCTCGGCGTCCGGCGCGAACTCGCGGACCGCGCGCTGCACGTCGGCGAGGTCGCCGGTGTCGACGCGGTCGTGCTCCGGGGCGAAGCACACCAGCACCACGCCGCGATCGGTGGTCTCCATCGCGCCGACGTAGTCGAAGCTGGTGCCCCAGCCGAAACCGCTGATGTCCTCGGGGACGTTGCGGGCCAGCGCCCAGACCTTCTGGCCCTGCCCGGCGTGGTTCTCCCGCGAGATGGCGAGCTTGTCGGCGGGCAGCGCCGGGCTGAACTCGACGTCCTGCCAGATCCCGACCGGCGTGGTCATCAGCACCCGGTCGGCGCGCGCCGCGCCGCCGTCGTAGGTGACCGTCACGCCGTCGTCGTCGGCCTCGACCTTGCGCACCGGGCTGGACAGCCGCAGCTCGGCGCCGCCGTCGGCCTGGATCGCCCGCGCCAGCGAGGCGGTGCCGTTGACGAAGGTGAAGCCCAGCACGCTGGCCTGCACCATGCCCCACAGCGAGTTGTCCATCGAGGAGCACCAGCGGAGGATGTCCAGCGCCGAACCGGTGTCCTCGCTGGCGTTCGCGCAGCCGCAGAACCAGGACATCATCAGTTCCTTGGCGTTGCCGGTCAGCCCGACGTTCTCGGCCCACTCGCGGATCGGCACGTCGAGGTCGGCGACGTCCTGTTCGGACAGCGGGCGCAGCGGGTCGAACCGGGAGGCGGCCTCGATCAGCGCCCGCACCGCGTGTTCCAGCTGCTCGTACTCCTGCGGCGGCACGGGCAGCAGCGTGTCCAGCACCTTGCCGTGGTCGGACCAGGTCATCCGGCCGGGCAGCTCGCTGTCCTTGATCGGGACGTCGTAGCGCTGCACCTCGGCCCACACGTGCGTCTGCTGCGGGACGATCCAGGTGCCGCCCATCTCCAGCCCGAAGCCGTCGAAGCCCTCCGGCTGGTACCAGGTGGAGCCGCCGATCCGGTCGCGGGCCTCCAGGACCAGCACGTCCTTGCCCGCTTCCCGCAGCTCGCGGGCCGCGGTCAGGCCGGCGAAACCCGCGCCGATGACGACGACGTCGTAACGATCCATTGCTCGCACTTCCTTGATTCGTAACGGGATTCAGACGCTCGCTGCGACTCGAACGTCGGGTTGCCGCGGCATCGGCTGCGGACTGCCGATGCACAGCAGCAGGTAGGTGGCGGCCGTGGCCGCGGCGGCCAGCAGGAAGCTCAGGTCGATGCCGCCGGTGAGCTCCAGCAGCGGCCCCTTGTACAGGGCGGTGTCCACGGACAGCAGGCCGACCGCCGAACCGGTCAGCCAGGCGGCCGCCGCCCGGAGGTTCCAGCCGCCCGTGTACCAGTAGATGCCGCCCCGCGCCCGGCGGTTGTAGACCTGCAGCGCGTCCGGGTCGTAGAGGCCGCGGCAGCGCACGAAGCCGATCAGCGTGATCACGGCCCACGGCGTGCCGATCGCGGTCAGCAGCAGCACGAACGCGGTGACCGCGTCCTGGGCGTCCCAGACGAAGTAGCCGAGGAACACCAGCACCGTCGACAGCACCGAGGTCAGGATGGTGGCCTTGACGCGCGACAGCGGCGGCACGATCGCATCCAGGTCGAGCCCCATGCTGTAGATCAGCACCCCGGCGTTGCCGATCGTGCCGAACACGCCGTTGAGCAGCAGCGGCAGCAGGAACCACAGCGGCGCGGCGGCCACCAGCGGCCCGACGTAGTCGTCCGCGGCGCGGGCCGCGAACGCGGTGAAGGTGCCGAACAGCTGCGGGATCAGCAGCCCGAGGAGCATGCCGGCGCAGGTCGCGGCGAACACCTTCCGGGACGAGTAGCGCCTCGGCGAGACGTAGCGGCTGTAGTCGCCGAGCAGCGTGATGAACGCCATCGGCCCGCTCAGCCCGGCGGCCACTGTGGACAGCGCCCACGTCGTCCAGAAGTCCCCGAGCAGGTAGCCGGCGTCGGTGACCGGCCCGGTCCGGAACTGGTCGCCGTAGGCGAACAGGCCGGCCGCCATCAGCACCACGGTGCCGACCGCGACCCACTTGCTCATCCGGGTCATCAGCTGGTAGCCGAAGATCGCCACGAGCACCGAGAGCACCGCCAGCGCCGCGTACGTGACGCTGTGGCTGAGCCCGTCGTCGGGCAGCCCGAACAGCCGGTGCAGCGGACCCACCACCGCGGCCCCGCCGGTCCACACCGTCAGCGCGGCGTAGCCGAGCGAGAGCAGCAGGCCGATCACCGAGCCGATCAGCCGGCCCCGCACGCCGAAGGTGCCGCCGCTGCTGGTGGACAGGTTCGTGCCGGTCTTCAGCGACACCAGGGCCAGCGGCGCGACCAGCAGCGTGCCGAACAGCGTCCCGGCGATCATCGAGGTGACGGCCGGCCAGAACGAAAGCCCGAACGAGGCGGGCAACCAGCCGAAGATGACCACGCCGAGGCACATGTTGGAGCCGAGCAGGATGCCGGCGACATCGCGGGGGCGGCCGGTGCGATCGGCCTCGGGGATGGTGTCGACGCCGTGCGTCTCGATGCCGACGCGCGCGGCCGGTGGCGGATCTGGGGTCATCCGTTGACCTCCTTGGCGGATGGCGGGAGCGTTGAGCCGCGCGGCACCGACCAAGAGTGGGCCGGGTCACCGGCCGGAGGTAGTCACCGATCGTCCGACGTCCACAACCACCGTTGGACGTTCACACAACGCGCAGTCGACGATCGTCCGGGGTTCAGGCGCCTTCGCCGCAGAACGGGAGCCGCAGCGTCGGCGAAACCACGAGCGGCCTCACGAGGCTTGGGCGCGTCAGGCCTGACGGAGGGCGCGGAGCGCGAGGAAGAGGTCGACGCGGTCCGCCGTGATGGAGAGGCTTCGGCCGGTGAGCTCTTCGACCCGGTTCATCCGGTGCCGCAGGGTGTTGATGTGCACGTGGAGGCGCTGGGCCGCCTCCTGCCAGCGGCCACCCGCGTCGAGGAACACCGCCAGCGACGGCACCAGGTCGCTGCCCCGCCGCTCGTCGTGGTCGAGCACCGGCCCGAGCAGCGCCCGGGAAGTGGCCGCCAGCAGCTCCGGATCTTGCGCGGAGAGCAGCAGCGCCGGGCTGCTGAGCTGCTCGTGCGTCATCCAGCCGCGCTCCGCCCGCGAGGACACCGCCTCGGCGGCGTGCGCCGCCTGCAGCAGGCTCACGCGCAGCTCGGACGCGGTGCCCGGCTTGCCGACGCCGACGTGGACGACACCACTGGCCAGCGCATCGGTGATGCGCCGCGCGAGCTCCGCCACGGTGTCGCTGACCTGGGCGAACGCGACGACCTCGCCGCCGCGCTGCGCCGCGACCCCGTCCGTGCCCAGCAGATCGCCCAGCCGCGCGGAATCCGCACCGGGGCTCGACGTGCGCACCACGACGGCGGCAAGCGGCCCGTCCGGCTGCAGGCCGAGCGCGTGCAGCCGGGTGCGCACGGTGTCGATCCCGACCGTTCCACTGTGGACCCATTCGAAGAGTTCCCACGCGTAGCGCAGTTCCGTCGCCCGCACCGCGCGAGTGCGTTCGATCTCCAGCGCGATGAACGGCATCGCCTGCACCACCGTCGCGTGCTGCTCCACGTCGAGATCCGCCAGCGGCCGCGGCAGCAGCAGCTCGGCCTCGGCCAGGCCCTCGCCCACCAGTGGCAACGGGTGGTTCGGCTGCGGCGCGGCACCCGCCACCACGCCTCCGGCGACCCGCACCGCCACGGCTTCGCCCAGCTGCTTGGCCAGCGTGTCCAGCACCGTCTCGACGCCGCGCCGCAGCCGCAGCGCCGCGACGATCGCGTCGTGCTGCGCCAGGTGGCGGCGCAGCGGGCGCTCCCACTCGGCGCGCTTGGTGTTCACGAAGGCCTCGACGATCTGCAGGAACGCGACCTCCACGGGCACCACGAAGCAGGTCAGGCCGTGCTCGCGCGCCGCGTCGACGAACGCCTCGGGGACCTGGGTCTCCGGTGGCACCAGGCCGTACCCGACCGCCGCGACGTCGGCGGCGACCAGGTCGGCGATGAAGGCCTCCGGCGTGGTCCCGGCGGTGCGCCACACACCTGCGGTGAGCACCACCTCGCCGCCGCGCAGGAACCGGCCGGGGGCCTTGATCTCGATGGTGTGCACCCAGCGGATCGGCCGGTCCACCCGGCCGCGCACCCGCACCTGCAGGGCCAGTTCCGGACGGTTCAGCAGATCTTCGACGAGCACCGCGCCACCTCCGTCACTCGCCGGGCCGGTCCAGGACCTGCAGCGCCAGCCACAGCTCCGCGCGCACGCCGGGCTGGTCGAGGCTGCGCCCGAGCAACTCCTCCACCTTTCGCACCCGGTTGCGCAGGGTGTGCCGGTGCACGCCCAGCCGGTTCGCCGCCGGATCCCACTGCCCATGGTGCGCCAACCACGTCTGCAGCGATTCCAAGAGCACGCCCTGCCCGCGCAGCGGGGCGAGAACGGCCTCGGCGAACGCCTGCGCGTCGGCGCCGGGAACCAGGTTCAGCAGGCCGTATCCGGCGAGGTCGGCGAAGTGCACCACGGTGTCGCTGCGCTTCGCCGCCCGAGCCGCTTGCTGCGCCTGCCGCAGCCCTTCGGCGAGCCCGGCCAGCTCGCACGGCTCGGACACCCCGACGGCGACGCCGACCTGCCCGGTGAGCCAGTCGAGCGCGCCGTCGCCGACGAGCCCGACCACCACGTCGCCGTGCTCGGCCAGGTAGGCCGGGGCGCTCGGCTGGTCCGCCGCGAGCCGGGACAGCAGCTCGTCGCGATCGCGGGCACCGGCCAGCACCACCACCCGGAACGGCTCGGGCGGCAACTCGGCGTGCAGGTCGGCGAGCACGTCCTGCACCTGTTCGCCGCGCAGCATCAACGCCAGGAAGTCCGCGCGCAGCCGGCGCCGGGCGGAAGCGAGCGCCTCGACCTGCTCCAGCGCCAGGGTCAGCAGCGAGGCAGCCGAGTTGATCACGTGGTGGTCGGTGGTGGCGAAGGGCTCGCCGCGACCCACCACCAGGAACCCGCGCGCCGGGCCGCCGAGCGCCTGCATGCTCACCTCCTGGTCGCCGAGCGAGAACCCGGCCGCGGCCAGGCCCCGCTTCGCCCGCACCTTCGCCACCTCCGGCTCCAGGTCCGGCAGCCGCGAACCGGCCGTCGCCGGCGAGCTGTGCAGGAGCCGGCCGCCAGCGTCGAGCAGCAGCACCCACGAATCCAGCAGCAGCGCGAGCTTCCGGACCAGCGCGGCCACGCCGTTGGTGGTGCCGGCCGCCTGCGCGAGTTCGTGCTGGGCGCGGCTGGTGCGCCGCAGGCTCGCGTACTCGTCCGCCGCGACGGCGCGCGAAACCGCCTTGCTGATCGCGATGAACGGCGTCGGCCGGGGCACTTCGAGCAGCGGCAGCCCGGCTCGTTCCGCCGCCGTCACGAGCTCGGCCGGGACCTGCCGGTGGCTCAGCCCGACGCCGAACCCCAGGCCCGCGACGCCGACGGCGGTGAGCCGCTCGACCAGCCCCGCGCAATCCTCGGCGCGCAGCGCGAGGCCGGTGGTCAGCAGCAGCTCGCCGCCCTCCAGGAACGGCGCCGGATCGGCCAGTTCGCTGGTGTGCGCCCACGCGATCGGGCGGTCGAGGGAGCGTTGACCGGCCCGCGCGACGAGCCCCAGCGCGGCGTCGGCGACCAGGTCGCGCACCGTCAACGGCACCGGAGAACCTCCTGACAGTGTGTCGAATCCTGAAACCCGAGTTAACCAGATCGTCCACTGTTCGGTTGCGGGTGGCGGGGCGAACCTGTTCGCAGGACAACACGACCAGAGCCCCTTCCAAGCGGCGAAGGCCGCTTGCGGTGTGGGACGCAGCTTGCACCGCCGCGGGGTTCCGCTACCCGCACCGCTGCGCAGGCCACTTTCAAGACTGTTCTAGGAGGTCACCACCGTGACGGTTTCCCCGGCCCAGGCGGCACTGCCCCAGGCGCGCGTGCTGCGCACCGAGATCCCCGGCCCGAACTCCCGCGAACTCCAGCGGCGGCGCGCGGCGGCGGTGTCGACCGGCGTGTCCAGCGTGCTGCCGGTCTTCATCGCCGAGGCGGCCGGCGGCGTGCTGCACGACGTTGACGGCAACTCGCTGATCGACCTGGGTTCGGGCATCGCGGTCACGAACGTCGGCAACGCCGCGCCGGAGGTCGTCGAACCCGTGCGCCGCCAGGTCGGCGAGTTCACGCACACCTGCTTCATGGTGACGCCGTACGAGAACTACCTGCAGGTCTGCGAGGAACTTGCCGCGCTCACCCCCGGCGACCACGACAAGCGCAGCGCGCTGTTCAACTCGGGCGCGGAAGCGGTGGAGAACGCCGTCAAGATCGCGCGCCGGGCCACCGGGCGGCAGGCGATCGTGGTGTTCGACCACGCCTACCACGGCCGCACCAACCTGACCATGGCGCTGACCGCGAAGTCGGTGCCGTACAAGCACGGGTTCGGCCCGTTCGCGCCGGAGATCTACCGGGTGCCGATGTCCTACCCGGCGCGCGATCCGCGCACCGGCGAGCAGGTGGCGCGGGAGGCTATCGACCGCATCGAGAAGCAGCTCGGCGCCGACTCGGTGGCGGCGGTGCTGATCGAGCCGATCCAGGGCGAGGGCGGATTCATCGAGCCCGCGGCGGGATTCCTGCCCGCGATCTCGCGGTGGTGCACCGACAACGGCGTGCTGTTCATCGCCGACGAGATCCAGACCGGCTTCTGCCGGACCGGCGCCTGGTTCGCCTGCGACCACGAGAACGTGGTCCCCGACCTGATCACCACGGCGAAGGGCATGGCAGGCGGGCTGCCGCTGGCCGCGGTCACGGGTCGCGCGGAGCTGATGGACGCGATGCCGCCGAGCAGCCTGGGCGGCACCTACGGCGGCAACCCGGTCGCGTGCGCCGCCGCGCTCGGCGCGATCCGCGCGATGCGCGAACGCGACCTGGCCACCGCGGCGCGCGAGATCGGCGACCTGGTGTTCCCCCGCCTGCGCGCGCTCGCCGAGACCACCGACGCGATCCTCGACGTGCGGGGCCGGGGCGCCATGATCGGCATCGAGTTCGTCAAGCCGGGCACCGCGGAATCGGACCCCGAGGTGACCTCGCGGATCGCCAAGGCCTGCCACGCCCAGGGCGTGGTGATCCTCACCTGCGGCACCTACGGCAACGTGATCCGCCTCCTCCCGCCGCTGGTCATCGACGAGGCCCTCCTCGAAGAGGGCCTGACGGTCCTGGAAGGCGCCATCCGCGAACACATCCGCTGACGCCACGGGCCGCGGTCGTCCGCCGACGCTCGCGACCGCGGCCCGAACATCCACTCGCGTATGTGACAGCCACTGATCGAAGTGACCGATAATCTGGATACGTGTCACAGGGCGAGCATTTCAGTCTTGCCGCGCACCTACCGGTCATCCATGCTGGAGGCGTGGCACTGGCTGATGAACGTGGGGCGAGAACCGAGATCACGGCCAACGGGCAAGGCCGGGTGACCATTCCCGCACCGATCAGGAGGGCTGCCGGCATCGAGCCCGGCACACCGCTCGCGATCTACGAGGAAGACGGCCGAGTCGTCATCGAAACGCGTGCGCAGCTCGCCGCCCGCATCAGACGTGACGTCGCAGCGGTCTGGCGCGGTGACGGCTCGGTGGTCGACGAGCTGATCAGCGACCGCCGGGCGTCGGCAGCCGCGGAGGAGGACGAGTCCAGCGGAGGCCACCTTTGACCACGGTGCTGGACACCTCCGCGATACTCGCGTGGCTCCGGGATGAAACCGGTGCCGAAACCGTGGATCCCGTGCTCGGCGATGCGACCGTGTCGTCGGTGAACTGGTCGGAACTCGCGCAGAAGCTCGCCCAGCACGGCGCGGACGCCCGGCGCACCTGCGATCGCCTCCGCACGCTCGGGGTGCTGGTGGAGCCCTTCACCGCCGACGACGCCCTGCGCGCGGGCGAGTTGTGGCCGAACACCCGGTCCTTGGGATTGTCGCTGGGCGACCGGGCCTGCCTTGCCGTGGCGCTCCGCTTGGACGCGCCCGTCATGACAGCGGACAAGGCTTGGCGGGACATCGATGTTCGTGTTCCGATCCGGCTTCTGCGCTGACGCCACGGGGTCTTGGACCGGACCGGTGCGCGCCGTTCGGGGGGCTGGTCGGCGCGCACCGGCCGGGCACGGGTCGGAGCTTCCGCTCCGGCCCGGGTCTTCTCAGCGGAGCCGGTGCTCGGCGAAGAACCGCATGATGATCGGCGTCGCGTCGACGACCGACGGCTGGTCGGAGTCCGGGTTCGGCCGCGTGCTCGGCCAGTCGTGCCCCAGGCCCTCGATCCGGTAGTGCACGACGTTGCTGCCCCGGTCGCAGCCGATCCACTTGCTGACCTGCACCCCGTTGCCCTCGTCGCGGACGATCGGGGCGTCGTCGCAATCGTTGCGATCGGCCCAGCCCGCGAGCCATTCCGGGATCGGCGGCAGGCCCTTCTCCGGATTCCCGGGGTACGGGATCGTCTGGTCGTCGGTGCCGTGGAAGTCCAGGACCGGCGCCGCGCGCTCCGGCTCGCACTCGCCGCCCTGCGGGTAGAACGCGCCGGACACCGGCGCGAAGGCGGCGATTCGGTCGCTCATCCGGCAGGCCAGCACGCCCGTGAAGCCGCCGCCGTTGGACTTGCCCGCGGCGTAGATCCGCGCGCGATCGACGCAGAAATCCCGCTCCAACCGGTCGAGCAGGTCGCCGGTGAACAGCACGTCGTCGGCCGCGGCGGAGTACGGCGCGCCCTGCCAGGCGGTTTCGCCGTCCGTGCCGACGAGCCCCTGCGGGTACACCGCGATGGCGCCGGTGGCGGAGAAGCCGGACAGCTCTTCCTGGTACGCCGAAGTCCGCGAGTGGCCGTGGAAGGACAGCACCACCGGGGTCGGCTCGTCCTGCCGGTAGTCCGCCGGCACGTGCAGCAGGTAGCTGCGGGTGACCCCACCCGAAACGATCGTGCGGGTCTCCGACGTCCCGGGCACCGCGGCCTCGCCGCAGCCGGCGGACGGCGAGCGATCGATCCGGGATTCGGCCTGCGCCGGCATCCCGCCGAGCAACGCGGCCAGACCCACCGCGGCGAACACCGCCGGAATCCGTCCACTTAGGACCGATCGGGCAGATCGGCGGGCGAAACCTCGCTTCGCACGGCCAGGCACCATTGCCTCCCACCTCGATCGAGTTCGGGTGCGAAGATCATGGGACCACGCGGGCCCGGCCGTCACCATTCTGTTCATTGCGTTCACGGGAACCACACCGGCGGACCAGCGCGCCATCGGTCAGGGCCCGAACGCCGCCAGGATCTGCTCCAACCCAGCGCTGTAATCGCGCCGCAGGTCGACGTACTTCTTGACGCGGAGGAGCGTGGGGATCTCGCAGTCCGCCAGCAACACCGGGATCACGCCGATCCCGCCGCCGGCGGCCTCCGCCCAGTACTTCGCCGACCACTCCCGCTCGACCCATCCGGAGCCGACGGACTTCGGGCTCAGCAGCACGAGCAGGTAGTCGCATTCATCGATCCCGCGGGCGATCTTGTTCGGGATCGACTCGCCCGCCTTGATCTCCCACTCGTCCAGCCACGGGACATGTCCCTCGTTCGCCAAGTCGACGGACAGCCAGGTGGCGACCTGGCGATCCGAAGACGAGTAGGAGATGAAGACGCGACGGCCGCCGATCTGCCCCTCGTTCATCCGGGCGCTCACCATCCGGTCGGCGAGCAGGGAATTGACGAACGAGAGCTCGATGGAGAACTCGTACAAGCGCTTGTACGAATACGAGGGCTTCCGGCGTTCGAACGCCGCGATGTTCCGGTCCGCCAGAATCCGCTGCAGCTTCAGCCGCCGGTTCCAGAGGGAATCGGTGTCGACCGGGGCCAGCCACGAATGATCCGCGAAGTAGTAGCCGGAAGCCGCGGTGAACGGCGGCTCGCAGTAGTACACGATCGCCTGCGGGCAGTCCCGCTCGAGGTCGTGGTCATCGTCGTCGTAGTAGCCGACCCGAGGATCGGCCCCGGGCCTGTTCACGACCACCGGCCCGTACTCGATCTCGCCTGACATCGCGCTCCCCCGGTCCGCCGGCGCGGGGATCGAGACCGCCCCGATCCCGCGGATCCCCGGCAAGATACCGGAGATCAGGCGCGGAAATCGCGGCCCGAGGCGATCCGCCGAACGCTCATTCCTCGGCCGCGAGTTGGCCGCAGGCAGCCGCGATCTCCTGGCCCCGGGTGTCCCGGACCGTGCAGGAGACGCCCGCTTCGCGGACCCGGCGGACGAACTCCCGTTCCACCGGCTTCGGGCTGGCGTCCCACTTGCTGCCCGGCGTCGGGTTCAGCGGGATCAGGTTGACGTGCGCGAACTGCCCGAGGTGCCGGTGCAGCAGCTTGCCGAGCAGGTCCGCGCGCCACGGCTGGTCGTTGATGTCGCGGATCAGCGCGTACTCGATCGACACCCGGCGCCCGGTGTGGTCGGCGTAGCCGCGAGCCGCCTCCAGCACCTCGGCGACCTTCCAGCGGTTGTTCACCGGCACCAGCGTGTCGCGCAGCTCGTCGTCCGGGGTGTGCAGCGAGACCGCCAGCGTGACGTGCAGGTTCTCCGCGGTCATCTTCTTGATCGCGGGCACCAGCCCGACCGTCGACACGGTGACCGACCGCTGCGAGAGGCCCAGCCCGTCCGGGGCCGGGTCGCAGATCCGGTGCACCGCGTTGATCACCCGCCGGTAGTTGGCCAGCGGCTCGCCCATGCCCATGAACACGACGTTCGACAGCCGGCCGGGCCCACCCTGGACGTCGCCGTCGCGCATCGCCGCCGCGGCCGAGCGCACCTGGTCGACGATCTCCGCGGTCGACAGGTTGCGCTGCAGCCCGCCCTGGCCGGTGGCGCAGAACGGGCAGGCCATCCCGCAGCCCGCCTGGCTGGAAATGCACACCGTGGCGCGGTCCGGGTACCGCATCAGCACGCTTTCCAGCAGCGTGCCGTCGTGCGCGCGCCAGAGCGTCTTGCGGGTGGTGCCGTCGTCGGTGTTCAGATGGCGGACCGGGCTGAGCAGCGCCGGCAGCAGGTGTTCGCCGAGCTTCGCGCGGCTGGCCGCCGGGATGTCGGTCATCGACTCCACGTCGGCGTTGAGCCGGCCGAAGTAGTGGTGCGCGAGCTGCTTGGCCCGGAACGGCTTCTCCCCCAGCTCGGTCACCGCGGCGCGCCGTTCGTCGGCGGAGAGGTCGGCGAGGTGCCGCGGCGGCATGCCACGGCGCGGGGCATCGAAGACGAGCGGAAGGGAAGTCGCAGACATAGCGCCCACCAGTGTCCCATGCCCCGGAACGACCTTGGCGGCGACCACCGGAGGAGGCGCGCGTCCGGCCGCCACGCGGCGTCCACGCGGGTGGTGGGTGCGTCCACCGACCAGGCAGCGCCCGTATCGTGCAAGTATGACGAGTATGGCCGAGCGCCCCTCGTCGTCCGTCGAGGACTACCTCCGGGCGATCTACGGGCTTTGCGAACGGGGTGTGCCCGTCACGAACGCCACCCTGACCCAGCGGCTCGGCCTGAGCCCGTCATCGGTCTCCGGGATGATCAACAAGCTGGCGCAACTCGGCCTGGTCACGCACGTCCGGTACCGCAGCGTCGAGCTGACCCCGGAGGGCCGCCGGCTGGCCTTCGACGTGCTGCGCAGGCACCGGCTGATCGAGCTGTTCCTGGTCGAGGAGCTCGACTACAGCTGGGACGAGGTGCACCGGGAGGCCGACGCGCTGGAGCACGCGGTGTCCGACGAGCTGGTCGCGCACATCGCCGCCAAGCTCGGCAACCCCACCCACGACCCGCACGGCGACCCGATCCCGACCGCGGAGGGCACCGTCGAGAAGCCCGCAACGCTGCTGCTGGACCAGGTCGAGCCGGGCACGGTCGGCACCATCGCGCGGGTCTGGGACACGGATTCGGAGCTGCTGCGCTACCTGACCGATCACGGCATGACGCTGGGCTCGCGGATCGAGGTCGTGGAGCGCAAGCCCTTCGGCGGGCCGCTGGTGGTGCGCGTCGGCGAACCGCCGGACGACGAAACCCACTTCGTGGGCGACGAGATCGCGGCCGCGCTATCGATCAGCGTGCACCGGTGAACCCGCCCCGTCGGTGAGCCGGGAGGCGACCGTGCGGGACGCGACCACGCGGGAAACCGGCCATTCCAGCGGATCCGACGGCGGGTCGTCGCCGTAGACCTGCTCGGTCACCAGCCGCCCGTGCAGCTCGTCGGTGCGGTGCGCGCCCAGCACCGCGAGCAGCAGGTCGAACCGGCTGTCGGTGAGCGCCACGGCGACGTAGCAGAACCCGGCGAGGCCGGTGAACACGAGACCGGACACCCACCACACCGATGCGCCCTGGACCAGGCACATCACCGCGAGGGCGAGCAGCAGCCCGGAGGCGAAGGCGATCCCGCGGGCGATCGTGACCTGCTTCAGCATCGACCGGAACGCCGGGTACTGGTGGCAAAGCTGCTGGATGATGCGGGCCCGCTCGCGGCGGTCCAGCTGAGCAAGCCGGCTCAGGCCCGCGGTCACCGGCTTCGCCGCGCGGTTGGCCATGGCTGCTCCTGTAACCCTGGTGCGTGCTTCGATTGGGTTGCTCGGCATGCAAATACGCACACTGAGTGACCGGTACTAGTCGATCACGCGGGCCGTTCAGTATCAAGGCGTCATTCGGGGGCGTTCCCATTGCGGAAAAGGCACCGAACAGTAACGCCATCGTGCGGCGGAACACCCTTGATCCGCCACGCGTGTTTTCCAGACCGAAACCTCGGTCACCCTGGGGATACCCCCTGAATTCACCTCGTGTCGAAGTGCATTTCGGAGGAGGAGCGATGGCCATCGCAGTGGGCGCCCCAGCCTGGGTGGACCTGGCCACCCACGACGTCACCGAAGCCCGGGACTTCTACGCCGGCCTGTTCGGCTGGCACTGGATCCAGCGCCCGGACTACAACATCGCGATGAAGGAGCACAAGCCGGTCGCCGGGCTGCTGCTGCCGGAGACGGACGCGCCGACGACCTGGACGCTGTACCTGGAGTGCGGCTCGGCCCGCCGCGCGGTGGAGCGGATCCGCGCGCTCGGCGGCAAAGTACTGGTCCCACCGACGGAAACGCCCGCCGACGAGACGTTCCTGGTCGCCGAGGACCCCTCCGGCGCGCCGATCGGCCTGTGGGAGGCGCCGCCCAACGGCACCTTCGGCCGCGACCACGCGGGCATGCTCTGCTGGGCGGAACTGCACACCCGCGACGGCTCGTCTGCCGATCCGTTCTACGCCGAACTGCTGGGCTACCGGCAGGAGCAGATCGGCGAGCCGGGGGACGGCTTCGACTACACCGTCTGGTACGTCGACGACCTGCCCACGGTGGGCCGGTTCGAGACCAGCTCGGCGCTGCCCGAGGACGTGCCCGCGCACTGGCAGCTGTACTTCCAGGTCAACCCGGACAGCAACGCCGACGACGCGGCGGCGAAGGCGGTCCAGCTGGGCGGCAAGGTGCTGCGCGAACCATCGGATTCCCCGTACGGCCGGCTCTCCCTGATTCAGGACGTAGTCGGTGCCACGTTCTTCATCATCGACACCGCCCAGCGCACCGGGGAATGATCCGCGGCGCCTGAATGCCCTGGCAGGAGCAGCTCATCCGGCCGGCGGAGCCCCGCCACGCATCGGCGAAACCTGGATGTCTAGTATCCAGGTATGCGGATGGGCGAAGGGGTCGAGTGGGGCCTGCACTGCTGCCTCACACTGGCGTGGCTGGATGACGAACCCGTGCCGACCGCCCGGCTCGCCGCCCAGTTCGATCTGCCCCCGGCATACCTGAACAAGCGCCTGCAAGCGCTTGTCCGGGCCGAGATCCTCACCTCCACGCCGGGTGCGCGCGGCGGCTTCCGGCTGGCCAGGCCGCCGGCGAAGATCACGCTGATGGACGTCGTCGCCGCCATCGAAGGCCCCGAGGACGCGTTCCGCTGCGCCGAGATCCGGCAGCGCGGAGCCGGGACCGGGACCCCGGCAGGCGAGTTCCGCAAGCGCTGCGGCATCGACGTCGCCATGCGCCGGGCCGAGCTGGCCTGGCGCCGCGAACTGGCCTCGCAGACCATCGCCGACCTGATGGCCACCGCCCCGCCCCGCGCCGCCGACCGAGTACGGCGCTGGCACTCCGCGGACTGACTTTTTCCGAATGACCTGCTCAGCAGGACTTCTTCAGCTGGAGAACCTGGGTGTCAAATGTCCCGAATCCGACGCGGAGCCGAGGCCTGACGGCCACCCTGGTGCTGGCGCTGGGGACCTTCGCGGTCGGCACCGACGCCTTCATCGTCGCCGGATTCCTCCCGGCCATGGCGGACTCGCTGGAGGTGACCACGTCCGCGGCCGGACTGTCGGTGACCACGTTCGCGGTGGCCTACGCAGTCCTCGCCCCGGTCCTGGCGACCGCGACCGCCCGGATCCCGCGCCGCGCCCTGCTGGTGGCCGCCCTCGTCCTGCTCGGGATCGCCAACATCGGCTCCGCGCTCGCCCCGAACCTGGCGGTGCTGATCGTCAGCCGGGTGCTCGCGGCGGCCGGTGCCGCCGCGTACACGCCCAGCGCGGGTGCGGTCAGCGCGACGCTGGTGCCTGCGGAATTCCGCGGCCGGGCGCTGGCCGTGGTCGTCGGCGGCCTCACCGTGGCCACGGCGTTGGGCGTTCCGCTCGGCGATCTGGCCGGCGAATGGTTCGGCTGGCGCGCCGCCCTCGGGCTGGTCGCCGCGCTGTGCCTGCTCGTCGGCGTCGGCGTCTACCTGATCATGCCCGCGCTGCCGGGCGGCGCCCGCGTCCCGCTGCGCGACCGGCTCGCGCTGCTGCACCGCCGCAGCGTCCTGGCGGTCCTGCCGCTGACGGTGCTCGGCATGGGAGCCAGCTACACCGTCTACGCCTACAGCGTTCCCGCGCTGAACGCCGTCGGCGTCCCGGCGAACTCGACCATGCTGATGCTGTTCCTGTACGGGCTCGGGGCGGTGCTGGGCAACCTCCTGTCCGGCTACGCGACCGACCACTGGGGCCCGACCCGGGTTCTGACCTGCGGTTACCTGTGCATGACGCTCGCGCTGGCGCTGCTGGCGTGGTTCGCCTGGACCGGCACCACGCCGCAGGTCGCGGTCGCGATCCTGGTGTTCGCGTGGGGCGCGAGCACCTGGACCCAAACGCCGCCGCAGCAAACCCGGCTCATCGACGCGGCGCCGCAGGAGGCGGCGATCGTGGTGTCGCTGAACGCGTCGGCGATCTACCTCGGCATCGGAGCGGGCACTCTCCTCGGCGGCGCGCTGCTGGCTCTCGGTCCGGCCCCGATCTTCACGGCAGCGGCCGCGGTCGCCGCACTCGCGACGCTGTACCTGCGCATCACGGCGCCCTGAGCCACCGGAAATGTCCGCCCGCGCTGGCACGATCGGCGGTGTGAGATCGAAGCACGGGCTTGAGCAGTGCGTTCAGGACTGGGTGCGCGGTTGGGCGCTGTGCCGCGCAACACCGAACCCGGTCCCCGAACCCGACGGATACCGGATCGACGTCGGCGCGCCCTGACCGCTCCCGGCACCTGGCTGAAGGTCTGCGGTGACCAGGCCGAGGTGGTGGCGGCGCTGAGCGCCGCTGCTCACCTGCCCGAACAGGGCTGAACTCCGGCTCAGCCGCCGTGCCGACCCGCGACTCTGGCCCGGTGGCGGGCCACCGCGTCGTTGTTCGCGCAGCGCAGGGAGCAATAGGCCCGCCGGCCGTTCCGGGAAGTGTCCACGAAGGCCTGGTCGCAGGCCTCCCGCGCACACCGGCCGAGGCGATCCGCTCCTGCGAAGCAGACCACGTAGGCGAGCCCGGCAGCCGTGACCGCACGGATGTGGGCCGCCCGGTCAGCACCCGGCGCGCTGTAGTGCAGGTGCGGGTGCCCGTCGTGCAGCGAGATGTACGGCTGGCTCGCGGTTTCGGCGAGCAACTGGTTGATCTCGCCGCACCGCTGCTCCAGGTCCTGCGGATCGAAGCAGCGGCCGAGCCGATCGCACCAGAGCGCCAAGTCGCGGACCTGCTCGGCGTCCAGCGCACCTCCCGCGACGCCGCGCGCGGCCAGATCGGCTCCAGCGCTTCGGCGGTCAGCGGGCCGACCGCGTTGACGAGATCGGCCGCTAGGCAGGCCGCCTCGCCGCCGTAGTCGTTGAACCGCATCGATCACCTCGCCGGAGATCTCGTCGGCGAGCGCACCTCGCGGTCGTCGAGGAAAACGCCGATCCGGCCGCAGAAGCACATCCGATAGGTGACTTCGCCCTGCGACGTCCGGTGCCGGGACAGCACCGCCCACCGCGCGTGGTCCCCGGGACAGACCCCGTTCGTGCTGGTAGCAGGCATGGGTCTCACCCTGGTGTCAGGGACTAGGCCCAATGCCGGTCGTTTAAGTGATCTTGGCTGGTCGAGGTCGGTGTCCGGTCTTGCTGGGTGCGGTGATGACGGCCGCTGAGGGGGATGGCCTGCTGTCCTGGCGCTGCTGGCGGTGGCGTG
>NZ_SMKW01000105.1 GCF_004348985.1 Saccharopolyspora elongata | reverse complement strand
CCCGAACGCTTCACCCGCCGACCCCGGCCACCCGCACTACCCAAAGCGGCCTGGATCAACCAACCCACCGAAGATCAGCAACCAGTCAACTAAACACAACCCGTCTCAATTTGACTTGACAACTACCCCGGGGGCACGGTCGGGTGACCCGAGGGAGTCTCATCCTCGGGCTCCCACGGCGCGGAGCGTGACGGTCTCCCTGTGCGATCTGTTGCCTAATTCCGTAATGTGATCGGGTACCGGCTTGGAACTCCCCATCCGACCCGAGTTGTTCGCTCCCAACGGGTTCGTCCACGCTGCCGCGCTCATTGGACTTGCCGGCACACTGTGCGGATACGGCTGCGCGACCAGCCTTCCCACCGGGGCCAGCGGGTTCACCACCTTCGAGCTGAAGACGAACTTCCTCACCCACAGCCCGGGAAGACGTCCTGCACTGCCTCGCGACTTCCATCCCCAGTGGTCGATCTACGCAGCTGTTGCTACGCACCCGCATCCTCAATGGACTCATCAACGAGTACCCCACTACGCGGCTTGACGTGCAGGGATGACTTTTTGTAGACCTGACGGGCATGGACCGGCGACCAGAGTCAGGCGTCCGCAAGAAGTGCGCGAGCTTGCAGGGCTAGCCAGAGCTCGGCGATGTCACGTGTGTCGTTCACGTTGTGCCCGGTGATCTCCTCGACCTTGCGGATCCGATAGAGAACGGTCTGCCGGTGCACGTGCAACGCATCCGCCGTCTTCCGCCAGGAGCGCTGGTTGTCGAGGAACGCTTCGAGCGTGTGCAAGAGCTCTGACTGGTGCAGCCGTTCATAGTCGATGAGCGGGCCCAGGACGCGCAAGACCAGGGCGTTCGCGTCGTCGATTCCTGCGACACCGAGCAGCGGCGTGGCATCGCCGTACCTGAAGGTGTGTGGGGTGACGCCGGCCGCAGCTCGGGCCGCCCAGCTCGCCTCTCGCGCTGCCTCGGGGATCCGCTCGACGGTAGCGATCGGGCCGCTGATCCCCACCAGCGCCTCTTCGCCGAGGTTCGCGCGCATCACGGAGTTGGCCCGATCGCTGTCGACGCAGAGGACGTACAGCACGCCCCGTCGATGGACGACGAGCTGACGTACACCGTTTCGCCACAGCGCGACGTGCAGCTCTCGAAGCTTGGCGATATCACCGGAGGTGATTGCGAAGAGGGTGGCCTGCGAGACGTCCAGGCCGAGCGCGTGCAGCTGACGGCTACCGCTCACCGCGTCGATCTGTCCCTCGATCAGCAGCGCCAGCAGTTCGGCGCCCAGTCGGCGGTCGTGCTCGATGCTGACCAACGACTGCGAGAGTTCCAGGGCGAGCACCGTGACTGCGTGCTGCATGAGGATCGCGTCGAGCACGCTGCGGTCGATCGACACCAGGGCTAACACCGCGCTCGGCTGTGTCGGAATGTCCACCAGTCGCAGCTCGCGCCCGTCCCGCAGGGGGACTGCAAACGCACCAGCACGCAGGTCGGAAGCGCCTGATGTTGTCTGGCGCAGTGCCTCGGTGAGCACCGAGTCGAAGCGCGGGTCCTGCGGGTACCACGGCTGAGCCGACTCGCGGTGGCAGACGCGCACCTCGCAGCCCAGCTGCTGTGACAGGTCCTGGGAGAGCACCGATGACTCCCCTCGATGGGCCACCATTCGCTGCATGGCGTGGTAGATCCGCTCGGTCCGGATCAGCCGATCCGACTGCTCGAGCAGATTCGCGGCGGCAACGGCCTGTGAGATGGCCACGAACGGCATGGGGTAGTCCACCGTCAAGATGCTGAACCCCAGCCGCTCGCTCTCCTCGGCGAGCTCATCGGTTAGCGGCGGACAGTACATCCGCTCCCCGATTGCCAGGCCGCTTGCCCCGGCGTCCACCAGGCGCTCGATGAGGGCCCGCTGCCGGGCTCCGTCGGCCGGGAACGACATGCCGTTGGTCATCAGGAGCTCACCACCGGCCAGCCACTGCCACGGCTCGGGCAGGTCAGACGTGTGCGTCCACGAGACCTCCCGGCCGAGCCCGCCCGCGCCGGAGTGCAGGTGCAGCCGCAGGTGTGGCAGCTCGAGCAGATCCGCCACCGTGATTGCCATGGCCACACGTTACACAGGTGTATGACGGCTCTTGTGCGTTTGCACGCTCCGCAGCAAGAACCGGCGGGCTCGACGCCCGGCATCATCCAGTCGGCGAAGTCGGTGCGTCGCACCAGCCGTCACGTGGACGTCGGACAACGGAGTTTTCTCGGACATGCTGCTCGGTCGTCGAGTGCTGGTGGTGGTCGTTTGCGACGCCTGGACCGGTCAGGCGGGAGCGGCGGCCGACGGGTCGGGCTTGCGCACCTCGGTCTTGCTCATGAGCGTGATGAGGTCGAAGGCAACCGTCGCGGCCGCCACGCACGTGATCTCGGCGTGGTCGTACGCTGGAGCCGTCTCGACCACGTCGGCTCCGATCAGGTTGAGACCGTCGAGCCGGCGAAGCAGGTGCAGCAGTTCACGGCTGGAGAGTCCGCCCATCTCAGGCGTACCCGTACCCGGTGCGAACGCCGGGTCGAGCACATCGATGTCGATCGAGAGGTAGACCGGGGCATCCCCAACCCGCCGCCGCACCGCATCGACGGCTCCGTCGATACCGAGCGTGTCGAGGTCTCCGGCCCGGATGACTCGGAATCCGAACGATGCGTCGTCGACGAGGTCGAGCTGGTCGTAGATGGGTCCTCGGATGCCGACGTGGATCGACTTCTCCTCGGCGAGCAGGCCCTCCTCGAATGCGCGGCGGAACACCGTCCCGTGGGTGATCGGGGCCTTGAAGTAGGTGTCCCAGGTGTCCAGGTGCGCGTCGAAGTGGATGAGCGCGATCGGGCCGTACTTGTCCCGCGCGGCGCGCAGCATCGGCAGTGCGACGGTGTGGTCACCGCCGATGGTCACCAGGCGCCGGTCCCGATTCCCGACGACCTCGCGGGCGAACCCCTCGATCTGCTGGACCGCGTCGTCGATGGAGTACGGCGTGCAGGGAACGTCGCCGGCGTCGACGACCTGGACCTGCTCCAGCGGCGCGGTCTCGAGCTCGACATGGAACCTCGGCCGCAGGTGCCGCGAGGCCTGCCGGACCCCCATCGGCCCGAACCGGGCGCCCGGCCGGTAGGACGTGCCTCCGTCGAAGGGGACGCCCAAAACGGCGATGTCGTAGTCGGGCACGGCATCGATGGCCGGGATCCGTGCGAAGGTCCCGAGCCCGGCGAAACGCGGGACCACGGTGGCTTCGAGGGCACCGATCGGCTGGTGGTCACTCATCGTTGGGTGGCTCCGATCATGGGAGGTGGGTGGATTGACAGAAGACGCCGGACGAACCCTGAGGTTGATCGGGCTACTCGGTCACGCCCATCGCTCAGGTTGCGGCTGCGCGTTCTGCGCCGCTTACGGCGGCCTCGCCGGCGCTCGCCTTGCGCCGGGCCAGCGCCGTGACGGTGACGTAGTACAGCGGCGAGACGATGAGCAGGCCTGCGATGAAGGAGATATCGGTGTTGCCGAGAAGCCTGGCGATCGGCCCGGTGTACGCCGTACCGATGACCATGAAGGGCAGCTGGACCGCGACCCCGATCAAATAGCAGATCACCGCCGGCCAGTTCACCAGCCCGTAGCGACCGCCATCGCGCCGGAAAAAGTCCTCGACCGCGTATTCGCCGTGCCGGACCAGGTAGAAGTCGACGAGGTTGACCGCCGTCCAAGGGACCAGGGAGCCGAGCAGCAACGTCAGGAAGTTGTTGTACGTCGCCACGAAGCCATCGCCCGCGGTGAGCGCCACCCCTAGCGCCACCACAACGAGCCCAGTGGCGATCAAGGCCCGCTCGCGGCTGCGGGCGGTGAAGCGCGGCGCGAACGTCTGCACGATCGTGATCGTGCACAGGGTGCCGCAGTAGAGGTTCATCGCGTTCGTGGCCGCGACGCCGACGCTGAACACGGCGACGACCAGCACGCTGATTCCTGCGGTGGCCTTGGTCAGGGCGACGACAGGGTCCAGGTCCGGCAGGAGCAACCCGATGCCTGCGCCGAGGAACATCGGCAGGATCGAACCGAGGCTGGCGCCCCAGTAGCTCATCCAGAATGCTGGCTTCGCTCCGGTCCGCGCCGGCATGTAGCGGGAGTAGTCCGAGACGTACGGCGCGTAGGCGAGCTGCCAGACGGCCGAGACCGACACAACGCTCATGAACCCGGCCAGGCTGGCGCCACTGGTGTGGAAGAAGGTGGCTGGGATCGGGTGGACCACGAATGCCCAGACGAACGCCAGCAGCAGGACCGCGCCCGAGACGTAGGTCATGATCCGTGCGTAGGCGTGGATCACCCCGTATCCCCAGATGGTGGCCGCGAGGCTGGCGACGGCGATCAGGACGATGCCGCCGCGCTGCCCCAGGTGCGGAATGACGGACGCGAGGGACGCACCTCCGAACACCAGGATCGAGATGAAGAACCCGAGGTACATGCACACCACGATCAGCACGATCAGCACGGAGCCCCAGGAGCCGAACTGGCCCTTGGTCTGCACCATCTGAGGTACGCCGAGACGCGGGCCCTGCGCGGAGTGCAGTGCCATGAAGACCGCACCGAGCAGGTTGCCGATGACGATCGCCAGGGCCGCGGACCAAGCCGGCTGGCCGAAGACCGTGGTGGCCAGAGCACCCGTGACGATGGACAGGATCATGATGTTGGTGCCGAACCAGATCGTGAACATGTCCCGGTTCGTGCCGTGTCGCTGGTCCAGCGGGATGGGCTGGATGGTGGCCGACTCGATGCCCGCAGCGGGCTCCTGCCGCCCGGTCGACTGCTCACTCATACCGCTGCTTCCCTCCGCTAACGGGTCCGGTTGACCATCACGTGCTTGGTGCGCGAGTAGTCGTCGAGCGCGTACGCCGACAGGTCGCGCCCGTAGCCGGAGGACTTGAAGCCGCCCCACGGCATCTCGGTGGCGAACGCGAGATGGTCGTTGACCCAGACCGTGCCGAAGTCCAGCCGACCGGGCAGGTCGGCGGCCCGCCGCGCGTTCTCGGTCCAGACCGACGCCGACAGCCCGTACCGCGTGCCGTTGGCCGCCGTGACCGCGGCGTCCTCGCGGGTGAACGTCTCGACCGTCACGACCGGGCCGAAGATCTCCTCGCGGGTGCACTCGGCTCCGTCGGGGATGTTCACCAGGACGGTCGGGGGGATGAAGAAGCCGTCACCGTCCGGGGCCTTGCCGCCAGTCGCGGCTCGCACGCCTTCGGCGTAGGCCCGGTCCAGGAAGCCGACCACCCGGTCGCGATGCGCCTGCGTGACCAGCGGGCCCATCTCGATGTGGTCCCCTTCCGCCGGGTCGCCGACAGCCAGCGCCTCCGCCCGGAACACCAGCCGCGCGACCAGGTCGTCGTACACCGACTCCTCGACGAGGACCCGGCATGCGGCACCGCAGTCCTGTCCGGAGTTACCGAAGCCGGCGAACGCGACGCCGTCGGCTACCGCGTCCAGGTCGGCGTCGGCGAACACCAGGACGGGCGCTTTGCCGCCGAGCTCAAGGTGCACGCGTTTGAGCGACTCGGCGGCCGCGCGGGCCACCGCCTGGCCGCTGCGGACACTGCCGGTGACTGACACGAGCGCGACATCGGGGTGGGTCGCAAGCGCCTCGCCGACGACCGGCCCGTCACCGGTGACCACGTTGAGCACACCGGCGGGCAGTACGTCGGCCAGCAGCTCTGCCAGTCGCAGGGCGGTCAGCGGAGTCTGCTCGGACGGCTTCAGCACACAGGCGTTGCCGGCCGCCAGGATCGGCCCGATCTTCCAGGCAGTGGTGAGTAGCGGGTAGTTCCAGGGGGTGATGGCGGCGACGACCCCGACCGGCTCCCGCACGATCATCGAGGTGTGGCCGGCGACGTACTCACCGGCGCTAGCGCTCTGCTGAGCACGGACCGCCCCGGCCATGAACCGCAGGGTGTCGATCGTGCCGGCGACGTCCTCGCGCGCCAGCGGCATCGGCTTGCCAGCGTTGGCAGACTCCAGCCGCGCTAGCTCCTCGGCGTGCGTCTCGACCACGGCCGCGGCCTCGAGCAGCACATCGGCACGGTCCTTCGGCGTCTTCTGGCGCCAGCCGGCGAACGCCCTCCTGGCAGCGGCCACGGCCTGGTCGACGTCGGCCGCCGTGCCGCACATGACTCGGGCGATCGGCCGCCCCGTCGCGGGGTTGACCACTGGATGGGTTTCTGTCCCGGTGCCCGCCCAGCGAGCGCCGTCGACGAAGTGCGGCAACGCTTCGGGCTCGACACCGACCGGCGCCGGGTCGTCGCCGGTCAAGGGAGCCGCCTCGATCTGGGGTCGCGTCTCGGTCATCGTGGATCCTTCGTTCGTCGGGTTCAACCGGTCGGAAAACCGCGCTCGACGACGTCCACCAACATGTCGACGTACGCGTCGGTGTCGTCGTGGGCCGCGCGCGGCGGTGGGTCGTAGGCGAGGGCGGTCTCCACCTGGGGACTCAGGAAGTAAGCGCCGGCAGTGAGCACGGTGAGGGCTTGAAATTGGTCGGGACTGCGTGCGGCGAGCTCGTCGAGTGCCGCCTCGGGCTCCTGGCCTGCACACGAGGCCATCGCATCGGCGAACCCCTCGGCAAGGTCCGGCCGGTAGCCCAGTACCTGGTCGATCAACGCCTCCGGGACCCCTGCTGCGGCGGCCGACGGCATCGGCTCGGACGCTGGGATGAGTACGTCTGCGAGTGCGGCGAAGGTGCGTCGCTGTTCGGAATCGAGCATCACAGGTCCTCAGCGGGGAGTGGTCTGGTCGTGCCGGTTGTCGGCGAGGTGGCGCATCGCCCGCAGCGCGACCGCCATGATGGTGGCGGTCGGGTTGACGCCCGTCGAGGTGACGAACACGCTGCCGTCGATGATGAAGAGGTTGGGTACGTCGTGGGCGCGGCCGTACTCGTCCACGACGGAGGTGGCGGGGTCGGTGCCCATGCGGGCGGTGCCGAGGAGGTGCCAGCCGCTGTCGCGGACGACCGGGATGGGGTGGACCGCAGTAGCACCTGCGGCCAGGTGTGCCTCGATGGCCCGGTCGACGTGGAACTTGAGCATGCGCTCGGTGTTCTCGCCGATGGTATAGCGGATCTTCGGCACCGGTATGCCGTCGGAGTCGGTGGCCGCGGGGTCGAGGACGACCTCGTTGTGCTCCTCCGGCAGGTCCTCGGTGGTGATGCCCCACTCGGTGTAGCGCCCGAAGGTGCTCCGCAGCCGGCGGTGGAAGGCCGGTCCGAACGCCTCGCGCCAGTCCTGGCCGGGCTCCCACAACGTGTGGGTGAGCGGGCCGCCGGTCGGCATCAGGTTCCACTTCGCCCCTCGGACGAAGCCCCGGTCGGTGTCGGTCTCGTAGAACTGCATCGACTGCAATGCCTGCCCGGTAGGGCCCAGCCAGGTCTCAAGCTCCTCCTCGTAGGTTCCGTACACCGAGGCATAGGGGTGCACCATCAACCGCTTGCCCACCAGACCCGAGGAGTTCGCCAGGCCGTCGGGGAACTGCGCGGACGCCGAGTTGAGCAGCAGTCGCGGGGTGCCGATCCCGTTGGCGGCAAGCACGGTCACGCCTGCCGCCTGATGGTGCAGGGCGCCGTCGCGATCGAGGTACTCGGCGCCGGTCACCAGACCACGGTTGTCGACCGCGAGCCGCCGCACCCTGGCCCCGGTCACCAGGACCGCTCCGGCGGCGATCGCCTCGCGCCAGTGGGTGAAGTCGGTGCTCGCCTTCGCTCCGGTCGGGCACCCGGACTCGCACGCGCCATACCTCAGGCAGGCGGGCCGGTTCTTGAACTTCCGGGAGGCGATGGCGTTGGGCGCCGGCCACCAGTGCCAGCCGAGCTTGTCCATCCCCTTCGCCGCGGCGAGGCCGTACTTGCCGATCGGCAGTGGCGGCAGCGGGAACGTGTGCGCATCCGGGTACGCCGGGTCGCCTTCAAGCCCGGACGCACCGATGTGGTGTGTGACCTCGTCGTAGAACGGGCGCAGATCCTCGTAGGTGAACGGCCAGTCGTCCGCCACCCCGTCAAGGGTCCGGACTCGGAAGTCGGAGGGCAGCGCGCGCACCCAGTGACCAGAGAACAGGATGGTGCTGCCTCCGACGCCGTTGAACATGAGCGGCTCGATCGGACTCTCGGTGACGTCGATCGGGTAGTCACTTGCCGCTCCGCGCATGTTCGGGCTGGGGTTCCACTGCTTCAAGCGGGCCAGTTCCCACTGGGGCTTTCCCCCGGGGAAGTCATCCGGAAGTGCCCAGTCGCCCTGCTCGAGGCAGACCACGCGGAACCCGCGCGTGGCCAACTCGAGGGCCGCTACTCCGCCGGAGGCACCCGCACCCACGATGAGGACGTCTGCGTCGCGGTGGTCCTGCTGTGCGTTCACCAGTCGCTCTCCCGATCAGCTCGGTTCGGTGCGGCCCAGAATGCTTTCGCGGGGCTCGGCGACGCTACGGTCCAACCGCCACAACTGAGTCGGCACTGCTTGAGCAGATGCACAACCGGAAGAGAGCAGCCGTCGGGCGGTTCCTACCCGAGGCCTGTCCCTGGGATACGGCGTGCACGGACCCGGCGAACCGGCGGACGAAGAGCTCGTCACCGTCAGCCTCGACGGTCACGTCGTACCTTCCGGCGCGGTTGGCCAGGTCCGGGTGGCCTTGTCGTGAGGGCCGACCGTCAGGGTGCAAGCCTGGTAGCGCCAGATCAACGACTCCGGCTCCCCTGAGCAGGCCAAGGACCTGGCCCACACCTGCGTGACGGGCTTGCCGGTGTCGGCGACTTCTGCGGCGACGAACTCCTCGAACCGCTCCTCGATCCGGTCCGCGGCGCGGCGCAGCAGCGCCGCGCGCTCGCGCACCGCGGTGTCGGCCCAACCGTTGGCCAGGGCCCGGCGAGCGGCCCGGACCGCGCTCTGCTCTGGCTCGCCGAAGCGGACGAATGCAGGGGACTCCGTCTGGCAAGGGGAATGTGCTGCTCTCGGCCTACTACTCACTGGTAGAGCACGGCCTGTTCGCCTCGCGGTCACTTTCGCGCCCATCCTGATTGGCCTTTTCGGGCAACGATGGCCGCTCGTGACTGAGATTTCCCGACGTCGGATGCTTGCCGGATCCGCTGGTGCGCTCGGCGTTGCCGCCACCGCGTCCCTCCTACCGCCGTCGTTGCACCGCGCCATGGCACGACCGATCCCGCAGGGCGGACTCGACGCGATCGAGCACGTTATCGTGCTGATGCAGGAGAACCGTTCTTTCGACCACTACTACGGCACGCTTCGCGGAGTTCGCGGGTACGGAGACCGGCAGCCGTTGAAGCTGCCCCAGGGCGGCACTGTGTTCGAGCAGCCCGACTCCGGCGGCTCGGTCTTGCCGTTCTCGCTGCGCCAGGGCGCCGAAAACGAGGGGCGTCCGGTGTCGGACATCCAGTACCTCGGCGATCTCGACCACAGCTGGGCCGGTACCGGCAAGGCGTGGGCGAAGGGCTGGATGAACGACTGGATCGCGGCCAAGACCGCCGCGACGATGACCTACTACGAGCGCCAGGACATCCCGCTGCAGTACGAGCTCGCCGACACGTTCACCATCTGCGACGCCTACCACTGCTCGGTGTTCGGGTCCACTAACCCGAACCGGCTCTACCTGTGGACCGGGATGGTGGGTTACGAGCCGGGAACCAAGGAGCGCGTGGTCACCAATGCCGGGAACGACTGGGCGCACCCCGGGTACGACTGGACGACGTACCCGGAGCGGCTGGAGGCCGCCGGTGTGTCCTGGCAGATCTACCAGGAGTGGGACAACTACTACGACAACGCCCTCGATTGCTTCAGGCCGTTCAAGGCGATCGGACACAAGATCCTCGCCGGGGTCGACGGCGGCTACCGCACGACCGAGGAGTTCTACTACGCACTGCTCGACAAGCCCACCGAGGAACAGGACCGGTTGCGCAAGCAGTTCGATGCCGGGGTGGCGAAGCTGACCGACTCCGAACGCCGGCTTTTCGACCGCGGGATGTACCGCAGCGAGCCCGAAACGCTCGTGCGACGGCTGCGCGATGACATCGCCGCGAACAAGCTGCCCGAGGTGACGTGGCTTGTCCCGTCTGCTGCGGACTCCGAGCACCCGGAGACCTCGACGCCGGTAGGCAGCGCGAACCTCATCTACGAGGTGCTCGACGCGATCGCCGCCGATCCGCAAGTGTGGTCGAAGACCGTGCTGCTGTTGAACTTCGACGAGAACGACGGGTTCTTCGACCACGTTCCCCCGCCGGTCCCGCCGAAGAGCGCGGCCGACGAGTGGTACGACGGCCAGCCGATCGGGTTCGGGCCGCGCGTGCCGATGACCGTGGTGTCGCCGTGGACGATCGGCGGCCACGTCAACTCCGAGGTCTTCGACCACACCTCGGTCCTGCGGTTCCTGGAGCGCTGGACCGGGATCAAGGAGCCGAACATCAGTGACTGGCGCCGCACGGCGGCCGGTGACCTGGTGTCGGTGTTCGACTTCGAGAACGCCGGTGCGCCGCCGCACCCGGTCAAACCGAGCCCGGTTCCCGAGCCGATCGACCGCTGGCACCCGAAGCCGCCGGAGAAGCAGCGGCTTCCGTTGCAGGAACAGGGAAGGCGGCCCGCGCGGGCGTTGCCGTACCAGCCCGCGGCGTCGGGCTCGGTCGCCGACGGCGCGCTCGCGCTGCGACTGGCCAACAATGGTCGGTCGGCAGCGCACTTCACGGTGTACTCCTACGCCGGGGAGTTCCCCGAGCCGCTGCACATCGACGTCTCCGACGAGCACGTCGAGACCCTGCCGAACGTCAAGGAGTACAAGCTGGCGGTGCAGGGTCCGAACCGGTTCTGGTTCGAGCTCAGCGGTTCGGCCGCGGGCAAGGCCGCGGGGGTTGACGTCGGGACGCGACCGAACACCCGCACCGGAGGCCTGACGCTGGAGCTGCGCAACGCCGGAGGCGAGGCCGTCACACTGCGGTTGCGCGCCCTCGGCTACACACCGGGGGCGAAGCGCGAGATCCGGCTGCCCGCCGGAGGTTCGAACACCGTCGAGTGGCCGACCGATCAGGGCTGGTACGACGTGGAAGTGACCACCCCGCAGGACAAGGCGTTCGGACGCAGGGCCACCGGTCGGATCGAGAACGGAGCGCCCGGCGTCACGGGGTGACACCGGAACACATGAGGGCGGCGCGAGATCGAGCTCGTCATCCAGTATGGACCACTCAGGTTTGGCGGCCTGGTGATCACGGGCAGGGGCGCGGGTGCGGGGAGATCCCCTGCGAATGCGCACAGGGGTGAGCTCGGTCTGCTCGCGCTGCGGTCAGGAGTGACTGGTGTTCTCCATGAGCACTTCTCGATGGAACTGCGAGACTTCATCTACGAGCATGGCAATCTGCGTGCCAGCCCAGTGGGTCCGGTCCCATCCGGCGTACAGGGTCACGGCGAGCAGGCTCTCGCCTACCCGGATGGCGACCGGGGCGAGCCCGAACATCGGCTTGTCGGTGAGCACCGCGATCCCGTGGCCCGAGGCCACCAAGGTGGACGCTGGCGAGGGTGGCGGATCTGATCGCCCGGCTCTTCGTGTCCGGTACACCCTGCGTGAGGTCTCGTTGTTGTTGCACCGCACGGAGTTCAGCCCGCAGATACCCGCCCATCGGCAGGCCACGGTGAACTCGGCCGGATCGGCCAACGTGAGCTGATCCAGACACCGTCCGGTTTGGATGAGCAATCGGATGGGCACCTGGGAGTCAGTGGCGAACCGAACTCGCTCGGTGAACCCCAAGGCAGCGGCCGCAGCCATGAACCGATCGAGATCGACAAGCGGGTCTTCAACGGCTTCCCTGCCCACTGTCGCGGGTCCGGCCAGCACTGGAAGAACATTCGAGCCGCCCTTGCGTAGGCGGCGTTTCCGCGTCCAGTCAGCTGCAGGTAGTCCAGGTAGGCGGCGTGCAGATCATCGGGAGAGGAGGCGATCGCGAGCGGCATCGAATCCTGCTTTCACGTGCGCCGGAGCCAAATGGATGTGACGGGTGGTGGTGTCGACATGAGCGTGGCCGAGCACGGCCTGCATCACCGCGAGGTCAACGCCCGCTTCGGCCAGGGCGGTCCCGAAGGTGTGTCGCAGCACGTCGGGATGTCCTCCGACGATGCCGGTGAGCCCACGGCGATAGCGGAAGGTGGTGCGCAGCCCGGCCGCGGTCAACCGCTGGCCCCGATTCGGTCCCTTGGCCACGAGAAACAGGTGAGGGCTGCCGGATTCAGGCCGTTCGACCAGCGGGAGCCGCGCGAAGTCCTCTTGCCAGGGAATCCAAAGCCCTGACCGTTGTGCCGGGACCTCCCGTACGGTCCGGCAATATCGCCCGACAGCCTTGAAAAATCCTATTTGGACTTCCTGCTGGCACGCGCTGCCGCGCGTATAGCCCGGCTCGGCCGGGCCTTGGTGGCTGGGGCTTGCGCGGCTATGGCCGAGATCATCAGGTCGACTGCGTTGTCGAACGAGCTGCCCGCCATCCTGGGCAGCTCGTGTCGTACTGCGGCGATCGCGGGATGGGTTTCCGCGGGCAGGGCTTGGTAGGCATTCGTCCAGGCTTGCGCGTCCGCTTCGTACTTGTCCTTTGGCAAGGTCAGGGTGGCCACGTCCAGAGCCGCGTGGCCGAGGACCGTGTCGATGAAGGCGTGGTAGTGCTGGACCGCGGTGCGGGCATCGAATCCCGCCTGCAGGAGCAGGGATACACCGGTTTCGACCGCGCGGAACTCGTTCTCGCGGCGGGTGACGCGGGATGCGACGAGAACGGCCACCCGGGGTTGGGCCTGGTAGTTGTCGCGAATCCGGTGCGCCATCTCACGCAGTCCGGCCATCCAGTCGTCGCCAGGCTGGAAGCCTTCAATGGCTCGGCCGACCAGCCGGTCCGCGATGGCGAGCAGAAGGTCGTCGGTGTTGTGGAAGTAGCGGTAGATCGCGCTGGGGTCGCAGCCGAGCGCGGCACCCAGGCGGCGGACGCTGAGGGCGTCGGGGCCGTGCTCGTGGCTGAGCCGCAGAGCGCAGTCGATGATCGTGTCGGTGGAGAGCAGCACGCCGCTGCGCGTGCGGCGCCGGCGTTGCTGTTCACGTGTGACTCGCTGTGTGCTCGCCATCAGGACCTCCGGTGCCCGGCTCGTGCGGTGCTCCAGTATTGGCGTCCCACAAAATTACGTCAACGCCGTTGACTCGGTGGATCCACCAGCACTCCCCCCAGCTGTCATCACGTTTCCCCGGCGGCGCCTCCGGCCGCGCGTGAAGTCGCCTGCCGGCAGCAATCCCGCACCAGCTCACCACCGGCGTCCAGGCTTATGACAACACCATTGACGTTACCTGTGCCCGGCTGTGTCATGGAGATCCACCGAGCACAGAAGGAGTGCTACCCCCATGGATCCCGTGCGATCCCTCCAGGACGCCAATCCCACCCCCTTCTGGCTGGACGACCCCGGACGGCCGCAGACCACCTCTGCGCTGGTCTCCGGCACCTGCTGCGACCTGCTGGTGGTAGGTGGCGGGTACAGCGGCCTGTGGACCGCGTTGCTCGCCAAGGAACGCGACCCCTCGCTGGACGTCGTCCTGATCGAGGGTCGGGAGTCCGGCTGGGCCGCCTCCGGGCGCAACGGCGGCTTCTGCGCGGCCAGCCTTACCCACGGCCTGGGCAACGGCCTGCGCCGCTGGCCCGGCGAGCTCGCCCAGCTGGAACGACTTGGACGGGAGAATCTGCAGTCCATCGAGGACACCGTCCGGCGCTACGACATCGACTGCGACTGGGAGCGCACCGGCGAACTCCACGTCGCGACCGAGCCCCACCAGGTCGACGAACTGCACGAGCTCCCCGAGCTTGCCGCGCGTTACGGCAGCGAACTGATCGCACTGGACGCCGAGGCGGTGCGCGCCGAGATCAACTCGCCGACCTTCCTGGGCGCGGTCTGGGACCAGGACGGCGTCGCGATGGCCAACCCGGCCCGCCTCGCCTGGGGACTCAAACAGGCATGTCTGGACACCGGCGTGCGCCTCTTCGAGCACACCGCCGCCACCGACATCGCCGAGGACGGCGCCCAGGTCGTCGTCCGCACTCCCTACGGCAGCGTGCGGGCGCGCCGGGTCGCGCTTGCCACCAACGCTTTCCCCTCCCCGCTCCGCCGCCACCGCCCCTACACCATCCCGGTGTACGACTACGCCCTGATGACCGAACCCCTGGCCGACGACCAGCTCGCCTCGCTCGGCTGGCGCAACAGGCAGGGCTTTTCCGACAGCGGCAACCAGTTCCACTACGTGCGACTCTCGGCCGACAACCGGATCCTGTGGGGCGGCTACGAAGCCGTCTACCACTACCGCGGCCGGGTGCGCGCCGAGCACGACCAGCGCCCCGAGGTGTTCCGCATCCTGGCCGAGCACTTCTTCCAGACCTTCCCGCAGCTGGAAGGACTTCGCTTCACCCACGCATGGGGTGGTGCGATCGACACCTGCGTCCGCTTCTCGGTCTTCTTCGACACCGCCTACCACGGCAAGGTCGCCTACGCGGCCGGCTACACCGGGCTCGGTGTCGGCGCGAGCCGCTTCGGCGCGCAGGTGATGCTGGACCTCCTTGCCGGCGAGCAGACCGAGCGGACCGCGTTGGAGATGGTCCGCCGCAAGCCGATGCCCTGGCCGCCGGAACCGATTCGCTCGGCCGGGATCTCGCTGACCAAGTGGTCCTTGGCCCGCGCCGACCGCACCGGTCGCCGCAACCTCTGGCTCCAGACCCTCGACCGGCTCGGCCTCGGCTTCGACAGCTGAGGATCCGCGAGCCGAGGCCGCACAGCGTCACCGGCTGTGCGGCCTCGGCCTCGTCGGCGAGCTGCGCGTGAAAGTCCAAAGTGGTCACCGCAAGGTCGTGGAGCGAGCCGCGGGCCTTTCCGATGGACGGCTCGCTGAATCGGTCTTCGAGGCCGGCACGCGAGGACGCGGCCCGGCACGGGTGGCCGAGCCGCGTGGCGGACCCGCCGTCAGCTCAGGATGTCGTGGACCACCGCCCCGCCCGCCACGGTCAGCAGCACCCGGGCGTCCGCCAGGGGTGCCTTGTCCGCGGTGACGAAGCCCGGGGCGCAGATGTCCGTGTCGAGCAGGGCGAGGTCAGCGCGGCGACCGACCTCGACCGCGCCGCCGTGGGCATCGTGGTTGACGAAGGCGGACCCGGCGGTGAAGGAGTCAAGGGCATCGTCGAGGGTGAGCCGCTGGCTCGGCAGGAACGGGGCGTTGCCGCGGTTCTCCGGGTCGATCCGGGTGACCGCGACCTCCATCTGTTCCAGGGGGTTCGCCGTCGTCACCGACCAGTCGCTGCCCATCGCCAGCCGCGCCCCCGAGGCCAGCAGGTCCGCGAACGGGTACTGCATCGCCGCGCGCTCCGGCCCCAGCACCGGAAGGGTCAGCTCGTCCATCTGCGGTTCGTTCTGGGCCCAGTGCGTCTGGCAGTTGGCGACGACGTCCAGCTCCGCGAAACGCCTGACGTCCCGCGGCTGCACCACTTGGAGGTGGGCGACGTGGTGCCTGCAGTCGGACGGGCCGTTGTTCGTGCGGGCCGCTTCGACGGCGTCCAGCGCGTTGCGCACGGCGCGGTCCCCGATGGCGTGCATGTGGACCTGGAAGCCAGCCGCGTCCAGTTCGGTGATGGCTGCGGCGAGCAGCTCGGCGTCGATGAAGTCAATCCCGCGGTTGTCGGTGTGACCGCCGCAGCCATCGCAGTAGGGCTCCAGCAGAGCGCCGGTGTGGTTCTCCAGCACCCCGTCGGTCATGATCTTGACGGTGCGCGGGTGGAAGCCCGACCCCGGGCCGCCGATCGGGGAAGCGCCGGCCTTCAGGCCGAGTTCGCGGCGTGTCAACAACTCCGGGATCTGCTCCAGGCCGCGGTGCCGGTCCCACCACAGCGCACCGACCACGCGGGCGGTCAACCGCCCGTCGGCGGCCAGCGCCTGGTATGCCTCCTGGGTTGCGGGGCTAACCCAGGCGTCCTGCCAGCCGGTGATTCCCAGCGAGTGCAGGTACGCCTGGGCGTCCAGGATGGCCGCCTCCCACTCGGCCCGGGTGGGAGGCGGCACGAGTTCCTCGTTCACGCGGTAGGCGGCTCCCTCGTGCAGGGTGCCGGTGGGCTCGCCGGTGGCGGGATCCCGCTCGATCCGGCCGTCGGTGGGGTCGGCGGTGTCCCGGTCGATCCCGGCGGCCTGCAAAGCGCGGGAGTTCACCCACGCCCCGTGGGCGTCTCGGTTGAACAGGAAGACCGGCCGGTCCGGCACGATCGCGTCCAAGTCCTCCTTCCGCGGTGTGCCGCCGGGGAAGTGCTCCATCGACCAGCCGCCACCGAGGATCCAAGGCTCATCGGGGTGCGTCCGGGCGTACTCGGCGATCGCGTCGAGGTAGGCGTGGCGCCCGGCCAGGTCGTGCAACCACAGCCGCCGACGGTCGCGTCCGGCGAACGGGGCGTGGACATGGCTGTCCTGGAAGCCCGGGACGACCAACCCGCCCCTGGCTGAGACGACCCGGGTGCGGCGGCCGGCCAGGTCGAGCACGTCGGATTCCTCGCCGATCGCGGCGATGATCCCGTCTCGGACCGCCACGGCACCGGCCCAACGGCCGGAGCCGAGCCGGACCCGGGCTCCGGTCAGGACGAGATCTGCGTGGCGGTCGGTCGCCGTTGTCATCGTGGGAATTTCCTTCCGCGTTGGAGTGGTCAGTGCTGCGGTGAATCGACGCGTTGCGCGCCGGGGATGAAGTACGGCGACTTGCGCACGTACTTCTTCCACATGCCCAGCGGGATTCCCAGCACGAGAACCGCAATGGGCAGCAGGGTCAGGAACCGCCCGTTGGCGGCGTCGAAGGCGAAGCTGTCGGTGCTGGTCCAGTTCAAGTACGCGAGGTAGCCGCCGAGCCCGGCGAGCACGAGGCCCGACAACAGCGGAACGATGACCGCGGTGACGAGCATGCGCAGGTTGCCGAGGGCGCGGCGGAAGAAGAGCACGGCAGACGCGATTCCGGTGAGCGCGTAGGAGAACGAGACGAGGATGCCCGCCGCGGTCACCGATCCGACGATGATCGTGTTGACCGAGCCGAGCCCCAGCGAGACGAAGGCGAGTGCGCCCGAGATCAGCGCGATGACGGCGGTTCCACGAGCCGGCGTCGCCCGCCTGGGGTGCAGCTTCGTCCAGACGGTTCCCAGCACACCATCCCGTCCCATCGCCAGCGCCCCGCGTGCCACTCCGATGAGGACGGACTGGATGCAGGAAACGATGCACAGGAACAGCACCCCGGTCGCCGCAGCCGCGCCCACCGGCCCCGCGAGCTTGCCGCCGATGTAGGGCAGCGCGGAGGCCCCGTGCTCCACGAGCTCTTCCGGCGTGATCGCCTTCTGGAACGAGACGGCGGCGAACAGGAACAGCGCGAGCACGATCAGCAGCGTGGTGAAGCCGCCTCTGGACGAGGTGCGCCGGTCGGCGGTCTCCTCGGTGACGACGAACGTGGCCTCCCAGCCCCAGTACATGTAGACCGACAGCACCAAGCCCGTCGCAAGCACCGATGGTGAAGGGAAGACGGCCGGGGAGAACCAGGACCAGCTGAACTCTGCCTCATCCCCGTCCAGCAGCGCCCAACCACAGAAGAAGGCCACAGTGCCGGCCTCGATGACGACGAGCACCTTCTGGTACTTCGCGCAGATGTCGACGCCGCACGCCGCAAGCCACGTCAGGCCGGCCAGCAACACCACACCCGCGACGGTCGCCACGAACTGGTACGGGCCGGGGTGCAGGGCCGCGACGCCGTCGACTCCGAAGGCGACCAGGGTCTGCAGGCCGTAATCCCCGGCGAGCGGAGCCGCGTAGGCGAGGAAGATGACATTGGAGGCCAGCATCACCCAGCCGATGAGGTATCCCCACCAGGGACCGAGCACCTTGCCGACCCACACGTACGCGGTGCCGCAGTTGCGGTCGTACTCGTTGAGTTTGGCGAAGGCGAAAGCGATACCCACGATCGGCAGGAACGCGAGCAGGAACGCGGCCGGCAGCCCGGCGACGCCGATGGCCGCGCCGATGGTGCCGAGGCCGACGCCGATCGACACGACCGGGCTGACGTTCGACAGGGCGATGGCGACGCCATCGGCGATGCCGAGGATCTTGGGCAGGGCGATCGATTTCGGAGCGGCCGAATCCGGAGCGGTTGGGCCGTCAGGGTACCTGGGCGAGGACGTGGACATCACGTGACTCCTGGCAGGTGTGAGGATGGCAACGGGCGCGTTGCGTGGTGTCCGACATGACACCTGGCTCCGACATCCGCGTCAACGGTGTTGACATAAGACGCGAATCTTCCGCGACCGCCGGAAGCACCTGATGACAGCGAGGAGCGGCGCCGCGCAGACCGATCCCGAAGCTGTTAGCTGGGGCCAGAACCGCATCCGCGGGACTGCCACGGAATCGATGTGACCTTCGGTTGCGTCGGAGGCTTCTCGACCGTCACATTTCGGCTGCATCGACCGAAAAGGCAAGCCTCACTCCTCGGTGTGGCGGTCTGCGCAGCGAGCTGGGCGTGCGTCCGACGAGGGTGCGCGCGATGCGCGTGAGGTGTGCCTGGTCGGCGAATCCCGCAGCGGACACGGCGACGACCGATTAGCGAGGCGGTTCGGTGATCGCCGCGCGCAAGCCGCAGCCGCGCCAGTGGGATCCCGACGGATCCACACATCACGGATCGCAACCACGGCGGCGAATGCCCCGCGTCGGCAGCAATCGAGTCGAGCGACACATCACCAGCGCGGGGCTGCCCAGAGTTTGGTTGTCACTCGGGGTTGACTGGTGTCAGGCCGCGCGTGCGGCAGTATAGATGGTCTCAAACTCGACCGGGCTGAGTTTGCCCAGGCGTCGTTGCCTGCGCTTGCGGTGATATTGGTCTCGATCCAGGACACGATCGCCAGCCGCAGCTCCTCGCGGGTGCGCCACCGCCTGGTGTCGAGAACATTCTTTTGTAGCAAGGAAAAGAACGATTCCATCGCGGCGTTGTCCCCACACGCGCCGACCCTGCCCATGGATCTGGCCAGCTGGTGGCGGCGCAGTAGTCGCCGGAACTTCTTCGACCGGAACTGGGTGGATTCAACTGGTCGTCGCAACACCTTGATCGTGGAGGTGTTGATGGGCAGGCCGGCTGGGTGGATGAAGGCGTTGACGGGCAGGTCGGCGATGAAGTCGCCGGGGGCGCCGTCGTTGCGGCGTGAGGTGCAGCGGGCGTTCTGGCCGGCCACGAAGTGGTCTGGGTTCCATCCCGGCTGACCGCCGCCCACCGCAAGCTGCATGCCGCCACCGGCGCCAAGTCCGATCCCGTCGACGCCGCCGCAGCCGCCCACGCCGCGATCGCCACCCCCGGCCTGGACCGGCACCGCGGCGCGGTGGTCACCGCCGATGCCCTGCACGCCACCCGAGCCCACGCCCATGTGGGGGTTCAAGTCCCCAGGGAATTCAACCTGGTTTTCCTCACCCAGGGGCAGGCAGGTGGTCGCCCCTGAGCGACCTCCCACCCACATCGTCGTCAGGATTGCCTGTCGCCTCGGCGCTCCACGCTCGTGCTCGCTTCCCCGGGAGTGCTTCGATACGTGCCGTGGCATGGACGTCGTTGCTCCACTCGGTAGGATCATGCAGTTCCGTCGTGCGACAGGGGGTTCAGCCGTGCGCGCTCTCACGAATGACATCCCGTTCGGTCCATTCGAAGGGACCGACATCGAGGTTTACATCGGTGGCAAGAGCAAGACAGCGAGGATTCACGTAGATCGTTCCTGCATCCCGAATTCCCGGACCGCGACCATGCCGCTCAATGCGGAAACCGTGAACCGGATGTGCAAGCAATGTGCGCGATCAACTCGATGGGCGCGCCGGGACACCGCGCTCGGCATGTTTCTGCAAGCGATCGCGTCGATTCCGGAAGACTCGCAGGGCAACCTGGATGACGACTACCCACCCGCCGAGTGCGCACGCGCCGCAGAGCTGCTCAGGACCGGCGAGTACCCGCTTGACGAGGACGACGACGATCTATGGGAGAAGTTCAGTGAAGCTCGCGAGCTTCGCGATTCGCTGTACTCCTCGTGGCGTTACGCTCGACGGGCCGCGCGGGACGCACACGCTGCTGTCGCCGCTTATCCGTGGTTGGGCTCGTGGGCCGCGCCGAGGCTGTCAGCGGTCGAGGCCGAGGCTGAATCGCTGCGAGCTTTGATCGCCCAGACCATCGGCCCGGAACGTCTCGTGATAGCTGCAGCCGCAATGTCGTTGGTTGAGCCGGAATTGCCGGCGGACCGGCTGGAGTTCTCCGTCCTTGGGAACTCACACGACGTTCATCGGGTGCTCAACAAGTGCTGGCGTCGATGGTGTGACGCGGCGGCCGGGGGCTGTACCGCCGCCGAAATGGCGTCTCAGGCCATGTACGTCGTGGATTCCGCGCTTGGACGGAAGCGGAACGGGCGTGATGCTGCCATGGCAGCGACCAAGGAGCTAATCGGCGACTGGACGAACCAGATTTACTCGGTGGCAGATCTGGACGAACCCGTGGTTCACCGCGATGTTGTCGTTCAGGCGCACGATCCCGGTCGGGAAGACAATGATCCATGGGAGATGTTGACCCGGTGGGAACTTGCCGTTGTCGTCCGGTATGCGACGGCATTCAGTTGGGCCCACGATGCGGTGTTGCTGACGGTGCCTGATCTGGTCGCACGGCACCTACTCGACAACCCGAATGGGTTGCGGGCCGCTGAACTCGACAGCTCCGACCCGCTGGGGGCGTTCACCGAGTGGGTTGCCACGCATCTCCCCACCTCCCCCGGCGTGCTGCCCGGAACACTGGACGACACATCCATCAACAAGCGACGGATGCTCACCTCGAGCGACGTCGACCGGCTCCGCCGGTCTGGTGCCTCGGTGTACCAGGTCTACTCCGCGAGCGACGGCACCGAGGTACTGCACATCAGCACCCTTGCCGAACGCTGTGCCAATGGGTGGCGGGGTGTGGTCCTGGCTGGGCCTAATGATCTGCCGTCGGCGATCATCGAGCCGTGGATCGATGAGATCCAGGCCGGGTTGAACGACGAACCAGATCCATTGGGTACCCGCGCCGGGGAGCAGAGCGTCGTCAATCGGAGGTACGGCCAGGACCGCTTCTTCATCGAACGGCGGCTCAGGATGCTCGCACTGGTGCGTACGGCCACAGATCTGCGGACTCTCACTGAACGCTACGAGCAATCAGACCGTGATATCGACTGGCATGGCTTGCTGACTCCCCATCAGCTGGATTTGACTCCTTTCAAACCAGCGACGAACGCCGACAAACGAGTCAGCGGGTTGGGTTTGCCGCTGGAAGTCCTCGCGTCCGTCCAGATCTACACAACCGACGGCACCAGCCGCTATCAGGGCAAAGGACACTCGCCGTTCTGCTCTTTCGCACGATCGGGCCGAGCATCGCTCGACGACAGTTTCGACCTCCTGCACGTGCGAGATCTGCTTGGCAGCGGAAACCCGGATTGGTGTTCGGTGTGCGGCGGTTACGCTACCCGGCGCCTCGACGACCTGCAGCTCCGCTACTACCGCACCGCACACGAGCTGCTCGCACTCAGCCGATATCTCGATCGACCTTGGCAGCTAGCCAAAACCCGTTCCGCCCTCGAGAAGTTGGCCGATTTTGATCCAGATGGATGCGGCTCGTTCTGCTCCGCATCAAGGGAGTGGGAATCCGCAGTACATTCCCTGTTGTCCAGGACATCCACGACCTAGAATCAATATCGATATCAGCCCAAGTGTTCCAGCCGGTTCGAGTTCGTGACATGTCCGCAGTGAGGAGTGGTGGGGAAAGTGCCTGAACAGCCGAAGTGCGGACGTCCGCTGAAGTCGGGGGCTCCATGCAAGGCAGTTGTGCGTCGCTCCGTGCCGTTGAGCGCCACCGCTCCGGCATGTCGCCGCCACATGACGCAGGAGGAACGGACCGAGATCGATGGAAATCCACTGTGGACTTATGAGGGGCAGGTTTTGTGGACGCTCGAGCAGCAAGGCGAGGAATCCGAGCTGGTGACAGCGGCAGGGATCGTCGAGTTGCTGGAGTTGCCGAAGCCCGCGGTGTCGCACGTTCTTCACGAGCTCCGCGCGAAAGGCAAAGCTCTCAGCCGCAAGGTCGGCCGGCAGGAGCTCTGGGGCACGCCTGACAGGATGAAGCGCTGGATCGAACGGCGAGAGCAGGAAGAGCGAAGGGCTGCCGCGGAAAGGGCGGCGGCTCGTGCGCGTCTCGTGGAGCGCAATGACGCGCTCGCTGAAGTCGCACAGCAGTTGCGCGGAATCTGCGCGGACCACCAAGTGGATGTCTCCCTCTTCGATTGGTCCATGGGGAGATCAGAGGAGCCGTGCAGGCACACACTCGTGCTATCCGTCGATGATCCGCAGGCCGCGAACTGGGTACTCGGGAGATTGAGCATGCCTGCACCGAACGAGGGAGCTCCCACCGACGCGCAGTGGAGCGAGCACGCGGAGCGCTTTGAAACGATCCTGGGCTGCTTGACCTGGGCCGGATGGGAGGAAGGCGAGGACGACTACTTCGCCGAGTACGACCAGGAAATCGGTCCAGTGCTGTGCACAACGCTGCGCCGGACCTGCATGACGCTCTCCGCGGAGTACCATCCGGACGATCGCACTCTCCGGTTGCAGCCGTACGAGGACCCTGCGAGCGAGCTTCCCGAAGTCTTCAGCATGTTGGCGGACCAGGTCGTCATTGAAATGGAAGGCGACATCAACGAGCAGGAACAGAGCGTTGCTCGACGAGCGGGCGAACTGGGACTTCTGGATGCCACGCGAGTGGAGGTCTACGAGGACGCGACCGTCTCGCTGCGCCAGTTCATGGCTTTCCAATACCACGAGTGGATCTTCAAGGAAGCAGCGCAGTATCGCGGGATCACCGTGCCGGAACTCGCGGACGAACTCGACGCGCTTCCGGACGCGAAGAACTACCTCAACGTGGTGGTCAGCATGTTCGGTGGCAATGTGCTGCCGGACGCCGTACCAGACGCAGCCGTTCTCGGCATCGCGGCCTGGTGCTGGCGCAACAACACAGCGGTCGAGGACTGGCACGTGGAAAGCGACGTGCTGATGGCCCGAATCAACATCGCGGTCACCAAAGCGATCGAGGAACATGTGAATGCCTTCGACGGTATCGACTGGGCGCATATCAAGGCATCGCTGACCGATCCCGATTGGGCGCTGCCCGATGGGCGCAAGATCGGCGAGCTCTTCGGAGAAGGATGGCCGCACGTTCGAGACACTGTCAGCGAGGAGTTGCAGAAGTGGCAGCATCTCGACGAGAACGTGCTCGGCCCCGACGCCACGCTCAGACTGCTGACGATCGGTGGATCGACCAGTTACACCTGGAACTGGTGGGGGCAAGGACGCTGGTCCGCCATCTGCCGTGCCATCGTCGAAGACGCGGTCGCAGGAGGCATCGCGTTGCCGTCGCCCTACGATTCGACAGGCGCCGAACGGCTCATCGCCGACCTCGCGAAACCGGACCAGCTAGGCGACGAGGTGCTGCGCTGGCTGATCGACATGCCCGCCGCTGACCCCGAAGGGCCGCGTGGACTCCGATTTCACGAGGCCACCCGGCCTCCTGTCCGCGTCGTGGAACCTGTCGACTGGGATCTGGACTGACCCAAATTGCGTACAGAGGCGGCTAGCGAAACCACCAAAATCAGCCGACCCCCGACAGCCACAGCCGGGCGGGTAGTGTGCAACTCTCTAGAAAATCGCATAGTAAGATTGCCGAGGCCACTTAAAGCAGTCGCTGGCGCCCACTGCTCGTGATGATCTTTGAAAGCCCAGGTCACACAGGTCGAAAAGGCGTGCCTTGTCACCGACGCCCAGAGCCAGTCCCCATTGCGCCTTTCTACAGGCTGCACGTCTCCCAGACGTACCGGACAGCCATCATGGCTTCCGAACCGCAACCCGGCCGGAGCCTCGATCTGTGTTTGATGATCTGATGAGCCCGGCGAAAGAACCGTGTGAAGCTACTGAACTAACTTCATTCAGAAATCACGACAGAACATCTGCCAGCCGGGTCCGGAGGCCCGCGAGTAAACGATCTTCCCGGACGTAGACACGCCTGGCAAAAGAAAACCCAAGCTGGGGATACCGCCGACTTCACGGCGAACTGCTCATCCTGGGCGTCACAGTGGCCGCCTCGACCGTGTGGGAAATCCTCAAGGAGGCGGGGATCGAGCCGGCACCCGAACGGAACTCCAGCACCTGGACGGAGTTCCTGCGTTCCCAGGCCGACGCCCTGCTAGCTTGCGACTTCTTCGAAACCATCACCCTATCCCGAACGAGACTGTACGTGCTCGCCGTCATCGAGCACACCACCCGGCGAATCCGGATCCTGGGCGCCACCGCACACCCGACCGCGTCCTGGGCGACACAGGCCGCCAGGAATCTCGTCATGGACCTCGAAGGCGCCAGCTGCCGGGCGAGATACATGATCAGGGATCGGGACGGGAAGTTCCCCGCGCTGTTCGACGCGATCCTCAAGGACACGGGCATCGAGGTCGTGCTCACCGGGATCCGTGTGCCCCGCATGAACTCCATCATGGAGAGATGGGTGCAGACATGCAGGCGAGAGCTGCTGGACCGCACGCTGATCTGGAACCAGCGCCATCTCCTTCACGCCCTACGCGAGTTCGAGAGGTTCTACCACGAGCACCGGCCCCATCAAGGCATCGCCAACGCCCGCCCGCTATGCCCACTCCCCCAACCGATCACCGCCCCCGAGCAGATGACCCACCTCGACATACGAAGGCGCGATCGCCTCGGCGGCATCCTCCACGAGTACCGGCATGCCGCATGACCAGGGCGGATGAGATTCTCGGCAGAGGCAGGGCCAAGCAGGGCGCGCAGATCGGCCGGTTCAAAGGAATCCGCACACTGCATCCATTACTGGCGACGATCTCCACACCGGGCTTAGTGACACCTGGCCATTGAGCCGGGGGGCAACCGCACAGGCGTTGATCGGGCCAGTTCACGCCAACCGCTGCGCAGCTCCGCCCAATGCATGTCCATTGCAGACCAAGTCGACAGTGGGGGTGACGGAGTGGCAGGTAGCTGCCACCCCTCCGGAGCGCCGTTCGGCGACACGCGTAGCGGTGGCAACTTTCTGTCCAAGGCTTGTGTCCAAGATCGCGATCTACCTACATTCTGCACGTCTCGCAGGAAATCCGGAAGAAGCGGGAAGAGCGGCACCCGAAGTCCGCGCGGGGAAGGGCCTGAGAACGACCAGCCCCGTCGCGGAGCCCGGCGCGCCGATCAGGATCGTGCAGCCGGTCAGCAGGGCCGAACCCGGGCCCGCCCGGATGGCATGTGCAAAGTGTGATCAACAGTGCTCGCCGCCGCTGTCCCCGGACCAGATCCCGGAGATGGCCGACGTCCTCGCGCGTGGGTCCAGGCATGGACGCGGTGATGCGGAGGCAGTCGTCGCAAGGTCCCGACAAGTCACCCCCGTGGAGCCCAGAATGAGCAGTGAATCAACGATCGACGTAGTCCGGCAGCAGTTGGGCGAAGGGCGCTTTGTGGTGCTGGAGCGCAAGGCCACCACCCCGTCCAGCAAGAAAGACCGCGCGGCGACCAGCGAGGTGTGGCTGGCACGTCCGGACGGTCACCTGGCGTGGCGTGGTGAGCCCGAGTCGCCGGGCCTCGGTCAATGGCCGGAAGGCATGCTGCGGTACGGCCGCGCGAAAAGTGAGGCCGCAAGCCGATGAGGCGGCACTCGTGCCGGACGTCCCCGGTGCGGCCGTGGCTTGATCCTTGACCTGTGACGCTGGTAGTGCCGACCCGGTTGATCACGATACCAGCCCTTGGTTGATCATTCCTCTTTTCGAAGATGGAAGATCGATCCAAGGGCTGCGATGGTTGGTGTGCATGATCCCGATCGCGGGTGGAGTTCTGGGAGTTGGCCGGGTTCCGCCAGGACCCTACGAGTGTCCGACAGCTCGGGCGGATGCCGACGACACTCGCGGGCCCACGGCTGACCCGCCATGCGGCCCGAGGCGACCACTACGGGCCGCTGCCGATCGCCGAAGGCACAGTGATCCGGCTGACTGGCCATCACCTGCCCAGCGGCGGGAAAGAGATCCGCGCCGATTTGGTAGTCCAAAGTAGACGCTGCCGAGGATGGTCCCGACCGCTGGACCGCCACCCGCACCAACTCCGACACGCCCGGTCCCTGACCGCGGACCTGCGGCGGACGTGGGAAAAGCCTGCCCCACCCGAGCG
>NZ_SMKW01000104.1 GCF_004348985.1 Saccharopolyspora elongata | reverse complement strand
ACGAGTTGCGCGACATGGGGATCGACCCGCAGATCGCCGAACGCGGAACCGGCCACGGCTCCGGACTCGGCGTGATCAGGTGGGTCGTCGAGCGCACGATCGCCTGGTACCACGGCATGCGACGCCTGCGCATCCGCTGGGAACGCCGCGACGACATCCACGAAGCGTTCCTCGGCCTGGCCACCTGCATCATCTGCTACCGACACATCAAGACCCTTTGTTAGGAACCCTAAGTGCGTCGCGTCAGACCGCATCCGGCGGGACGAGCAGCGCGTTGATCGCCGCGGTCTGGATGGTCTTCCCGACACTCTCGGGATCCAGTCCGCTGTTGAACTGCGGAACCGAGTTGATCATCGAGAAGACGGCGTGGGTGAGGATGCGGGTCTGCGCGTCCGACAGATCGGGCCGCAGCCGCTCGACCAGGCCGCTCCACTCCTCGGCGTAGAGGCGCATCAACCGCCGCATGCGATGGCGTTCGTCCTCGGGGACGTTGTGCTCGTTCTTCAGGAAGACGAGCGTGGACGGCACGTTCTGCAGACTGCGTGTGACGTGGTAGTCGATCATCTCTTCGAGAGCCTTGCGCGGGTCCGTCACCTTGGCCGCGATCTCGCGCGCGTGGGCGAGCAGGTCGTTCAGCGGGTCCTCGAGCACGGCGACGAGCAATGCCTGCTTGCTCGGAAAGTGCCGGTAGAGCGCGGGACCGGACACCCCGGCTCGTGCACCGATCATCTCGTTGGTGACCGCATCGAAGGCGCGTTCGTGGAACAGTTCGCCAGCGACCCTGATCAGCTCCTGCCGGCGGGTGCCGCGCGGCGAAGCGGTACGAGGAGAGGATGAGCTCGACACAGGTCCAGCTTAAGTGACGGGCCGATAACGTGATTGCGCGTACCCCGAGAGCAGGTCCGCCACGGCGTTGAGACAGGCGAACCCCAGCTTGGACGACATGCCCCGGGGGTCACCGAGAACCCCGCTAGGGGCGACGGCCTTGACGCCGCCGGTCAACACCTGGGCCAGCATGTCCTCGTCCATCGTCCCGGTGAAGCCCGCGTCGGCCAGGTCGCTGCGGACGAGGTCCGGCCGCACTGCCAGCATGATCGAACTTTCGGCGACGTCGGCGTGACCTCCGACCTGTTCGGCGAGGGCGGCGACGTGGTCGGCCGCGTCTCGCCAGACGTCGAGGATCGCGGCCGAGTCCGCGAAGGCGATGACGTCGGGACCGTCGGGGAGCCGCGCCGCGAGCTTCGGCTCGATCTCGCCGAGCAACGGGTAGTTGCCGATGTGGGCGGAGAAGATCAGCACACGCTGGAAGCCGTGCGCGGCGAGGCTCGCGCAGCAGTCGAAACAGATCGCTTCGAGGGTCTCGGCCTGCACGGAGAGTGTCCCGGCGAAACCGAGGTGGTGCGCCGAGCAGCCGATCCGCACCGTCGGAAGCACGAGCGCGTCGCCGAGCCGCTCGGCGACGAGGACGCCCAGGCGATCGGCGTGCTCGCTGTCGACCGACAGCGGGAGGTGCGCGCCGTGTTGTTCCGTGGCGCCCAACGGCAGGACAGCGGTGCGCATGCCGCTCGCGATGGCGTCCGCGATCTCGGGCGAGGTCAGGCACTCGATCCTCAGTTCGCTCATGGGCGGCCTCGTTCCACGTTGCGTCCTCGCTGACCGATCAAATTACTCGCTGATAACACTTGGCGCCTCTCAATCGACGCTTGACCAGCTTCGAGCCACGTCCTACGTTAGTCGTCAGTAACATTCGATGGAAGGGCTGGCATGGACTTCATCCTCATGACCGAGGGGGACACCCCGGTCGGGCTCACGCACGAGCACCGCTACCGGGAGCTGGTCGACGAGGTGCTACTCGCCGAGCGAGTCGGTTTCGACGCCTTCGGCAGCTCCGAGCAGCACGTCGCGATCGGCACCGCGACGGTGTCCGCTCCGGAGGTGCTCTACCCGTACCTGATGGCTCTGACGAACCGGATCCGCTTCATCCACCTGGTGACGCTGCTGCCGACGCGGATGAACCACGCGCTGCGCGTCGCGGAGCGCATCGCGACCGAGGACATCCTGTCCCACGGCCGAGTCGAGCTGGGTACCGGACGTGGCAACACAACGCTCGCGTTGCGCGCGTTCGAGGTCGACCCGGCCGAGAACAAGGCGCAGTGGCGCGAAGGCATCGACCTGATCCGCCGCGCGTTCCTCGAGGACCCGTTCTCGTTCGTGGGCGAGCACTACAAGATCCCGCCGCGCAGCCTGGTGCCCAAGCCCCTGCAGTGGCCCTACCCACCGATCTCCGCCGCAACCGGCAGCCCGAGCTCGGTCGAGACCGCCGCCGAGTTGGGCATCGGAGCCATCATGGGCGGGTTCTACCTCGGGTTCGACCTCGTGGAGAACCTGCTGAAGCTCTACGACGAGACCCTGGCCGCCACCAGCCACCCGTACCCGATCACGCCGCGCAAGATGGTCACGATCAGCGGTGGCATGCACTGTGCGGAGACCACGGCGCTGGCGCGTGAGCAGGCGAAGCCCTTGTTCGACATGGCCAAGCTCTCGACCGGTGCCTACGAGCGGCTCTCCACCCTGTCGAAGGACTACGCGTACATGGGCGCGGTCAAGGACGTCGACTTCGACGACGAGGAGTACATGTTCGAGCGCTCGCAAGGCTTCCTCGTCGGCGACCCGGACCACTGCATCGAGCACGTGCAGCGGTACGTGGACATGGGTGTCGACGCACTCGTGCTGCGCGTCGACAGCCTGCCCCACGACCAGCTCCTGCGCTCGATCGAACTGTTCGGCAAATACGTGATCCCGCGCTTCAAGCACCCGCGCAACGTGGTGCGCCCAGCCGACGACGTGCTCGCCGACATCCGGGCTGCGCGCCCCGACCACGAACAGGCGCTGCGCAAGTTCCAGACCGAGCAGAACCTATTGAGCGAGAAGGAGTCCGTGCGATGAGCGACCTCTACAACCACGGTACCGGCGATGTCCTCATCGAGCGCCGCGACGGCGGCGTTCTGCTGATCACGCTCAACCGCCCCGACCGGTACAACTCGCTCACCCTGCCGATGTTCGAGGAGATGAATCGGATCTGGGCCGACGTCGAGCGCGACGAACAGACCAAGGTCGTCGTCATCACCGGAGCCGGCAAGGCTTTCTGCACGGGCATGGACGTCGCCCAGCCCGACCCCACGTCCGAGCAGGCGCTGGCGATGCTGGAGTCGGAACGCCAGCGGGTCTCGACGGTCCTGCGGATCGAGAAACCGATCATCTCGGCGATCAACGGCCCCGCGGTGGGCTACGGACTCTCGACCGCGCTGCTGGCCGACATCAGCATCGCGGCGGACGACGCGGTGCTGATCGAGGGCCACACCCGGGTCGGGGTGGCCGCCGGGGACCACGCGGCGCTGATCTGGCCGCTGCTGGTAGGTATGGCCAAGACCAAGTACTACGTGCTCACTTCAGAGAAGCTGACCGGTAGCGAGGCCGAGCGGATCGGGCTCGTGAGCCTGTCCGTCCCGCGCGAGCAGGTATTGCCGCGCGCCCTGGAGGTCGCGTCCCAGCTGGCACGCGGTTCCCAGCAGGCGATCCGGTTCACCAAACGCGCGCTCAACGCCTGGCTCACCAACGCGGTGCCCCAGCACGAGCTGTCCGCTGCGCTGGAGATCCTCGACTTCCTCGGCGCCGACTACGCCGAAGCACGCCAGGCCTTCCGCGAGAAGCGCGCTGTCGACTTTCCCTCCGCCCGCACCGTCGGCGCCCCGGCGAACTGACCGGGGGAAGAGCATGACCGCAGCTTCACACCACACAGCGCTCGGCGCCGTGCACATGTCGGCCGAGGTGGATGGCGTGATCGTCCTGACGCTGAACCACCCGCCGGCCAACGCGCTGAGCAACGCGCTCGTCAGCGAGCTGACGACCACACTGGAAATTCTCGCCGGGCGGCCCGACGCCCCCGCGGTGGTCCTCACGGGAGCCGGTGAGCGCTTCTTCTGCGCAGGCGGCGATCTCAAGGAGGCCAACGGCTACCAAGCCGAGTCGATGGTCGAGCGGATGACGGCGTTCCACGCGCTGTTGCGCGCGCTGGAAGACTTTCCCCGGCCACTGGTGTGCGCGGTCAACGGCTGGTGCGTCGGTGGCGGCATCGAAATGGCGCTGTTCGCCGATGTCGTGTATGCCTCGGCCGTGGCGCGGTTCGTCTTCCCCGAGGTGAATCACGGGATGCTGCCCGCGGTGAAGGGAATCGCGCGGGTGCGCGCCGTCCTGGGCGATCGCGCGGCCCGGCGCCTCCTGCTGGGCGGCGAGCCTGTCGACGCGTTCGAGGCGCAGACCCTGGGTCTCGTCGACCACGTGGACGAGCAGGGCGACCTGCTCACGGCGGCTGTGGCGTACGCGCGCACGGCAGCGGCGAAACCGCCGGCCGTGTTCGCGGCGCTCAAACGGGCGTTGTGCGCGGACATCGCCGGATTGCCTGCCGAGGAACAGTTGCGCGTCACGGCCGCTGACGCGCGCACGATATTCACCGACCCAGCCGCTCGAGCCGCTCGCGAGGCATGGAATGACTGATCGAATGCACGAGCTGGACCCAGCCACCTTCCGTTCCGTGCTGGGCCGCTTTCCTTCAGGCGTGACGATCGTGACGACGCGAAGTGAGTCCGGCACGCTGCACGGGTTCACCGCGAGCTCGTTCGCGTCGCTGTCGCTCGACCCGCCACTGATCCTGGTGTGCCTGGACCGGCGAGCCAACTGTTTCCCCGTCTTCCAGGCGGCTGAGCGGTTCGTCGTGAACATCGCGACGCCCGCGCACGCGGACCTCGCGATCAGGTTCGCGACGAAGGGGGAGAACAAGTTCGCCGACGGGAACTTCGAGTTCGACGAAGAGGGGCATCCGCTCCTGCCCGATGCGGCGGCGGTCATCCGGTGCGAACTCGAGCAGGTCGTACCAGGCGGAGATCACGTGATCCTCATCGGCCGGGTGCACGACGCGCGGGCAGGCAGCGACGAGCCGGTGATGTGGTACCGAGGTGACTTCCTTCATCTCGGAGAGAGCGCTGCATGAACATCACCGCGCGGGGGCGTGTCAGCTCCGGAAGAGAGGCCGTGTCATGGACCTGACCAATTTCGAACCGACCCGGACCTTTCCGGGGCTGCTGCTCGATCGCGCGCGTAGAGAACCCGACGCCGTCGCGATGCGTCACTGGCGTGACGGGGTCGTGCAGGAGATCACCTGGCGGTCCTATGCGGACCATGTCCGTGATCTCGCGCTTGGACTCGTCGCGCACGGGGTCAAGCACGGTGACCGTGTCGCGGTGATGTGCAGCGCTCGCCCGGAGTGGGTGTTCGCCGCGCTGGCCGTGCATAGCGTGGGCGGCGTCGTGATCGGCGTGTACCCGACCAACTCGGTCGCCGAGATCGAGCAACTCCTCGCGCACAGCGAGGCGGTCGCGTTCATCGGCGAGACGGCGACGGAGCTCGCCAAGGTCGCGAACGTCGCCGCACGCACCCCGTCTCTGCGACTCGTGCTCGGCATCGACGACGCTCCGCCGGCGCTGCCCGAGCCGGTCACAGGAATGACGTGGGACGCGCTGCGCGACGAAGGAGCGTGGCACGCCGGCGACAAACCGGATCGACTGTCCGAGTTGGTCGCCGCCGGATCCCTCGACGACGCCGCCGTGCTCTTTTACACGTCGGGGTCCACGGGAGCTCCAAAGGGCGTCACGCACTCGCACCGGACCCTTCAACATTCGGTCCAGACCTTCTCCGGATTGTACCCGGACATCACCAGCCGCCGATACGACGTGGTGGGCTTCCTGCCGCTGGCGCACGTGGCGCCGGCGCTGGTGGTGGTCTTCGCCCCGCTGCTCACCAAGCTGATGGTCACCTACTGCCGCATGGACGTCTACGAAGAGGTTTTGCGCTCCGTGCGGCCGACGTCAGTGCTCTGGCCGCCACGGTTCTACGAGAAGATCGCCGGTGAACTGATCGCACGAACCAAGTCCTGGCCCTGGTTCCGGCGCCGCGCCTACGACGCCGCCATGTGGGTCGGCCGCAGGGTGGCCGAGAACCGCTGGTCCCACCGCCGGCCGTCGGCGCTGCTGCGGATCGCCTACGCCGCGGCACTCCGCGGGGTCTTCCTGCCATTGCGGGCGACCGTCGGTATGGATCGCATGCGCGTCGCCTACACCGCATCCGCCGCGATGCCCGAGAGCGTCCTCGCGATCTGGCAGATCTGGGGCCTCGATCTTCGCGAGAACTACGGTCTCACCGAGACCGGGGGATGTCCCATCGCGCACTTCGACCAGCCGTTCCCTCGTCCGGGCTTCATCGGTAGGGAGTTCCCGGACCCGCGTTTCCAGGTGAAAGTCGCGGACGACGGCGAAATGCTGATCAGCGCGCCCTTGCTGTTCACCGGATACTGGGGCAACCCGGCGGAAACCGAGGCTGTTCTGCAGGACGGCTGGTTCCGCACCGGTGACCTGATGGAGCGGGCACCCCGCGGCGACATCCGGCTCATCGGCCGGAAGAAGGACGTGATCATCACCCGCGGCGGCAAGACGATCAATCCTCAGCCCATCGAAACCCGGTTGAAGGAGAGCTTGCTGATCGACGAGGCGATCGTGGTCGGCGATGCGCGCAAGTACCTCACCGTCCTGCTCGAGCCGAGCGCGAGCGCGGACGCCCCGTCTGCTGAGGCCCTCGCCGAAAGCCTGCGAGCAGAGGTCGCCAGGGTCAACGCGGACCTTGCGCGTGTGGAGCAGTTGAAGGACTTTCGTGTGCTGCCGCGGTCCCTGGAGGTCGAGCGCGGCGAGCGGACCGCGAACGGCAAGATCAAACGCACGGCCGTCGTGAGCTCGTTCGCGGCGCTGATCGACGACATGTACGGCGTGAACGACGACGCTGCGATCGCGGACCACGTGCGTTCGAAGCCGAACTAGGGGAAGGGCCGGGCCGGCCGCGGCGGTGCCCCCTCCGGGCCGCGGTCGGCCCCTCACCGCCCCGTCCATCCGAGCGTGCGCGACCGGAGGTGGAGCCATGCCGATTCCTGACTTGACACTGCAGCAGCTTCGAGCGGTCCAGGCCGTCGCCGCATCCGGAAGCTTCACCAAAGCGGCCGCGGTCGAACACATCTCCCAGTCGGTTCTCAGCCGGAGGATCAAGGAGGTCGAGCGTCTCCTGCGGGTGCGGTTGTTCGATCGCACCACTCGGCAGCTCGACACCACCGCAGCGGGCCAAGCCTTTCTGCTCATGACGGGCACGGTCCTGGACGACCTCGACACGCAGTTGCAACGTTTCATGTCCTACGTGGCGGCTCAGTCCGGAACCGTTGCCCTGGCGGCACTTCCGTCGCTGGCCGCTGTGGTGCTGCCGGACATGATCCGTGGTTTCATGCCGGACCACCCCGAGGTGACGTTTGAGATCAGGGACGGGGACGCCGCCGAGGTGCTCGGGAACCTCGGAGCGGGAACTGCCGAACTCGGCTTGAGCGCCAACGGGGACCTGCCGCACGATTTTTGCTTCATACCGTTGCTGCGGGAACAGTTCTACGGCGTCGCGCACCACAGCCATCGTTGGTCGATGCAGGGTTCCCTCTCGTGGTCGGACTTCGGGGGCGAAACGGTGGTCGCGACGCCGCCCGGGACCAGTATCCGAGCGATGACCGACGCAGTGTTCGGCGAGCACTCGATCCCGGTGAGCCGGCACTTCAACGCGCCGAGCGTGGCGGCGATCGGCGGGCTCCTGCGGGCGGGCGTGGGTGTGGCGGTGTTGCCCGCGTTGGAGTTGCAGGGCTTTGGCCTGGATGATCTCGTGGTGGTACCCGTGAAATCGCCGAATGCGACGAGAGTCACCGGTGTGGTGTACCGCGGCGGTCAAGACCTCTCGCCGGCCGCGGCTCGATTTCTGGAATTCGTGCGTGCGGCTGAGATCGATCCCCCGCGAGGGGTGTCTCGCGTCCTCGGCGAAGCGGCCGACGTGGCCGGCCGCGCACCCGATGTGACTGTCTGAAAAGGATGGTTTCGTGTTGGGGGGCGCCTTGAGTGAGTGGCCCGCTACTGCGGTCCGTACACGACGAAGGTGTTTCCCCAGGGGTCGCGCGCGACGGCTCGCACCTCGTGCGGGCCCCGCTCCGGTTGCCGGACAACGGATCCGCCGCTTTCCACCAGTGTGGCCAGTGCCGCGGCGACGTCGGAAACCTTGAACGACGCCGCAGGCGCGCCACCGGTGATGTCTTCCGAAGGGCCGGAGAGGGCGAGCGTGGTGCCGCCCGCGTAGAGGGCGGCGTAGCGGTCGCCGTCGACGAATTTCGTTGCCAGGCCGAAAGTTGTGGCGTAGAACTGCACCGCCGCGTCCACATCCTCCACCGGGTGCAGCACATTTCCCAACTTTACCGGCTCGATTTTCGTGGTTTCGTTCATACGGTGAACGTAGTCGATTGTTTCTCCGGAGCCGGGATTCTTGCGACATCGGCAACAATCCTGGGCGGTCGGAGCGTTGCGCGACGGGATGGAAACCGGCAACGATGTGGAAGTTCCACTGCGGTAAACGGTTTGTGCTCTATGAAGGAGTTCTTCAATGTCCGCGCCCATCGTTCCCCCTGCCATGCTCGACATATGCGAGGATCGGTTGATGGTGCTCGCGGAGATCGAGCAGCGGGTGCGGTGGCTGGCCACCGCGATCATCGACCATGCCAACCGGGTCCGGCCCAACCCGACCGGGCTGAAGGTCGGCGGTCACCAGGCGTCGTCGGCGTCGATGACCACGCTGATGACCGCGCTCTGGTTCGAGCATCTGCGCTCGGGGGACCGGGTTTCGGTCAAGCCCCACGCCTCACCGGTGCTGCACGCGATCAACTACCTGCTGGGAGAGCTCGACGAGTCGTACCTGACCACGTTGCGGGAGTTCGGCGGGTTGCAGAGCTACCCGTCGCGCTCGAAGGACCCGGACCCGGTGGACTATTCGACCGGCTCGGTCGGCATCGGCGCGACGGCACCGATCTGGGGTGCGGTGGCACGGCGTTACGTCACGACGCTGGGGGAGCAGACCGGAGCCGGGCGGCAGTACTCCTTGGTCGGCGATGCGGAGCTGGACGAGGGCGCGGTCTGGGAAGCGCTCATGGACCCGATGGTGGCCGAACTGGGCGAGGTCGTGTGGATCGTCGACCTGAACCGGCAGAGCCTGGACCGGGTGGTGCCAAACATCGGCGCGCCGCGGTTGCAGGGCATGTTCGCCGCCGCGGGATGGCAGGTCCTCACGGTCAAGTACGGCCAGTTACTCCACGAACTGTTCGAGCGCCCAGGCGGTGACGCGCTGCGGACGCGGATCGACGAGATGTCCAATCCGGAGTTCCAGCGGCTGCTGCGCTGCACGCCGGCACAGCTGAGGGAACGGTTGCCGGACACGCCGGAGCTGGCGTCGCTCGTCCGCACGCTCGACGACGGCACGCTGCACGCCGCGATCCGCAACCTCGGCGGGCACGACCTGCAGGCCGTCAGCGACGTGTTCGCCCAGATCGACGACACCCGGCCCACGGTGATCTTCGCCTATACCGTCAAGGGATTCGGGCTGGCGAGCGAAGGCCATCCGCAGAACCACTCGTCCCTGTTGTCGGCCGACCAGATCGCCGCGCTCGCCGAGCGCTCGGGAGTCTCGCTCGACGCGCCGTGGCAGCGCTTCGGCCCGGACTCTCCTGCCGGTCGCGCCTGCGCCACCACCGCGCAACGCCTGCGGCGCGACCCGGCGGCACTCGCCGCCGTTCCCGCCCTGCCGAGCGATATCGGCCGCACGCCGTCGGGCAAGGCGACGACACAGGCGGCACTCGGCCGCACGCTGCTCGATCTAACCCGTGAGGCGCCCGAAGCGGCACGCCGGGTGGTCACGCTGTGCCCGGACGTCTCGTCGTCCACGAACCTCGGCGGCTGGGTCAACAAGGTCGGCGTCTGGTCACCCGCGGAGCGCAAGAACTGGTTCGAGGACGACGCCGAGACGATCCTGCACTGGCGGGAGAGGCCCACCGGGCAGCACATCGAGCTGGGCATCGCCGAAGGCAATCTGGTCGGCGCGCTCGGAGAACTGGGCGCGACCTGGTCCCGGTGGGGCCAGCCGCTGCTGCCCATCGGCATTCTCTACGACCCCTTCGTCGAGCGGGCGCTCGAACCGTGGTCCTTCGGTATCTACGCTGGCGGGCAGTCGATCCTCGTCGGCACGCCGTCCGGCGTCTCACTCGCACCGGAAGGCGGGGCCCACCAATCCATCACCACCCCGTCCGTGGGTCTCGAACAGCCGGGCTGCACAACCTACGAACCGGCTTTCGCGATCGACGTCGAATGGACCTTGCTGGCCTCGCTGGCCCGGCTCGGCCGCCCCGACGGCACCAGCACGTACTTGCGACTGTCGACCCGGCCGGTCGACCAGTCACTCGCCGCGGTGCCGAGCGACCCCGGAGCCCGCGAGCGGCGTCGCCGACAGGCCGTGGCGGGCGCCTACCCGCTACGGACGTGCGAGCAGCCGGTCGTCACCATCGCCGCGATGGGCGCCACGGTACCCGAAGCGCTCGTCGCCGCCGAACGACTGCAGTCGCTCGGCACCGCGGCCGATGTGGTCGTGGTGACCAGCCCCGGCTTGCTGTTCGACGCCGTGCAGGCCCGGTCCGGGCACGGCACCGCGGACACCTGGATCCTCGACGCCGCCTTCCCGGTCCGCCGCGCCACCCCGCTCGTCACTCTGCTCGACGGGCACCCGCACACGCTCGCATTCCTCACCGGCGTCAACCAGGTGCGAGCCACGCACCTGGGCGTGACCCGATTCGGGCAGTCCGGCGACCTGGACAGCGTGTACCGCTACCACCGTATCGACGCCGACAGCGTCGTCGCCGCCGCACTCGACCTTCTGTGACAAAGGAGTTCTGCTTCCATGCCCGTTCAGCCCACTGAGGTCACCGAGGTCTCGATGCCCGAGCTGGGGGAAAGCATCACTTTCGGCACCGTGACTCGCTGGCTGAAGAATGTCGGCGATTCCGTCGATGTCGGTGAGCCTGTACCGTGCCAAAATCCGGATCACGGGGTTGACATGGTGTTTTGCTGATCGGAGTCAAGCGGCTCGGGTGTACTCATTGATCAGTCCGCCGAGGACTTTGTGGCGTCGGATGAGAGCGTCGTTCGGCGGCATCGTCGTGCGATCGTGCTGCGGTGGGTGTTGATCGAGGCTCTGATGTGGACGGTGGATGTTGAAGTGGTCGGCGTATTCACTGAGTACTCGCACGGCGTGCCGTTCGTTGTAGATCAGGACGCGGTCGGTGCATTCATCGCGGATGGTGCGGACGAATCGTTCTGCGTAGCAGTTCGCCCGTGGTGTCTGGGGCGGGGTCTTGATGACGGTCACATCCTCGGAAGCGAAGATTGTGTCGAATGCTGGTGTGTATTTGGTGTCACGGTCGCGGATGAGGAACCGGAACGATGCGGCCTGTTCGCCGAGGTCGGTGAGGAGATTGCGGGCTACCTGGGCGGTCCAGACACCAGTCGGGTGGGCGGTGACCCCGAGGATGTGCACGGTGCGGGTGCGAACCTCCATCACGAATAGGACGTACAGTCGGCGAAGGCTGATGGTGTCGATGTGGAAGAAATCGACGGCGAGCAGGCCGTATGCCTGAGCGCGGAGGAAGCTGCACCATGAGGTGTCGGCTTCGCGTGGAGTGGGGCCGAGGCGGGAGTTCCGGAGAATGCGACGGATGGTGCCCGCACCCACGTGATGCCCGAGGCCGACCAGTTCGCCTTGAATGCGCCGATGGCCCCACCTGGGATTTTCTCGGGCCAAGCGGACGATCAGGTCGCGGAGTTTGGTGGTGATCGGTGGCCGACCAGGCCGTGAGGGATAGGTCCACTTCTTGGCGATCAGACGCCGGTGCCAAGCCAGGAGAGTGTTGGGTGTGACGATCCGGGCCCGTCGCAGGGCGCGGGGAAGTAAGAGAGCCAGCGCGGACAGAGTTGCTCGATCCGGCCATGACAAACGAGGTCGGCGCCCCAGTTGGCGGCGTAACACCGCCACTTCATGTCGCAACACCAGGATCTCGACGTCCTTGGCCGCCGTACGCCGGGCGGCCAGTCTCAGCCAGGCGAAGACCGTCACCGACGCCAGGTACATCAGTCGAAACACCATGATCCGCGATCATGGGCTGATCGCAGGGGGCAACGAAACCCCTGGTCGCGGCCCGCAAATAGGTTATGGCACGGTACAATCCGCCTACGATCTTCGCGCACGGCGATCAACGCGCGCACCAGTGCTCGGGCCTCCCCACCGAGTTGACTGTGGAACCGGTCAACAACGGCGTCGTAGGACAAGCCCTCGTTGACCACGTCCCTCAGTGCCCGATAGAAACCAGCCTCGGTCACTTCGAGTCCGAATACCTCGTGGGTCAGCACGCCGACGTTCTCGCCGAACGTTTCAAGTCTGGGTCGGTCCGCGACCAGGTGGTCTCCATAACGGCGCAGCTTCCATACGCAGCTCGCGGGAACCTCCTGCAACACCACAGGCGAATGCGTGGCGAGGATCGCCAGTCCGTTGCGGTCGGCGAGCAGATCAGACAACGCGCGAATCAATGCCGCCAGCAGCGGCGGATGTAGGTGGGCTTCAGGTTCGTCGATGACGACAAGCGAGCGTTCGACGACTACCTCGACCAAGCGAGTCATGGTCAGCAGCGCGATCTTCTGCCCAGAACTGAGGCCGGAAAACAGGCTCTTCGTCACCTGGCTCCTGGCGTGCTCATCGATCTCGGCGTTGTAGTCGGTCAGCCAACGATCGTCCACGATGCCAGCGCTGACGAAGCCCAGTGTGGTCATCGCTTGCAACCACCGCCGAGCACGTGCCCCAGTTCGACAGATCTCCAGGCTGTCCGCGAAGTCCGTGGCCAGATTTGAGAACGTCATTGATGCGCGACGATCCTCGGATGCGGAAGGCCGGAGTCCGATATAGGCGTATTTGATCGCTTGCGATTCTCGTGGTATCGGCACAAATCGTCAAAAGCGCTGAAGGAAACGCTCACCACATTCATCAACGTGGCACGGTCAGTGGCGCCGTTGGTAACGACTTGGCCCGAGTCCACCCCGGTGGCGCGGACGTCGGCGACAGCGGCGACCATGCGATTGAGCAGCACGGACTTGCCAACACCATTGCGGCCAGTGAGCACATGAACGTTGGTTGGCGGCAGCGACAAAAACGCGGTCGTTCCAGGCGTCCCGGACCAGTTGCGCGCTGGGAAAGGTCGTCGGAAGACGCGGCCCTCGCCGTTCCACAACGGTGAAACGCAAACCTTCCTCCGTTCACCCACTTGCGCCACATCGACGCCACCAGACTCGCAAGGCTACGCCTCAGAAGGACGTGCTGAAGGAGCGCTGAGCCCGGCACCGCGACGGGCTGCGCTCGTTACCGAGGTAGAGGTGACAGGCACGGCCCGACCACGCCAGCACCTTGAACAAACCAGGCTGGCAGACCTCAACGAGCTGGGAGCGCTAGGTCTTGATGTCGGCCTTGAGTTCTTGCTGGGAGGCGCTGAGGGTCGCGTGCTCATTCCTGGTTTGGTCCACGGTGGACCGGAGCTGGGGCAGCTCTGTCTCGAGCGCTGTCGTTTCCGTGCAGCGGAGCTGCCCCACCCATGCCCCGCAGCTCGGCAATCGTGGCATGTGCCGCGGCCAGCTGGTGTTGAAGCGCAGCAACCTCCGCTCCCTGATTCCTGCCGAACAAAACAACCCTGGTCCCTTCATCTGATGCCCCTGAGCCTGTGCGCTGGGCATCGTCGCCGTGCTCAGGTCTCATCCATGGATATCGAAGAGAGCACCCGGCGTTACAAGCAACTGCGGCAACGCCCCGGCATTCACCAGACTGGCCTAGCGTCCTCTCCTACCTCGATGGGGCTGGTGCCCAGGGTCTTCTTTGTCAAGGAGATCACGATCACCTGGTATGTCGGATTTTTCTGCTTGGTGATCGGATGTCCGCTCGCTATGTTCTTGATGTGTTCCCTGGCGTTCTCCGTCCTGGTTGAGTCGCGCGGCTTGCTGCCGTGCGTCGATGTCGTCCTGAGCATTCGCCGGGTCGGGGTTGCCGCTTGAACCGCTCCGCTGCCGTGAGTTGATCGTTTCACGTGCGCGGCTCGGTTCCCCTTCTTTGCCGGACCACTGTCTGAAGCTCATCGTTGGGGTTCTCCGTGTTGCGCTACTTGCAGCGGCGCGCCGTGCTGTGCGCCTATCGCGTTGTTTCGGTGTTGTTGGTGCTGGCCGTGACGGCTGGCCTGTTGACCGTGCCGCCGCAGCTGGCGTTCGCCGCTGCCGGTGAGATCCCCGAGCAAGAGCAGGGGAGCGCGGCTGGGCTGCCGCACTCGGTCCCCGCCGAAGCCACCAGTCCCGGAGGCGATTCCGGCGGTGCGCCGCACAATGCGACGCCAGCCACCGGGTTGGCACCGGACGCGAGGCATCCGGTGCCGGGCCTGCCGCAGCAGGAAGTGGAGCGGACCGAGGTCGAGGTCGGCGCCGCGCCGCCGGCCGAGCCCGAGGGATTCGACCCAGCGACCAGCCGTGAGTTGCTGGAGCGGCGGAGCAGCCATCGGCAGGTGTTCGACAACGCCGATGGAACCGAGACCGTGCGCGTGTACCAGAGCCGACGTTTCACGCAGCAGGACAACGGTAGTTGGGCGCCGATCGACTCATCGCTGGTCTCCGCGGGCGATGTCTGGCGGACCCGCTCCGATGCCGAGAACAAGCAGTTCGCCGCGGTGTCGGACGCCGACCAGGTCGCGACGATGAAGCTCGAGGACGGGGCTTCCTTCGGCTACGGCGTCGTTGGTGCTGGGAGCGTGCGGGGTGTGGTCGAGGGAGACCAGATCACCTATTCGGAGATCAGGCCGGGTGCGGACCTGCAACTGCAAGCAGTGCCGGCCGGGGTGAAGGAAACGATCGTCCTCAAGTCGCCGGATTCCCCTACGTCGTGGGATTTTCCGCTGTCACTGGGGAATCTGCGGGCTGAGCTCGACGGAGGCTCGGTGATGTTGAAGGCCCTGGACGGCGTGGTGAAGTACGTGCTGCCGCCGGGGTTCATGGAGGATTCGAAGGTTGACCCGGGTTCGGGAGAGGGAGCCCGCTCGACCGCGGTGCGCTACGAGCTGGTCGGTGATGCCACCAGTCCCGTCCTGCGGGTGAGCGTCGACGAGCAGTGGCTGGCCTCGCCGGAGCGGGTTTTCCCGGTGAAGGTGGACCCGAGCGTGGTGGGCAAGGGCACCAACGGCTCGACCTACGTGCTTTCGCCCTACAACGCGGACTACTCCGGTGATCCGAACCTCAGCGTCGGCACGTACAACGGCGGCGGTAACAGGGCGGCCGCGTACCTGAAGTTCGACTCGGTCGGTGCCGAGCTGGCCGGGCACTACATCCTCGGTGCGAAGCTGTGGATGTACGAGACGTGGTCCTATTCGTGCGAACCGCGTGACGTGTACGTGAATCCGGTGACTCAGCCGTGGGCGGTCGGGGGCAACAAGACCTTCCCCGGCCCGGGGTTCGGCCCGGAGATCGCCCGGCGGAGCTTCGCGTTCGGGTTCGACGGTGGCGGCTGTGGCTCGCGGTGGGTCGACATCGATCTCGGCAACGCCGGTCGGGATCTCGTCCACGGGTGGACCCACGGCGCACCGAACCACGGGCTTACGGTGCGCGCGTCGGAAACAGACACCAAGGGGTGGAAGAAGTTCGCCAGCGCGGCGTCGGCGAACCCGCCGTACCTGGAGATCACCCACTCCCCGTACTGGGCCAACTACCAGGTCGGTGGCATGAGTCCGGTGGTGACCACCACCAAGGACGGGATCATGCAGGTCACCGTCACCAACCTGGGCCGGGACACCTGGACGCCGACGAACAACTACAAGCTCGGCTACCGGCTCTTCGACGCCACCGGTGTCGAACTCCCCGCGGACCGCACGGCGTGGACGGCGATGCCGCACAACGTGGCACCAGGTCAGACCGCGTTGGTCAACGCGACGGTGAAGAGCCTGCCGCCGGGTGACTACACCCTGCACTGGGACATGGACCATTTCGGCACCACCCGGTTCTCCTGGCAGGACGTGCCGTGGTCGGCGCCGGTTCGGTTCACCATCCCGAACCAGAAGCCGGTGGTGGAATCGATGTCGCCGCCGAGCAACCACAACTCCGGCGTGCTCACGCCGACGCTGGCGTTGAGCGGCCGCGACCCGGACAACTGGCCGGGGCGGGGGATCGACTACAACTTCAAGGTTTGCGAAGCAGACGGATCCAACTGCTTCACCTCGGGGTTCGTCGAATCGCCGGTGTGGCCGGTGCCCGAGGGCAAGCTCCGGTGGGGCAAGACGTACCTGTGGTACGGGCAGATCGGCGACTTCAACACCGCCAGCCCCTGGACACAGGGCGCCTACCTGTCCACGCAGGTGCCGCAACCCGCGATCACCAGCCACTTGTCGGGAACCGATGGCGCGGTCGATCCTGGGGTCGGCAACTACGCCACCAAGGTCGTCGATGCGTCGATTTCCGCGGTCGGGCCGCCCCTGGCGGTGGAACGCTCTTACAACAGCCTCGATCCGCGCAGCGGGTTGGCTTTCGGAACGGGTTGGTCAACCCGCTGGGACAGCCGGATCGTTCCCGACGGTGACGGAACCGGCAACGTCGTGGTCACCTATCCCGACGGCCGGACGGCGCGTTTCGGCAAGAACCCCGACGGCACGTATGCGGCGCCTGCCGGACATCCGGCGACGCTGATCGGCGACCCCGGCACGGGGTGGACGCTGCGGACCAGCGGCGGTGACCGCCACGACTTCGACGCCGCGGGCCGGCTCACGACCATCACCGATTCTTCCGGCCACGTGCAGACGATCAGCTATCGCGCCGACGGCACGCTGGAGAAGGTCACCGACGCGACATCAGGGCGGTCGCTGACGTTCACCTGGCTCGACGGGCACGTCTCGGAAGTGTCCGCCGGCGCCTTGACGTGGTTCTACCGCTACGCGGGCGACCAGCTGAACCTGGCGTGCGATCCGGCCGGCGCCTGCCTGGGCTACGAGTACACCGCTGCGTCGCACTACCGCCCGGTCGTCCTGGACGCGAACCCCCAGGCGTACTGGCGGCTCGCCGATGCCCCGGGAAACGCTGCGGCCAGCGAAGTCCCGGGCTACTGGAGCAGCCACGAAGCCACCTCCGCCAACCTCCAGCCCGGCCGCCCGGGGCCGATCGCAGGAAGTTCGACCACCGCCGCAGGATTCGACGGCAGCACAAGCCACGTGCAGTTGCCCGATGACCTGGTCCGCAACTCCAAGTACATCGCAGTCGAGCTGTGGTTCCAGACCACCTCGACCAACGGCGGCGTCCTGTTCTCCACCGGCTACGACCGCCCCGGTGCGGATCCCGCATCAGGCGGGGCGATGCCCGTGCTCTACGTCGGGACCGACGGCAAGCTGCACGGTCACTTCTGGAACGAGTCGGTCACCGGGATCACTTCAGCGAGCCCCGTCAACGACGGCGCATGGCATCACGTGGTGCTATCCGCAGCGCGCGACTCGCAAACGTTGTACCTGGACGGGATTCCGGTCGGTACCCAAGCCGGGGCAATGCACAACATCGACCCCTACAACCACGTCGGTGCCGGACGAGTCGACACCCGCGAATGGCCGGCTCGCCCGGTCGACAACTGGGGCCATTTCGACGGCGCCATCGCCGAGGTGGCCATCTACCACCAGGCCATCGGTGCGACGGTCGTCGCCGAGCACTACGCAGCCCGAGCCGCGACCCACCAGCTCAACCAGATCACGCGGCCCGGCGGCAAGATCGCAGCCGACCTCGCCTACGACCCGGCCACGGCACGGGTCACCAGCCACACCGACGGAGACGGCGGCACGCATGCGGTCGGTGCCCCGGCCACGGAGGGCGACGGCTTCCGGTACGGCACAGCGGTCGCGGGATCTGCGCCGGATGCGCACTGGCGGCTGACCGAGAAGTCCGGCACCGCCGCAGACGGTCAGGCATGGCTGCGGCGAGCCGAGTACCACCGCGGAACAGGCGGTCAAACCCCAGGCCCCTTCGCAAGCGGTTCAGCGCGTTCGTTCGACGGCACCGCGAGCTACGTCCGGCTCCCGGACAACGCCGTCAACGGCAACCGGCAGCTGTCCGCGGAACTGTGGTTCAAGACCAGCTCCAACACCGGCGGAGTACTGCTGTCGACCGGCAACGACCTGCCATCGGAGCCCGCACCCTGGGGCGGGGCGATGCCGGTGCTCTACGTCGGCACCGACGGCAAGCTCTACGGTCACTTCTGGAACGGCAACACCGCCGGCATCGCATCGCCGAACCCGGTCAACGACGGAACCTGGCACCACGTCGTGCTCGCCGGAGCCGACAACCACCAGACGATGTACCTGGACGGAGTCGCAGTCGGCTCGCAAAGCGGCGAGATCGAAAACCTCGACCCGCACGCGTTCGTCGGGCTCGGCCTGGTGGCGACGCTGACCTGGCCAGCCCGTCCACAGCACGACTGGGGCTACTTCACAGGTGCCATCGGCCAGGTCGCGCTCTACCCGCGAGCCATCACCAGCAGCGAGGCGCAGCAGCACTACGCGGCACGAGGGACCCGCGACTCGTACAGGGCCGCAGTGCGCAGCACCGGCCCCAAGGCGTTGTGGGGACTGGAAGAACCGAACAACGCCACGCACGCAGAGTCGGACCCCTCGCTGGTCGTCGGCTCCTACCACGACGTCACCTTGGCCGCCGAGCCGCCGATGCGCGGTTCGGGAGCCGTCGCCTTCAACGGGACGTCCAGTTACCTGCAGTTGCCGGACCGGCAAACGCACGGCCGCAGCCGGCTTTCGGTCGAGCTCTGGTTCAACACCAGCTCGACCGACGGGGGAGTGCTGTACGCGACCGGGAACGACGTCCCCGGCAGCAGCCCGTCAGGTGGGGCGATGCCGGTGCTCTACGTCGGCACCGACGGCAAGCTCCACGGGCACTTCTGGAACGGAAACACCGCGGGAATCGTGACTCCAGGCGTCGTCAATGACGGCGAATGGCACCACGCCGTCCTCACCGCCGACGGTGACGAGCAGCGACTGCACCTGGACGGAAACCTGGTGGGTTCGCTGTCGGGACAGGTCATCAACATCGACCGGTACGACCTCGTCGGGGCCGGCCTGGTGTCGACATCGGACTGGCCGGCCAAACCCGCCAACTCCTGGGGCTACTTCAACGGAGTGATCGGCGACGTCGCCGTCTACCACCGTGCCCTGGACACCGCCGGCATCTCCGACCACTACTCGGCCAAGGTAGCGGCCACCGCGGTGCGGACGACGAACCCGACCGGTGGTGTCACGACCTACACCTACGACCCCACACGTGGCGGGCGACTCGTTTCGGTCAGCGACCCGGCCGGAGGCACGCGCCTGTACGGCTATGACGTCGGTGGTTTCGTCAACCGCATCACCGACGAGAACGGGCACGTCACCACGTTCTCCAACGACGCCCGCGGCAACGAGCTGTCCCGAACCGTGTGCGCGACCCCAGGCACCGAGGCGTGCTACACCAGCTACCAGAGCTACTTCCTCAACCAGGACGACCCGCTCGATCCCCGCAACGACCGCGTCATCCAGGCACGCGACGGACGTTCCGCCTCTGCCGCGGACAACACGTACCTGACCACCTACGACTACACGCCAAGCGGGCAACTGTCGGCGGAGTCGGTGCCGGGCGCGACCACCGGTGCACAGCGGAAGACAAACCGCACCTACACGGCAGGTACCGAACCCGCTGCCAGCGGCGGAACCCAGCCTCCCGGATTGCTCGCGTCCGCTACCGACCCGGCAGGCGGTGTCAGCACTTACACCTACACGAGTGCGGGCGATCTGGCCGAACTCGTCGACCCAGCCGGCCTGATCACGCGCTACGGCTACGACGAGCTGGGTCGCAAGAGCAACGAGACGGTCGTTTCGAAGACGACCCCGGACGGCGTGACCACGACTTACGGCTACGACAAGGCTTCCCGTCTGACCGAAGTCCTCGAGCCCGTCGTGATCGATGCGGTCAGCGGAGGTCAGCACCAACGGCGCACCACGCACGTCTACAACGCCGATGGCACGGTCAAAGAGACCACAGTGGACGACGCCGTCGGCACTGATGGCGCGCGGACGACCGCCTACACCTACGACAACCGCGGCCGGGTCGACACCGTCACCGATCCCGAGCGCGGCGTGACGCGCACCGAGTACGACACCTTCGGTGAGGTCTCCCGGCTGATCAACCCGGTCGGCTCGGTGTTCACCTACACCTACACCGAAACCCACCACCAACTCGCCACCATCACCGTCGCCGGGTTCACCGGTGACGGAGGCCAGCCGCGCGATGTCGTCCTGGAATCCAGGGCCTACGACCCAGCGGGCCGCCTCGCCGGCATCACCGACGCGATGGGACGTACCCGCGCCTTCACCTACTACGACGACAACCTGCTCGCCTCCGAACGGCTCCTCGGCTACACCGACCCGGACAGCACCGAGGCACGGGACCTGCTGCTGCACAGCTACGAATACCTGGGCAACGGGGCCGAGTCCGTGCGCACCAACGGCGACGGCCGCTACCGCACGACCACGTCCTACGACCCCGGTGGACGGCCGATCACGACCACCGATCACGACGGCGGAAAGGTGCTGCGCTCGTCGGAGACGACGTTCGACCCGCTGGACAACCCAATCCGGATGATCCAGCGCAACGCCGATGGTTCGGTGGCATCCGACGTCGAGGCGGCCTACGACCCGATGGGTCGGCAGAAGTCGAGCACGACCCACACCGGCACCGAAGCACTGGTGACCACCGCAGACCTCGACGAACGCGGCCTGCCGCTGTCGGTCGTCGATCCGCGGGGCACTGCCGGTGGCGCGGACCCCGCCGCGTTCACCACGCACTTCGGCTACGACGCACTGGGCCGGGTCACGACGGTGACCGAACCCCCGGTCGAAGCGGAGGCCAACGGCGGTCCTGCCGCGCTCGTGCACCCGGGGACAGCCACGGGCTACAACACCTTCGACGAAGTCGTCGCAGAGCGAGACCCGAACGGCAACACCACCCGCTACGGCTACGACAAGGTGGGCCGGCAGACGTCGGTCACGATGCCCGACTACACCCCACCAGGCGCTTCTGCACCGATCACCGCGACGCTGCGCACGGCCTACGACGCGGCCGGGCGAGTCAAAAGCCGCACCGACGCGCTCGAGAACCTCACCACATTCGACTACGACGAGCTCGACAACCTCGTGCGCCGCACCGACCCACCACTGCCCGGGGCAGCGACCGGCGGAACGTGGACGGCGACGTTCGACCCACTGGGCGAACAACTGTCAGCCACCGCACCCACTGGCGCGCAGACACACGCCACCTACGACAAGCTCGGACGCCAGATCACTGCCACAGTGGTCGAACGAGAGCCCGGGCCAGCACGGAACCTGACCACCCGCTCTACCTACGACGCGTTGGGCAACCCGGCCACCTCCGCCACACCGACCGGCCTCACCACGCGGTTCACCCACGACGACCTCGGAAACCCGCTGTCCATGGTGGACCCGGCTGGGCTGACCACCGCAGCGGGTTACGACGGGGCAGGGCGGCTGACTGCGATCACCAGGTCCTCCGGCGTGACCACGACCTACGGCTACGACCTCGCCGGACGTCTGGTCGGGACTTCGGACCTGGACGCAGCAGGGAAGACGGTCCGAACCCGCAGCTTCGGCTACGACCAAGCGGGGAACCAGACCTCCAGCACCGACGCCTACCAGGCCACGACCACCATGGCCTTCGACGCGTTGAACCAGCTGAGGTCGATCACCCGCCCCATCTCCGCCAACGAACGCATCACCACCGGCTACGGCTATGACGCGGCGGGCAACATCACCCGTGCCACCGACGGCAACCGCAACACCACCGCGTTCACGGTGAACCCCTGGGGCCTGGCGGAATCGACGATCGAACCCGCCACCGCACAAACCCCCAACCCAGCCGACCGCACCTACACCGCGGCCTATGACGCGATGGGCCGCATCGCGACCCTGACCAAACCCGGCGGCGTCACGATCACGCATTCCTACGACGCGCTGGGCAACCTCGTTCGGCAAGCCGGAACCGGTACGGCGGCGTCCACAACGGACCGCGTGTTCGGCTATGACGCGATGGGCCGGATGACCACGGCGTCGGCACCCGGCGGCGTGAACACCTTCGGCTACGACGACCGCAACAACCTGATCTCGGCATCGGGCCCGTCCGGTGATTCGTCGTTCGCCTTCGACGACGAAGGCCGCCTCACCAACGCGACCACCGCCGCCGGCAAGGTCACCTACGGCTACGACCCGGTCGGCCGCCTGGCGTCGGTGGTGGATCCGCTCAGCGGCACATCGGCGTATTCCTACGACACCGCCGGTCGCACGGCCAGGGTCGACTACGGAACCGGCGGCGCGTCCCGCGAGCTCGGCTACGACACGCTCAGCCGCCTGTCCGCCGACACCTTCCGCGACCCGGGTGGTGCGGTGACCGGTGCGCAGCGCTACGTCTACGACCTGGAAGACCGACTGGTGCGCAGCGAAGCCGAAGCACCGGCCGGACTGGCCGCCTCCAGCTACGGCTACGACCAAGCCGGCCGCCTGTCCTGGTGGGACAACGGCACCACCAAGACCGGCTACGGCTGGGACCCGGCCGGAAACCTCGTGGACATCGGCGGCCAGACCGCGGTGTTCAACGAACGAAACCAACTGCTCTCCCGAGGCGGAATCGACTACACATACACCCCGCGCGGCACCCTCGCCTCACACGCTGCTGGCGGTGTGTCGACGGAGGTCGTGTTCAACGCCTTCGACGAACTGGTCTCCGACGGCACCAACATCTACGCCTACGACGCCCTCAACCGCCTCGTGTCCGCAGACGGCGGGCGGGTGGCCTACGCGGGCCGGTCCCTGGACGTGGCCGCAGAAGGCGCATCGCTGTACAGCTACCTGCCGGGCGGCGAACCACTCGGCGTCACCACGGCCGGCACGTCGGGCGTGGCGGTGGCCAACCAGCACACCGACCTGGTCGGCGTAGTCGATCCCACCACCGGCGGCCTGTCGGGCTGGCGGACGTTCACTCCGCTCGGGTCCCAGATCGAAGCACAAGGTGTCCAGCCGGGATTGGGTTTCCAGCGTCAGTACACCGACCCGGACACCGGCCGGGTCAACATGGGCTCCCGCTGGTACCAACCCGGCACCGGCACCTTCGCCTCCCGTGACCAGGCCGCTCTCGACCCCCGCGACATCGGCAACGCCAACCGCTACACCTATGCCGGAAGCTCCCCGCTCAACCACACCGACCCCACCGGGCAGTGGATACCAGTCGCAGTTGCGGTTGCCTACGGGGTTTGGCGGCTGGCGCCGGTCATCAGTCGTGTGGTCCAGGTGGGCCGCGTGGTGGGAACGGTGGCGTCTTGGTTCGCTGGTTCCGTTGCCACGAGTAACACGCCTGGTGGCAGGAGTTTTCCCGCGCCGCGGTACCTGCCGGGGCAGCCGCGTTACCACTCGCCCAACCTGAGCCGGTTCCTGAAGTACAACACCGGTTCCTCGGGTAAGAACACCGGTTCCTCGGGTAAGACGGGGCGCGGAAAGATCAGCGGTGGCGTTCGTGCTGCCTCCCGCTGGGTGTCGGTCGGCTCTGCCGCAGCGCTGGCAGCGGCAGAGGCGGCCCGTCAGGCCGCGCGCGCGCAACGCGTCCGCATGGACGCACTGACCCCGCACGCCCGCCCGCCGCTGACCCAGACCGTCGCGCCGAATGTCCAGGCGCAGATCGACGCGGCACGAACCGCAACGCCAATCGAACTCGGCGTGCTTGGCTCCGTCGCGGATGAACCGTTCATTCCGGACGAGCTGACCGCAGCTGGAGGTCCGGCTCCGTTGCCGCCACAGGCACGGGCGATTTACAGCGGTGACGGCTGCGAAATCACCGAAACCTGGAGCAGCAGCGACGGCTACAACCACAACCGAAGCCTGCTCTACGACGGTTGTGGCTCGGGTGGTGGCGGCGCTGGATCGACGCTACTTCTCGAGGCCGGTGCGCTAGGCACTGGGACACAAGGTGTCGAATCGTGCGAGCCGAACAGCTTCGTGCCCGGTACGCGCGTGCTGATGGCGGACGGGTCGACGAAGCCGATCGAAGAGGTCCGCGGGGGTGAGGAGGTTCTGGCCACTGACCCGGTAACGGGAGAAATGACGTCTCGTCGCGTGGTGGCCACGATCGTGGGTGAAGGCCAGAAGGATCTGGTCGAGATCACGGTCGACACGGACGGCCCGGCCGGCGACGAGACCGGTGTTCTGGTGGCGACTGACGGGCATCCGTTCTGGGTTCCGGAGCAGCACCGTTGGGTCAAGGCCGGAGAGCTTGTCGCCGGTGACCAGCTGCAGGGGCCGGATGGCACCCAACTGCAGGTCGTGTCCACCAAGACCTGGACGGCGCTGCAGAGGGTCCACAACCTCACCGTCGACGGCATCCACACATACCATGTCCTTGCAGGACAGACACCGGTCCTTGTCCACAATTCGAATGGAATTTGTGGAAGCGCTGATCCGTTCAGCTTCAAACGTACCGAGGCTTTGTCGGGCAACGCTTCCAAGAGGAATGTCGATTCACTGACGGCTTCAATGAAGGAAAGCGGCTGGCAAGGTGACCCCATCTCGGTGGCGAAGATTGGGGACGACCTCTATGTCCTTGATGGTCATCACCGGGTTGCTGCCGCGAAGCGCGCAGGAATCGACGTGTCGTACCGGATTCTTTCAGACGCTGAAATCCGTGCCAGATATCCTGGGGGCGCTGATGACATCACGACCGCCTGGGCTGAGGTCGGCCCGGATCGTCTAGTGAACAAGTACAGGAAACCGGGGTATCGATGACAGGGGAGCCCTTGAACGAGGTCGAGGCGTACTTGCAAGCCCTGTCCCGGGTGCGCGGCACTGTTCAGCGCTGCCATCCGGGGGTCGGTGGACTGGCTGATCTTCTCCGCCAGTATCGGTCGCGAGCCATGGAAAAGGCCGGAACCATCTGCGAAGGCCTTGAATACAACTTCCATGGTTCAGGGTGCCTCTTTATTGAGGCTGACGGTGCTGAGGTTGACGTCGAGTTCCTAGTGGAGGGGCTGGAGGTTTTTGACTCCTGGCGGGTGAAGCGCTTTTCGATGAGTGTTGAAAAGGAGCCGTCAAGGAGTCTTGAGGAGCTTGCCGAGGTCTGTCGATCCTTGGTTTCTCAGGGGCGATTGACAGAGCCACGCAGCGGATGGTTTTCGATAGCCACGTAGCGCTTCTGCTGGATTGCGGAGGAGAGAAGATCGCCCTCATATCTGATGCCGCAGGAACTGACGAGTCCTCTCTCCTGCAATTCTCGGAGAGGGGTCTCGGAGGGCGTCGGCACGACATCTCGTGGGCGGGCGCGCGTTCAGGACATGCGTGCTGCCCGCAAAACCCAGGATGGAGACACGCGGACCTACGTGTTGGCGGGGCTGATCATGTGCGGGGTATGCGACCGGCGGTTCGATTCGCACTGGGTGCACGAGCGGCCCGGCTACCGATGCCGCCACGGACGAACCAGCGCCCGCACCCAGGCACCGGTTCCGAAGAGCACCTACGTCAGGGAAGACCACCTACTCGAAGCGCTCCGAGCTCGTCTGGCCGATGCCATCGGCAACGACGAGGCGGCCGCGTCCGACTACCTCCGCACGAACGGACTGGTGATCGTCCACTTCGGCCTGGACTGGACCGTCGAAGAGGGAGCCAACCACAGCTCCAACCGGCAACCAGCTGAGCCTAACGCCGTGAACCAGCCGGCGTCTGAACGAACACGACGCCCACCACCACGAACTGACGGTTCTAACAGAGCTGGGCATGGCCTACTCCGAATCAGGTCAGAAGTGTGGTTCTCGAGGAGCTGGGATTTCGTGGCTGCGTGTTGGGCCGACGAAACGCCACGACATGCGTCGGCCTCGCACACGAACTGGGATCGCTCAGGCGTACTTCTTGATCAATGCTGCATCCACGACCTCGGCGATCGTCTCAGCCCCGCGTATGCGGGGACGGTTCCTCGCGCAGCGCCAGAAGGGCCTGTATTTCGGCGTCGGCTTCGCACGCGCGGAGATGGCTCGAGCGGGATTGGCGTTCTTCATCGCTGGTTTTTGGTGACCATGTTGGCTTGACGTCCGCCGCGTCCTGGTGTCAGCAGGTGGGTGGGACAGGCGAGCTCGGGCCAGTGCGATGTGATCCGAGCCGAGTGGTGTTCAAGTGATCCGTTTTGACGCTGGCGATGGGAGGAAAGTGGGTGCGCCACGAGCGCGGAAGGGAGTTCGATGTAGGTAGGGCTTCTTGATGTGGTGCTGTGCAGGTGATGAAGGTGTGGCCCTTCGGTGTCGCCCTGCGGGGGGAGATACCAAACCGCCTCATGC
>NZ_SMKW01000103.1 GCF_004348985.1 Saccharopolyspora elongata | reverse complement strand
GTGGCCTCGGGCAACGGCAAGGGCCAGATCTTCGTCAAGGGCGAGGTGATCAAGACGGTGCCGGAGCACCAGATCGTCGAGACCCTGATCGAGGAGGCCATGCGCATCGCCGAGGACATGGAGCCCGCCGACGACGCGGCCGGGGCGCCGGTCGTCACCGTCAGCTGATCTAGTGCGGCCGGCCGTCCCCGGTTCAGGGGGCGGCCGGTTTCGCTCTTCCGGACTTCTGCGCGCCGCGTCCGCGGTGAATCCGCGGCTATCCGTCGACCGGGCTACTCCGAATGGGTGAGTGCTGGTTCGGGGCGGTGTGGTGCACACCGGCCGGTGGGGCTCTTCACCCCGGGTTTCTGGCAGTCTTGGCAGGTGCTCAAGCTCGCCGGTGCACGGCTGTTGGAGGAACGCGACGCGGTGCTGGTCCGTTCCGTGCTGGATTCCGCCCCTGTCGCGGCCTGCATGGTGGCCGCGCGCGTCGAGGAGGCCGGCATCCACCCGTTGCGCCTCGGCGGCGAGCTCTGGGGATACGGCGGAAAGCTCACCGGGATGTGCTTCTCGGGCGCGAACCTCATCCCGCTGCGCGGCGGACCGGCCGCGATGCGCGCCTTCGCCGACCGCGCGCTGCGCCGGCGCCGCGTCTGCTCGTCGCTGGTCGGCCCGGCCGAGCAGGTGCTCGCGCTCTGGAACGAGGTCGCGGCGCAGTGGGGCCCGGCGCGCGAGGTGCGCGCCGATCAGCCGCTCATGGCGCTCTCCGAGCCGCCCCGGGTGGCCCCGGACCCGCTGGTGCGCCCGGTCCGGCCGGACGAGCTGGACCGCTACCTGCCCGCGGCGATCGCGATGTTCACCGAGGAAGTCGGGGTGGACCCGTCCAGCGACGGCGGCGCGGCGAGCTACCGGGCGCGGGTCGCCGACCTGATCGCCGGTGGCCGGGCGTTCGCCCGCTTCGAGGGCGGTGAAGTGGTGTTCAAGGCCGAGATCGGCGCGCTGTCCCGCACGGTCGGGCAGATCCAGGGTGTCTGGGTGCACCCGGACCGGCGCAGCACCGGGCTGGGCACGGCGGGAACGGCCGCGGTCGCGGACCGGCTGGTGCGCGGCCTGGGCCGCACGGCGAGCCTGTACGTCAACGGCTACAACACCGCGGCCCGGGTGGCGTACCAGAAGGTCGGTTTCCGCCAGGTCGGCTCCTTCGGCACGGTCCTCCTCTGAAGGTCCACTGTGGATGGTTATCTGCGGTTTCAATTGAAACCGCAGGCCACCCGCGGGTGCCGAACCCCCGGTTTCAACTGGAGCCGGGGTCTCCCGTGCGGCGTGCGTTGACCGAACGGGCAACGGGCCGAAAAAGGGTGTGGACGTTTCGGGGCATTTCGGCATACTCGCGGACATGGTTTCCTCGCGGATCTTGGCCGGCGCGGCGGCGCTCCTGCTGCTGCCGCTGGCCGCTTGCAGTACCGGACCGTCTGAAGAGGACGTCGCCGCCGCCTTCGTGAACGCGGTGGCGGCGGGTGACGCGGTCGGTGCGGCGAACCAGACGGACGCCCCCGACCAGGCCAAGCAGGCGCTCGAAGCGGCTCGGCGGAACCTGGCGCCGACGGCCGCGCACGCGATGGTCCGCGAGGTGACCGAGGACGCGCAGGGAACGCCGACGGCCCGGTTCGACATGTCCTGGGACTTCGGTGCGGGCAGGGTCTGGAACTACTCGAACGAGCTCAAGCTCGTCGAGCAGGAGCAGGGCTGGAAGGTCCGCTGGGCGCCCGCGGTGCTCCACCCGCAGCTGGCGGCCGGGCAGTCCCTCGCCTACCGCGAGCAGCGCCCGGACCCGGCGCCGGTGCTGGACCGCGACGGCAAGCAGCTCATGGGGCCGGAGCAGCTGATCACGGTGAGCCTGAGCGCGCAGGAGGCCGGGGACGTGCCCGGCGTCGCGGCCTCGTTGGCGAACGCGCTGAAGACCATCGAACCCGCGATCACCCAGCAGTCCATCCTGGACGGCGTGGCGAAGACGCCGCAGGGCCAGCCCTATGCGGTGGTCACGCTCCGACAGGGCGACTACGAGCAGGTCAAGTCCCGGATCTACGACCTGCCGGGCGTGCGCTTCCCGGCCCAGACGCGGCTGGTCACCACGGAGCGCGGGTACGGCACGCAGGTGCTCGCGGGCGTGGCGCGCGTCGTCGACCAGCAGGTCCAGGCGAACGCCGGTTGGCGCGTCGTGACGCTCGACGCGGCCGGTCAGGAGGCCGCGGAGCTGCACGGCGTCGCGGAGCGACCGGTCGCGCCGACCAACGTGACCCTCGGCGACCGCGCGCAGCGGGCCGCCGAGCAGGCGGTCGACCCGGTTCCGCAGGCCGCGATGCTGGTGGCCATGCAACCGTCGACCGGCGAAGTGCTCGCCGTGGCGCAGAACGCGCCCGCCGATGCGCAGGGCCCGGTCGCGCTGTCCGGCCAGTACCCGCCGGGTTCGACGTTCAAGACGGTGACCGCGACCGCAGCCCTGGGATCCGGGGAGGCCGGCATCGACACCCCGGTGGAATGCCCGGCGGAGAAGGTGTTCGACGGTCGGCCGCTGCCGAACGACAAGAAGTTCGACCTCGGCGTGGTGCCGCTGCGGACGGCCTTCGCACACTCCTGCAACACGTCGTTCGCGCAGCTCGCGGTCGACATGCCAGGGGAAGCCCTGACCGACGCGGCGCACCAGCTCGGCCTCGGCGTGGACTTCGAGATGGCCGGCGCGACCACCATCACCGGCAAGGTGCCGCCGGGCGGCAGCACGGTGCAGCGCGCGGAGAACGGCATCGGGCAGGGCACGGTGCTGGCCAGCCCGTTCGGCATGGCGTTGGTGACCTCGTCGATCGCCGAGGGGCGGATGCCGGTGCCGACGCTGGTCCGGGGCGCGCAGACCAAGGCGGACGCCACCCCGCAGCCGCCGGCGCCGCAGACCCTCGACCAGCTCCGCACGATGATGCGCGAGGTGGTCACCGGCGGGACGGCGACCGCGCTGAACGGCTCCGGAGACGTCCGGGGCAAGACCGGGACCGCGCAGTTCGGCGACGGCACCCACTCGCACGGCTGGTTCGTCGGCTACCGCGGCGACCTGGCCTTCGCGGTGCTGGTGACGGACGCGGGTTCGTCGGGACCGGCCGTCGAGGCGGCGAAGCGCTTCCTGGCGGGCGCCTGATCGCTTCACGTGATCGGGTGATCACCGACGGTCAGTGTGGTGCTACCTTGTAGCTCATGGAGCGGATCGGCGTCCGCGAGCTGCGGCAGCACGCCAGTCGATACCTGAAGCGGGTCGCCGCCGGGGAATCGATCCTGGTGACCGATCGGGGTCGCGCCGTCGCCGTGCTCAGTCCGCCCACGCGTGACCAGGCCCTGTACGACGAACTCGTCGCCGCCGGGGAGCTCGTGCCCGGCGAAGGCGGTGAGCTCCCCGAACCGTTGCCGGCAGCACCGACCCCGAACGTCTCCGACCGGCTGCTGCGCAGGCGTGAACAGGAGCGGTTTTGATCTACTTCGATTCCTCCGCGCTGATCAAGCTGATCGCCCCCGAGCCGGAGAGCAAGGCGCTGAGCCAGTGGGTCCGCGAGCGCTGGGAGCAGCCCCGCGTCACCAGCGCGTTGTCGAAGGTGGACGTGCTGCGCACGTTCCGCGAGGTCGGTCCGGCCGCCGAGGACCTGGCGTCGATCATCGTGTCCAAGATCGACCAGCTGCCGGTGAAGCAGGACGTGCTGGACGTGGCCACCGAGCTGCGCTGCAACGTCGGCCCGGTGGACGCCATCCACCTGGCCTCCGCCTACAAGATCAAGGACGGCCTGCACGCCTACGTCTCCTACGACCCGGGGCTGCTGGCGGCGGCCGCCGAGGCGGGCCTGACCACGGCCTCCCCGGGCGCGAGCTGACGCCGGTCCGCCGCGAGATCCATTGAGGTTTTTCCAACCTCGTTCTGCGTGGCGGTGCGGGTAGCGGAACCTCAGCGCTCGCCTGGACTGTGGGTGCCCAACCTTATGTATGTCCAATACACGGCGGTTGGGCCGTCCTCGCCAGGCGAACGCTGAGAACCCGCGGCGGTGCCAGTTGCGTAGGTGGGCTATGCGCCTGCGGCGCATGCGACTGCTCTCGGGATACGGTCCGTTGGCTGTCGCGGCTGCGGTCACCAGCCAAGATGAAAAAGGCCCATTGAAATCGAACCTTCGATTTCAATGGAAATTGCGGCCCGGCGGCGCGGGGACCGGGCGCGGAGCGCTCGTGACCGCCACCCGGAGTTCGGGCGGGCATCGCGGTTACAGTGGTGGGCATGCCGGTTCGAGCTCCGTTGAAGCCAGGCGTGCAGACGCCGCGTCGCCCTGTCCCTGCGCACATCGAGCGCCCCGAGTACGTCGACAAGCCGGCTCCCAAGCGCAACACCGACCCGTACGTGCAGCCGCCCGAGGTCATCGAGGCGATGCGGGTGGCGGGCAAGCTCGCCGCGCAGGCCCTGGTCGAGGCCGGCAAGGCGGTGCAGCCGGGCGCGACCACCGACCAGGTCGACGCGGTCGTGCACGAGTTCTTCTGCGACCACGGCGTCTATCCGTCGACGCTGGGCTACCGGGGCTTCCCGAAGTCCTCCTGCACTTCGCTGAACGAGGTGATCTGCCACGGGATCCCGGACTCGACGGTGATCGAGGACGGTGACATCGTCAACGTCGACGTCACCGGCTTCATCGGCGGCGTCCACGGCGACACCAACGCGACGTTCCTGGCCGGCGAGGTCTCGGAGGAGGTGCGCCTGCTGGTGGAGCGCACCCACGAGGCGCTGATGCGCGGCATCAAGGCGGCCAAGCCGGGGCGGCAGCTCAACGTGATCGGCCGGGTCATCGAGTCCTACGCCAAGCGGTTCGACTACGGCGTGGTCCGCGACTTCACCGGGCACGGCATCGGCCGCGCGTTCCACAGTGGACTGGTGATCCTGCACTACGACGAGCCGTCGGTGCAGACCGTCCTGGAGCCGGGCATGACCTTCACCATCGAGCCGATGATCACCCTCGGCACCCACGAGTACGACATGTGGAGCGATGGCTGGACGGTGACGACGAAGGACAAGAGCTGGACGGCCCAGTTCGAGCACACCATCCTGATCACCGAAGAAGGCAACGAAATCCTGACCCTGCCCTAGGCGATGGAGTTCCAGGCTTCTTTTGCGTGGCGGTGCGGGTAGCGGAACCTCAGAAGCCTTCTCGACTCCGGGGGCCCCGACTTGCGTATGACCAATACGCGGCGTCGGGGCTGTCCTCGCGAGAAGGCTTCTGAGAACCCGCGGCGGTGCGGGTTGCGAGGGTGGGCTAAGCGGCTGCGCCGCTTGCGGCGGCTATGGGTCGTGAGATTCGAGCGTCGCGGTGGCGGTTGTGCGTTCGCGGTGCGCACCTTCGGCTGCCCGCATCGGCTTTTGGATTGGTCGGCGATTTCGCGCGGAATCGCCGTTCCGCACGCGTGCCGAGTGGCGATTCCGTGCGAAATCGCCCGCTGCCCTGTCTGCAGGTGCCCGGCATCGACGCCGGTGTGTCTTGGGCGGTGCCTGTGTTCGTGCAGGTGGGTGGTCGTGAGCAGTATTGGTTGTCATAGCCGCTAAAAGCACTCACGAGCACTCATCTGGGCAGACGTTCAGGCTGCTGGTTTCGCACGGGTGTGCCGGTGTTCGGTGGCGCCTTTGGGCGAGCTCGGGTGATGGGGTAGGAACTTCGTGTGAATGCGGTGCTGATCGCCGGGACCACCTCCGATGCCGGGAAGAGCGTGGTCACCGCCGGGATCTGTCGTTGGCTGGCGCGCGGCGGCGCTCGGGTTGCGCCCTTCAAGGCGCAGAACATGTCCAACAACTCCGTGGTCACGCCCGATGGCGGCGAGATCGGGCGGGCTCAGGCCGTGCAGGCCGCCGCGTGCGGCGTCGACCCCTCGGTGCGGTTCAACCCAGTGCTGCTCAAGCCCGGCAGCGACCGCAGTTCGCAGGTCGTGGTGCTCGGGCGGGTCGCAGGCGAAGTGACCGCGATGTCCTACCGGGCCCGCAAGGCTGCCCTGCTGGACACCGTCGTGTCCACGCTGGAAGGGCTGCGCGCGGAGTACGACTACGTCGTGTGCGAGGGCGCCGGGTCGCCGGCAGAGATCAACCTGCGGGCCAACGACATCGCCAACATGGGGCTCGCGCAGGCCGCCGGGCTGCCGGTGCTGGTGGTCGGCGACATCGACCGCGGTGGCGTGTTCGCCCAGCTCTTCGGCACCCTCGCGCTGCTGGACGCGGCGGATCAGGCGTTGGTCGCCGGATTCCTGATCAACAAGTTCCGCGGCGACCCGGCGTTGCTGGAACCGGGCCTGGACCAGCTGCGCGCGTTGACCGGACGCCCGGTGCACGGCGTGCTCCCGTGGGCCGAGGAGCTGTGGCTCGACGCCGAGGACTCACTGTCCTATGTGGCCGATGGGGTGATCGGACGGCCGGCGCCGCCGAAGGGCGCGCAGTGGTTGCGGGTCGCGGTGCCGAGGCTGCCGCGGATCTCCAACGCCACCGACGTGGAGGCGCTGGCCGCGGAGCCCGGCGTCGCGGTCCGGTTCGTCACCGAGCCGTCGCGGCTGGCCGACGCGGACCTGGTCGTGCTGCCCGGCTCGAAGTCGACGGTCGCGGACCTGGACTGGCTACGGCGCAGCGGCTTGGCCGAGGCGATCCGCGCGCACGCCCGCGCCGGGCTGCCGGTCGCCGGCATCTGCGGCGGTTTCCAGATGCTGACGCGGCGCATCGTCGACGAGGTCGAGTCCGGTAGCGGCGCGGTCGACGGGCTGGGGCTGCTCGACCTGGAGATCGAGTTCGCGCCGCGCAAGACGCTGGCCCGGCCGCGCGGCCAGGCCTTCGGCGAGCCCGTCCAGGGCTACGAGATCCACCACGGCGTCGCGGTCCGCCGTGGAGACCTCGCGCCGCTGGTGAGCCTGCCCGACGGGCAGGTCGAGGGCGGTGTGGCCGAATCCGTGCTCGGCACCCACTGGCACGGGCTGTTCGAGAACGACGCCTTCCGCCGGTCCTTCCTGCGCTGGGCCGCCCGGCGAGCCGGACGGGACGGCTTCGAGCCGGCCGATGGCACGGTCTTCGCCGAGATCCGGGCCGGGCAGCTCGACCTGCTCGGCGACCTGGTGGAGAAGCACCTGGACACCGACGCCCTGCGCCGACTGCTCGACGACGGCGCACCGGCCGGCCTTCCGTTGCTGCACCAGGAACTCCGGTGAGCCGTTGCGCACCGCAACCCGTGTGACCCCGGTAACGTCGTAGCCATGGCCGAGTTTTCCGTTGATGAAGCCCGCGAGCGGCTGGTGGAGCTGCTCGATCGCGCCGAATCGGGGGAGGAGATCGTCATCACCCGGTTCGGCGCGCCGTCGGTGTGGCTGCAGCCCGCGCGAGGCGGATCGACCGGCGGTGGTTTCGCCGCCGGGGTGATCGCGGCGTCGTGGGTGGCCCCGGCCGCCGGTGACGCGTTCGACGTCGGAACCGACTACTGGCCGGACTCCTCTGCCTGACCAGGATCTGAACCCACCTGGCTGAGCAGTTCGTCGAGGAATCCGCCCGCCTCTTCGGCCGCCCGGCGCGGATCGCCGTCGCGCACCGCTTCCAGCAGCTCGGTGTGCGAGACGTGCTGCTCCGGCGGGATCTCGGGGTTGAAGGTGGTCGCCACGCTGGAGGCCACCGTCTCGCGGATCCCGTCGTAGAGCGAGATCAGCACCGGGTTGTGCGAGGCCGCGACCAGCAGCCGGTGGAACTCGGCGTCGGTGAGGATGACGTCCGCGCTGTCCAGGCGCTGCACCGCTTCGTTCCGGCTGTCCAGGCAGGCCGTCAGTTCGCGCAGGTCCTCGTCGGTGCGCGCCCCGGCGGCGAGCCGGGCGCCCTCCACCTCCAGCGCGCGCCGGACTTCCAGGACCTGGCGCAACTCCGGGCCGCACAGCTTGCGCACCGCCCCGGAGATCTCATTGGTGGCGCGCACGAACGTGCCGTCGCCCTGCCGCACTTCCAGCAGCCCGGCGTGCGAGAGCGCGCGCACCGCCTCGCGGACGGTGTTGCGGCCGACGCCGAGGGCGTTCACGAGCTCGGTCTCGGGCGGGATCTTCTCGCCCAGCGGCCATTCCCCGGACGCCACGAGCTCGCGCATCTGGGCGATGACCTGATCGACCAGCCCGGTCCGTTTGGCGGTGACCAAAGGCACTGACAGGTCCTTTCGTCCAAACATCCTACGTTTGACATAATAGGTCGTGATGTCTACGAAGTCACGACCCCAGCATGTCCCCGACCAGGTGGCTGACCAGGATGCCACGCGACTCGCCGCCGGAAGCCATCCGGATGGCTTCTCCGCCGAGAACCAGGGCGCCGCGGAGCCGGTCTTCCCGAACCGGCACGTCGCCGTCGCCGGTGGGGGACTGCTGCTCGCCGGCGTGGCGCTCGCGGCGGCGAACATGCGCCCGGCGGTCACGAGCCTGGCGTCGGTGCTCGGTGAGGTCCGCGACTCGCTCGGTGCCTCGACGACCTGGGCGAGCGTGGTGACTTCGGTGCCGACGCTGTGCTTCGGGATCGCCGGCATCGGCGCTCCGCTGCTGGCGAGGCGGATGGGCATCAACAAGGTCATCGGCGCGTCGCTGGCGGTGCTGACGCTCGCGATGCTGCTGCGCGTCGTCGACGGTCCGTGGACGGTGTTGGGCGGGACCGTGCTGGTCTGCGCCGCGATCGCGATGTGCAACGTGCTGATCCCGGTGGTGGTCAAGGAGTCCTTCCCGACCCGCGTCGGGATGGCCACCGCGCTGTACACGACCGCGATGGCGGCGGGCGGCTCGACCGGCTCGGCCCTCACGCCGTACCTGAACTCCACCACCGGCAGCTGGCGCCTGTCGCTGGCGACCTGGGCGGTCGTGGCGCTGGCCGCGTTGTGCGTGTGGGTGCCGGCGACGGCTCGCCGCTCCTCGACACGGCAGGTGTCGGGCACCGCGTCGACGAGTCCGCGGCGTTCGCTGATGCGTAGCCCGCTGGCGTGGGTGATCACCGTCTACTTCGCCCTGCAGTCGCTGGTCGCCTACGTCGTGATGGGCTGGATGCCCGAGGTGTTCAAGGGCGCCGGGATCGACAGCACGACCGCGGGCATGCTGCTCGGTCTGCTGCTGCTGATCGGTGTGCCGATCAACATGATCCTGCCGCCGCTGGTGACCCGGACCCGCAGCCAGTCCTGGTGGGCCGTCGGGCTCGCGGTGCTGACCCTCACCGGACTGCTCGGGCTGCTGCTGGCGCCGCAGGCGCTGCCGGTGGTGTGGGCGCTCGCGATCGGCATCGGGATGAGCGCGTTCCCGCTGGCGCTGGTGCTGATCTCGCTGCGGACCGCCAACGCCGCCGACACCGGGTCGCTGTCCGCGATGTCGCAGAGCGTCGGCTACCTGATCGCGTCCTTCGGGCCGTTCCTGTTCGGTGTGCTGCACGACGTGACGGGCACCTGGTCGGCGTCGCTGACGGCGATCGTGGTGATCGTCGCGATCCAGGCGGTGTTCGGCGTCATCGCGGGTCGCCCCCGCACCATCTGACACCCCGCGGTTCTGCGAAGGGCGTTTTCGGCCGATCCGGTCGGAGACGCCCTTCGCAGCCGGCGGACTGCGCCGATGGTGTGAACGGTGCCGAATCGAATTTGCGGGCAGGCCGGCCCTGACACCATTGATCGCCGTGGGTGGTGTCGCGGGAACGCGGCGCCGCCGGGAGACCCGGCTCGCTGCCGTTGATCCCCGGCCTTCGGCAACGGGTCGCGCGGCTGGCCGGCACATCGCCCCTCGGCGCGCCGGCCAGCCGCACCCGTTCGGTCAGACGAGGCCGAGGCGGAGCATCGCGTCGGCCACGTTGGTGAAGCCTGCGATGTTCGCGCCCGCGACGTAGTTGCCCGGCATGCCGTACTCCGCCGCCGTGGCGTAGCAGCGGGCGTGCACGTCCTTCATGATCTCTTCGAGGCGCTTCTCGGTGAACTCGAAGCTCCAGCTGTCGCGGGACGCGTTCTGCTGCATCTCCAGCGCCGAGGTGGCCACGCCGCCCGCGTTGGCGGCCTTGCCGGGGCCGAACGCGATGCCGGCTTCCTGGAAGCTGCGCACCGCCTCCGGCGTGGTGGGCATGTTCGCGCCCTCGCCGACCGCGATGCAGCCGTTGGCGATCAGGGTGGCCGCGTCGGCGCCGGTGAGCTCGTTCTGGGTCGCCGACGGCATCGCCACGTCGCACGGCACTTCCCAGACGCTGCGCTGCGCGACGAACTTCGCGCCCGGGCGGCGCTCGGCGTAGGTCGCGATACGGCCGCGCTCGACCTCCTTGATCTGCTTGATCAGCTCGACGTCGATGCCCTTCTCGTCGACGACGTAGCCGGAGGAGTCCGAGCAGGCCACCACGGTGCCGCCGAGCTGGTGGACCTTCGCCATCGTGTAGATGGCCACGTTGCCCGATCCCGACACCACGACCTGCTTGCCGTCGAACGACTGGCCGCGGGCCGTCAGCATCTCCTGCACGAAGAAGGCGCAGCCGTAGCCGGTGGCCTCGGTGCGGACGCGGGCGCCACCGAAGGACAGGTGCTTGCCGGTCAGCACGCCGGATTCGTAGCGGTTGGTGATCCGCTTGTACTGGCCGAACAGGTAGCCGATCTCGCGGCCGCCGACGCCGATGTCACCGGCCGGCACGTCGGTGTACTCGCCGATGTGCCGGTGCAGCTCGGTCATGAAGCTCTGGCAGAACCGCATGACCTCCCGGTCGGAGCGGCCCTTGGGGTCGAAGTCCGAGCCGCCCTTGCCGCCGCCGATGGGCTGCCCGGTCAGGGCGTTCTTGAAGATCTGCTCGAAGCCGAGGAACTTCACGATGCCCTGGTAGACCGACGGGTGGAAGCGCAGGCCTCCCTTGTACGGGCCGAGCGCGCTGTTGAACTCCACCCGGAAGCCGCGGTTGATCTGCACCTCGCCGCGGTCGTCCTCCCACGGCACGCGGAAGACGATCTGCCGCTCCGGCTCGCAGATCCGCTCGATGATCTTCTGCTCGGCGTACTCGGGATGCTTGTCGATCACCGGACCGATGCTTTCCAGCACTTCCCGGACTGCCTGGTGGAACTCGTCTTCGCCGCGGTTGCGCTGGACCACGTTCTCGTAGACCGGTTCGAGGCGTTCGTGAAGCACAGGCAAACTCCTTTGTCCGATGACGTTCCGGGCCGCCCGGGCCCGCTCCGCCACGGCGGGAGCGCTACAGCGAGCAGCCCGAGCCTCCTAAGGTGACCCGTTAAACTGGAACTGCTCAAGATGACGCCTGACACATCGGGCGCAACCGTCACTTCAGCGGCAGGTTGAGCAGCGCGTTCTCGACGAGCTCCGGCATGCCCGGGTGGATCCAGTACTGGCCGCGGGCCATCGTCCGGGCGTCCAGGCCGAACTGCATCGCCTGGATCAGCGGCTGCAGTAGCGTCGGCGCCTGCGGGCCGATGATGTGGGCGCCGAGCAGCTGTCCGGTGTCCGGATCTGCCAGGAGCTTGGCGAAGCCGGTCTTGTCCTCCATCGCCCAGCCATAGGCGATGCCCGCGTAGTCCTGGATCGAGGTCACGTAGCTGACGCCGCGCTGCTGAGCCTCCTGCTCGGTGAGACCGACCGCGGCGATCTGCGGCGCGGAGAACACCGCGTGCGGCACGAACCGGTGGTCGGACTCGATCGGCTCGTCCGGGTGCAGCAGGTTGTGCTGGACGACGCGCATCTCGTGGTTCGCGACGTGCTTGAGCTCGTGCTCCGAGCTGATGTCGCCCATCGCCCACACGCCGTCCACCGAGGTCAGCTGGGTCGCGTCGGCCTTGATCTTGCCGTCGGCGGTGAGTTCGAGACCGCCTGCGGCGGCGTTCAGCAGGTCGGAGTTGGGCACCCGCCCGATCGCGATGAGCAGCGCCTCGGCCTCCACCACCTCGGCGCCCTCCGGGCCCTCCAGGTGCAGCCGGACGAGGTCGCCGTCGCGCTCGACCGAGATCTCCTTGCGGTTCAGCCGCAGGTCCCAGCGCGCGGCCGCGAGCTCGGTGAACCGCTCGGAGATGTCGGTGTCCTCGGCGCGCAGCACCCGGCCGGAGCGGCCGATCATGGTCACGTCGACGCCCAGCGCGCTGAACACGTGCGCGAACTCGGCACCCACGAAGCCGGTGCCCATGATGATCATCCGGGCGGGCAGCTCGTCGAGCCGCATCACCGTGTCGCTGGTGTAGTAGCCGACCTGGTCCAGGCCGGGGATGTCCGGGATCGCCGGACGGCCGCCGGCGGCCACCACGAAGCGGTCCGCGGTGATCGTCTCCGGGCCGGTGGCGGTCTCCACGGTCAGCTGCTTGATCCCGGTGAACCGGGCGACGCCCTCGTAGAGGGTGACGTTCGGGCTGCCCTCGGCGCGGTACCGGCGGCCGCCGGTGGAGATCTCGTCGATCCGCCCGAAGATCCGGTCCCGGATGTCGTGCCAGCGCACGTCGCGCAGTTCGAGGTCGACGCCGAGCTTCGCGCCGCCCGCCGGGGCCGCGGCCACGTCGGCTGTGTGCACGAACATCTTCGTCGGGATGCAGCCGACGTTCAGGCAGGTGCCGCCGTAGGCGTCGTTGGGGCCGATGCCCTTCTCGACCACGGCGACGTCCCAGTCGGCGAACCGGTCGTCGAGGATCGAGTTTCCGGAGCCGGAACCGATGATGACTAGATCGAAGTGCCGCACTGGTCCATCCTGCCTCAAGTCGGGCGCGCCAGGTCCGGCGCGCCGTGGCTTCTTCGGGCGTCGATCATCTCCAACCCGGCGACGAGCCCCGTGATTCCGCGGTGATCTCGGGTTCTGGTCACACTCCAGGCGTGCGCGGCGCACCACAACACGCCGAGCACGGCACCGGGTTCCCCGAACGCTCCCTCGGTCACGCCCTGCGCCACGGCCAGCCCGCCGATGCCGGCGGCCCACCGCAGCAGCGCGGCGGCCGGCGGCGGGCGGCCGTTGGGCGCCCTGGCACGCAGCATCACCGCGTGCTGGCCGAGCGAGGTGCCGTGCCCGACAAGTAGCGTGACCAGCAGCAACGCCGCCGGGGCGAGCCACAGCGCGGCCGCCTCCCACCACCGCGTCGGGGCGGTGCCGGTGAGCCGCAGCGCGATGTCCGCGGCCCGGGCGCAGGCTACGCCGAGCAGCCACAGCACCAGGACGTCGCAGCACATGCCCAGCAGCCGCCGGGCGGCGGTGACGGGGCGCGGCTGCGTCGCGGGGCGTCCGCTGGTGCCGTCCGGCAGCCGCTGCCGCAGCGGCGCGAGCAGGCCGCCCAGCAGCGCGCCCGCGGTGTTCGCGATGACGTCGTCCACGTCGAAAACCCGGTACGGGCAGGGGAAGGCGAACCAGAACCCGGTCAGCTGGGTCAGCTCGATCAGCACCGATGCCGCCGTCCCGGCCAGCACCGCTGCCGACCGGCCGCCCCGCACGAGAGCGCCCAGCGGGACGAAGAGCGCGACGTTGCACGCGAACTGGGCCAGCATCGCGGGGCTGGTCAGTCCGGCGAGCGGTCGCCACTGCGGAGCGAAGCAGGCCGCGTCGGACGGGAACGGCAGGAACACGTAGGAGAACAGCCCGAAGGCGTAGAGCAGGACGGCGAAGCGCCGCAGCGCGATGCCCACGCGGAGCTCGCCGTGCCGCCGGTGCTCACCGGCGACGAACGGCGCGAACAGCAGCGCGGCCACCCCGGTGGCGGCCAGCACGGCGAACGAACCCGGCAGCACGCTCATCTCGGCCTCCTGACTCCCGAAAAACCTCCCGCAGATAAAGAGGAGCGAGGTGCCGATTCAGATACATCTCGATCGGGCGATCCCGGCACGCGAAAGGGCCGCACCTCCCCGGGGGAGGCGCGGCCCTTTCGCGTGCCGGCTCTGCAGCTGTGGAAGCCTGGACGGGGCAACAGTGGCGTCAGGCAAGCGGCGAGGCCGCTTTCTCCTTCCCCAACTTCGCAACTTGCACCGCCGTGGGTTCTCAGGCGTCGCCTCGGGAGGACAGCCCCAGCGCTGTGTTGGACATACATGAGTCGGGGATCCCGGACCGAGGGGGCGTCTGAGGTTCCGCTACTCGCACCGCTAGGCAGGGCGAGCACGGTCCATAGAACGTCAGCGCTGGTAGGTGGGCGTGAGGACGGCTCGGGCGACGGTGTGGAAGGCCAGGTTGAAGCTGACCACCGCCGGGCTCGCCTTCTCGTCCACGCCGAGCTTCTCGGTGTCGACCGCGTGCACCACGAAGTAGTAGCGGTGCGGGCGGTCGCCGGGCGGTGGGGCGGCGCCGGCGAACGCGTGCTCGCCGAGGTCGTTGGCGACGTGGAAGGCCCCGGCCGGGATGCCGTGGCCGTTGCGGTTGCCCGCGTCGGCGGCCAGCTCGGTCACGTCGGCGGGCACGTCCACCAGGGTCCAGTGCCAGAAGCCGCCGGGAATGGGCGCGTCGGGGTCGAAGCAGGTCACCACGAAGCTCTTGGTGGTGTCCGGGAAGCCGGTCCAGCGCAGCTGGGGCGAGCGGTTCTCGCCGTCGGCGCCCATGCCGTCGTAGGCGTGGGCCTGCGCCATCGGCCGGCCGTCGGTCACGTCGTCGGAGGTGACGGTGAACGCCGGAACCGCGGGCAGCAGCGAGTACGGGTCCGGATCGATCGGGCGCTCCAAGCTCATTCGAGCATCCTCCCTTTCCTGGGGTGTGATCACCGGATTCCCAGCCTAGTTGGCCGCCGGTGCGCGAGCCGGAACCAGTGCGTTGCAAGGAGTGCAACGGGGATGTGCATTTCGCAGCATCGAGCGGTTAAGCTGTCCGGCGACGAATGCCGCGGGACCGAGGAGGCGAAGGTGGCGGAGTCCGGCAACGACCCCGAGGTGCTGTGCCTGGGGGAGACGATGTCGCTGGTCGCCCCGGCCGTCCCGGTGCCCCTGGAGCGGGCGCGGACGTTCACGCTCTCGGCCGGCGGTGCGGAGTCCAATGTGGCCATCCACCTGGCGGCGCTGGGCCACCGCGTCGGCTGGGCGAGCCGGGTCGGCGACGATCCCCTCGGCCGCCGGATGCTCGCGGCCATCGCCGCCGCCGGGGTGGACACCGGCCTGGTGGAGGTGCGCCCGGACGCGCCGACCGGCGTCTACTTCAAGGACCCCGGCCCCGCCGGCACCAAGGTCTACTACTACCGGGCGGGCTCGGCAGCGTCCACAATGGACGAGGACTTCCTGGTCGACGAGCGGCTCGACGCGCCCCGGCTGCTGCACATCAGCGGCATCACCCCGGCGCTGTCCGACGGCTGCGACCGGCTCGTCCGGCGGCTGCTGACCCGCGAGCGCCGCGCCCGGATCACCTTCGACGTCAACTACCGCCCGGCGCTGTGGCCGGTCGAGCAGGCCGGCCCGCGGCTGCGCGAGCTCGCCCAGCTCGCCGACGTGGTGTTCGTCGGCCTGGACGAGGCGGCCACCCTCTGGGGCGTGGAAACCGCCGAGGACGTGCGGAAACTCCTGGACGGGCCGGACGTCGTCGTGGTCAAGGACGGTGCCGACGCCGCCTACGCACTGAGCACCGAGACGGTGATCGTGCCAGCCCCGACGGTCCAGGTCGTCGAGCCGGTAGGCGCCGGTGACGCGTTCGCCGCCGGATACCTCTCCGGCGTGCTGCGTGGCGAGGACGGCATCCGCTGCCTGCGGCTCGGGCACATCCTGGCCGCGCACAGCCTGCTCAGCACCGAGGACCACATGCCGCTGCCGGATCCCGGGGCGGTGGCGGAATGGCTGGGCTGCGACGAGGAGCGGTGGCGCAACCTCAGCTTCGGCGGCGGTGTCGCATCCAAAGAGGGGGAGTGATCGTGGGTTTCTTCGACGAGCTCTTCACCGGTCCGGTGATGGCGATCCTGCGCGGTATGGACCCGCAGCGGACCGTCGAGCTGGCCGAACGGGCCTGGGACCTGGGCATCGAGGCGGTCGAGGTGCCGATCGAGACCTCGCGCGCCGAGCCGTCGCTGCGCGCGGCGGTGGAGGCCGGGACGCGGCGAGGCCGGCTGGTGGGTGCCGGGACCGTGGTGAGCACGGAGCAGGCGCACACCGCCAAGGAGCTGGGCGCGGCGTTCACCGTGGCGCCGGGGCTGGACCCCGACGTGGTGCGGCTGAGCGCGGAGCTCGGCGTGCCGCACCTGCCCGGTGTGGCCACGCCCAGTGAGATCCAGCACGCCCACCGGCTCGGGCTGTCGTGGGTCAAGGCCTTCCCGGCGGCCGAGCTGGGCGTCGGGTGGTTCAAGGCGATGCACGGCCCGTTCCCCGGGCTGCGGCTGGTGGCCACCGGCGGGATGAACGCGCGCAACGCGCCGGAATTCCTCTCCGCCGGGGCCGCCGTGGTGGCCGTCGGTTCGGCGTTGGAGGATGCCGAGCAGTTGCCCGCGCTGGCGAAGCTGGTCGAGAGCTCGTGAGTGTTGATTCCGGTTCTTGCCGGTATCAACGCTCACGAGCCGACCCGGCCCGAGCCGAGATGGAGAAGCCGTGAAGGTCCACATTGGTCCGGTCGCCCCGCCGGAACTGACGGCGGCCGTCGTCGCGGCAGGCGCCGAGATCGGCCCGGCGGCGGAGGCGTCCGCGCTGGTCTGGTACGGCGGCGGCCCCGAGCGGTTCGCCGAGTTGGACCACCCTGGACTGGAATGGGTGCAGCTCCCGTCGGCCGGCATCGAGACCTGGGTGACCGCCGGCGCGCTGCGCGACGGGATCACCTTCACCTCTGCGGCGGGTACCTATGCCCAGACCGTCGCCGAGCACACGCTCGGCCTGATGCTGGCCGGGGCGCGGCAGCTGCACGCGGTGTCCCGTGCGGACCACTGGGCGCGACCGGCCGGCATCCGCAGCCTCACCGGGGCCACGGTCGGCATCATCGGTGCAGGCGGCATCGGCCGGGCATTGATGGAGCTGCTGCGGCCCTTCGGCGTCCGGGTGCTGGCGGTGAACCACTCCGGGAAGCCGGTGGACGGGGCCGCTTGGACGTGCTCGGCCGACGATGCGTCCGGGGTGCGGCGGGCGCTGGCCGAGTCGGACTTCGTCGTGGTGGCCGCGCCCGCGACGGCCGAGACGGCGAAGCTGATCGACGCCGACGCGCTGTCCCTGATGAAGTCCGACGCGTGGCTGGTCAACGTCGCGCGCGGATCGCTGGTCGACACCGACGCGCTGGTCGCGGCGCTGGACGCGGAGAGCATCGGCGGCGCGGCGCTGGACGTGGCCGACCCGGAACCGCTGCCCGCCGGGCATCCGCTGTTCCAGCACCCGCGCGCGATCATCTCGCCGCACTCGGCCAACCCGAAGTCCTTGCTGATCCCGGCCCTGGCCCGGCGGGTGGAGGACAACGTCCGGCGGCGCCTCGCCGGCGAGTCGCTGCTCGGCGTCGTCGACCTCACCGCGGGCTACTGAGCTTCCCGATTTCGCCTGGAATCGGGCTTTTCGCTCCGTGACCGCCGGAATTGGCTGCGGGGGCGGGCTTTCCGATTCTGCCCGAAAATAGCTTCTCGCTCCCTCGCGGCCGACCTGAAGTGGATCTCGCCGTCCGGCTGCGCCGCCAGGTGATCTCGAACTGGTGGCCACAGTGGACGGTCTGTTTCGGCTTCGCCGCGCGTGCGCGATGATGCTCTTCGTGCGGCTTGTCCGGAAATGTGAAGTGCGGTTGGGGAACTGCGCTTCGCGCAAGCGTGGGAATACTTGCTTCCCGGTACGGTGATCGCTCACGTATCAGATGTCCTATTTGGACAGTGTAGGTAGACCGTTCGAGTGGTAAATGGGTGGATTTTCCACCCGATCGGATTGCCTTGCTTAACTCAGGTGTATCCAAAAACGGGTTCTGATCCTCTTTCTCATGGACACTCTTGGTCGAGCCGGAGGTGGCAGGTCGAACGACGGCGTGCCGATGGCTCCGGGGGAGGAGGCAACGTGATGGCAGACATCAGGCGCCGGATGTGGTCGGTGGCCGGGCTGCTGGCGGCGGCGACGCTGTCGTCGGGCTTGCTGACGACGGCGGCGAACGCGTCGGACCGCGATGCATCGGCGGCGAAGGCCCCACCGATCGTGGGCGGCCAGCCCGCCAAGATCGCCGATCACCCGTGGGTGGTGTACCTGACGGACGCCCAGGGCAACCAGTTCTGCGGCGGCACGCTCGCCAAGGCCAACAAGGTCGTGACCGCGGCGCACTGCGTCTCCGGTGAGAAACCGGAGTCGGTCCAGGTCGTGGCCGGGCGGGAGGACAAGCAGACCAGCGAGGGCAAGGTCGCCAAGGTCACCGGCATCTGGGTGCATCCGAACTTCCAGAACGCCAACAGCGGCGCCGATGTCGCCGTGCTGACCCTGGACCAGGAGCTCCCGCAGCAGCCGCTCGCAGTGGCAGGCAAGGGGGACACCTCGCTCTACGAAGCGGGCAAGGCATCCGCAGTGCTCGGCTGGGGGGCCACCGCCGAAGGTGGCCAGGCGTCGCAGACCCTGCAGAAGGCCGAAGTGCCGCTGGTCAGCGACCAGGAATGCCAGAAGGCGTACCCGCAGTACAAGTCCGACGCGATGGTGTGCGCCGGACTCCCGCAGGGCGGCGTGGACAGCTGCCAGGGCGACTCCGGCGGACCGCTGGTGGTCGAGAACAAACTGGTCGGCATCGTCTCCACGGGCAACGGCTGCGCCCGGCCCAACGCCCCGGGCATCTACACCCGCGTGGCGACCTACCACGACGACGTCCAGGCACAACTGGGTTCCTGACCCGAACGGACGCGGCCGGGGCGCAGCTGCAGCGCCCCGGCCGCGTCATGCCGGGCGTCAGGTGGCGGTCAGGCGGAGCCGGGGGCCGAGCTCCCTGGCCAGACTGGCGGCCAGCGAGCGGAACGTGCGCACGGCCGGGTTGCGGTCGTCCACGCGGGCGGCCAGGACGCTGTGCTCCGGCGGTGCGTCCAGCACCGGCACGCAGACCGTGCCCGGCCAGGGGTAGTAGCGCCGGAAGGATTCCAGCGCCGATCCGGCGCCGTGCCCGGCCGCCGCCGTGGTGAGGACCTCGTGCGGGGTCACGGCGTGCGAGCTGCTGCGGTGCGGCGACAGGCCGCCGCGCGCCTCGGCGAAGTAGAGGTAGTCGGAGAACTGGCGCGGAGTGTGGTCGGGCAGCGCGATGAACGGCAGCTCGAGCACGTCGGCCATCCGCACCGACGGCGCGTCGGCCAGCTCCCACGACGCGGGCACGACCACGATCCGCCGCTCGGTGGTCAGCACGTCCACCGCCACCCGCTCGTCGTCCGGCGCGGGCCGCACGAACGCCACGTCGACCTTGTGCCGCACCAGCGCGGAGACGTGCTCGGTGAAGTCCAGCGCCACGAACTCGACCCGGATTTCCGGGCAGGCGCGGTGGAAGGCCCGCACCACCGCGGGGGTGAGCTCGGCCGAGCCGTTGCTCATCACGCCGATCCGCAGCGTCGACTCGGCGGCCGCCTCGGCCACCTCCGCGACCGCGGCGTCCATCGCCGCCAGCAGTGATCGCGCGTGCCCGACGAACCGCTCGCCGGCCGGGGTGAGCCGCACCGGGGAGCGGTCGAGCAGCCGCACCCCGAGTTCGCGCTCCAGTTGCTGGACGTGCGCCGTCACGGACGCGGGCGACCGGAACAACCGCGTCGCGGCCTTGCCGAAGTGCCCTTCTTCGGCGACCGCCAGGAACGACGCCAATCGCCGCAAATCCATGCCCTGCAGCGTACGAAGTGCGGGAAGGGGCGGCACCGGCCGGTTTTGCCCCAGGGCGCGTGCGAAGCGCCGTGCCGAGTCGGCGGTTTCCGGCAAAACGGGCCGAAACGCGGCGGGTTTCCGCAGCGCGGAAGGAATGTCGAGGCGCAGATCACGGCCGCGTTCACGAATCCTGAACGGCCGGTGCGGTCGCACGTTCGTCCGGCATAGAACCGATGCCGTGCGGAACAAGTGGTTGCCTGCCGCGTTCCTGCTGACCGCGGCGGGCTGGGGCGCGAATCAGTTCTCCTCGCTGCTCGGCGGTTACCAGTCCGAGTTCGGGTTGTCCGGGCAGGCCGTGACCGGCCTGCTCGTGCTCTACGTGGTCGGGCTGCTCCCCGGGCTCCTGCTGGGCGGCCCGACGGGCGACCGGTACGGCCGGCGACCGGTCGTGTTCGGCGCGATCACCATCGGCGTGGCCGGGACAGCCGCGCTGATGGCCGGGGTGGTCGCCACGCCGTGGCTGGTGTTGGGGCGGCTGCTGGCCGGGGTCAGCACGGGCGCGGTCCTGGCCGCGGGCAGCGCCTGGGTGCGGGACCTGTCGCACCCGCCGTTCGGTACCGCGGTCGAGGATGGCGAGGGGGCTCGTCGCGCCGGGGTAGTGCTGTCGCTGGGGTTCAGCGTGAGCGGGCTGGTGTCCGCGCTGATCGCGCAGTGGGGGCCGAACCCGCTGGTCATCGCCTATGTTCCGCACCTGGTGCTGAGCGTCGCGGGCCTGGCGCTGGCGCTGTCGTGCCCGGAGACGCGGCCGCGCGAGGTCCAGCGCAGCTCGCAGGCCAGCGGCATCCGGGACCCGCGGTTCAGGCGGTTGGTGCTGCCGGTCGCGCTCTGGGTGTTCGTCGGGCCGACGGTGGCATTCGGCGTGCTTCCCGCGCAGGTCGCCGCCGAGGTGCGCGGGTTCGAGCTGGTCTACGCAGGAGTGGCGGCGCTACTCGCGCCGGGGTTCGGGGCGGTGGTGCAGCCCCTGGCCCGTCGCGTCGCGCGGCGAGGTGAGCGCGCACCAGCGATCGTCGGGCTGCTCGCGATGACCGCCGGGCTCGCGTTCGCGGCCGTCGCGGCGTGGCTGGTGCGGCCGTGGCTGGGGCTGTTCGCGGATCTCCTGCTGGGCATCGGCTACGGCTTCTGCGTGACCTTCTGCCTGACCGTGGTCGGCCACATCGCGCCACCGTCCGCCCTGGCCAGGCTGACCGCGGCGTTCTGGGTGATCGCCTACCTCGGCTTCTGCACGCCGCTCGTGGTCAGCCTGCTGGAGCCCGTTGTCGCGGTGCCGGTGGTGTTGGCGGTGCTGGGCGGCCTGGCGTTGGTGACCTGCGTCGTGGTGTCAGCCGGCGACCAGCCCGACCGAGATGGTCAGGAACGACGCCGCGCTGACCACATCGAGCGACTTCGCGACGCGGGGGTGCTGTAGCCGGGTGGCGATCTTGGCGGCCCCGAGCACGATCGCGAGCTCCCAGATCGCCGCCAGCACCAGGAAGACCACGCCGAGCAGAACCAGCTGCAGCGCTGGTTGCGCGGCGGCTCCGACGAACTGCGGCAGGAACGCCAGGCTGAACAGCAGCATCTTCGGGTTGGTGAGGTTGCTGAACAGGCCGCGCAGGTAGGGGTTCGCGGAATCCGGCGGGGCCGTGGTGAGCGTGCCCGCGGCGGATTCCTTCCTGGTCAGCCACAGCCCGCGGATGATCGTCGCGGCCAGGTAGACCAGGTAGGCGGCGCCGATCCACTTCAGGACGGAGAGAATCGCCGGGTTGCTGGTGATCAGCGCGCCGAGCCCGGAGATCACCACCGCGACCTGGATGATGCTCGCGGTGTGGATGCCGGCGAGCGCGAACAGCCCCGCCCGGCGGCCGGAGTTCAGCGAGGTGCGCAGCAGCAGGAAGACATCCACGCCGGGGGTGAGGATGACGACCATGCTGGCGAGCAGGAATGCGGGCAGCGGGGTCAGGTCCAGGAGCACAGCGTTCCTCCTTCGCGGCGGCATGCGGCAGCGATGATCACTTGATCGGGCGTAGTTCTGTCACCTGTTCAGGCGCAATTCGCGGGCCCGGCGCTGTGTGCGTTCCGGGCCCGTGACGGATCGGGGAGGATGAGTAGCCGCCCGTGGCGGCCTGTCCCATAAAATTTCCCGATGTCATCCATCTTAACGAAATATTTTCCTGCTGACGTGTGAGTTGTGCCTCGTGATGTTCCGGTATCGGGGTGACTACGGTGTGCGCTCGGCAAGATCGGCGACGGCTGGAGGCACGACGTGGGGCGTGGCAGTGAGCGCAAGACCGGAGCGGCACGCGGCGGCGCGCTGCTGCGCTTCGTGGTCACCGGCGCGGTGACGGCGCTGGCCGGACTGCACCCGGTCGCTGCGAGCGCCGAAGAACGCCCCGAAGCGCGGGTGCTCGGCGGCGCCGACGTCGAGGCGGACGACGCGCCCTGGGCTGTGGCCGTCACCGACGAGTACGGCCGCCAGTTCTGCGGCGGCACTCTGGTGAGCCCGATCAAGGTGATCACGGCAGCGCACTGCATGGTCTCGCCGATGACAGGTGCCAAGCGGGCTCCGGAGGATCTTCGGGCGATCGCGGGGCGCACCGACCTGCGTACGGAACGCGGCACGGTCGGCGAGGTCGAGGGGATCTGGGTCCACCCCGGCTTCCGGGATTACACCAGCGGCGACGACGTGGCGGTGCTGACTCTGCGGACGCCGATGCCGCAGCGCCCGCTGGAGATGGTGGGCGCAGGGGAGGCGGAGCCGTACCGGACGGGCAAGATGGCCCGGGTCTACGGCTGGGGCCGGACCAGCGAGTCGGGGCCGCCGTCGGACACCCTGCGCTCGGTGGAGGTGCCGGTCACCACCGAGGAAGCGTGCCGGAAGGCCTACCCGAACTACGACGGCCGGAGCATGTTCTGCGCGGGATTCCCGGAGGGCGGCACGGACGCCTGCGGGGGCGACTCGGGAGGCCCGATCGTGGCGGACAACCGCCTGATCGGCGTGGTCTCCTACGGAACGGGATGCGGCCGGCCGAACACGCCGGGCGTGTACACGAGGCTGTCGAGCTACAGCGGCGAGCTGTGACCGGGGAAATCTCGGTTGAGCGATCCTGCGGTCCTGCCGCAGGATCCGGGATGTGAAAGATCAGGAAAACCCGTACCGCGCCGTCCGCGCACGGCATTCGGAGTCCACCATCACCGTGTACCAGGCGTATTCGCCGGCAATCGCGGAAGCGGCCCTGGCGGCGGGGAAGTTCGTGCCGCCGTTCAAGCGCGAGCGGATGACGTGGATCAAGCCATCGTTCCTGTGGATGGCATACCGGTGCGGCTGGGCGACCAAGCCGGACCAGGAGCGGGTGCTGGCGGTGGAGATCACCCGCGAAGGCTTCGAGTGGGCGCTGGAACATGCGTGCCTGAGCCACTACGAACCCGACGTCCACGGCAGCCGGGAAGCGTGGGCGTCGGCGAAGAGGGCGAGTCCGGTCCGGGTCCAATGGGACCCGGAACGAGACCTCCACCACCGCCCGCTGAGCCACCGGTCAATCCAAATAGGACTGGGTGGCGAGGCGGTCGACCGCTACGTCGACGACTGGACCGTGTCGATCGAGGACATCACGCCGCTGATGCGAAAGACGGCCGAGCTGGTGGCGGTGGGGAACCTGGAAGCAGCAGAAGCAACGCTTCCCACCGAGACGCCCTACCCGCTCCTGGAGTGCGGTGCCCGACGCCTTGGCGCCACCAGGTAGCCCCATCGCGGCAGGCTTCTTGTCTGGCGGCTGTCGTGCCAGGGGCTGTTGAGCTAGAGGTTGTACTTCTCGCGGATCGCCTGCTCTTCCTTTGTTTGGGTGATCAAAAAATCACGCAGGCTTGGCCAGTTCCGGCGTGGACTGTCATCGTTCTCGATGTACAGGAACACCGCGCCCGATGGCTCACCAGGCTCCATCCAGTACAGCTCGCCACCCTGGTGCATGCCCAGGAGGACCGAGCCTGGCTGGACAAGATGCGTGACACCGCATTCTTCCAGCAGTTCGCGCATCTCATCGGCGAGCTCCACGATGCTGGGATAGAAGAAATCCGTTCCGTGGAGCAGGTGTCCGGCTCTTCTTCCCATGGTCAGCAAGAAGTCTTCGTACTGCTTGGGAAGTTGCTCGACGCCTGTCGCCTCGTGCACCTCCTCTACTTCGCGGGGAGTGCACGGCACAATGTTCTCGGGTGTGGCCATGTTGCTCGAAATGAGCAGGCTTGCCACGTCTTTCATGCTTTCGGGAGGTTGCCTGTCGGTCATTGTCTTTACTATCGCCCTAGGTCGGAGTATGTGACTTGAATTCCGGGGAACGCCTGGCGGAACTGTTCGATAACCCCTTGGCAGGATGTGCAAACCGGGCGCTCGGAGGTTATATGTATTCTTCCGCTCGCGGAAGGATCAAGGTTTTGTGCCATGTTTTCGAGGATCTTGTGCTCGGCGTCGGATGCGCGAGCTGCGTCGAATCGTGGGTTCTCGAACATCGGCACGGCGCCAGGGTACTGGTGTGCCCTGCTCGTGCCGATCAACTCGCCGGACATGCCATCGATTTCGTACTCGGCCACCGCGATGTTCCGCCCCTTGCCGACTTTGTGGTCATCCCGATAGTTGTCGATCTTCTCTTCGCAGGACATGAGCCCGAGCGGGTCCATGCCGACCAGCGGGTTCGGGGCGTACCCGAAATGCTTGGGACCTGCGGCCAGCCCCAGCGGGTCGCTACTCACGTAGCGGCCCGTTTCCGCAGCGTAGTGGCGCTGGAAGTTGTAGTTGAACCCGGTTTCGGGATCATGGTACTGACCGGGGAAACGCAACGGCGTGTAGACGCCGGTGCGGCTCTGGTCGAGGGTGTTTCCCCAGATCGTTGTTCGGTGGAACCAGGCGACCCCGCCATGGTCGTTGACCAACTCCATCGGAGTGCCGACGAGGTCGGTGACGATGGAGTAGAACTCGTCATCGATCCACCGTTGGGGCGCATTGCGCAGCGGCGAGCGCTCGGCCTGGGCTACTGGGCGGAAAGTTCCGGGCTCGTAGTTCCACACCGTGACGCGGGCGTCGCTGCGGTCGGGGCCGTTGGGACGACCGTCGGTATGCGCTTGCTCGGCGAGAAGTATTCCGTCCCAGGCAAATTCGATCTGTTCGACGACCCGTGAGCCGTCGGGTGTGAGGCGTTGCTTGGCAACGCGGCGGCCTAGCGCGTCGTATCGGTAGCGCCAGCGGGCGCCATCCGGGGTGAGGACTTCGATCAGGCGGTCATCGGAATCCCAGAAGTAGCGCCATGTCTCGGGTTTCCTGGAGAGGCGCTTCTTCTGCCGGGTCACCACGCGGCCCTGCGCATCGTGTTCGAAGCGGACGTTGCCGGCACGGCGGATCAGGGTGCCGACGTATTCCCGCTCGCCCAACGCTTCGGCGTCCGGGGACGCGTTCGGCGTCGGCCAAGACGCGTTGGTGATGTTGCCCGCCGCGTCATAAGCGTAGCGTTCGGTCCAGCCGGAGCCCTGGACAGCAGTAACCCGCCCCGCTCGATCGAGTTCGAAGATTCGTGGACCGGTGAGCTGGTCGTCGACGCCGGTCAGGTGGCCGTCGTTCCGATAGGTGTAGGCACGCTGCTGTATCTGCCGGCGACCGGCACCGTTGATCGTCTGGGAGAGAAGTTGGTGGTTCGCGCCCCAAGCCTGTGTCAGAACGGCTTCCGGCCCCAGGTTCCGCAGAACCTCGTGCCCAGCGGCGTCGTATTGGAAGCGAAGTGTGCGTCCGGCTGTATGCAGCGCGACGGGGCGGCTGTTCGCATCGAATTCCCACACGCTTTCCGAGCCTGAGGGAGTGGTGCGGCGAACGCGTTGTCCGAGGGCATCGTACGCTGATGTGACTGCGCGACCATTGATTGTTTCGGCGAGGACTCGCCCCACCGGATCCCGTCGGAAAGCGACTTGCGTGTCGGAGTCCATGGCCTCGGTGAGGCGGCCAAGGGCATCGTAAGCGAAGGTCGCCGCCGTGGATGCGCTGCGGCGCTCGATGACATTGCCGAGCACGTCGTGCTTGTAGTAGGTGACTTCGCCTGCGCCGTTGGTGCGTTCGAGGAGTTGGCCCGACGCATCGTGGCGGTAGCTGATAGTTCTTCCGTTGAAGTCGGTTTCGCGGACTACGTTTCCGGCCGGGTCGTAGTCATAGCGCCAGGTCAGACCTAGCTCGTTGGTGACGCTGATCAGGCGGAGTTCGGTGTCGTAGGAGAATTCCAGGCAGGTGCCGTCCGGTTTGACCTCGGTCGAAGGCAGGTCGAAGTGGGTGAACTCGGTGTGCGTCTGTTGGCCGCTGGCGTCGACGTGGGTGCGGAGGTTTCCCTCGCCGTCGTAGATCCACCGCTCGGTGGCTCCGTTAGGCAAGGTGCGCCACGCCGGTTTGCCGTCGACGGTCCAGCCGAACCGGGTGGTTCCGCCCAACGGATCGACGATCGCGGTTACCCGGCCGAAAGCATCGCGTTCATAGCGAGCCGTGTTGCCGAGCGGATCGGCGACTGCGGTGGGAAGTCCCGCTGCATCGGCCTCGATCCGGCGCGCGTTCCCGAGAGCGTCGATGGCTGCCGTGAGGCGGCCGTGCTGGTCGTAGCTGTAGCGGGTGACTGCGTTGAGCGGATCGATGGTGGTGATCAGGTTGCCGCGCTCGTCGTATTCGCGGCGGGTGACCGCTCCGTCGGGAGTGATGACGGTGATAGGTAGGCGGAGGTCGTTGTACTCGAAACGAGTCTGCGCGCCATCGGGGCGGGCGACCGCGACCAGGTTCTCGGCTTCGTCGTACTCGAAGCGGACGGTGCGGCCGAGTGGGTCCGTTCGAGACAGGAGCCTGTCGTAGGCGTCCCATTCGGAGCGGGTTTCGTTGCCCAATGGGTCGATTTGGCGGACCACCTGGCGCTTTTCGTTGAGGTGGTACGTCGTGACGTGGCCGAGGGAGTTGGTGAAGCGGGTGACTCTCTCTTCGTACTCGAAGGAGCCTGTCAGGAAGCCGCCGGAGCCTTCGTTCCCGATGCAGCGGCCTCGGTGGTCGTAGGTGTAGCGGTACCAGTGGCTGTTTCGGTCCGTCCAGCTGGTTATTCGGCCCGCTTGGTCGTACTCGAACTTCAGCGGTAGGCCCGATGCGTTGACCACGCCCGTCAGGCGTTGGTCGGTGTACTCGTACCTCATCAGCAGGAGGTCTTCGCCGTTGTCCGCTTCACGTAGGTAGAGCGCCGTGATCAGGTCGTTCTCGGATTCGATCCGGATTCGGTAGCCGCCCGTGTGGCGGATCTCCACCGGCGTGCCACCGGCGTCGTGGTCGAACTCGATCTGGTTGCCGTTGCGGTCGGTGATGCTGGTCAGCGGCAGGACGCGGTTTCCCGGTGCGAAGTGGAAGCGCTTACCGGACTCGATCTCGGTCAGCGTGTAGCCGCCGTCTTCGTGCCTGGTGAGCGTGTTGCGCGAGCCCTCGAACTGGACTGTCGAGCCCACCGCGGGATTCGGGCCGAACAGCAGTTTTCCGTCTTCGGCGGCGAACGACACACCCGCGCTGCCCACCTCCAGACGCTGGTCCAGGGTGGACGTCCAGGACGGGCCGAAGTGCAGGCCCACCCGGTACGACGACAGGTGCGTCCGCTTCAGCACCAGCGGGAGCACGGCGGCGATCTCCACGTCGGTCTGCGGCAGGATCATCTCTCCGGTGGCGACGTCGATCGGGTCGTTCTCGCACTTCCGGTTGCCTTCGTCCCGGTTCGGCGTCTCGGGATCGTCGGTCTTGTTCTGGAGATTGCCGTCTTCGCTCTTGGACTTCGGGTTGTCCGGGGACGTGCCGTCCGGGCTTGAGGACGTGCTGTCGGGGGAGGTGCTCGACGGGGACGTGTCGGGGG
>NZ_SMKW01000102.1 GCF_004348985.1 Saccharopolyspora elongata | reverse complement strand
ACGGCTCGATTCGCTCCCACAGCTCGTCGGACACGATCCATGGCGGCTGCTCACCCTTCTTCACACGATCATGATCAACCATCAGGGAATGCCAGTCACTACAAGTGATCATTCTGTTAGGAACTCTAAGTCGTCCAGCGGTGCATCCGGGTCCAGCGAGGTCGTCACCGCCGGGGCCCGCGTCACCGGCGGGCTCCGGCCAGGTTCGCAGCGATGATCACCAGGACGAAGGCGGTGAGAGCCGTGGTCACCCGGATGTCGTTGAACGTGCCCCAGACCGCGAGCCGGTCCAGGTGGTCGGGGGCGAGCTCGCCGGCGGCCCAGCGCTTCATCTCCTGGTTGATCGGCACGTTCCCGAACCTGGTCACCAGGATCGAGGCCACTGCGAAGGCGGTGGCGGCGATCGCCAGCGTGCGCGCCCGGCCGCGGGCGCTGAAGGCCAGCCAGCCGGTGGTCGCGGCCGCCGCCGCCATCAGGAGCTGCATGACGACGCCGTTGACCTTCATCAACTCGATGCGGAACGCGAGGTGCACGTCCAGCGGCACGGCCGAGAACGTCGGCGTCACGTTGGCCCAGCCGTAGAAGAACGCCCCGGAGAGCACTCCGGTCGCCAGCAGCGCGAAGCCCGTGGCGAGCCGCGCGTTGATCGATTTCGCAGACATGGGCCGAGGTTGCGGTGCGGCGCTCGCAAACCGCACACAGCCCGCTCGCAGCAGGCGGGTTGTCCGCTTCCTCCCGATCCGGAATCGGGACGCGAATATCCGGACGCGCCGGAATGGTGCGGGGTTGCTTTTTCCGCTTGTTCTGTGGGGAATTTCCCGGCCGCGCCGTTCTGCCGGTGCCGTTGACCGGCCGCGCGTAGCGTGACCCGCGTCCGTTGAAATTCTTCGCCCATCCCGGTTCGCCGCGCTGTTTCCGGCAGACCGGGCAAAGGGAATCGTTGTGTAGGTGGTAGTTCCATGAAGCGCTTCGCCCTGTCGATGATCGGCACCGCCGCGTTGGCCCTGACCCTCGTCGGCATTCCCGCGCAGGCCGCGCCCGCCGGCCCGGAGGCGGCCGCGTCCTGCAAGTTCACCGGCCACTCGAAGAGCCTCGGCGAAACCGGGTTCGGCCTGCGCGCCAGCGCCACGACCAACCAGTCGGGCTGCGAGGTCACCGGGAAGCTGGAGCGCAAGAGCGGTTCGGGCTGGACCAGCGTGACGACGAAGTCCAAGACCTCCGACGGCTCGAAGAACGCCCTCTTCAACTTCGAGTGCGGCAATCGCGCCGAATACCGGCTGATCGTCACCACCGGCGGCGACAACGTCACCATCGGATCCACCGGAAAGGTCTGCTGAGCGGAATTCGCGCGGAGCGGCGGAATTCGCCGCTCCGCGCTTTCCTGGCAGGGTGGGCGCATGCGGATAGGAGTCCTCGGGCCGTTGGACATCAGTGCCGGCGGCGAGAAGGTCGTCGTGGGCGGCGTTCGACTGCGCACGCTGCTCGGTCGGCTCGCGCTGGACTCCGGGCGCACCGTTTCGGTGGAGGCGCTGACCGAGGCCCTGTGGCCAGGCGCCGACGGACCCGCCGACCGCGTGCACGCGCTGCACTCGCTGGTGTCGAGGCTGCGGCGGCTCCTGCCGGACGCCGTGCTGCGCGAGTCCAACGGATACCGGTTGAACGCGGAATCGGTGGACTGCAGGCAATTCGAGGAACTCGCCCGCGACGGCCGCAGGGCCCTGCACGACGGGCACATCGAGCAGGCGGGCCGGTTGCTGCGCGAAGCGCTGGCGCTGTGGCGCGGAGCCGCGTTCGAGGACGTCCCGGACGCGCCGTTCGCCGTGGCGGCGCGGGTGCGGTTGGCCGAGCTGCGGCTCGCCGCGATCGAGGACCGGGCGCAGGTCGATCTGCAGACCGGAGCCGAATCCCCGCAGCTGGTGACCGAATTGCAGGCCCTGACCACGGCGCATCCCGACCGCGAGCGCGCCCGGGCACTGCTGCTGCGCGCGCTCCAGTCGACCGGGCGAACTGCCGAAGCGCTGAGCAGCTACGAGGATTTCCGCGTGGCGCTGGCGGAAAAGCTCGGCGCCGACCCGTCGCCGGAGCTGCGCGAGGCGCATCTGGCCGTGCTCCGCGAGGAAACAACCGCACGGCCGCGCGGCAGCAACCTGCGCGCCGCGCTGACGAGCTTCGTCGGGCGCGATGCCGAACTGGCCCTGGTCGACCGGAGGCTGGCCGAGCACCGGCTGGTCACGCTGACCGGCCCGGGAGGCGTGGGCAAGACGCGGCTGGCGACGACCGCGGCCGCCGCCCTGGCCGGTGAGCAGGCGGTCTGGTTCGCGGAACTGGCACCGGTGTCCGACCCGGCGGACGTTCCACAGGCGGTTCTCGACGCTCTCGGGCCCAGGACGGCACCGCATGGTCGGGACGCGCTGGATCGGCTGGCTGACGCGCTGTCACCGGCCCCGGTCGTGCTGGTGCTGGACAACTGCGAGCACCAGCTGGACGCGGTCGCGTCCCTCGCGGACGGGCTGCTCGGCAGCTGCCCGGACCTGAGGTTGCTCGCCACCAGCCGGGAGCCCCTGGGCCTGCTCGGCGAGGCGCTGGTGCCGGTGCCGCCGCTGGGCCTGGCGCCGTCGGGCGCGGACGTCGCCGGTGTGCTGACCAGCCCCGCAGGACGGCTGTTCGTGGACCGGGCGAGGGCGGCGAACCCGGATTTCGCGGTGACGGCCGGGAACGCGGGCGTGATCGCCGAGATCTGCCGGCGCTTGGACGGCCTGCCGCTGGCCATCGAACTCGCCAGCGCGCGGGTCCGGTCGTTGCCGGCGGATCGCGTCCTCGCGCTGCTCGACGACCGGTTCCAGCTGCTCACCCAGGGAAACCGGGCCGCGCTGCCCCGGCACCGCACGTTGCGCGCGGTGGTCGACTGGAGCTGGGACCTGCTCGACGAGGCGGAACGATCGGTCGTCGCAGCGCTGGCGGTGTTCGGCGGTTCGATGACCGCGGAAGCCGCCGAACACGTCTGCCCCGCCGACCTGCCCGCCGCAGTGGTCCTGTCCGCGCTGGTGGACAAGTCGCTGCTGGTCGTCGATCCGGTCCACGATGGACGGTCGATCCGGTACCGGATGCCGGACACGATCCGTGAGTACGGCCTGGAGAAGCTGGCCGACGCCGACCGCGTCCGGGCCGCCCACGCGCGGTACTTCCGCGAGATCGCCGAGCAGGCCGCACCGCACCTGCGCGGGCCGGAACAGCTGGAATGGGCGCCCCGGCTCGCCGCGGACCGCGACAACTTCCGCGTCGCGCTGCGCTTCGCCTGCGGTGCGGGCGACGCCGACACGGCGATCCGGCTCGCGACGGCGCTCGCCTACTACCTGACCATGCACGGCGATCACGCCGAGGCGGCCCGGCTCCTGCGGACGGCGCTGGAACTTCCCGCCGACGCCACCGCGGCGAACCGCGTCCCGGCCACGGCCGCCTACCTGCTGAACGCGGTGCTCTCCGGCGAAGTCGCCCCCGAGGCGATCGGCAGATGCCGCGAATCAGCCGGCAGCGAGCACCCTTCCGGAGCCGTGATCGAGCCGCTCATCGCGCTGCTCACCGGGGATTTCGACGCGGCCCTGGCGGCGATCGACCGGCGGCAGCCGCATCCGGCGCCGCTGGCGCGGGCGATGCTGTCGTTCGTGCGGGCGCTGGTGAACGGCAACCGCGGTGCCCTGCCGAAGACCTGCGACGATCTCGCCACGGCCGCCGAGCGGTTCCGGGAGCTGGGCGAGCGGTGGGGGATGGTCAGCTCGCTGACCTACCTCGGCATCACGCGGACGATGCTCGGCGATCCCGACGCGGCGATCGCGGCTCTGCGGCGCTCGATGGCCCCGGCCCGCGAGCTCGGCAACGACCACCACCAGCGGATCTGGCTGGCGACCGCGTACGCGCACGCCGGGGACGCCGAACGCGCGGAAGCCGAACTGCGCGGCGTGATCGAGTCCGAACCGGCAGCCCAGCACCTCGCCCTCGCCCGGCTGAAGCTCGGCGACCTGGCGCGCGGTGGCGGCGACCTGCGGGCCGCGGACGCGCAGTACGACCTCGCGTGGTGGGCGGCCGGGCCGCGCCGAGACGTCGACCCGGTCTTCCGATCGCTGCACGGAGTGGCCCGGGCGCGGCTCGCCCTGGCTCGCGGTGCGTGCGAGGAGGCCCGGCGCGACCTGCGATCGGCGCTCGCCGCGGCGTCGAAGACGTCGGACCTGGTCCTGGTGGCGGCGATCGGCAGCGCGATCGCCGAACTACCGGCCCGGACCGGGGAACCCGCGGCGGCTGCGGAACTCCTCGGAGCGGCCGCAGCGCTGCGAGGAGCGCCGGACGCGCTGAACCCGGACATCGCGCGCCTGACCGGCGAACTGCGCGCCGAACTGGGCGAACAGGCAGCCGCCGAAGCAACGGCCCGCGGAAACGGCCTGAAACACGACGAGATCCTCGGCCTCTTCGAGTACCACCTCGCAACCCCGGCGGACACCTCGGCAAGCACGCAGCGGTGACCCGGGACTGGCGCGAACGGCCTGTTCACGTCGATAGCCGAGGTGAATGGCCTGTTGGTCTCGGTTGGTGAAGGTGAACGGTCCGTTCGCTCGTTGTGCTTGGTGTGAGGTGAATGGCCTGTTGGTCTCGGTTGGTGAGGTGAACGGTCCGTTCGCTCTACCCCGGGCGTTTCCGGTGGGTGTTGTGGTGCGTCTCATCGGCCGCGCGCGGCGAAAGGGGTTTCGTACCGGGGCGATCAACCGGGACAATGCGCGGCCATGGCCTATGAGCGCGCAGATCCCCGAGCCGGTGATCCAGGGCGGCCGGGACCCGGACAACCCCCCGAGCGGCCGGGGCCGCCACCCGGAGCACCGCAGGGCGGACCGCCGCCGGGACGGCCTCCGCAGCCGCCGGGCCAGCCGCCGCAAGGCCAGATGCCACCCGGCCAGATGCCGCCGGGCCAACCCGGGCCGCCCCGGCAGGGGCCGGGGCAGCCGATGCCACCCCAGCCGGGACCGCCGCCGGGACCGCACCAGGGCCCGCCGGGACCGCCCGGTCAGCCGGGTGGCGTGCAAGGCCCGCCAGTAGGTCAGCCCGGACCGCCGCCCGGCCAGCAACAAGGCCCGCCGCCGGGCCCGCCGCCAGCAGGCCAGCCGACGCAGGTAGTGCCGCAGGGCCCGCCGCCAGGCGGTCAGCCGACGCAGGTAGTGCCGCAGGGCCCGCCGCCAGGCGGTCAGCCGACGCAGGTGGTGCCGCAGGGCCCGCCCCCGGGAGGCCCGCCGATGCCGCCGCCCGGCGGTCCGCAGGGCGCTGCGCCGTCCGGGACGGTGCCGATGGGCCAGTCGACGCCGGTCGGGCAGCACCCGGTCCAGCAGCCGCCCGCCAACCAACCCCCGGCGACGCGCATCCAGCAGCGCATGGAGCCCCCGGAACCCGAGCCGTTCCGGGACCCAGGGCACGCTCCGCGACCCGGAGCCGTACCAGGACCGCTACCGCGACGACCAGTACGACGACCGGTACCGCGACCAGTACCAGGACCGCTACCGGGACGACCCGTACGACGATCGCTATCGCGACGACCCGTACCGGGATCCCTACCGCGACGACCAGTACCGGGAGCCGGAGCGCGATCGCTACCGGGAGTCCCGCGCGGACCGCCACCGGGACCGGGACCGGGACTACGACGACCGCCGCGACCGCGGGCCGCGCTTCCAGGGGCCTAGCGCCGACACGATCGGCCGCGTGATCCAGGTGTTCACGGCGCTGATCGCGCTGGTCTTCGTGCTGCACATCATCTTCTCGGTCGTCGGCGCCAACCAGGACAACGACTTCGTCGCGTTCACCTACGGCACGGCGAAGTTCTTCGTGTTCGGCCTCGGCGACGTGTTCACCCCGGACGACGCGACGATCGGCTTGATCCTGAACTACGGCCTCGCGGCGCTGATCTACCTGTTCGCGGGCCGGATCATCGCCCGCGCGCTGAAGCGCTGAGCGTTCTCCGGTCGTGAGTGCTTTGGAGTGCCATAGCGCTCCAAAACACTCACGACCGAGGCCCCGGCGTGGTGAATTGGCATTCATGAGTCGGGGATCCCCACCGCGAGAAGGCGACCGTAGTTCCCGCAGGGGGGCCGCCACCCGCACCGCCACGCAGAGCAAGTTTGGAAGCAGGTTCTAGAGCGGGTGGCCGTAGCGGGCGAGGACCCGGGCGCGCAGCTCCGGGTCGTTGCGCGGCACCGGCTCCAGGAACACCTCGTCCAGTTCCGCGAATTCGGCGCGCAGCATCGAGTCGATGCGCACCACGACGCGTTCCAGCTCGGTGGAGTCCAGCGCCGCGGCGAAGTCCAGGCGGGCGCAGAACAGCACCCGGTCGGTCCCGGTGTTCATGGACAGCACGTCCACGACGAAGTCCACCTCGGGCTGCTCCGCGAGCCTGTTCCGCACGGCCGCCAGCAGCCGCCGGTCGGCCTGCTGGCCGATCAGCAGCCCCAGGTTGGTGCGGGCCATGGTGTAGGCGACCGCGGCCAGCAGGGCGCCGATCGCGAGCGAGGCGAGCCCGTCCCAGGCGCTCGACCCGGTGAGCTGGTGCAACCCGAGCCCGGCGAACGCGAGCAGCAGCCCGGCCAGCGCGGCGCTGTCCTCCAACAGCACCGTCTTGACCGTCGGATCGTCGGAAATCCGCAGGTGGTGGAGGATCTTGTCACCGCTCTCGGCGGCCTCGGCCCGCACCTGCCGCATCGCGCGCAGCCAGGACACACCCTCCAGGACGAACGCGATCGCGAGCACGACGTACCCGACCAGCGGCTGGGTCTGCTCCTCCGGCGGGCCGAGCAGGGTGCGGAAGCCCTCGATGAAGGCGAAGACGGCGCCGGAGACGAAGATGCTCATCGCGGCGATCAGCGACCAGAAGTACCGCTCCTTGCCGTAGCCGAACGGGTGGCGGGCGTCGGCGGGCTTGCCGGAGCGCCGCAGCGCGGTCAGCAGGAACACCTCGGTGCACGTGTCGGCCACCGAGTGCGCGGCCTCGGAGAGCATCGCCGCCGACCCGGTGATCACCCCGGCGAACGCCTTCATGGCCGCGATGGCCAGGTTGATGCCCAGCGCCACCAGCACCGTGAGCGTGCTCTCGCCGCCCTTGTCCGTGTCCGCCATCGCCGACTCCCGGTCCTCGTCGCTCCGGCGAACACGCTAGGCGCGCCGGGGCGGCCAGGCCCGTCAAGGCCGGTCACACCGCAAGTCGGCCTCCCGCAGCGCCACACGGTTCTCCTGCCGCTGCCCGTGCAGGTCGCCGCCGACCCCGACGCGGTCGATGGCGTGCGCCGGCTCGTCTACGACACGGCGGTGCGGGATCACGGCGGCACCTTCAGCGCCGAGCACGGCATCGGACCGAAGACCGCGGGTATGTACCGCCGCTACGTGTCAGAGGACGTGCGCGAACTCTCGGCGGTGCTGAAGCGGCGCTTCGATCCGGACGGGATCCTCGGCTGGTCGCTTTCGTCACCTGACCGGGTGAGCAGGCGAAATGGGGTCCGTCCCGTGGGTCGGGCGACTTGGGGCGCGCCACATTTCCAGGGGGTGGCGGCCGTGTTATGCCCGGGCATGGCACCCTTGGGTTGGCTGTTCCTGCATTTTGCTCGGGTGCGGCTGCGCACGTACGCCCCGGTAGCGCCGGATAGCCGGGCCATGACCAGGAGTGGCTGAGTGGCAGACTTTTTCTCCTTCATCCTTTACCCGGTGTCGGCGATCTTGTGGTTCTGGCACAAGGTCTTCGGCGCCGTGCTCGGGCCGGACAACGGCTTCGCCTGGGCGCTTTCGGTGTTCTTCCTGGTGTTCTCGCTGCGCGTGGTGCTGCTGAAGCCGGCGATCAGCCAGCTGCGCGCGGGCCGCAAGATGGCGAAGTTCGCGCCGCAGATCCAGAAGCTGCGCGAGAAGTACAAGGGCGATCGCCAGCGCATGGCGCAGGAGATGCAGAAGCTGCAGTCCGAGCACGGGGTGAACCCGCTCGGCGGCTGTCTGCCCGCGCTGTTGCAGATTCCGGTCTTCCTGAGCCTCTTCCACGTGCTGCAGAACTTCCACCCGGGCGCGGAGAGCAACTACATCTTCGACCGGGCTGGCGTCGAGTCGTTCATCAACGCCGACATCTTCGGCGCCAAGCTGGGGAACTGGATCACCCAGCCCGCAGACCAGCTCGCGCTGTTCGGCACCGACCGGACGTCCATGATGATCGTCGGCATCCCGCTGATGCTCATCGCGTCGGTGGCCACGTTCTTCACCATGCGGCTGTCGGTCAAGAAGCAGACCGACGCGGCGATGGCCAACCCGCAGTCGGCCATGATGGCCAAGTTCATGATGTACATCGCGCCGGTCGGCGCGATCATCTCCGGTTGGTTCCTGCCGATCGCGGTGCTGCTGTACTGGCTGGCGAACAACGTCTGGACGCTGGGCCAGCAGCACTTCCTGACCAAGAAGATCGACCGCGAGCAGGAGCGCGAGAAGGCCAAGGAGATCGAGGCCAAGAAGGCGGCGCCGCGGCCGAAGCCGGGCCAGAAGCCGGTGCGCGCCGAGGCCAAGAACGGCGAAGAGGAAGCGGAGCCGGCCGCGGCGACGACTGGCGGCGCGAAGCCGGCCGGCGGCAATCAGGCCGGCGGAGCCAACGGTCAGCGGCCGGGCAACCGGCCGGGCGGCAAGAAGAACCAGCCGAAGAACCGGCCGGGGAAGCAGGCCGCGTCGGCCAAGAAGGGCAAGAAGAGGCGTTAGGTCCGCAATTTCAATGGAAATCAGAGCCCTGATTTCCATTGAAATTGCGGCGAACGGAACGAAGGTTCCGTGGTTCGGAAGTGGCGAAAGGGCCGGTGGAGGAAGATCCACCGGCCCTTTCGCTTGTTCCGGGATGTCCGCCGGGCCGCCCGGAGGCGGTCGGGCTGGTTACTCCGGGGTGGCCACGACGATGCGGTTCTCGTCGTAGCCGAGGTCACCGCCGACGTAGCGCCCGCCGCAGGTCACCAGCACCAGGCGATGCGCCCCACCCTGGCCGAACAGCTCGCGGGCCCGGCCGGGCAGCTCGTCCTTGTCCACCGTGACGACCTCCGACACCCGGTACCGGTACTCCCGGCCGGCGTCGTCGACGACGGTGACCGGCTGGCCGGTCTGCGATTCCCACAGCTCGGCGAACGGCCCGACGGTGCCCTTCCAGTTGACGTGCCCGGCGAGCACCGTCGCGCCCTTCGGCGCGTCCAGCCCGGCGCCCCACCAGGTCGCCTCGCCGACGCCGTCCGGCACCGGCAGGGTTCCCGAGCGGTCGATCTCCTTGCGCACGAGCTCCGCCGTGCCGCCCTGGGGCAGCCGGATCGTGCCCGGCGGCTGCCCGGCCGGCACGTGCACCGGCTGGGCGGGCAGCGCCTGCGGGGCGACGGCCGCGGCGTGCGGTGTCGGTTCGGCCGGGGCGGCCGGCTGATCGCCGCCGAACAGACCGCCGGCGATCAGGACGACCGCCGCGACCAGTCCGATGATGCCGACCGCCACCAGCGCGAACAGGGAACGTCGAGACTTGCTCACCGCTGCCGCCCCGCCCCGATCCGGCGGCGCACCGCCACCGCGCCGAAGGCCGCGACCAGGGTCAGACCCGCCAGACCGCCGATCAGTCCGGCAGGAGTCCCGCCGTCCGCCGGGGTCGGGTCACCGGCCGGGATGTGGATCGGCACGGTCGGGGTGTTCGGCGTGTTGGCCAGGCTCAGCTCCAGCGTCTCGCCGGGCTGGACCGTGCCGGACACCGACGGCGGGTTCGCCTCGTCGAACGCCTCCTCGTAGCCCTTGGCGGGCGCGACCTCGGTGAGCTTGATCTCCTGCGGGGTGCGCAGGTCGGGCACGGTGGCGGTGCCGTCCTCGCCGGTGACGACCACGAGGGGCTGTCCGTCCTCGCCGAGCAGCGGGGTGCCGTCCTGGCGCAGCGCGGGCGAGCCGTCCGCGGCGGTCACGCGCAGCGAGACGCCGGCGATGCCCGCCTGGCTCTCCGCGTCGACCTTGCCGACGTGCACCACGCCGGGCGCGGTCACCGCGGTGGCGGTGGCCTCGACGGAGAGCTCCTGCTCGCCGCCGGTGGACACGACGCGCTGGGTCGTGTCGGGCTGGTTGACGGCCTGCCGCACGTACGGCCGCTCGGCCGGGGCGGACAGCTTGCCGGTGATCTTCGGGTTCGGGCCGGTCGGCGTGACCTTCAGCGCCAGCGGGCTGCCGTCCTCCGGGGTGGTGACGGTGCCGTCGGCGTCCAGGCCCTCGACCGTCGCGTCGGTCAGCGCGAGCTCGACCGGGACGCCGCCGACGCCCTTGTCGTCCGCGCGCTGCACGGCGAGCGTCCAGTCCGCGGCCTGGCCGATGGTCTGCTCGCCCTCTGGTGCGGTGAGCTCGGCCTTCCAGGGGCCCCGGTTCGCCGCGGCTTCAGCCTTGAGCTCCTCGACCGCGGCCTGCGCGCCCTGCGGCAGCTTGGCGAAGTGGGCGTCGGCGTCGTAGCCGATGCGCTTGAAGTCGTTCTGCGGGTCGAGGTCCGCCTGGCTGCGGGGCGCGGCGGTCCACGAGTGCAGCAGGTGCGCCAGCGCGGCGGCCTCGTCCGGCGACTGCGTGTTGCCGTAGCGCAGCAGCAGGTACGAGATGTTCGCCGCCACGTCGTCCGGGAGCTTCGTGCCCCACTTGGTCTTGAGCTCGTCGCCCGGCTGGTACTCCTCGCCGCTGTCCGGGGCGGTCAGCGCGAACTGCACGCACCAGACCTGCTGCCCGTTGACGAGGTAGGAACCCAGCCAGTCGCGGTCCGGTTCCGGATTGCCCCGGTACGGTTGCCCGGGCCGGGTCTCGTGGCCGATCGCCTCCTGCGGGTCGGCGCTAGCGGCCCCGGGGGTGGCGAGCAAGCTGCCCCCCGCGAGCACGGCGGTGCCGAGCACCGCCATGAGCCATTTCCTGAACATGCGCATGCAGCTCCAGTTCCGGTGGTGGAGGTGAGAGGCGCCACGTGCTCGTTCTCCGAACCCCGACCAGGAGCACGGGTGGTCGCCTCACGCGATGATTCCGATCACGGAGTGTGTCCACAAGAGGTCATTAGGTGTACCTTTCCGGTTACTGCCCGCCGAAGGTCGCGCACGTACAGTTCGGTTCGGTCACCCGTTGGGCCGCACCGCAGGCATCCCGGCCTCGTTCGGTGCCTACCGGTCGCAGCGCCGGTGATCGGTTGGCGACGCGATGTGATCGTTACTGTTCGCGAAATCGATACCCAGTAGTGCCCCGCCTCGATGGGGAGCGGAGAGATCGAACGGTAAAGTCGGTTTTACCGAAACGGGAACCGGTCAACGCCCCCGATCGTTGTTCCGAGTGACGGCGCAAGCACGCCCCAGGAGGATGAGTTGCGCACATCGAGCAACCCAGCGTTCCGCAACCTGCCGACGACCGGCGGTTACGCGAACTTCAACTACGGCCAGGGGCAGCCTGCTGCGCCCTTCGGCCAGGCGCCGGCTGCGCCGCCGCAGACCGCGCGACCGATGACCATCGACGACGTGGTCACCAAGACCGCGATCACGCTCGGCCTGGCGGTGATCACCGGCACCCTGACCTACCTGGTCGGTCCGCCGGCCGTCGCGCTGGCCCTGCCGGCCGCGATCATCGGCCTGGTGATCTCGCTGGTCATCATCTTCAAGAAGAAGATCAGCCCGGCGCTGGTCATCGCCTACTCGGCGGTCGAGGGCGTGTTCCTCGGCGGCATCAGCTACGTGATCGCGCTTGCGGTCGGCAACCCGGGGATCATCATCCAGGCCATCGCGGGCACCGTCGGTGTCTTCGCGGCCATGCTGGTGGTCTACAAGACGGGCGCCATCCGCGTCACCCCGAAGCTCACCAAGTGGATCATCGGCGCCATCGCCGGTGTCGCGGTGCTGATGCTGGTCAACATGATCGCCAGCTTCTTCACCCCGGGCGGACTGGGCCTGCGCGACGGCGGCGGCCTCGCGATCGCGTTCAGCCTGCTGTGCATCGGCATCGCGGCGTTCAGCTTCCTGCTCGACTTCGACGCCGCGGACCAGGCGATCAAGGGCGGCGTGGACGCCAAGTTCGCCTGGTACATCGCCTTCGGCCTGATGACCACCCTGGTCTGGCTCTACCTGGAGATCCTCCGCCTGCTCTCCTACTTCCAAAGCAGCGACTGACAAGACAGGTATTTCCAGGCTCGTTTTGCGTGGCGGTGCGGGTGGCGGAACCTCAGACGCCGCCTGGACTGTGGGAGCCCCGACTTACGTATGACCAATACGCGGCGTCGGGGCTGTCCTCGCCAGACGACGTCTGAGAACCCGCGGCGGTGCGAGTTGCGAGGGTGGGCTAAGCGGCTTCGCCGCTTGCGGCGGCCCCCGCAGTGCGATCGTCAGCACCGCAGCGGCGGTACGCAGTAGCTGATCGCAAGGTCCGCCAGAGGCGTCGAAACGGGCCCAGCTGTCCATTGTTGGACGGCTGGGCCCGTTTCTTCTCGTCTATGGACAGTCTTGTCGAGGTGAAGGGCGCCTCTGGTCGAGTCGTTGGTCAGAGGCGCCCTTTGCTCATCGCCTGAATCAGGAAAGGCGTTCCAGGACCATGGCCATGCCTTGGCCGCCGCCGACGCACATGGTCTCCAGGCCGAACTGCTTGTCGTGCCACTGGAGGGAGTTGATCAGCGTCGTCGTGATCCGGGCGCCCGTCATGCCGAACGGGTGGCCCACCGCGATCGCGCCGCCGTTGACGTTCAGCTTCTCCAGCGGGATGCCCAGGTCCTGGTAGGACGGGATCACCTGGGCGGCGAACGCCTCGTTGATCTCCACCAGGTCGATGTCGCCGATGCCCAGCCGGGCGCGCTTGAGCGCCTGCTTGGACGCCTCCACCGGGCCGAGGCCCATGATCTCCGGCGACAGGCCGGAGACGCCGGTCGACACGACCCGCGCCAGCGGGGTCAGGCCGAGCTGCTTGGCCTTCGTGTCGCTCATGATCACCAGCGCGGCGGCGCCGTCGTTGAGCGGGCAGCAGTTGGCCGCGGTGATCCGGCCGTCCGGGCGGAACACCGGCTTGAGCCCGGAGACGCCTTCCTTGGTCACGCCGGCCCGCGGCCCGTCGTCGGCGTCGACGACCTTGCCGTCGGGGGTGGTGACCGGGGTGATCTCGCGGCTCCAGAAGCCGTTGGCGATCGCCTTCTCGGCCAGGTTCTGCGAGCGGACGCCGAAGTCGTCCATCTCGTCGCGGCTGATGCCCTTGAGCCGGGCGAGGTTCTCGGCCGTCTGCCCCATCGGGATGTAGACGTCCGGGATCACGTCGAGGGTGCGCGGGTCGGTCCAGGAGTCCGCGCCCTGCTCGGCGGTCTGCTGGGTGCGCGCCTGGGCCTCGGCGAACAGCGGGTTCTTGGTGTCCTCCAGCGAGTCGGAGTTGCCCTTGGCGAACCGGGACACCATCTCGACGCCGGCGCTGATGAACACGTCGCCTTCGCCGGCCTTGATCGCGTGCAGCGCCATCCGGGTGGTCTGCAGGCTCGACGAGCAGTAGCGGGTCACAGTGGTGCCGGGCAGCTGGTCCTGGCCGAGCAGCACGGCGACCACGCGCGCCATGTTGTAGCCCTGCTCGCCGCCGGGCAGGCCGCAGCCCAGCATCAGGTCGTCGATGTCCGCCGGGTTCAGCTCGGGCACCTTGTCCAGCGCGGCGCGGATGATCTGCGCGGTGAGGTCGTCGGGCCGGAGGTCCTTCAGCGAGCCCTTGCCTGCTCGGCCGATGGGGGAGCGCGCGGTGGCGACGATGACTGCTTCGGGCATGGGAACTCCTTTGTTCGCGGCCGCGGAACGCGGTGCGACCGCCTCGGGGCGACATGGCCGTACCAAGCGGTCACTTTAGATCCGGTACCGCCATCTTCGCGGTGACGACGGTCACCGGGCAAGCCCCAAACCGACCGGTCAGTACGTCGCTTCGGGTGAGCTCAGGAGTTCCCGCGCTGGTGCAGCCTGCGGTTGAGCCGGGCCACGATCCGGCTGGTCGGGCGGCGTGCCTCGGCCGCCTTCGACCTGGTCGGGGCGGGCGGCAGCGGGCCACCCCGCCACTCGCCGATCGCCGAGCACATCGCGGGCAGCAGGATCGCCGCCGCCGCCTCGTAACCCGCCGCCGAGGGGTGGAACCGGTCCGGGCTGAAGAACTCGCCCGGCCGCGCCAGGAACTCCGGCGACAGCAGGTCCGCCAGTGGCACCGCGCGCCCACCGGCCGCCTCCACCACGCGTCGCTGCGCGCGGCCGAGCGCGAGGCTCCAGTGCCGCGCGATGGAACGCAGCGGCTGCGGGATCGGCCGGATCGCCCCCAGGTCCGGGCAGGTGCCGACGACGACCGCGACCTCCGCGTCGATCAGCCGCCGCACCGCGTCGCCGAGCAGCTCCGCGCAGGCCGACACCGGCAGCTTCGAAGTGACGTCGTTGGCCCCGATGATGATCAGCACCAGCTTCGGCGGGCGCAGCAGCGCGGCGTCCACCTGCGCGGCCAGCTCCTGCGACGTGGTTCCGACGATCGCGTGCGTGGTCAGCGCGACCGGCCGGTCGAGCTCCTCGGCCAGGCCGCGGGCCAGCCGCACCCCGGGCAGATCCGCCTGGAAGTCGACGCCGAGCCCCGCCGCGGCGGAGTCGCCGAGCACGGCGAACTCCAGCGGCTCGGCGCCGTCGGATAGGTCGCTGCGCGGCACCGGGCCGCTGCCGCTGGGCAGGTGGATGCCGTCGCCGCGCAGGGGATCGTTGGCCGGTGGGCCGATCACCCGCCGCGCGTACCCTGCCTGCCCGTTGAGCAGCCCGTACGCCGCGCCGGAAAGTCCTCCGGCGGTGCCCGCCGCCAGCAGTGCGAGCCGGAATGCCTTCGCCGCGATCATTCGGCCCTCCCTCACCAGTCCTGCGGCCGGGTCACGGCCGCGCCCACGGGGATGGGAAATGGTCACCCACCTCACCGCGGGTCCGCGCGGCGAATTCCCCGTCACTGGCAAGACGCGGCGCGGACCGAAATCGTTCCCTGCCGGTGTGTCGCGTTCCAGGTCCCTTGAGTTAGCCGGTGACCAGGCGATTAGGCTCGACGTCACACACCCGGCGAGCAGCAGTTACGAAGGATCGAGGACCGGACGTGGACTACGTCGAGCACGTCACCGAACTGGTGGGCAACACACCCCTGGTGCGGCTTAACGCGGTGGCCAGCGGGCAGACCCCGGTGCTGGCCAAGGTCGAGTACCTGAACCCCGGCGGCAGCGTGAAGGACCGCATCGCGCTGCGCATGATCGAAGCAGCCGAGGCATCCGGCGAACTGCGCCCAGGTGGCACGATCGTGGAGCCCACCTCCGGCAACACCGGCGTGGGCCTGGCGATGGTCGCCCAGCGCAAGGGCTACCGCTGCGTGTTCGTCTGCCCGGACAAGGTCAGCGAGGACAAGCGCAACGTCCTCAAGGCCTACGGCGCGGAGGTCGTGGTGTGCCCGACGGCGGTGCCGCCGGAGCACCCGGACTCCTACTACAACGTCTCCGACCGCCTGGTCCGGGAGATCGACGGCGCCTGGAAGCCGAACCAGTACGCCAACCCGGCCAACCCGGAGTCGCACGTGCACTCCACCGGCCCGGAGATCTGGGAGCAGACCGGCGGCAAGGTGACGCACTTCGTGGCGGGCATCGGCACCGGCGGCACCATCTCCGGCACCGGCGCGTACCTGAAGAAGGTCTCCGACGGCCGCGTGCAGGTCATCGGCGCCGACCCGGAGGGCTCGGTCTACTCCGGCGGCAACGGGCGGCCCTACCTGGTCGAAGGCGTCGGCGAGGACTTCTGGCCCACCACCTACGACCGGGACGTCTGCGACCGGATCATCGCGATCTCCGACGCCGACTCGTTCGAGATGACCCGCCGGCTGGCCCGCGAGGAGGCGCTGCTGGTCGGCGGTTCCTGCGGGATGGCGGTCGCGGCGGCGCTGGAGCTCGCCAAGACGACCGGCCCGGACGACGTGATCGTCGTGCTGCTGCCCGACGGCGGCCGCGGCTACCTGACCAAGGTCTTCAACGACTCCTGGATGGCGTCCTACGGGTTCCTCTCGCCGGACCACGGCGGCGGTTCGGTCGGCGACGTGCTGCGCCGCAAGGACGGCACCATCCCGGACCTGGTGCACGTGCACCCGAGCGAAACCGTGGCCGACGCCGTCGCGATCCTCCGCGAGTTCGGCGTGTCGCAGATGCCCGTGGTCAGCGCGGAGCCGCCGATCATGGCCGCCGAGGTGGTCGGCGCGGTCAACGAGCGGGACCTGCTCGACGCGCTGTTCGCCGGCCGCGCGAACCTCGCGGACCGGGTGGAACTGCACATGTCGCCGCCGCTGCCGACCATCGGCGCGGGCGAGGAGATCAGCGCGGCGATGTCCGCGCTGGCCGGTGCCGACGGGGCCATGGTGTTGATCGACGGCAAGCCCGCGGGCGTGGTGACCCGGCAGGATGTGCTTGGATTCATCGCCGGCCGATGACGACTTGTTACGGAACGGCACTACGCTGCAGGTCGATCAGCTAGCGTGAGTGATCGCATGCCCCAGACTTCGCATTACGCCCCGAGGGAGTAGGACAACCCGATGAGCTCTCCGCAGCCGCCGGACGGCGGTCAGCAGGGTTCGGACCCCATCTCGAACCGGATGGACCCGCAGGACCCCAACCAGGCCGGCAGCGACGCGACGCAGGTCGTCAGGCCTGTCCAGCCGCAGGGCCAGCAGCAGCCACCGTCCGACTCGACCCAGGTCGTGCCGCCGTCGATGCAGCCGCCGCAGCCGATGTACCAGCAGCCCGGCCTCGCCGGCCAGGGCTCCGGTGCCGAGGCGACCGCGATGGTGCCGCCGTCGATGCAGCCGCCGCAGCCGATGTACCAGCAGCCGGGCACCCAGAGCCAGCCGGGCGGCTTCCCCTCGCAGCCGCAGGGCACGCCCAGCGGTGGCTTCCCGGCCCCGCAGGCCCAGGGCGGCTTCGGCGCCCAGCCGCCGCAGGCCGCCTACGGCCAGCCCGCGGCCCAGGGCCAGGGCAGCAAGGGCCTGGCCCTGACCGCCGGCTGGGTCGCGACCGCCATCGGTGCCATCGGCGCGATCTTCAACCTGATCGGTTTGCTCGGCCTTGGCGCGACGTACGCCTGGCTGGAGCAGAGCACCGCTGACCTCGAGCAGTACAAGGAGTACGGCATCGAGGTCCCCGAGATCAACCTCCCGCCGTACGGCCTGATGATGACGCTGTACATCGGGTTCCTGATCGCCAGCCTCGTGCTGCTGGCCGGCGGGATCATGGTCATCCTCAAGAAGAACATCGGCCCGATCCTGGTCGTCGCCGCTTCGGGCCTGTACGCCATCTGCCAGCTGGTGACCCTCTTCACCGGCTTCGTCACCGGCATCTCCATCGTCGGCACCATCGTGGCGATCCTGATCGCCGCGGCCATCGGTGTGCTGGCGTTCCTGCCGGGCACCCGGCAGTACATCGCCGCCGCCGGTTCCGGTGTACCGGCTCCGGCCGCCGCCGGTGGCTTCGGCCAGCCGGGCCAGCCCGGTCAGCCGGGTGGCTTCGGCCAGCCGGGCCAGCCGCAGCAGTTCGGCCAGCCGGGCCAGCAGCCCGGTGGCTTCCCGCCCGCCGGCGGGCAGCAGCCGCCGCAGCCCCCGCAGTGGTGACGCGCTGATCCACGGAAGCGGCCCCCGACCTGCCCGGTCGGGGGCCGTTTCGCATCGCGGACCCGAGTCGGCGGATCGGCCGCCGGGCCGTACGCTGCTCCACATGAGTGACGGCTTCGCCACCCGCGCCATTCACGCGGGCCAGGAGGCAGACCCGACGACCGGTTCGGTGATCGTGCCGATCCACGCCACGTCGACCTACGCGCAGGACGGCGTGGGCGGCATGCGCGGCGGATACGAGTACTCCCGCACCGGCAATCCGACCCGCACCGCGCTGGAGGAATGTCTGGCCGCGCTGGAGGGTGGCCGGCACGGGCGCGCGTTCGCCTCGGGCATGGCGGCCACCGACGCGGTGCTGCGCGCCACCCTCAAGCCGGGCGATCACCTGGTCATCCCGGACGACGCCTACGGCGGCACGTTCCGGCTGGTGGACAAGGTGCTCACCGCCTGGGGCGTCGAGTACACGCCCGCGCCGGTGTCCGATGTGGACGCAGTGCGGGCGGCGATCCGGCCGAACACCAAGGTGATCTGGGTCGAGACGCCCACCAACCCGCTGCTCAACATCGGCGACATCGCCGCCCTGGCGCAGGTTTCCCGCGACGCCGGCACGAAGCTGGTCGTGGACAACACCTTCGCCTCGCCGTACCTGCAGCAGCCGCTGGAGCTCGGCGCGAACGTCGTGGTGCACTCGACCACCAAGTACCTGGGCGGGCACTCCGACGTGGTCGGCGGCGCGGTGATCACCTCCGACGACGAGCTCGCCGAGCAGGTCGCGTTCCTGCAGAACGGGGCGGGCGCGGTGCCCGGGCCGTTCGACGTGTTCCTGACGCTGCGCGGCATCAAGACCCTCGCGGTGCGGATGGAGCGGCACAGCGCCAACGCCGAGCGCATCGTCGCCGCGCTGACCGGCCACCCGAAGGTCTCGAAGGTGCTCTACCCGGGCCTGCCGGAGCACCCCGGCCACGAGGTGGCGGCGAAGCAGATGCGCCACTTCGGCGGGATGATCTCCTTCCTGCACGCCGACGGCGAGGAGGCGGCGCTGGAGGTCTGCTCGCGCACCCGGCTGTTCACCCTGGCCGAGTCGCTGGGCGGCGTGGAGTCGCTGATCGAGCACCCGGGCCGGATGACGCACGCGAGCACGGCCGGCTCGATGCTGCAGGTCCCGTCCGACCTGGTGCGGCTGTCGGTCGGCATCGAAGAGGCCGACGACCTGGTCGAGGACATCCTGACGGCCCTCGGCTGACGACGAACCACCTGGGGAGGCCGCGATTCCACGGGAATCGCGGCCTTCTCCGGGTTCAGCGTTCGAGGGCCGGGTCGCCGCTGCCGAGCGGGCGGGTGTCGGCCGGCTGGCGGGGGTTGACCGGGAGGTCGTCCGGTTTCAGGCAGCCGCCGATCAGCTCCACCACGCCGTCGCGCGATCGGTAGGAGCCCGGTTCGTCGCAGCCGGACTGGAGCACCGCGAACACCGCCGCGCCGGACAGGGCCGCGGCCGTGACGAATCCGGTGACCTGCGGGAACGCGCCATTCGTTGGCATCAGCCGCGCCATGCTTCCTCCCGTGTGCAGCCCCGGCACCGACGTCGGGCAGCGGACCTCGCGACACCTGGCAGGTGTACGCCGATGATCGCTGATCGTTCGAATCCCCGCCGCGACGGCTCGCCCCTACCAGCCTTCGTCGCGGTGCCGTCCGGTTGCGGGTGACCGGCCGCTTCTCCGAGGGTACCGAACGTGCTACCCGGGTCGCCTGCGATTCGCGGTGGCACGATTGGCCCATGCGGCTGGTCGGTCTGGACCGAATCCGCGACGCCGGCGAGCAGCTCGCCGGGATCGCGCGGCGCACGCCGCTGGAGCATTCCCGGGTGCTCGGCGAGCACTGCGGCGGCGAAGTCTTCCTGAAGTGCGAAAACCTCCAGCGCACCGGCTCGTTCAAGCTCCGCGGCGCCTACGTGCGGCTGCTGGCGTTGGACGAGGCGCGCCGGGCCGCCGGGGTCGTCGCGGCGAGCGCCGGGAACCACGCGCAGGGCGTTGCGCTCGCGGCATCGTTGCTCGGCATCCACGCCACGGTGTTCATGCCGGTGCGCGTGCCGCTGCCGAAGCTCGCGGCCACCAAGTCCTACGGCGCCGACGTCCGGCTGCACGGCGCGGTGCTGGAGGAGACGCTCGCCGCGGCGCGGGAGCACGCGCAGCAGACCGGGGCGGAGTTCATCCACCCCTACGACCATCCCGACATCGTCGCCGGTCAGGGCACCGTCGGGCTGGAGATCCTGGAGCAGTTGCCGGAGGTCCGCAGCATCGTGGTGCCCACCGGGGGCGGTGGGCTGGTCGCGGGCATCGCCGCGGCGGTGAAGGCGGAGCATCCGCACGTCAGGGTTCTCGCGGTGCAGGCCGAGCAGGCCGCGGCGTGGCCGGTTTCGCTGGCGGCGGGCAAACCGGTGCGGCTGGCCGAAGCCCAGACGATGGCCGACGGGATCGCGGTCGGCGAGCCCGGCCCGGTGACGTTCGCGCACGTCGCGGAGCTGGTCGACGGGGTGCTGACGGTCAGCGAGGAGGCCCTGTCCAGGGCCCTGCTGCTGTGCCTGGAGCGGGCGAAGCTGGTGGCCGAACCCGCCGGGGTCGCCTCGGTCGCGGCGCTGCTGGAGCACCCCGAGCAGGTCCGCTCGCCGACCGTTGCGGTGCTCTCCGGCGGCAACATCGACCCGCTGCTGCTGCTCCAGCTGATCCAGCACGGCATGGGTTCGGCGGGCCGCTACCTGTCACTGCGGGTGCGGCTGCCGGATCGGCCCGGCTCGCTGGCGGGCCTGCTGGCGAAGCTGGGCGAGCTGTCGGCGAACGTGCTCGACATCGAGCACTCGCGGATCTCCGGCGCCCTTGGGCTGGGCGAGGTGGACGTGGAGATATCCCTGGAAACCCGCGGCCCCGAGCACCGCCACTACGTGGTCGAGGAGCTCGGGGCCGCGGGCTTCACCGTCGCCGCCGAAGGCTGACGCCGGGCCGGGTGCGGTGGGTTGGCCGGGCCGGCCTCCGGAGCGGCGTTCCGGCAGGTCCGCAGGCCGTGAGTCTTTTGGGACGCGATAGCAGCACAAAAGACTCACGGACCCGTGACCAGCGAAAACATCGAACCGCGGGATTCCTGGGGGGTCAGAGGTTGCCGCGGCGTTCCTGTTCGCGCTCGATAGCTTCGAAGAGCGCCTTGAAGTTGCCCTTCCCGAAGCCCAGCGAACCGTGCCGCTCGATCAGCTCATAGAACACCGTCGGCCGGTCGCCGATCGGCTTCGTGAAGATCTGCAGCAGGTAGCCGTCCTCGTCGCGGTCGACCAGGATGCCGTGCTCCTTCAACGTCTCGATCGGCACCCGCACCTGGCCGATCCGCGCCCGCAGCTCCGGATCGTCGTAGTAGGCGTCCGGGGTGTTCAGGAACTCCACGCCGGCGGCCCGCATCGCGGTGACGGTCTTGATGATGTCGCCGGTGGCCAGCGCGATGTGCTGGCAGCCGGAGCCCCGGTAGAACTCCAGGTACTCGTCGATCTGCGACTTGCGCTTGCCGACGGCCGGCTCGTTGAGCGGGAACTTGACCCGGTGGTTGCCGTTGGCCACCACCTTGCTCATCAGCGCCGAGTAGTCGGTGGCGATGTCGTCGCCGACGAACTCGGCCATGTTCACGAAGCCCATGACCCGGTTGTAGAACTCGACCCAGCTGTCCATCTGGCCGAGCTCGACGTTGCCGACGCAGTGGTCCACGGCCTGGAACAGCCGCTTGGGCGCGTCGGCGGGCTTGACGTAGCTGCCCCGCTGAACGACGTATCCGGGCAGGTAGGGGCCGGTGTAGCGGCTGCGGTCGAGCAGCGTGTGCCGCGTCTCGCCGTAGGTGGCGATGGCCGCCGTCCGGATCGTGCCGTGCTCGTCGGACACGTCGTGCGGCTCTTCGAGCACCGTGGCGCCCTGGGCGCGGGCGTGCTCCACGCACTTGTCGACGTCGAGCACCTCCATCGCCAGGTCCACCACGCCGTCGCCGTGCCGGCGGTGGTGGTCGGCGAGCGGGCTGTCCGGGTCCACCGCGCCCTTCAGCACGAACCGGGCCGACCCGGACTTCAGCACGTAGGCCTTGTGGTCGCGGTTGCCGTGCTCGGGACCGGAGTAGGCGATCAGCTCCATGCCGAACGCGACCTGGTAGAACAGCGCGCTCTGGGTGGCGTTGCCGACGACGAACACCACTGCGTCGAGCGCCTTGACCGGGAACGGGTCCTTCGAATCGTCGTGTTCGACGAGGCCGACGAGGCGCTTCATCTGGTCGAACGTGACGTCGTCGAGCTGCTCGGTCTGGCTGCCGTGGTTGACGGTGCCGGTCACGATGTCCTCCCGTTGTTCGCCGAAGCGGTGACGAGGCTCAGCGTGCGCTGGGCAGGTCATCCTGAGCAACACTCGTTGATTTCGCTGCGCAACCTGTTCAGTATTCAAGCCGAACCGCTGGCTGGATTGGTCAACCTGAACAAGGGGTGTGACATGGCTCCCAATGCCGAGGGTCTGGACGCGTTGGACGCCAGGCTGCTGCTGTTGCTGTCCGACGAACCCCGCCTCGGGGTGCTGGAGTGCTCGCGGCGGCTCGGCGTGGCGCGCGGCACCGTGCAGGCGCGGATGGATCGGCTCGTGCAGCGCGGCGTCCTGCTGGGCTTCCCGCCGGAGCTCGACCTGGCGGCGATGGGCTACGGCCTGACGGCCTTCGCGGTGCTGGAGATCGCCCAGGGGCACCGGGGCCTGGTGGCGGATCAGCTGGGGGCGATCGACGAGGTGTGCGAGGTGCACGCGACGACGGGGCAGGGGGACCTGTTCGTGCGGATGGTCGCGCGCTCCAACGCCGACCTGCAGCGGGTCATCGACGAGGTCGTCGGGGTGGCCGGGGTGCGGCGAACCTCGACCTCGATCGCCCTGTCCACGCCGGTCGCACCGCGCGTCCGTCCGCTACTGGAGCGGCTGGCCGCCGAGGACGACCGGCCGGAGGCCTGACGCCCGGCGGGCGAAAAACCGCGGGCGCCCCCTGGATCGGGGACGCCCGCGGTCTCGGTGCCAGTCCTTGAACACGTTCTTTCATTGAAGCGGCGCAGCCGCTTAGCCCCTCTCGCAGCTGGCACCGCCGCAGGTTCTCAGACGTCGTCTGGCGAGGACAGCCCCGAAGCCGCGTATTTGGTCATACGTAAGTCGGGGCTCCCACAGTCCAGGCGGCGTCTGAGGTTCCGCTACCCGCACCGCTACGCAAGCCGACCCGAGCAGACTCCTGGGCTCAGCCGGCGAAGGGCTCGGCCTTGACCAGGGTTACCGACATGGTGCCGCCGTTGGGGAGCTCGTACTCCCGGGTCTCGCCCTCCTTGGCGTCCAGCAGCGCGCGGCCCAGCGGCGAGTTCGGGGAGTAGACCTCCAGCTCGCCGTGCGCGCCCTCCTCGCGGGTGGCCAGCAGGAACTTCTCGGTCTCGTCCTCGCCGTCGTAGCGGACCGTCAGCACCGAGCCGGGCCGGGCGATGCCGGACTCGGTGGGCACGTCGCCGACCTTGGCGGTGCGCAGCAGTTCCTGCAGCTGGCGAATGCGGGCCTCGATCTGCCCCTGCTCCTCGCGGGCCGCGTGGTAGCCGCCGTTCTCCCGCAGGTCGCCTTCCTCGCGGGCCTCGTTGATCTTCGCGGCGATCGCCGGGCGGTTGGCCACGAGCTCGTCCAGCTCTCCCTTGAGCCGGTCGTAAGCATCCTGGGTCAGCCAGGTCACCTGGGTCTCGCTCACGGTCACCACTCCTCGTCGACTGCGGCCCGCGTTTCCCCACGGGCGAATTGCATTTCCGCGCCTTTGATTTCTCGGCCATTGGCCAAGTAACGGAAAAACACGGCCCGCGCGGGACCGTGCTGAAGTCGACAATAGCACGAAGCACCACACCCCGGGGCGGGATTTTCCCTGCACCCGGCGTGGTACGCCGGTGTTCACCCAGTTGGCCGTAGGTGGGTGGACAAATATTCAGGAACGTTGTAAGTGCAGCCGTACACCTCCCCGATGGTCGCTCGGGCGGAGGTCCGCAGCACAGTCTCCTGCCTGGTGGTGCCGTCCGCAGGTTGGATCAGAACTTCTTTGCGACCGACTTCCTCGCCGGATTCGGCTCGGGCGCGCACGACGCAATCGGCGGGCCGCTGCGGCTCGTCGCGCTGGACCTCGAGAACGATCTTCACGGAGTGGTCGTCGATCACTTCGTGCGCGATCTGCTTCCCCTGGATCGGCGTGCTGCCGAGGTTGCGGTAGCCCACGATCGCCACGCCCACCAGGGTGACCAGCACGACCGAGATCAGCACCCAGCGGAGGGCCGGGCGCGGGCGCGTGCGAGCACGCGATCCGTACCGGTCCTGCGGGATCTGCTGGTTCGTCACCGGGGCTGGACGGCCTTTCGACTTCGGGCTTCGCCACCGCCCGCGGACGGGTGATGCGGGGGCTGGCGCCGAGCAAGTCGGACCCACCGGGAACAATGGGACCCGACATCCACGTTAAGTATCCCTGGGGTGTCCCGCGGCCTGTCAGCGGGGCCGTGTTCATGAGAGATGCTTGCAAAGCAGGAGGGGATTACCCGGCGATGGCGGACAAGCTGCGGCTGATGACGGTGCACGCGCACCCGGATGACGAGTCCAGCAAGGGTGCCGCGACGACCGCGCGTTACGTGGCCGATGGGCACGAAGTGATGGTTGTCACCTGCACCGGCGGTGAAGCGGGCAGCATCCTCAACCCGGCCATGGACCGGCCGGAGGTCGTCGAGAACCTGACGGAGGTCCGCCGCGCGGAGATGGCCGAGGCGGCCAAGATCCTCGGCGTGCAGCACCGGTGGCTCGGCTTCATCGACTCCGGGCTGCCGGAGGGCGACCCGCTGCCTCCGCTGCCGGAGGGCGTCTTCGCGACCGTGCCGATGGAGGTCTCGACCCGCGAGCTGGTCAAGGTGGTGCGGGAGTTCCGCCCGCACGTCGTGATCACCTACGACGAGAACGGCGGCTACCCGCACCCGGACCACATCCGGTGCCACGAGATCTCGGTGGCGGCCTTCGACGCGGCCGGTGACCCCGACCTGTACCAGGACGCGGGCGAGCCGTGGCAGCCGCTGAAGCTGTACTACTCGCACGGCTTCTCCCGCAAGCGCATGCAGCTGTTCCACGAGGCGCTGCTGGCCAGGGGCATGGAGTCCCCGTACGGCGAGTGGCTGGCCAAGTGGGACTCGACCCGCCCCGATCCGGACGAGCGGGTCACCACGCGGGTCGAGTGCGGGGAGTACTTCGAGCAGCGCGACGACGCGCTGCGCGCCCACGCGACCCAGATCGACCCGACCAGCCGCTGGTTCGCGGTCCCGCTCGACATCCAGCGCGAGCTCTGGCCGACCGAGGACTACGAACTGGTGCGCTCGCTGGTCGACACCACGTTGCCGGAGGACGACCTGTTCTCCGGTGTGCAGGAGAAGGTATGCGCATGAGTGCCACGGAAGCGGTCAGCTACGTGCTCGCGCAGACGCCCGTCCCCGTGACGCCGGACCCGGGCGGCCAGGGCGAGGACTTCGGCAAGTCCTCCCCGGTGGGGCTGGTGCTATTGGTGGTGTTCGCCATCGCGGTGGTGTTCCTGATCCGCTCGATGACCAAGCACCTGAAGAAGGTGCCGGTGGTCTTCGACGAGCAGAAGGCAGCGGCGGCGGCCCCGGCGAGGGCGAAGCGAGCCGAAGCGGAGCCGGCGGAAGAACCCGAGGCCGAGCAGGGCGAGGCGAAGCCGGGCAAGGGTGAAGCCTCCTAGCGAGGCGAAGCAGGAGCGGGGCCATCCGGAGTGCCGGATGGCCCCGCTCGCTTTTCCGGGTCAGGTTTCCAGCGGATGCGGGATCCAGGCCACGCGGAGCGCGATCTGCTGGTACTCCTGGTCGATCCGGCCGGTGAGCACCGCTTCGCCCGGGGTGCGCGGTTGCTGGCCGCGTTCGCCCTTGAGGCCGGCCGGGCAGCGCGCGTCCTTGAGGACCAGCTTGGTCGCGCTGTTCGAGACGAACGGGATGATCGTGTCGCTGTTGTTGTAGCGGTGGCCTTCGCACGCCAGGACCAGGTGCAGGCCGATCTCAGCGGCCCAGGGCAGCACTTCCGACATCCCGCAGAGCTTGGCGAGTTCGCCGCCGAACAGGTCGTAGTCGTCGATGACGACGAACACCTCCGGCCCCGACCAGTCCGGCTTACCGGTGTTCGGGCCGGGCAGCCGCTTGTGCAGCGCGGCCACCGTGTCCCTGAGCGCGGATTCGGCCTCCTTCGGCGCGCGGATGTAGGCCAGCAGCAGGTCGTCCAGGTCCGTCAAGTGGTTTTCGCGGCGGAAGTCGATGCACAGCACCATCGCCTGCTCTTTGGTGTAGGCCTTGGAGATGCCGCGGAGCACCGTGCGCACCGCCGTGCTCCGCCCGGACTTCTCGCCGCCCATGATCAGCAGGTGGTGCTCGGCGCTGTTGGCCACCGAGCAGTGCACCGGCCTGTCGCTGCCGTCGAGGCCGAGCGGGATGGTGCCCGGTTCGGCGCTGGGGAGCTCGTCGCAGGCGACGATGGCGGGCGGCCTGCGGAGTTGCGGGGGTCGGGCACCGAACCAGGAATCGTCGATGCGCTTGACGAGCTCGCGGGTCTTCGCGTCGAGGTCTTCTGGCAAGGGCTCGTCGGCGTAGGTCGGAAGTTCGTCGCCCAGCACCGGGACGTTGATCGCGCATCGGAGTCCACTGTGGAGTCCGCTGCCGGGCTTGTCCGGTGGGACGGAGTCGGCGTGCTCGGCGGAGATCAGCGAGTCCCGCGGGTCCGCCAGCCGCAGCTCGATGCGGCCGCCCGCGAGGTCGCGCAGCTCGCGGGGCAGGTCGTCCCAGCGGTTGGCAGTGACGACCACGTGGGTGGCGTAGGACAGGCCGCGCCGGGCGAGGCGCAAGATCCGATCGACGAGGCCGGGGTGTTGGTGCACCTCGGGCCAGCCGTCGACGACGAGGAAGTGGTCGGTCGCGACCTCACCGAGCTGTTCTTCCCGTCGACGTCGGCGGAACTCGTCGACCGAGGCGATGCCGTGCCGCGCGAAGGATTCCTCCCGCCAGGTCAGCAGCGTTTCGAGTTCCTCGACGGCAAGCGCCACGAAGTCAGAGTCGTGGCTGGCGGTCACCACCCTGGTGTGCGGCAGGTCGCGCAGCGAGGCCAGCCCGCCGCCGCCGAAGTCCAGGCAGTGGAAGCGGACTTCGGCCGGGGTGTGGGTGAGCGCCAAGGTCAGCAAGGTCGTGCGCACGGCGGTCGACTTCCCGCTGCGCGGGCGGCCGACGATCGCGACGTTGCCATCCGAGCCGGCGAGGTCCAGCAGCAGCGGCTCGTGCCGGTGGTGGAAGGGGTTGTCGAGCACGCCGATGGGAACGCTCAGCGGGGTTTCCGGCTTGGCGTTGAGGCCCCGGTCCTCGGTGGCCTTCAGCGGCAGGTCGATTCCGGCCGGGGGTTCGCCCGGCGGCGGCAGGATGAGCTGCCGGGCCGGCGGACCCTGACCCCGGATCCGCTCGGCGAAGATCTGGGGAATCGTCTGGAAGTAGTCGCCCCGGGGCGTCCCGTGCGGTAGGTCGGTGTAAGCGGCGCGGAAGCGGATCGGCTCCTGGCTCGGGCGAGCCAGGAGCCCGTTGCCCGGGGCATCGGGCAGGTCGTGGGCGCGGCCGATGAGCCTGACCGAATCCGATTCGCTGGTCCGCAGCACGATGCGGGTCGAGGTCGCGCCTGCGAGCTGCGGGATCTGCTCCACCGAGGTCGCGCCTGCGAGCTGCGGGATCTGCTCCACCGAGGTCGCGGTATAGACCAGCTTGATCCCCGAGCGGCGGTGGCGGACCAGCCGGTCGATGGTCGCGGCGAACCCGGGCCGGTCGCGCAGGACACCGGGCAGGTCGTCGACCGTGACCAGCAGCATCGGCATCGGCTCGGCATCGGACTCCGCCTGGAGGCGTTGGTAATCGGCGAAGTTCCCGACGTCCAACCGGTTGAACTGCTCGACCTGCCAGGCGAGCAGGCCGGTCAGCGCCTCGTCGAACCGCCGGCCGGTGAGGTCGTTCGAGCGCATCGGTTCGGCGAGCGCAGTGTGCGGGATCGGGTAGAGCGAGCGCCAGACCTGGTCGTTGTGCTCGCGGCTGATGCAGGCGAAGTTGACCGAGGCGGAGGAGTGCGTCGCGGCCAGCCCGAACAGGATCGTGCGCAACAGCTCGGACTTCCCGGACCCGGCGGAGCCGAAAATGCCAACGGCGCTGCCTGTTTCTTTGAAGTCCAGGTGCACCGGCCTGCCGTGGTCGTCAACGCCGATGGCGATCCGGTACCGCTCCTCGGAGCCGCGAGGCTGCCAGGCCTGGTCGAGCTTGGCCTGGGCCGGATCGCCGAATCCGACGAGGTCGAACAGGTTGATCGGTTCCTCGGTTTTCGCCGGGGTGCGGAGCACCTGCGTCGCTTCGGCGTTCGGAGGCGGCGGCGCGACCGGTCGCGGAGCGGGCGGCGGAGGCGGTGGCATGGGAGGGCGACCGGTGGGA
>NZ_SMKW01000101.1 GCF_004348985.1 Saccharopolyspora elongata | reverse complement strand
CCCGCAAGCCGCACGAAGATCAGGTAGAGCAGACGTAGTGACATGGCCCGAGATCATGCCCTGTCTGCCGGGGACACCGGAATATGCAGGTCGCAGGCCGTGAACCGACTTGTGGAACCCCACAGGTCGCGTCCAGGCCGCGCAGTCGTGCTGCCTCGGCCATCGCAGCCTCCGAGATCGGGCGGCGAGTCTTGTGGGAACACGGCCGGGCGTCCGAGAACGACGCCAGCGCGGCGCGTTCCAGGGCCACGACGTGCCCGTCATGCGGCGGCGATCGTGGCGTCGTCGCCCAGGGTGCGCCACCAGCGTTGCGCTGCGGAGTGGTTGGCCTTCTCCACCACGCCCTTGCGGTTCCCGCGCCGTGACGGGCAGATATCGACCGCGACCCCATAGTCGCGATGGCGGTGTGCTTCCGTCGGGCGCGCAGGCGGGTGTCGCGCGATACAACCCCCATGACGCGATCCACACCGCCGCGTACTTATGCGACTCGGGGAGCACGCGACGGCCACGGCATCTACGGCGCGATCTTCACCTACAACCATGCCGACTGGTACGTGCGCAAAGTCCTTGACCAGGCGAACGCCTACAAGGCGGTACAACAGAGCACGCCCTAGCGAGGTGGATAGGGTCGTGCCGACGCACGACACATGCAGCTCGGGATTCGGATCACGCGGTGGCGACTTTCACCGAGGTCAGGACATCGCCACGTCCATCGGCACCCCGATCGTCGCGGCAAGTTCAGGCACTGTCATCGACTCTGGTCCAGCCAATGGCTACGGACTCTGGGTACGCATCCAGCACGCCAACGGGGGCATCACGGCCTACGGACACAACGACCGCAACCGCGTTCAGTCAGGCCAGACTATCCAAACAGGACAGGTGATCGTCGAAGTTGGCAATCGTGGGGAATCCACTGGACCGCACCTCCACTTCCAGATCGAAACCGGCGGCCAGCCGACCGATCCGATCGCGTTCTATCGAGGACAGTCAGCCCCACCGCTGGTGTGGTTGATCAAGTGGCGCATTGCCAGCTTCCTACGCGTCGGTCCGCCGACCGCTTGAATCGCGCTACCGTAGGCTCGACTCCTCTGACACCTCGGTGCCCCCCATCTGCAATGAATGCTGGGCAGACCCGAACGACTCCCGGCGTTCCCGAAGATCAAGCGCCCTCTTAGGGTTCCTAACAAAGGGTCTTGATGTGTCGGTAGCAGATGATGCAGGTGGCCAGGCCGAGGAACGCTTCGTGGATGTCGTCGCGGCGTTCCCAGCGGATGCGGAGGCGTCGCATGCCGTGGTACCAGGCGATTGTGCGCTCGACGACCCACCTGATCACGCCGAGTCCGGAGCCGTGGCCGGTTCCGCGTTCGGCGATCTGCGGGTCGATTCCCTTGGCGCGCAACTCGTCCCGGTGTTGGGCGGAGTCGTAGGCGCGGTCGGCGTACAGCGCGTCGGGTCGGCGGCGGGGGCGCCCGCGCTTGCCTCGCACGGGCGGGATTGCCTCGACCAGCGGGAGGAGCTGGGTGACGTCATTGACGTTGCCGCCGGTCAGGCTGAATGCCGTCGGAATGCCGCCGCCCTCGGTGATCACGTGGTGCTTGGAGCCTGGCCGGGCGCGGTCGACCGGGCTCGGGCCGCTTTTGGGCCGCGTCGCGCCGCCCGCACATGCGAGCTGTCGATCACCGCACGCGACCAGTCCAGCTTCCCGGCCGCGTTCAGCTCGGCCAAAAGCTCCTCGTGCAGCCGCTGCCACACCCCGGCCTCGTTCCATTCCGCCAGGCGCCGCCAGCAGGTCATTCCGGATCCGAACCCCAGCTCCTGGGGTAGGAACTCCCACTGGATCCCGGTATGCAGCACGAACAGGATGCCCTGCAAGACCAGCCGGTCCGGCAGCCGCTTGCGGCCCAGCTTGGGCAGCGCGTTCTCCCAGCGCGGCAACAACGGCTCGATTCGCTCCCACAGCTCGTCGGACACGATCCATGGCGGCTGCTCACCCTTCTTCACACGATCATGATCAACCATCAGGGAATGCCAGTCACTACAAGTGATCATTCTGTTAGGAACTCTAAGTAGCTGCTTCGCGGTATGCCTGGGTAAGTGCGTCGAGGAGCTCAGGCGAAACGTCACGCGTGGTGGTGCCTTGACCGACCCGGGATCTGATCAGGGATTCCACGACTGGGATCGAGTCGGGCGCGAAGCGTTCGAAAACGCTTCGGCTGAACTGGAGATAGGCTGTCTTGGCGTCGTTGTAGACGGTGACCAAACCGCTCTTGCCATCGATGCGGAGAAGCAGGGTTGTTCTCGTCTTTCCATAGAAGGTGGCAGGAGCGACGAGTTGTTCCTGCGCCAGCTGTTCTGCCCACTCGGTGAGACGCAGCAGCAGCTCACGTCGAGCAGGCGGATCATCTGGGATAGTCGAGCGGAACGCTGCCGAGCCGGGCACCAGCTCGGTGGTCTGCCGGATGATCATTTCGGCCGTACGGCTCGGTTTCGCGCCCCCCGGCTGTGTCGCGGGAAGTTCTCGATTTCGCAAGTGGGGTTCAAGTGATGTCAGCAGCTTACCGAGATCGCTCTCAAACGTGTCGTGCCTAACCGTTGCTGCGTTCCGTCGAACCAAGGGTCTCAACTTGGCCGGCAAGTCTGAGCTGGTCGGCATCTCGGTGCCGTCAAGTAGGACCGGGACGACCCGAACGCCATTGTGCAACGCCGTTGCGATCTCGCGAACCACCAGGTCGGTTGGTTCGTCCAACCGCCGCTTGCCTTGCTTATCGGCGATGTCCGCCCATCTGGGGCCGATCACCGCGAACAGGACCGCGCAGGAATCGAGCGCTTCCTCGATGGCGTCGATGTAGTCCAGCCCAGGAGCCAGCCCCACGTCGAAGAACACCCGGTCCTTGCCAAACCGGCTGACAGCCCCATCGCGCAGGCGCGCCGCCGCGTGCGGATCGTCGCCTCGGCGGTAACTGATGAAGATGCCTTCTCGCGGCACTTCGAACGACGACATCGACCACTCCCGAGATCAACCACTGCCCAGCATTGCACACCACGATGTGCAGCCATGTCCGGTCGGCCAGGCGTGCACAGGAGCGGAAGCAGCGTTTGCGTGGACTACCTGCTCGCATATCGGCGTCATTGGTCGGATCGGGTGAGCTTCGTGCGCTTTCGGCCGTGTTTGCGCCCCTGGGCTCGCCGCTGCCGGGCTGTGATGGCTAGTCCGACCCTGCACTTGCCGAAAACCGCATCCGTGCAGGTCATGCTGAGCGGTGGTATTCGTGGAGGATGCCACCCAGTCGATCGTGTCGACGTATGTTGAGGGGCTCGATCTGCTCTGGATCCGTGTCGGGCGTGGGCAAGGAACGTAGCGGGCGGGCGTTGGCGATGCCCTGGTGAGGCCGGTGGGAGTTGTAGAACTGTTCGAACTCGCGCAGGGCATGGAGTAGGTGGCGTTGGTTCCAGATCAAGGTGCGGTCGAGCAGCTCGCGACGGCAGGTCTGGACCCACCTTTCCATGATTGAGTTCATTCTTGGCATCTGGACGCCGCTGAGTACGACCTCGATTCCGGTTTCCGACAGGACGGTATCGAACAGGGCGGGGAATTTGCTGTCGCGGTCCCGGATCAGGAACCTTGCCCGGCAGCCGGTGTCCTCGAGGTCCATGATGAGATTCTTCGCGGCTTGGGCGACCCACGAAGCGGTCGGGTGTGCGGTGGTGCCCAGGATCCGGATCTGCCGGGTGGTGTGCTCGATGACGGCGAGCACGTACATTCTTGTTCCAGACAGGGTGACCGTCTCGAAGAAGTCGCATGCCAGCAAGGCGTCGGCCTGGGAGCGTAGGAAGTCCGCCCACGTGCTGGAGTTTGCCCCTGCCGAAAACCTCATCCGCCCTGGTCATGCGGCATGTCGGTACTCGTGGAGGATGCCGCCGAGGCGATCGTGCCTTCGTATGTCGAGTCGGTTGATCTGTTCGGGGTCGGTGATCGGGTGGGGGAGTGGGTATAGCGGGCGGGCGTTCGCGATGCCTTGATGGGGCCGGTGCTTGTTGTAGAACCTCTCGAACTCGCGTAGGGCGTGGAGGAGATGGTGCTGGTTCCAGATCAGCGTGTGGTCCAGCAGCTCTCGTCTGCATGTCTGCACCCATCTCTTCATGATGGAGTTCATGCGGGGCACACGGATCCCGGTGAGCACGACCTCGATGCCCGAGTCTTTCAGGATCGTGTCGAACAGCGCGGGGAACTTCCCGTCCCGATCCCTGATCGTGTATCGCGCCCGGCAGCTGGCGTCTTCGAGGTCCATGACGAGATTCCTGGCGGCTTGTGTCGCCCAGGATGCGGTCGGGAGCGTGGTGGCGCCCAGGATCCGGATTCGCCGGGTGGTGCGCTCGATGACGGCGAGCACGTACAGTCTCAATCCGGATAGGGTAACGGTTTCGAAGAAGCCGCAAGCTAGCAGGGCGTCGGCCTGGGAGCACAGGAACTCCGCCCAGGTGCTGGAGTTCCGTTCGGGTGCCGGGTCGATCCCCGTTTCCTTGAGGATTTCCCAGACGGTCGAGGCGGCTACTTTCACGCCCAGGATGAGCAATTCACCGTGCAGTCGGCGGTATCCCCAGCTGGGGTTCTCTTTTGCCAGGCGCAGCACCAAAGCCCGGACGGATCGGACGGTGTGTGGCCGGCCAGGGCGCTTTGGTTTGGAAAGGGCAGCGTGGCGGCGTGCGACGAGGCCGCGGTGCCAGCGCAGCACGGTGTCCGTGCGCACCAGCAGCCGCAGCTTGCGCAGCACGTTCCGTGGCAGCCGGTGCAGTAGCGCCGCCAGAAACGCTCGATCAGCTGGGGCGAACCGCGCCCTCTCTTGACCGAGGTGACGCTCTAGCACTGTGATCTGATGGCGCAAGGCGAGGATCTCGATGTTCTTGTCTCGGTCTCTCATTGGCAGCAGGCGCAGCATGGCGAACGCATTCGCCACACCCAGATAGGCCAGTCGCAACAGCACAGTCGATCACCATGCCGTGGCGCTCGACAGCAGCGAAAGCGTCCGTTCGAGCGACTACGGCTGACCTACCCGGACACCGGACACCGCCTCGCACCAGGGCGGATGAGGCTATCGGCAAGGGCAAGGTCGAGCTACTGCGCCAGGGCGAGCTCGGGTTCGGCCTGGTACGTCGGCCGATCGAGGAAGAAGCCCTGCAAACGGCTACCGTGAGCGATGAACCGCTCGGGGTGGTGGTGCACCGCTGCCATCAGCTGACGTCCCGGACCACTGTGGATTGGGCAGACCTGTCGGGGCAGAACCTCCTGTGGTTTCCCGATTCCCGGGCCCAGGGTTATGCGGCGACGATCCTGGCGCACCTCGGCCAGCAGGGCTGGACGCCGCAGGCCGTGCGCACCCGGCACACCAGTCATGCGCAGTTCGTGCACAATCTTCGCCGATCTCCGGTCGTCGCGCTGCGGTCGAAGAATGCAGTTGCCGGCATGCCCGAACTCGCGTGGTTATCGTTCGCGACCAACCCGCCGCGCGAACAACTCGCACTCGCGACGACAGCGGTCGGCACCTGGGCAGCGCTACTGGAGGCTGCGGCCGAGCTCGCCAGCTGACCCTCGCGGCATGACCGGCCGAAGGCCCGCCGACGTCGGTCAGGGCCGACGTCGGCGGGTGTGCGGATGACGGGTATCGGCGCATCACGCCCTTGGGTTGAACGGGTCGGTGATGGTGTTGCCGGTGTCGATCCAGGCGGTCTTGACCTCGGTGTACTCCTCGATGGCGTGGAAGCCGTTCTCCCTGCCGATCCCGCTCTCCTTGAACCCGCCGAAGGGCGCGACGTAGTTCGTCTTGCGGTAGTTGTTGACCCAGACGCTCCCGGCTCGCAGCCGCCGGACCATGCGGTGGGCGCGGGCGACGTCGCGGGTCCACACGCCAGCGGCGAGCCCGAACGACGTATCGTTGGCGATCCGGACGGCATCGTCCTCGTCGCGGAACCTAATCACCACGGCCACCGGCCCGAACACCTCCTCGCGGGCGATGCGCATGTCGTTGGTGACATCAGTGAAGACGGTGGGCCGGACGAAGAGCCCCTTGCTCAGCGAGGGATCGTCGGGACGCCCGCCACCGGTGACCAAGCGCGCGCCGTCGGCCTTGGCGACCTCGATGTAGTTCAGCACCTTGTCGTACTGGGCCTGGCAGGCGACTGTACCCATCTCGGTTTCCGGATCGAGCGGGTCACCGAGCTTGATCTGCACGGTCTTCTCGACCAGCGCTGTGGTGAACTCGTCGTAGATGTCGTCATGGACGAGGACGCGCGACCCCGCCATGCAGGTCTGCCCGGTCGCGGCGAAGATCCCAGCGATCACGCCGTTGACGGCGCCTGCAAGGTCGGCGTCGGGGAAGACGATGTTGGGGGACTTGCCGCCCAGTTCCAGCGACACGCGAGCGAGCCGCTCGGCTGCGGAAACCGCGATCCTCTTGCCGACGGCGGTCGAACCGGTGAAGGCGATCTTGTCGACGCCGCGGTGCTCGGCCAGGGCCGCACCCGTCGGGCCGGCGCCGGTCACCACGTTGACCACGCCGTCCGGGAAACCGGCTTCCTGGACGAGGCGGGCGAGGACCAAAGTGGACACTGGGGTGATCTCCGACGGCTTGATCACGATGGTGTTCCCGGCGGCCAGCGCGGGGCAGAGCTTCCACAGCAGCAACGCCAGCGGGCTGTTCCACGGGGTGATCGCCGCGACCACGCCGATCGGTTCGCGCACCGTGAAAACCTGCATGTTGGGCACGCTGCTGGCGAGGGTCTCGCCGAGGGGGCTTTCGGCGACCCCGGCGAAGAAGTAGCAGTGGTTGGCCAGCGCGTTCGTCTGGCCCGCTACCTCCCGGATGAGCTTGCCGTTCTCCAGCACCTGGATGCGGGCGAGCTCGTCGGCGTTCTCCTTGATGAGGTCGCCGAACTTGCGCAGCAGTGTCGCGCGCTGCAGTGGTGTCGCCCGGGACCACGGCCCTTCTTCGAAGGCACGCCGGGCGGCGGTCACGGCGTCGTCGACGTCCTCGGCGGTGGCTGCCGGGACCTGCGCCCAAGCGTTGCCGTCGAAGGGGTTGACCGATGCGAACGTGGCGCCGTCCGAGGCTTCGCGCCACTTCCCGTCGATCAGCATCGAGTAGTTCTCGGTGGCCATGTTGGTGTTTCTCCCAAACTTTCTTGTCAGGCGGAAGTGGGCAGAGCGGGTTCGGCGGCGGGTTCCGCCGCAGGTTTCCGTTGCGAGGTGCCGACAACGGCGAGGGCCGAGATGATGGCGGACGCGATGGTCAGCAGCGCGAGCGGCCACCAGCGGGTGCCGTCGCCCACCACGGCTTCGGCGATGAACGGCGTCGGAGCGCTGAAGATCAAAGCCGCCAGGGCATTGCTCAGCGCGGTGCCGCTGTAGCGGACGCGGGTGTCGAATTGGTCGGCGATGACGCTCGACACCACGGAGTAGATCGTGGCGTGGGCGCCGAGCATCATAGCGGTGATCACGACGCCGGTTGCGAAGGCGTGGCCGCCATCCATGAGCCAGAAGAACGGGAACGCCGCCGCGGCGGTGAACGCGACGCCCCCGAACAGGACGGCGCGGGCCCCGATCCGGTCGCTCAGCGCCGCCACCGCGGGCAGCATCAGGAGGTCGATGACCGCGGCGATCATGACGAGCAGCAGTGCGGTGTTGCGCGACATCCCGAGCGCGGTCGTCGCGTAGGTCAGGAAGTACACCGAGATGATGTAGAAGACGACGTTCACCGACGCTTGCAGGCCGATGCTGACCGCGAGGCCCCGCAGGGCGTGGGCGAAGACCTCGCCGATGGGCAGCCGCGCCGTTTCCCCGGCCGACTTCAGCTCCTTGAACTGCTCGGGTTCAGTGACGCCGAGCCGGATCACGAGCCCGACGGCGACGAGGACGAAACCCGCGAGGAACGGGATGCGCCAGCCCCAGCTGAGCAGCTGCTCGTCGGGAAGTGCCGAGACGGCTGACATCACGGCGGTGGCGAGGACCAGGCCGAGCGGGCTGCCCATCTGCGGAGCGGAGCCGTAGAGGCGTCGGCTGGACGTGGGCGCGTGCTCGACCGACATCAGGACCGCGCCGCCCCATTCGCCGCCTACGGCCAGCCCCTGCAGCAGGCGCAGCACGACGAGCAGGACGGGCGCCCAGACACCGATCGTGTTGTAGCCGGGCAGCACGCCGATCATCCCGGTCGATGCGCCCATGATGCCGAGGGTGGCGATCAGGGTGGTCTTCCGGCCGAGTTTGTCGCCGAGGTGCCCGAACACCGCCGCGCCGACGGGCCGGGCGATGAACGCGACGCCGAGCGTGGCGAACGAGGCCAGCCGACCGCTGTGCGCATCGACCGACGGGAAGAACAGGTCGCCGAACACGAGTGCCGCGGCGAGCCCGTAGATGAAGAAGTCGAACCATTCAATCGTGGTGCCGACGAGGCTGGCGGTGGCAGCGCGCCGGGACATCCGTCCGGCGGCCCGCGCTGGTCGTGTCATGGCCGGCTTCCCTCCGGGCAGGCCGCCGCGATCGGGGCGGAGGAGCGCGCCGCAGCGGCGTTGCCGGCGATGCGGCCGAACACGAGGGCGCGCAGGACGGAGGTAGCTCCGGGGTACTTACCGTGGTAGATGCCGGCGACCTCGCCGACGGCGTACAGGCCGGGAATCGGTTCGCCGCCGCGGCCGATCACCTGGGCGTGCTCGTCGGTCTTCAGGCCACCGAAGGTGAAAGTGATGGCGCAGGTGACGGGCCAGGCCACGTACGGCGGTTCGTCGATCGGGCGTGCCCAGTTGGACTTCGGTGGTTCGAGATCGGTCGTCGAAACCCGGTCGAGGGTGGTGATGTCGAGCGGGCCCGGCCGGGCAGCGGCGTTGTACTCGTCGACCGTGGCGACGAACTGCGCGGCGTCGATGCCGAGACGGTCGGCCAGTTCCGGCAGCGTCTGCGCGGTCTCCGGTTCACGGTCGGTGAGCACCGCGCGGGCGATGTCCTGGCGCACGAGCTTCTGGTCGGCAATGAGATAGGCGAACTGGTCGGCGTCGCTCCAGATCCGGTACGCGACGGATTCGAACGTGTTGTCCGGTGTGTCGGCGCCTTCGTCGACGAACCGCTTCCCGCGGTGGTCGACCAGGATTCCGTACGGGTAGACCATGACCAGTGCTTCGGCCGAGCGGGTGCGCGGGTCGACCGGCTCGCCGTGGAACCGGTCGAACTGGCCGTCGGTCGCGGCACCGGCGCGGATGCCCATCTCGATGCCTTCGCCCCGGTTGGCGCGCCCGCCGGGTGCGATGGGGGAGAGCTCGTGGCCGCGCTCGCCGAGATACCGGTCGAGGAGTTCGGCGCTGCCTTCGAAACCGCCGCAGGCGAGGACGACCGTGGTCGCTTCCCAGCGCGTCCCGTCCGTCGCGATGACGCCGACGACGTCGCCGCTGTTGTCTTGGACGAGGTCCTGGGCGGTCGCCTCGTACTCGATGGTGCCGCCGAGGGCTTCGACGCGTGCGGCGAGGGTTTCCACGATCGCCGCGCCACCTCCGGCGGGCATCAGCCGCGGGCCTTTCGAGGTCAGGAAGTAGGTGATGTCCGACTTGGTGGCGACCCCGTTCTCGTTGAGCCACGTCATGGTCGGCTGCGCGAGTTCGGCGAGCCGGCCGATGATGGCGGAGTCGGTCCTGCCGTCGCTCAGTTCGAGCATCCGGGAGGAGAAGTCCGCCGCCGGGGTGCCGTCCTCTTCGAGCCGGAAGAACGAGCCGGTCCACGCCGTGTTGCCGCCACGTTGGGCCTTCGACGTGCGTTCGAGCACGACGACCCGGCCGCCAGGGAAGGACTGCAGGAACTGGACCGCGGTGGCGAGCCCACCGGCCCCGCACCCGACCACGACCAGGTCTGCCTGTTGTCGATCCACGAAACTCCCTTTCTCCATCGCACCATTGAGCGGTTAACGAGTTCCGCTGAGCAGTCCAATCGGCTGCACAAAGAGCGAAACATGGGACAACGCCCGCGTCAACCCATTACGTGGTTTACATAAACCGCATAATGGTCTAGCTTGACGGCATGGTTGAGACTGGCACCGCTTCCACGCGGGTCGACGGAGGCGTGCGGAGCATCGCGCGGGCCGTCGAGGTGTTGGAGCTTTTCGACGTGGCACATCCGATCCGGCAGCTGCGCGAGCTGGTCGCGCTGACCGGGTTGCCGAAGACGACGGTGGTGCGGCTGCTGGCGACGCTCGAATCGCTCGGGCTGATCGTCGACCGGGGCGATTCCTCCTACGGGCCCGGGCCGGGTTTCCTGCGCTGGGTCAAGCTCGCGGACTCCCTCTGGGAGGTTGGTGCCGAGGCGCGGCAGATCATGTCCGGCCTGATCGACGACTGCGGGGAGACTGTCAACGTCTACATCCGGCAGGGCCTGAACCGGATCGCGATCGCCCAGGTAGAAGGAACGGCCACGGTCCGCAGCGTCGTCGAGGTAGGAGTGCCCTACCCGCTGGCCACGGGGGCCGCGGCCAAGATCCTGCTCGGCGGGGTGTCGGAGGAGGTGTTGCGCGATCTCGTCGCCCAGCGTTCCGACCTGCAGCTGAAGCCGCTGCGCCGCGAGGTCGCAAGCATCCGGGAAGCGGGCTACGCGGTGACCCACGGCGAACGCGAACTGGGTGCGTCCGCTGTAGCGGCGCCGATCGTCGCCGCGGACGGCCGGGTGATCGCGGCGTTGTCCATGAGCGGGCCGACCTCGCGGTTCACCGCGGACCGGGTCGGTCGCTACGTCGACGCCGTGACCGCCGCAGCCCGCGAGATCAGCAACGCCGGCCTCGGCCCCGTGGAGGTGTTCCTATGACCACCGACCTGCTCGAAGGCGTGCGTGTGCTCGACCTCACCAACGTGCTGGCTGGGCCGTTCGCCGGTTACCAGCTTGCGTTGATGGGCGCCGATGTGATCAAGGTCGAGACCCCGGGAACGGGGGACCTCGCCCGGCAGCTCGGCGCGGACCCGGAGCTGTCCGCCGAGCACATCGGGGTGTCCTTCCTGGCGCAGAACTCAGGAAAGCGCTCCATCACCGTGAATCTCAAGACAGCGGGCGGCAAGGAGGTGTTCGCCAAACTCGTGGCGAACGCGGACGTGCTGCTGGAAAACTTCCGGCCCGGCGTCCTGGAGCGGCTCGGGTTCGGCTGGAGCAGGTTGCGCGAGATCAACCGGCGGCTGGTCTACTGCGCCGTCTCCGGATTCGGGTCGACGGGACCGATGCGCGACAGGCCCGCGTACGACCAGGTCATCCAGGGACTTGCCGGCATCATGAGCGTGACCGGGACGAAGGAGACAGCGCCGCTGCGCGTCGGCTTCCCGGTGTGCGACAGCTTCGGCGGGCTGGCCGCGGCGTTCGCCGTCTCATCGGCCCTGATCCGCCAACGCCGCACGGGTGAAGGCGCCTTCCTCGACACCTCGATGCTCGACGCCGCGCTCACGTCGATGGGATGGGTGGTCTCGGACCACCTGATCGCCGGGCGGGAACCGGCGCCGATGGCCAACGAGAACATCACCTCCGCGCCGTCCGGGACGTTCGACACCGCTGACGGCGCGCTCAACATCGCGGCGAACAAGCAGGAGCAGTACGAAACCCTTTGCCGGGTCTTGGATCGCGAGGAGTTGATCTCCGATCCGCGCTTCGTCACCCGCGAGGACCGCAAGCGCAACCGGGACGTCCTGCGCGCGGAGCTGGAGACGTCGCTGAAGTCGCGAACAGCGGTGGAGTGGGACGAGGTCCTGCTCGGGACCGGAGTCCCCGCCGCGCCGGTGGTTTCCGTGCCGGAGGCCTTGGCCTGCGACCAGGTTTCGCACCGCGAGCTCGTCACCGCGATCGCCTCCCCCGCGGCCAGCGGCGGTGAGGTGCGGGTGCTCGGCTCGCCGACCCGGGTGGACGGTTCCCGGGTCTCCCCGGGCTCGCGGCCGCCGAAGCTGGGCGAGCACACCGACGAGATCCTGGGCGAACTCGGCTTCGGGGACGTCGAGGTCACCCGACTGCGGGAGGAGAAGGCGGTATGAGTTCCGCGCGAGAGGAGGCCATCCGCACGACCTCGACCCGCGACGTCACCGACTGGTGGTCCACGGCCGTCTCCGACATCGAGCCCGGGGTCATCCGGCTGCGGGGCTACCCAGTTCAGGACCTGATCGGCACCACCGGATTCGCGGCGATGATCTGGCTGATGGTCCGCGGTGAACTCCCCAGCGAGGCGCAAGCCGCCCTCCTGGAGAAGGCGCTCGTAGCCGCGGTGGACCACGGCCCTCAGGCGCCGTCGATCGCCGCGGCCCGGATGGCCGCCACCTGCGGCGTCGGGTTGCACGGTGCGATGTCGACCGGCGTCGGGCTGCTCGGCGACGTGCACGGGGGAGCAGGACAGCAGTGCATGGAGGTGCTCGCGGAGATCCGCGAGATGTCGGAACAGGACGGTATCGAATCCGCGGTCACCCGGAAGCTGGCGCAGTTCCGGGCGCAACGTCGGCACGTGCCCGGCTTCGGCCACCGGTTCCACCCCCGGGACCCGCGGCGCGACCCGCTCCTGCGAGCGGTCGCGGAGCAGGTCACCGCCGGCACCGTCGAGGGATGCCACCTGGCGATCGCGGTGGAACTGGAACGGCAGTTGGCAGCGGGCCGCGCCAAGCCGGTGCCGATGAATATCGATGGCGTGACGGCGGTCGTCTACGTCGAGCTCGGATTCTCACCAGAGCTGGGGCGTGGCCTGTTCATCCTGTCCCGGTCGGTCGGGATCCTGGCCCACGCCTGGGAGGAGACCATGTCCGGGCGCCGGATCAAGGGGCCGATCCCGCCCCCGTTGCTGCCGACATATGTCGGCGCTGACGAGCGCCCGGTGCGGCGGCCATGAAACTTGATTCGTTCCACGCGGTGCGCTCGTTGCAGGGCGCAACCGGCTTCGTCAGCTTGCAAGCGGCGGAGGCAGCGGGGGCGGGGCCGCTCGGCCGCCTCCCCTACGCCAGCCGTGTCCTGGTGGAGAACGTGCTGCGGCACGAGAACGGCCGAACCGTGACGGCCGATCACGTGCGCGCACTGGCCAACCGCGACACATCAGCGTCGATTCCCTTCCTACCGGAGCGGGTTCTGCTGCAGGACGCGTCGGGCCTCCCTGTGCTGGCGGACATGATCACGCTGCAGGAACGCGCCGCCGAACTGGGCCTGGATCCGGCTCTCGTCGCACCCCGCCGTCGCATGGATCTCGTCGTGGACCACGCGTTGGAGCTCGACGTCGCCGGCACGGTGGAGGCGGCCGAGGTGAACCTCAACCGCGAGTACGACCGCCACGCGGATCGATACCGGTTCCTGCGCTGGGCGCAGACGCGGTTCCCGAACCTGCGGGTCGTTCCGCCCGGCATCGGAATCTGCCACCAACTCAACCTGGAAGTGCTGGCGGACGTGGTCACTGGCCGCGGCTCGCTGGCCCGGTTCGATTCCGTCGTCGGCACCGACAGCCACACGACGATGATCAACGCGTTGTCAGTGCCCGGCTGGGGTGTCGGGGGAATCGAGGCCACCTCGGTCGCGCTCGGCGAGCCGATCCTGATCCGGGTGCCCGCGGTCGTCGGGGTGCGGCTGACCGGTGCGCTGCGGCCGGGAGTCCTGGCGACGGACCTGGCCCTCACGCTCGCCGCCACGTTGCGGGCGCACGGGGTGGTTCAGCGGATCATCGAGTTCCACGGCCCGGGCTTGGCCGGGCTACCGGTGCCCGACCGCGCCACCGTGGCGAACATGGCGCCCGAGTACGGCGCGACTATGGCGTACTTTCCCGCCGACGCCCGCACCCTGGCGTACCTCGCCCGCACCGGGCGTCCGGTCGATCCGGTTCGAGACTACCTCGCAGCGCAAGGCATGTTGTACGACTCCGAGCCGGACTACGACGACGTGCTGGAGCTGGACCTGAGCGAGGTGGACGATGGCGGGCCCTTCGCGTCCACATCAGACACTCCGTCCCGCTGACCTCTCGTCGGGCTCTTCCCGCGAGGAGGGGCTCTCCGATGGGGCCGTGGTGATCGCAGCCATCACCAGCTGCACCAACACCTCGAATCCGCGTGCCATGGCGGCCGGCGGACTGCTGGCCCGAAATGCCGTAGCACGCGGACTCGCCACTGCCCCGTGGACGAAGACTTCGCTGACACCCGGCTCGCAGGCGACCGCCGAACTGTTGCGAACCAGCGGTTTGCAGTCCGCACTCGACGAACTCGGCTTCCAGGTAGCGGGTTTCGGTTGCGGGACCTGCATGGGCAATTCCGGTCCACTGCCCGGCGAGGTGGCGCGGCAGATCCGCCACCGCGGCCTGAGCGTTTCCGCCGTGCTGTCGGGCAACCGGAACTTCCCGGGCCGCATCCACCCCGACGTCACCGACGCGTACCTCGCCTCGCCGCCCCTCGTCGTCGCCTACGCCATCGCCGGGCGAACCACGATCGACCTCGACCACGAATCGCTCGGGACCGACGACGCGGGTGAACCCGTTCTGCTGCAGGACATCTGGCCCACCGACGAGGAGATCGACGCTGTCGTCGGCGTTGTCGGAGAGCCAGTGCTGGGCGCATCGCTGCCCGTGACCACCGGGCGGTGGAAACAACTGCCGCACCCCTGCAGTGAAAGCTACGCCTGGGAAGCCGAAACCGGCATGATCCGCCGGCCCCCGTTCGCAGACGCCGACGTGAGCGGGCCGATGCGCGAGGGGAACATCGTCGGTGCCCGGCCACTGCTCGTCCTCGGCGACGACATCACCACCGACCACATCTCCCCGGTGGCGCGCATCCTGCCCGATTCGGCCGCGGGGAAGTGGCTCACCGAACGCGGTGTGCCGCCGGGTGCACTTGGCAGCTTCAGCGCCAGGCGGCTCAACCACGACGTAATGCTCCGCGGCGGTTTCGCGAACCCCCGGCTCCGCAACAAGCTGGTGGAGGGCCGCGGCGGTGGCTGGACCCGTCTGCTACCCGACGGCGAGGTGATGCCCGTCCACGTGGCGGCAGCTGCCTACGAGCGGCGCGGCACTCCCGTGGTCGTAGTCGCCGGCCGGTCCTACGGTGCCGGTTCAGCCCGCGACTGGGCCGCGAAGGTGACCCGGCTGCTCGGGGTTCAAGCGGTGCTCGCGGCCGGCTTCGAACGCATTCATCGCACGAACCTCGTCGCGATGGGCGTGCTTCCGGTCGAATGCCCGTCGCTGAGCGGATTCGAAGTGGACGGCGCCGAGGAGTTCGACGTCCTCGGCCTGGAACCCGGTCCGCTCGTCAATGCGGCGCTGACCGTGGTCATCCGGCGGGGCGGGCGGAGAGTGTTCGAGGAGGCCGCGCTCGCCCGTGTCGACACCGAGACCGAAGAGGAGTGGATGCGCGCCGGCGGCGTGCTGTCCCGGCTGCTCACGGCCCCCGCCGGGTAGTAGCTGACCAGGTGCGGCTCAGGTCCGGTCGAGGTCGGGGATGCCGCGCGCTTCCGTCGTTTCGCCGCCAGGAGAACGCCATGCCTGGTAGACGCGCGAAAACCGCGCCGGAAACCGCAAGAAACAAGGCAACCGGGGCGGATGGCCACTGACCTTCGATGCGCAGACCTACAAGCATCGCCACGCTGTCGAGTGCGGGATCAACCCGCTCAAGCGCACAGGCCAGGGTGCGGCGGAATCGCGAGGGGCAAATCCGGCGGCCACTCGGGTCGGACGGGATGTCCTGGGCTCGGCCGGGCTGCCGGCAGTAGGCACTGCTATAACCCAGTCGACGAAGCTGTAGATGTCCTTGGTGAGCACAGTGTTCGTGCGGGCTTTGTCGGTTCGGCTCTGCGCCAGCACGGTGGTCTGCGGTAGGGGTCACGGTGGTGGGCAGCAACAGCGGCTGGCCGTGCGGCGCCACCAGCACGGCGACCGCGTGGGCGACTGGTTCGACCACCACTCACGGGTCCTCGCGGTGCTCGCCTTCGGCGCGTTTGGCGCCGCTGGCATCCACCGCGCCCTCCGTTTCCGGCCGTCCAGCAGAGCTGGGTGATCGGATCGTGTCGGATACAGCCGCGCCGCAGTGTGAGCGCCTCATCGCGGACAGATAACTGATCACGATGAAGCTGGAGGTGGTCAGGGGCTGCAGGAGTTGGCGTGCTTGGTCGTAGCGGATCCGCTGCTGCCAGGGTTTGCCGTCCAGCAGCGCCTGCACCGGGGTGTGCAGGTAGGCGGGGCGGCTTCGGCGATAGGCAAACGGCAGTGTTGCAGCAGGGCGCGGTTGCCGGGGCGATGCAGCCCAGTACGTCGGGCAGTTCAGCATGCGACCGGGGTGCTGATGGTCGAGGACCGGGTGGCCGTCGAGGTCAGGCTTGCTAGGCAGGTCCAGGCTGGCGCGGGCCAACCCGGTCCAGCTCGGTGGTGCGGGCCCTGCGCGTCGGCCCCGCGCATGCGCGGACGGTTCCTCGCACAGCGCCAGATGAGCCTGTAGTTCGGCGTCGGCTTCGCATGAGTGGAGATGGCTCGAGCGGGATCGGCGTTCTTCATCACTGGCTTTTGCTGACCATGTTGGCTTGACGTCCGCGTCCTGGTGTCAGCAGGTGGGTGGACAGGCGAGCTCGGGCCAGTGCGATGGGATCCGCACCGAGTGGTGTTCAAGTGATCCGTTTTGACGCTGGCGATGAGAGGAAAGCGGGAGGAGCGTGTTGGTCTGAACCGCGTTGTACTGCGCTGGACGGTAGCGGGCAGCACCGGATTATCCTGCGGTTTCTGGGTTTTCGCTGGTTAATGTCTCTTGTGGACATGCTGGGGGTCAAGGGGTCGCAGGTTCAAATCCTGTCAGCCCGACGTCTGTGACCAGCGGGTTCATCGGAAGGTGAACCCGCTGGTTTCGTTTTTGGCCCTGTTGTGGTCGCAATGTGGTCGCATTCGAGTTGATCCTTTCCTGGTGTGATCGTGAGTCAGGCGGCTTGGGCTGCGTTGAGTGTGGCGGCCATGGCGTCGACGGCTTGGTGGGCGGTGTGGCGTGCTAGGTGGCCGTAGATGTTGACGGTGACGGAGAGGGTTGAGTGGCGCATGGTTTTGGAGACGACGCCGAGTGGGACGTCGCTGGCGATCATGAGGGTGGCGGCGAGGTGCCGGAGGTCGTGGACGCGGATGCGGGGGACGCCGGCTGCGTCGGTGAGGTCGTGGAAGTGGCGGAGTACGTATTCGGGGCGTAGGGGTTGACCGTCGTCCCGGCAGAACACAAGCCCGTCGTGGTTGCGTGGGGTTCCGGCTGCGAGTCGTTGGGTGTGTTGGTGGGTGGCTTGTCGTTGTAGAGCGGTGGTGACCCGGGAGGAGATTCCGATCCAGTCGAGGCTGGTTTTGGTTTTGGGTGTGGTGAACACGGGTGTCGTGTTGTTCACATTGGACAGTGTCTGGCGGACGTAGAGCACCCGGCCGTCGAGGTGGACGTCGTTCCAGTGCAGGGCGAGGGCTTCGCCTTTGCGCATGCCGGTGCCGAGAGGATTTCGTACAGCTCTGCCAGTGGATCGTTGATGTCGGCGCAGAACTGGAGGAAAGTGACGGCTTCGGTGGGCGTCCAGCAGATTCGTTGAGGTCGTGCGGGTTTCGGGATGGCGGCGTACTTGGCGGCGTTGTGGGTGAGTCGGCGCTGTCGGACGGCGTCGTTGAGTGCGCTGGAGAGGGTGGCGACACAGCGGCGCAGGGTCACGGGGCCGCGTCCGGCATCGAGTTGTGTGCGGATGAACTGGGCGACGTGGTGGTGGCTGAGTTTTTCCAGCCGGATTTCGCCGAGGGCGGGGATGAGGTCTTTGGTGAGGTAGTCGGTGTAGCGGGCCATCGTGGTCGGCTTCAGAGTCAGTGCCTTGGTGGCGAGCCAGTCGGTAAGGTAGTTGGCGACGGTTTCGCGGTCGTCGATGGTGATGCCGGTGCGTTCGCAGCCAAGGATGCGGTTGAGCTCAGTCTGGGCGTCAGCTCTGGTGGCGAAGCCGCTGCGGCGTAGGGTGCGCCGGCGGCCGGTGATGGAGGGCAGGTCCACGGCGAACGCCCATCGTCCGTGTTTGCCGCGGGCGAGCTTGGGGCAGTGCGGGCCGAGCTGCCGACCGTTCTGGTCGCGGCATCCGCAACGTCGGTAGATGCGGCCGCGGTTGGGGTTCGAGGCCATCGAGATCATCTTCTTGGGTGTGATGGACGGTGCTTCCGCAGGTCAAGGGCCTGTATGTCTATCTTGCGCGGAATGCGACCACACTGCGACCACCGGCCTTGTGTCCGCAGGTCAGCGGCCCGTCACTTGTCGCCACGACAGCTGTGGTTGCTGGCTCTGTGGATGCGTGAGGGCCTGCCCTTGCCGAAAACTCATCCGCGCAGGTGGGAGCTGGTGTGCCGGCGTCGCGGATATTGTCCGCGACTGCTCGCGCGGACTCTCGCGTAACTGGTGATCGCCGCGGCATGATGATCGACCGTGCTGCTGCGACTGGCGTACCTGGGTGTAACGAACACGTTCGCCATACTGCGCCTGCTACCGATGAGTGACCGGTCCGTGCACTGGTGCTACGCCTGGCGAAGGAGAATCCCAGCTGGGGATATCGCCGACTCCACGGCGAACTGCTTGTTCTGGGAGTGAAGGTGGCCGCATCCACCGTCTGGGAGATCCTCAAAGACGCCGGCATCGGTCCGGCACCCGAACGGAGTTTCAGCACGTGGGCCAACTTCCTGCGCTCCCAGGCTGACGCCCTGCTCGCCTGCGACTTCCTGGAAACGGTCACCCTGTCCGGGGCACGGATGTACATCTTCGCCATTATCGAGCACAGCAGTCGCCGGATCCGGGTCCTGGGAGCCACCTCGCACCCGACCGCTTCGTGGGTTGCCCAAGTCGCGAAGAATCTCGTCATGGACCTCGAGGACGCGGGCTGCCGAGCCCGCTTCCTGATCCGGGATCGCGACGGGAAGTTCCCTGAGCTGTTCGACGCAGTCTTCAACGACGCGGGCATCGACATTGTGCTCAGCGGCGTCCGGATGCCGAGGATGAACTCGATCGCGGAACGCTGGGTGCAGACCTGTCGGCGCGAGCTGCTGGACCGGACCTTGATCTGGAACCAGCGCCATCTGCTCCACGCCCTGCGCGAGTTCGAACAGTTCTACAACGGCCACCGGCCACACCAGGGCATCGCGAACGCAGCCCCGCTACGCCGGCTGCCCACGCCCATCGCCGATCCGGAAAGGATCGCCCGCCTCGACATACGCCGACACGAACGGCTCGGCGGCATCCTGCACGAGTACCAACATGCGGCGTGACCAGCATGGATGGGGTTTCCGGCAAGCGCAGTGTCACGCCGCGAAACCCACGTTCCTCACAGAGACAACGGCGCTACAGATAACGTAGCTGCGCCGGAAACGGTGCGTGCGTTGGAAGTCCAGTAGCGGCGCCCGAACATCGGCGGGCTCATCGGCCAACCACGGGCCGGGAGCCTCGCGGCCAGTGAGGAAAGGCGTCGTATGCCGCCAGTTCGGGCCTCGCAGATCGTCCCCGACCGGAAGTGCGGTTGTCTGAAAACGGACAGGTTTGCTCTGCGGCATTGCCTTTCCGCGCCGGAACGAAGCAGAATCACGTAATCGTCGCTGACAGCGTTGTCGACGGGGCGGAGAACATTGAGTATTGAGCATTCTCGCCGATGGATTCTCCAGGCGTCCGGCACAGGTGGACTCGCGCTCGTGGCCGCCGGATTGGTGACGCCGATAGCCTGTGCACGGGCCGTGGCCGCGCGGCCGATCGTTTCGCAACGCCAGGGCGCCTCGGACGACGTGGCGGCAACTTACCTGAGGGTGTTGCTGCGGCACACGCGCTGGGCCGAGCGACAGTTCGACCCGGCTTCGGGAATCTACCCTGCCAAGGACTTCACGTTCGCCGTGGTTCTCGGCAACGCCGTCCTGCTGACTAGAGAGGGCTACGACGCGACGATCGCTGGGGTCGAGCGGGAGGTGCTGCACCGGCAAACCATTGACACGATCCGCCACTTCGCCGCATCGAACGTAATCGCCGGCGGCACCGAGTGGGGGCGCCGACTGTACTTCGACACGACGTTCCAGTCTTATTTCCAGCTCGCCGGGCGTCTACTCTGGAGCGATCTGGACGATGGTACTCGGGAGAACCTAGACAAGATCGCGATCGGCCAAGCGGTCTATACGGCGGGGTTGGGCTCAGGTGACGACCCGCTGTCGAGTGGCTGGACGCCGCTCGGATTGTCCGGGGGGCACGTCGGGGACACCAAGTTAGAGGAGATGGGCGTCTACGCTCAGGCACTGACCCCGGGAATCGCTTGGGCGCCGGATGATCCGCAAGCCGTGGCGTGGCGTGAGTGGTTTGGTAAGTGGAGCCGCAACGAGACGAGCCTGCCCGTCGCGGACCTGGCCAACCCGTGTGTGGTGGACGGCGTGCCGATCTCGGCCAACACCGCCGAGAACCTGTACGACACGTTCCTGGTCGAGAACCACGGTTCGTTCGGCCCGCACTATCAGGAGGAGCTGTGGCGCACCTCAGGGCGCAACGCGATGCATTTCCTGCTCGCAGGGCAGCCGCTGCCGGAGGTGCTCACCGCGCAGCCGAACGGCGAGCGGCTGTGGCGCACTATGCTGCTGATGGCCAGCGACGCGGGCGAACCGTTGATGCCGATGGTGGCGGACCGCGAACATCTTTACGGTCGCGACGTCCTCCCGCTCGCCTTCCGCGCCCAAGTCCTCGGCGACCGTTACGCCGCACGCGCCGAGGTGCAGCTTGCCGAGCGGCTCGAGCCCTACCAGGCATACCCGCCGGCCGATCGCATCACGAAGTTCTCCGGTGAGCCGAAGTACGAGCCAGAGGCCCGCGCGGAAATCGCGATCAGCTACCTGCTGCACGAGTGGCGCGCGAGTCACGGTGGCCCGGTGCAGGCAGTGAGCCAGGCCGAGTTCGACGCGTACGCGATAGGCGTCAGCGATTTCGGTGAGGGGCCCGGATTGATGGCGCACCGAACGTCTTACGCGTGGACGGCGGCGGTGAGCAAGCCGGGCTTCGTCAAGTTCGCCTGGCAGCCCCATCACGACGACTGGCTGTTCGTCGTAAGCGGTGCGACGCCGATGCTCTTGCCGTCGACGGCGCTCAAGATACTGAAGCGGAACGCCGCGACGTGGACGAAGGTGCGGGACGGTTTCGACGCGACCGCAGCGGTGCTGAAATTCGACAACGGCTACGCCGGTTTTGCCACGCTGCCCTCGGGCGCCGCGGTATACGCGACGACCGGCTTGGCTTCGGGAGAGGGCGTCGTGTCGGTCTACAACCTCGACATGCCTGGCATTCCGGGATTGAACGGTAAACGCAGTTACCACACCGCCGAGGGGACCGTGACCGTCCCGGTCGCTCCCGGGTCCCCGCCCGGCGGCGGCCGGACCGACGAGGTCGCTTTCCCTGCGGTCACGGCACGCTACGTCCGGATGCTCGGCGTGCTACCGGATCCGGCGTACGGCTATTCGGTGTTGTCCTTCGAAGTGCGCGATGGCGCCGGCAGGACCGACCTTGCCCGCGCGGCTACCGCGTTCGCCTCGTCAGCGGCGCCAGGCAAGGAAGCGAAGTACGCGACCGACGGCGACGCGACCACGCGCTGGGCGGTCGCCACGGCCGATCGCCCGCGTACCGACAGCTGGCTCGCCGTCGATTTTGGCTCGGCACAGCGGTTCGACCGCGTCAAAATCGTGTGGGAGGCTGCGGCCGGACGGTACTACCGCATCGAGACCTCGCAGGACGGGGATACCTGGACCGCGGCGGCGACCTACCCGCGACCGGCGGTCAGCACCACCGGAGACTGGCTCAACGTCGATGGGCGTGCCGGGTTCGTCGTGACCGGTTCCCCGAACCCGATCATCGTGACCGGCGACCAGATCCTGCTCTCCGGCGGCAGCGCGGCACCCCTGCAAGTTGAATGTCACCCGGATCCGCGCACCCTGGCCACTGCGGCGACGGCACCGCGTCCGACGTCCAGTGCCGCCGCGGTGCGCACTTCCGTGGTCGACGGATACCTCGTCATGCTCAATCTGTCCGGCTCGGCGGTGCGCGGGACCGTCGCACTGCCCGACGCCGGGGGCACCGTCTCGCTCTACCGTGGCGTTCAGGTGATCACGAAGGCCGGCAGTGAACTCACGATGTCGTTGGCCGAAGCGGAAGGACGGGTCGAACCGGCTTGGTTTACCGTGCGCGCCGCCGCAGGGCCGCATCTGCCCGCCGGGCTACAGGCGACCGTCGCCGACGCCGCGACACTCCTGCTCACGGCACCCGCCGGACCGCCACTGCGCCTCCAGGTGCAGCCCGCCGGGGAGCCACCGCGCCACGTGGCGGTGCCGGGACGCCACACGGTGACGATCGAGGCCCGCAACACCCGACCCTACACACAGGATGATCTCGCCCTTGGGGCCACAACGTTCCCGACCGAACCGCTGCCCCCGGGGATGTCCGCACCGAGCGCAGCGGTCGACGGTGACGAGCGGACCTCCTGGCACCCGGGCCCCGACGGCCGGATGGTCGTCGACCTCGGCGCGGTCTGGCAACTCGGCGAGGTCGAACTGACATGGACCGACGGGCTGCCGCCCGCCGTCACCGTCGAAACGAGCACCGACGGGCGTGCGTACACGCCAGCGCCCCCACCGACCTCCCGCAGGAGCACGACAGTGCGCTTGGGAGGTGCCGCGCGCTACGTGGCGATCCGGGTACACGGCGGTCATGCCGGGGACGCCGAACTCACCAGGATGAAGGTGCGGCCAGCAGGGTTCGGTTGATCATGTGGTCAGCCTCGTCCGGGGTTAGTCGAGCTCCTGGGCAAATCCGCGACATAGCGATACTCCACCACCCCAGTCAACAACAAGATCAATCAGGCCCCGGGACACTAGGCAGAAGATTGCGTCCATGATCGTCCGCTGGCATTGGGTCTCCCGGCGGCAACGAATTCCCCGCATGCAGCGCTGCGCCTCCGGGCTGGGTGGAGTCCCGGCTCGAACGCGCAGCGTGGCGGAGTTTTCAGGTTTTCAGCGCCGCCAGGTCCCGCGGCCGGTCGCCTGGCGTGCGGCGCTTCGGAAGAGCTGGGCCATTACAGGTTGTGCGAGAGCAGCCGGCTCAGCGTCTCGTCGACGTTCATCCACCGGTATTCGTCGCCGGGTGCGACTGCGTCGTAGGTGTCGTTCAGGAAGTCCGCAAGCTGCTCGGCGTTCACTTCGAAGGTGGCCTGCCCGGACGGCGCGCTCAACGCGATCACGACCAACCCCGAAGAGTCCAGGCGGGGGCGGATACGCACGTCGCCTTCGCCTGCCTCGGCGACCAGCCCGTCGGCCAGCAGGTCGCGGGCGATCACCCAATCCACCTCACCAGCTTTGCCGGCGTTGAACTTCATGCCGACCTCGTACGGGTTGCGGCTGTCGTACCGCAGTTCCACGCCGACCGGCGCGATCACTCCCGCCGGGGCTACCAGGTTGAAGACCATGGTGGCGAGCACCGTGCCGTGATCGTTTGCCATCATGTCCGCACTCCCAAGCATCGGCTTCTCATACCTTCTGAACGAAGCATCCTCGACGTGGGTTCATGCCTTCTTCACGATGTCTTCATGACCCTGGTTGGTTTCATCCTGCACGAGTACAAATACGCCAAATGGCCTGCGCGGAGGACACTTCCGGCAAGGCAAGGTCAGCGCGGAGTCCTTGTCCAGCTGGAGGTCTTCGCCCCCAGGCGGTCGAAGCGATGAGCGGCAGCGCGCCGCCAGTGCGCCAGCGCCCAACAGGCGCTTCAACCCGCGGCCACGCTTCCGATTCGCTAGATTTCGCGCACGGTTTTCTTTTCCGGTATTCGACCGCACCACTGGAATCTCGACGGGCCCGTTGATCGGCTGGACGTGTTCGACTGCTGACGACGGATCAGTCGAACACCGGCCGCGGGCCCGAGACCGGCCGGGAATCTCAAGCTCCCTCCGACGAGGACGACATCCGCATCGACTCCTGGCGCTTCTCCAACCGCTCGGCGAAGTTCTCCCATGCTGCGGCGCACCGCCTGGCAGTGTTCACCACGCTGCGGACGTCGGCGACGCACGCAACTACTACACCGAGGCCCACCAGCAGTACACCATGGCCGACGATCACGACAACGCCGACCGCGTGAACGCCGAGCGGGCCTTGCTCTGATCGTGCTGGCTACGTCGGTAGCCGCGGCCTCGGATTCACCAACCCGCGAGGAGCCGGTGAATCCGCACCTTGTAGCCGGCATCGTCCACCGCCCCTCGACCCCAGGGAGCCAGGCCATGATCGGGTCGCCGCCACAACGGAGTGGCGGCGACCCCTGACGACGCCGCATCCCGGATTCCACCGCAGGCGAATACTGCGGCCCGAAGACTGTTCCACAGTAGATTGTGTCCTGATTGAGGAGGATTTTTCCCAGTGGCCAAGACAAAACCGGCGCATGTGGGTGTGCGTCGGCGCCGAAGAGTGATCGAAACTGCCGTTATGACCTACCGTCATAAGAAGAACGGCAAGGAGATCACCGCGGTGGGCACCCAGCACTTCGCTGTCCAGTCCTACTACCGCCAGCTGCGTGGCATCATCGCGGAGCGCGAGGCACACGGCGCGGTCGTGCACTGCGAAGGCCTGACGGCTGAATATCCTCCGGGAGTCGTACCCACTCCGGAGCAGGAAGAGATGCTCACAGAATGGGCTGCGCAGCCTGACCTGATAGTGGCGCGCTGGCGGGCACTGGGGTCGGATCTCGTCTCTCAACAGGAGGCGCTGCCACCCGACACCGCTTGGCGCCGCGTCGACGTCACCGCCGGCGAGGTCCACAACCTCGGAGCGCTCTCACTCGCACCCGGCCAAAGAGGCGTACCTTCAGGCCATCGCGGCGATGTCACCGATGCAGCGGAGACTCGAGCGCACCGCCGCGCTACTCAGTGTGTACCACGGTGCCGACGGCCTCGTGACGGGGAACCCCGGTGGCAATACGTTGCACGAGTGGATGGTCGGGCACTGGCGCACCCTGCGCGCGGTGCAAGCGGCGTTGGAAGAGCCCGACGACGTCGTGCGTCGCACATCATTCCGGGGCGCGGTTCGAGGCGGCCGAGCGTGGCATGTCCGACGAGCTGGCCGAGTTCCCGTTCGAGGACTCGGCATTACTGGATGCGCTGGTGACGGCCGATCTCACCACTGGGCCGGCGGGACAGCGCTTGACCTATGACGAGCGCAACCCCAAAACCGCCTGTTTGAACGGGGTCAACGCCCGCCGCCCGCGCGGGGTGAGGCGCCGGCGGCGTTCGGCGGCCAGCAGCCGCGTCAGGTAGTGGCAGAGTTCGTCGTCGACATCGAGCGTGGCAGTATAGGTAGTCACGTGGGGTCCTTGGTAATGAAGATGATCTTGTAGCGAGACCTTCTTCTACCAGGACCCCACGTCCTGTCTTCACAACTCCCTGCTCACACGCCTCCCACACCCCGACCCATTTCACTGAGATCACCTCAGTAAGTGTGAGCGGGCAAGATTTTCGTCACTCCAGTGCCGGTTCCAACTCGGCCGCTGGGGCACAGTTCTGATCTGTTCGGGTGAGATCGCCGTGCGAGGCGTGGTTTTAGTGGAAATACCGTATCGCTCCTTGAATCGATTCGGTAGCGTGCAGCGAGACTGACGGTTGCGTGCGGGGGGATCGATCGGCGGTTCGCCCCTTCGCAAGTTCTGAGGGAATCTGGTGGGTGCATTGCGTTTCTCTGGGGGACGGTCGGTAGGCCGCAAGCGCGACAAGTGGCCGCTGTGGTGGCTACGTCGAACAACAGCCGCATTCGTCGCTCTGTGTGTTGTGGGGTCTGGCAGCGTTGTTATCCCTGGTGCTGCGCCGACGGCGGCTGCGGATGACGGTGACGGACGACGTTTGGTGACCAGCACGTGGAACATGCAGGGGCAGCGAGATGGGATCGGCGGTTCGCCTCAGTCCCGATGGGCTGACGACATCCCGAACGTTCTCGGCAATGACGTGGACGTGCTGGCACTGCAGGAGGCGGGATCGGAAGAGCCCGCTGGTGCGAGATACACCAACCGTCGGTTCGGTGAGGATGGTCGTGGGATCGCCGAATTCGAGTATGAGATCGCTGGAAGGACCTACTACCTCTACTGGATGGACGTTGGTCAGCAGCGCAACAGCATGGCGATAGTCAGCCGGGTGAGAGTGGACGATGCGGTCCAGTTGGCGGTCCACAGCGACGTCAACTCGCGACCGATCATGGGCGTGCTTATTGGAACAACCTGGTTCTTCAATGCTCATGGCTACGCGGGCACATATCCTGGGTTTCAAGATGCCGGTGCCGATGTCGGGAGCATCGTCGACAGGGCGCGATCCTATGCTGCCAGTCGCATGCCCACTTCGCATTGGCGGGTGTTGGGCGACTTTAACATTGAGCCCACCAATGTTCCGCTCTCGCTTCAGCGATATATTGTCAGGACTGGAGAGCCCACTCATATCGGAAGAAGTGTGGACCGTGAGCTGGACTTCACCTTCTACAGCGATGCGACCCTCTGGAACTTCTTCTTCGGCCGCGGCAGGGCTATTTCTGATCATATCTCGATTCTGATAGTAATGTCGCTCTTGTGTGGTCGATCGGGCGAGGCTGCTGCGTCGAGCTCGGAAGGATGCGGAGGACTGACCCCCGGCTACAGCTACCGGCTCTTCTCGATCGGGAAAGACGGGTCGGAGCGGCAATTGGTGAGGACGGACAACAACACCGATGTTCCCCATTTTGCCCCGAGTCAAGGTGATTGGCCCGAGGAGTCGTTCCAAGTAGTGCTCGGGAAGAACTCGGGCACCTTCAAGCTCAAGATGGAGAAGGGCTGCCTCTATCGTGCGGGGCGCGTGTTGGTGGGCTTCGGTTCCTGCGACGTTGATGACAAGAGTTCAGACTGGTCGTTCAGCGACGGACACATTCTCGACCCCTACTCCAACGAGGCTGTGAGTCTCGGGCCCGCTCATGACGACGAGGTGTTTCTCGACACCGTCCGGATGAAGCCCGGGGCGCATCCGTGGCGGTTCGAGAAGGTCGGGGACGGTCAGAACGAGCTGGAGATCCGGGCGATGCCGCTGGGCGATTCGATCACTGCCGGCCGGGAGAGTTCGGACAACAACGGCTATCGCGATGAGCTCAACGACGAGCTGAAGACCAGGTTCGGTCCGGATCAGGTGGACTTCGTCGGCTCGTCGCGGGCGGGGACGATGCCGGACCCGGACAACGAGGGCCATCCGGGCTGGCGCATTGACGAGATCGCGTCGATCGCCGACTGCACTGTTCCCCAGTACCAGCCGAACGTGATCACGCTGCATGCCGGGACCAACGATTTCGACCAGGAGTACAAGCTTTCCTCGGCTCCGCAGCGCATGAAGGACCTGATCGAGCAGGCGTTGGAGGATTCTCCGAAGGCCGCGGTGGTGGTCGCGAAGGTCATCCCGACCGCGAAGGCGGGCATGCAGCCGCGCATCGACGCCTTCAACGCGGAGCTACCGGGGATCGTGGCCGACTTCCAGAAGCGGGGCAAGCATGTCCTGCTGGTGGACACCGATGACGTCGAGGTCGACGATGGCCTGCAGACCGACTCGCACCCCAACGACCACGGTTACGCCAAGCTCGGAGGGGACTTCTACGACGGTGTTGTGGAGGCCGCTGACCGGGGATGGATCGAGAAGCCCAACCCGAACCGGGAGCCGACCAAGTGCGAATCGCCTGACCCGGGTGACGGTGACGACGGCATCGGTCCGGGCTGGCGTGCGTTGGGCGTGGTGGCTCCGGGTATGGATCATCCGGATGGGCGTACCGATCTCGCGGACTTCGACGGTGATGGCCGGGACGACTACGTGCGGATCAACGAGGCGTCGCAGACGTTGCGCATCGCGTTGAACCGCCCGGGCGACGCGCCCGGCAACCCGCGTTGGGTGGAGGTGAAGACCGATCCCCCGGACGCTTTCGACCAGGCGTGGCATCCGGGCTGGGACGTGCACTTCGCTGACCTGGACGGGGATCGGGACGACGATTTCGTCCAGACCCCGCCCGGCGGGTCCAGCGAGGAGGCTTCGATCGCTCTCAACATGGGTGTGCACGATGGGAAGATCACGTGGTTCGGCCCCGGTGGGGTCGACCTGGCACTCGACGACGTTCCGCCGGAGGCCATCCGGTTCGCGGACGTCAACGGCGATGGCCGCGATGACTACCTGCGGGTCGGCGAGGACGGGTCCGTGCACGCCTACTACAACCTCTTGACCGACGACGGCCGGCGCTGGGAGGAACACCGGAACTGGGCGCCCGGCGTTCCCTACGGATCCCGGGAGAAGCTGCGGCTGGCCGACGTCAACGGTGACCGCAAGGCCGATTACCTCATGGTCGGCCCCAAGGGGGCCGTGCACGCCTACATCAACAACGGCGGACGGGGCGAGGGCGGCTTCACCGAACACCGGTACTTCGCCAACGAGACCGGGTATTCCGGCGACGAATCGACCTTCCGCGACATCAGCGGCGACGGCAAGTCCGACTACGTCGTTGTCTACGACGGCGGATCCGTCCGCTGCTGGCTCAACCGGGGTGGAAACGTCTAGGGCTTCGTCCTGTGATCGATCCCCGGGACGGTGCGCGGGTGGGTTCGCCTGCCCGCGCACGGGGCCGATTGTCCTTGGCAGCCCGCGTCTATCCGATCTCCGCGGTCGTTGCTGTGGTCGAGCACGGTGAGCGTTGTTGATCTCTGGGAGTGAGGCTTTGGGAGGATTTTGGGTGCGCCACGAGCGCGGAAGGGAGTTCGATGTAGGTAGGGCTTCTTGATGTGGTGCTGTGCAGGTGATGAAGGTGTGGCCCTTCGGTGTCGCCCTGCGGGGGGAGATACCAAACCGCCTCATGC
>NZ_SMKW01000100.1 GCF_004348985.1 Saccharopolyspora elongata | reverse complement strand
GGGGGCTCCCTGCGCGCCGGGGGAGATGATGGCGAGCGGGGTTCCGACCGGCACCCGCTGGCCGGGTTCGACCAACAGGCGATCGACGACGCCGGTGTCGAAGCATTCCACTTCGATTGTGGCCTTCTCGGTGTCCACGGCAGCGACGACGTCGCCTTTGCGGACAGCGTCGCCGGGCTGGACGAGCCATTCGACGAGCGTGCCCTGCTCCATGTCGGCACCGAGCGACGGCATCCGGAACTCGGCCATGTCAGCCCACCGCCCGTCGTGCCGCGGCCACCACGTCGTCGGCTTGCGGAAGTGCCGCGTCCTCCATGTGCTTGGCGTAGGGCATGGGGACTTCGGCGGTGCACACCCGCTCGACGGGGGCGTCGAGCTCGTAGAGGGCATGTTCGGCGATCCGGGCGGCGATCTCCGCGGAGAGGCTGCCGCTGCGCCATCCCTCGTCGACCACGACGACGCGGTGGGTGCGGCGGACGGAGCCGAGGATGGTCGCTTCGTCCAGCGGCCGCAGCGTGCGCAGGTCGACGACGTCCGCCTGGATGTTGTCGGTGGCGAGTTGGTCGGCGGCGGCCAGTGCGGTGGGTAAGGTGCCGCCGTAGGTGATCAGGGAGATGTCGTTGCCTGCTCGGCGGATCGCGGCGGTGTCGATGTCCACTTCGTCTGCCGGCTCAGCCAGGTCTCCGGCGGTGTTGTACAGCGAGCCATGTTCGAACAGCAGCACCGGATCCAGGCATTCCAGCGCGGGCCGCAGCATGGCGCGGGCGTCTTCGAGCGTCGCCGGGGTGAGGATGCGCAGGCCGGGGATGTGCGCGTACCAGCCCTCCAGGCTATGAGAATGCTGCGCGGCCAGTTGGCGGCCGGCGCCGGTAGTCATGCGGATGACCAGCGGGACGCTGAGCTGTCCGCCGGACATGTGCAGCAGCGTGGCGGCGTTGTTGAGGATCTGGTCCAGCGCCAGCAGGCTGAAGTTGACGGTCATGATCTCGACGATCGGGCGCATCCCGGCCAGCGCCGCACCGATGCCCGCACCGACGAACGCCGATTCGGACAGCGGGGTGTCGCGGACGCGGTCGGGGCCGAACTCCTCCAGCAACCCGAGGCTGACCGCGAAGCATCCGCCGTAGCGGCCTACGTCCTCGCCCATGAGGAACACCCGCTCGTCGGCGCGCAGCGCTTCCCGCAGCGCCTCGCGGACGGCTTCGCGGTAGGTGGTGTGCACGGTGGTCATGACTGCTCGGTGTAGACGAATCGCATCAGGTCCTCGACCGGTTCCAGCGGACCGGCCTTGGCTTCCGCGACGGCCTCGTCCAGTTCACTGTCCACCTCGGCTTCGAGCGTGGTGAGGGACTTGTCGGTCAGTTCGCCGTCGTCGCGCATGCGGGTGGTGAGCTGGTCGATGGGGTCGTGCTGCTTCCACTGCTCGACTTCGGCTTTGCCGCGGTAGCGTTCCGCGTCGTACATCGAGTGCGCCCGGAACCGGTAGGTCCGCAGTTCCAGGAAGCACGGTCCGGGACTGGCCCGCATGGTTTCCACGGCGCGGTTGCCCGCAGCGGCAACGGCTTCGACGTCCATCCCGTCCACTGCCCACGACGTCATCCCGTACGAGCTGGCGCGCAGAGCCAGGTCGGTTGCGGCGTGTTCCCGGGCCAGTGCGGTGCCCATGGCGTAGAGGTTGTTCTCGCAGCAGAACAGCACCGGTAGCGCCCACAGCGCGGCCAGGTTCAGGCACTCGTGGAACTCGCCTTCGGCGACCGCACCGTCGCCGAACAAGCACGCGGTGACCTGAGGCCGTCCGCGCATCACATCGGCCAACGCGAGCCCGACCGCAATCGGCAGGCCGCCTCCGACGATGGCGTTGCCGCCGTAGAACCGGCGGACGACGTCGAAGAGGTGCATCGAGCCACCCCGCCCGCGGCTGCATCCGGTGGAGCGACCGAACATCTCCGCCATGACCGAGGCCATCGGCACCCCGCGCGCCAACGCGTGACCGTGCTCTCGATAGGTGGACACCACGGCGTCGTCCGCGCTGAGCGCCTGCATCAGGCCGGCTGCGACGGCTTCCTCGCCGATGTAGAGGTGCATGAAGCCGCGGATCTCCGCTGCGCTGTACAACTCGACGCAGCGCTCCTCGAAGCGGCGGATCCGGACCATCTGCCGCAGCAGCTCGGTGCGATGCTTGCCCCGGGCACTGAGTGCTCGTGATCCCCGACTCATCCTGCGTGCTCCAATGTCGACAGATCTCCCTCTGCGAGCCCGAGTTCCCGGGACCTGAGCAGGCGGCGCATGACCTTCCCGCTGCGCGTGTGCGGGAGATCGTCGTCGAAGGCCAGTTCCTTCGGGGCCACCGCGCCGAGTCGGCGCCGTCCGAATGCCAGCAGCTCTGAGCGCAGCTCGTCGCTCGGTGTGTGGCCGGGCCGCAGCGCCACGAACGCCTTCACCAGCTCACCGGCGACGGGATCCGGTTTGCCGATCACCCCGGCCTCGGCGACCGCAGGGTGTTCCATCAGCGCGCTTTCGACCTCGAACGGCCCGACGAGATGACCGGCGGACTTGATCACGTCGTCTGCCCGGCCGACGAACCAGAAGTAACCATCGGCGTCCCGCGCTGCGATATCCCCGGTGAGATACCAACCACCAGCGAACGAGACCGCATACCGGTCGTCGTCGTGGAGGTACCCGCGGAACATCGACGGCCAGCCGGGACGCAGGGCGAGCTCGCCCTCGACATCGTCGCCGGTCAACTCCCGGACCGTGCCGTGCTCGACGAGGGCTCTCCCGTCCTCGCCGCGCTCCAGCAGCCCGGCCTCGATGCCCGGCACCGGTCGGCCCATCGAACCAGGGCGGATCTCCTCGGCCGGAAAATTGCTGATCATGATCGCGCCTGTCTCCGTCTGCCACCAGTTGTCGTGCACCGGCCGGCCCAACGCCTCCTGACCCCACACGACGACTTCGGGGTTCAACGGCTCGCCGACACTGGCGACGTACCGCAAGCCGGACAGGTCATAGGCGGCTGCCAGTTCAGGGCTGTGCCGCATCAGCATGCGCAGCGCGGTGGGTGCGGTGTACCAGACGGAGACACGCTGCTCTGCGAGCACGCGATACCAGCGCCGGGCGTCGAACTCGCCCTCGTCGCTGACAACGGTCGCGCCGTGCGTCAACGGTGCGATGATCCCGTAGGAGGTGCCGGTGACCCAGCCGGGATCGGCGGTGCACCAGAACACGTCATCGGGCCGCAGGTCGAGCGCATAGCGTGCGGTGGCGTGGTGCGCGACCACCGCGTCGTGCACGTGCACAGCTCCTTTGGGGCTGCCGGTGGTTCCGCTGGTGAAATGCAGCAACGCCCAGTCTTCCGGGGACGTCGGCGGGATCTCGAACTCCGTGTCGGCGTGGGCGAGGGCCTCCCGCAGGTCGATGGTGCCGGGCCCGGCGTCGCTGTCGCCGACCACCAGCACATGCCGCAGTTGCGGAAGTCCCGCCCGGATCTGCTCGATCTTGTTGCGGTACAGCCGCGGGGTCGTCACCAGCACCGCACCCTGGCCGATCCGCAACCGATCGGCGATGGGTTGCGGGCCGAACGCGGAGAACAACGGAGACAGCACACAACCGGCCTTCAACGTGCCCAACGCCGCGATGTACAGCTCGGGGACGCGCCCCAACAGCGTGTACACCCGCTCACCCCGGCCGACCCCGTGCCCGCCCAAGACGTTCGCGAAACGGTTGGTCCACTCCCGCAGCGCCGCGTAACTGATCTCGGTCACATGGTCCTGCTTGTCCACGCAACGCAGCGCCGTGACCTGCGCGCGCTCACCCGCGGCATGCCGGTCCACTGCCTCGTAGGCGATGTTCAGGCCCCGGCTCCCGGGCAAGCCCGACAGCTGGGACCGCGCTTCTGCCCAGTCGAATTCACGCCGAACACGGTCGTAATCCGGCATGTTCGCCGAGGCTCGCACCTCGTCCGGCTTGCCAATGGGTTCCCACCGCATCGCGGCTCCCTTCCGGGCTTGCCTGACCAGGCAAGCCCGCGCGGCACGACGGCCGCTAGAGGCCAACGGCCTCGCTGAAACCGGTCGGACCCCGCAGATCGCCGAAATGAAATGACTGACTCGTCCACGTCAGTCTTCGTCCTGCAGGGCCGGTGCTAGGTGGTCGATGAACCATTTGCACGCGAGCTCGGCGGCCTCCTCCAACGTGCCTTCCTCCTCGAAGAGGTGCGTCGCGCCGGGCACGATCGAAAGCCGGTTCTCGCATCGCAGCAAGCGCTGGGCCTGCTGGTTGAGCCCCAGGACCGCGTCGTCACGGCTCCCGACGATCAGCAACGTCGGCGCCTGCACTTCGGCAAGCCGCTCGGCGGCCAGGTCGGGCCGACCACCACGGGACACGACAGCAGCCACAGCGGAAGGTGCTTCCGCTGCGGCCCACAGGGCCGAAGCAGCGCCGGTGCTCGCGCCGAAATAGCCGATCCCCAGGCGGTCGGCCTCCGGCTGGGCGCGCAGCCACGCGGTCACCTCGACCAGCCGACGGCCCAGGAGCTCAACGTCGAACACGTTCGCCCGGTCGAATTCCTCCGCCCCGGTGAGCAGGTCGAGCAACAAGGTTCCCAGCCCGTCCCGGTTGAGGCGCTGGGCGACGTACCGGTTGCGGGGGCTGTGCCGACTGCTGCCGCTGCCGTGCGCGAACACCACGATCCCTTCCGCCAGTGCGGCCTCGGGCATGGTGAGATGCCCTGCCAGCGTCACCTGCCCGGCATGCACCGCGACCTCTTCATCCCGCACCCACACATCGGCGTCCGCCGTCGGGGAGCCCGCAGGCGCGGGATGGGCCCGAGCCGCTCGGTCGAGCAAGTCCACGACCTCCGCGTCCTGGGTCTGGGAGAAGTCTGAGTACCACTGGCCGATCGCCACGAACCACTCCGGCGCTTCCAGGCACACCAGTTCGTCCGCTGCTTCGCCGAGCCTGTCCAGTGCATCGGGTGCCGCCACCGGCACTGCCAAAACCACCTGTGCGGCCCCCTGCGCCCGAGCGACTCGGCAGGCGACCGCGGCGGTCGAGCCGGTGGCGATCCCGTCATCGACCACGACGACCGTCCGCCCGGTAAGGTCCAGCCGCGCACGATCACCACGGAAACGCCGTGCCCGCCGATCCAGCTCAGCGCGCTCGCGTGCCTCGACGTCGGCCAACTCCTCGGCGCTGACACCTGTCCGCCGCATCACCCCGTCGTTGATGACGCGGACATCGCCTTCTCCGATGGCCCCCATCCCCAGCTCTGGATGGAAGGGCACACCCAGCTTGCGCACCACGATCACGTCCAGCGGCGCATCCAGTGTCCGAGCCACTTCGAAGGCGACCGGAACACCTCCGCGTGGCAACCCCAGGACCACCACGTTCGCACTCCGCAGGTGCAACAAGCGCTGCGCGAGCCGTCGCCCAGCGGCTCCGCGGTCCACAAACGGCATGCCCTACCCCCTAGGTGGTTCCCAGTACCCAGTGTTCGCACCGGGCCAACACCAGCACAGAGGACCTAAGCCACCACGGGGCCGCCTGGAACCGCATCGCCCAGGAGATGACTGCTGCATGCGACCAGTGCTCGACAGGATGGGGACGAAAGCCGTTGTGGATCCGCGATCTTCTGCAACGTGGCGACCACCGCAGGTCGAGTCGCAGTCCGCGGCGGTGTGCAGCACAATCCGCCCTTGAGCCAGTTCAAGCCTTGCACCGGTGGCTTTGGCTGGCTCAGAGGGGGGCTCGTGAGCGAGCGCAGCGACGATAACGGAGCACACCCGACCTCGTCGGAATCAGCCTCCGGCAAGGTTGGGCGTGACGTTGCGAGCGAGCAGGTCCCCAGCAAGGCCAAGACCGTGTTGGTGGTGGCAACGCTCGCCTTCATGGTCAATTTCTGGGCTTGGGCGTTGCTCGCCCCGCTGGCACCGTCACTCGCTCAGAGCATGCGGCTGACCCCGGTCATGCAAGGCTTGCTGGTCGCATTGCCGGTGATGATCGGCTCGCTCGGTCGAGTGCCGGTCGGCACGCTTACCGACCGCTACGGCGCGCGGACCATGTTTCCCTTGCTCAGCCTCCTGACGATCGCCCCGGTACTGGTCATCGGTCATTTCGGCCGCTCGATGCCGGTGCTCCTGATCGGCGCGATCCTGCTCGGGACGGGTGGAACCACCTTCGCCGTAGGAGTTCCGGCTGTTAACGCCTGGTTCCCTCGGGCACGTCGCGGTGCTGCGCTGGGCATTTTCGGCATCGGCACCGGCGGCACCGCTATCGCCTCGTTCACGACCATCCCGTTGGTCAAGGCTTTGGGGCCGACCGCGCCGTTCAACACCGTGGCGGTCGCGCTGGCGGTCGTGGCTGTGCTTTGCTGGGCGCTGTTGCGCGACCCGGCCGACCACGTGGCTCCTGCCGAGTCCATGATTCGCCGCACGGTGGACACCCTGAGGATGTCGGTGACTTGGCAACTGGCCATTCTCTATGCGCTGACGTTCGGCGGATTCGTGGCGTTCAGCGTCTACCTGCCGACCTACCTCAAGAGCGCCTTCGGCCTCGATCCGGCAGATGCGGCGTTCCGCACCGCCGGGTTCATCGTGCTCGCAGTCCTCGCAAGACCGCTCGGAGGTTGGCTGTCGGACCACCTCTCCGGCATCCATGTGCTTGGTGGATGCTGCGTGTTGGCTGGGCTCTTCGCAATCCTGGCGTCCATCGAGCTCCCCCTGATGCCGATCGGCACGGTTGCGTTCCTCTGCTTGGCGGCAGTGCTGGGAGCCGGTGCGGGTGCCGTGTTCGCGTTGGTTGGAAGGCTCGCGCCGGTGGGCAAGGTCGGAGCGGTGACCGGCGTTGTGGGGGCTGCCGGTGGTCTGGGTGGTTTCTTCCCGCCTCTGGTGATGGGTTCGATTTACGGGGCCGTGGGTGATTACACCTTCGGGCTGGTGCTGCTGGCGGCAACAGCGTTGCTGTGTGCACTCCTGGCCTATACCGCGTTGCGGCGCAGAGCCGCTGAATAGGATTGGCCGGCGGGGTCGGCGTGCGCACGCGGCATGGAGTGGCGGATCATGCTGAGAATCTGGCTCCGTCCGCGAGCCTCCGTCGGCCTTTGTTCAGGGGGCGAACGTAGTCGGGTCGGCGCCGCCAGTTGGGCGTTCGAGGGAGAAGCGGGCGGTTTCGCCGGGACCCAGGCAGACCGTTCGAGAGCCGCAGGTGCAGGTGATGGGGAGCCGCTTCTTGCCCGGTGTGGTGCGGATGGTGGCGGTGCGGCCGGTGACCTTGATGGTGACGGGTTGTCCCTGGTAGTGGATGGACAGTTCCAGCGGGCCGAGTTCGGTGGGCCATAGCGGGTTGAGGTGCAGTTCGCCGTCGCGGACTTCGATGCCGGCGAAGCAGCGTTGCAGGAGGTCGATGCTGCCGGCCATGGCGGCGAGGTGGATGCCTTCGCTGGTGGTGCCGTGCTGGGTGTCGTGGAGGTCGCTGGCCAGTACGCGGTCGAAGAACTCCATGGCTTGGTGTCGGCGGCTGCGGGCGAGCACCCAGGCGTGCACGACGGCGCTGAGGGTGGAACCGTGGCTGGTGCGCTGCTGGTAGTACTCGATGTTCCTGGGGATCGTCTCCGGCGGCATGGGGTAGCCGAGCTTGCCGAGGATGTCTTCGAGTTCTTCGGCGGACAGCAGGTAGAACAGCATCAGCACGTCGGCTTGCTTGGAGGCCTGGTAGCGGTTGGGGTCGTCGTTCTCGGCCTCCAGGATGCGGTCGAGGCGTTGGATGTCGCCGTAGCGCTGCCGGTAGGCGTCCCAGTCGAGTTCGGCGAGCCGGTCGTAGCCGTCGAACTGGCTGATGATCCCGTTCCCGTGGAAGGGCACGAACATGCGTTGCGAGATCCGCTTCCAGCGGTCGATCTCGGCGTGGCGGATCTCCAGGTCGTCGATGAGTTCTCCGCGCCGCTGGTCGGGCAGTTCGCGGAGGACGTGCACGGCGGTGCGGCACAGCCAGGCGGTCATGACGTTGGTGTAGGCGTTGTTGTCGATTCCCGGCCGATCCCGCCCGGGGTAGGCGGTGTGGTACTCGTCGGGCCCTACGACACCGCGGATGGTGTACCGGTCGCGGCTGCGGTCGTAGTGTGTGAGGGAGGAGAAGAACCGCGCGATTTCCAGGATCATTTCGGCCCCGAAGTCGCTGAGGAACTCCTCGTCCCCGCTGGCCTGGTAGTAGTGCCAGGCGTTGTATGCGATGGCGATCCCGATGTGCCGCTGGAGGTGTGTGTGGTCGGGCAGCCAGTTGCCTGAGCGGGGGTTGAGGTGCAGGTGTTGGCTTTCTTCCCGGCCGTTGCTGCCGCTTTGCCAGGGGAACATCGCACCGGAGAATCCCGCGTCATGGGCGGCCTTCCGTGCCTGTGGCAGTCGGCGGTAGCGGTACGTGAGCAGAGCGCGGGCCAGCTGTGGCATGCGCAGGTTGAGGGTGGGCAGGACGAACAGTTCGTCCCAGAAGACGTGGCCGCGGTAAGCCTCGCCATGCAACCCGCGCGCCGGCACGCCGGCGTCGAGGTCGGCGGTGTTCGGCGAGATGGTCTGCAACAGGTGGAACAGGTGAAGGTGCACGGCCTCTTGCGCGCCATCGCTCATCGATAGTCCATAGTGGAAACGGTGGTGCAGACGTGCCCACGCCAGGCTGTGCGATCGGGCCAGTTCGTCGAATCCGGCGGCGTCGCGCACCTCGTTGACGGCTTCCGCGACGGGTTCGGTGCTGGCACGATCCAGCGAGGTGTGCAGCGAGACGATCTTCTCCACCCGCACTTCGGCTTGCTGCGCGACGGCCAGCGCCAGGTCGTGGGCGATCAGGTCGTCCTGCCGGTCCAGGGACTGGTCGACGTCGACGAGCTCGCCGCCCGCGAACGCCCGGAACCGCGCGGCTTCGGCGACGCGGATGTGGGACTGGGACGTTCGCGCGTGCAGGACGGTGATGTTCGGCGCGACTTCGAAGGTCTGGTGGTCGACGAGGTGGTGTCCCTCGAGGTCGCGGTAGCGGGCGACGCCGCAATTGGTCACGCGGCCGTCGATGCCGCTGCGGAACGTGATCGTGCCTGACCAGTCCTCGGCGACGAGCGTGGTTTCCAGGCCGGCGAGGTGTGGCCGGGACATGTGCACGAACCGGCGCTGCACTACGCGCGTCGTCCGTGCCTGCCGATCGCGGAAGCGCAACCGGCGGACCAGGATGCCGCGTTCGAGGTCGAGTTCCTGGTCGTGGTGGAGCACTTCGACCTGCGCCAGGTCGAACCACGGGCCGTCGTCGATGCGGAAGGTCAGCAGCAACCAGTTCGGCATGTTCACCAACGACTCGTTCTCCACTTCGTGACCAGCGACGGTCGTGGTGAGCCGGTTGTAGCAGCTGGCTACGTAGGTGCCGGGATAGTGCGCGCCGTCGGCACGGGATTCCGGTGCGGCCCCGCGCGTGGCGAAATACCCGTTGCCCAGCGTGCACAATGCTTCCCGGCGACCTTCATCACCGGGCTCGAAGTCGCGGAAGCCGAACAGCCAGGGATTCATGCGGTCTCCGCCAAGGACGCGAAGCGGGCGAGCAGCGCGATCAGCGAGCGCGGGTTGTCGACGGAATAGTGGGCCCAGGTCAGGCGGTCGCCGTGTTCGGCGCTGCGCACGACGAGGCCGATGCCGTCCTCGTGAATCTCGCGCAGGGCGTCCTCGTCGGTGTAGTCGTCACCTGCGAAAACGGGAACGACGGCGGTGCCCGAAAGCCCCATGCGATCCAGCAGCCAGCGCAGCGCCCGGCCCTTGTTCCAGTCGATGTCCGGCAGCAGCTCGACCACGCGACGTCCCTGCGCTGTGCGGAGCGAGGGGAACGCGCCGCCGATGCGGTCCACGGTGGATATCACGTGGTCGACGTCGTCCGGTCGGACGTTGCGGTAATGCACCGCAAGGGCGAACCGCTTGCGGTCGACACGGGCCCCGGGGACAGGTTCCAGTTCGCTGGAAAGGAGACGCTCGGCGTCGTCGAGATCAGGCAGCGCCGAGTCACCAGCTTGCTGCGTGATCGGCGCGTCGTCGGGACCGGCGAGTTCGAATCCGTGGCTCCCCGCGTACCACAGGCCGTCGATGCGGACACGACGGCGCACGTCCTGCAGGTCTCGGCCGCTCAGTATCGCCACGGGGCAGTTCCGGGCGAGCCGCTGCAGGACCTCCCTGGCCTTCAACGGCATGGTGACCTTGGTGGGGTCGTCGCGGATTGGGGCGAGGGTGCCGTCGAAGTCCAGTAGCAGCACGGGTCGGCGACCCTGCAGGCGGTCGGCGATCTCGTCCCATCGGTCGAGTCCGTCGGGGACCTCGGACAGCCGTCGCTCGGCGGATTCTGCGACGGAAACGTCGCTGAGCGCGGACACGACGGCGTCGGCACCCGCTTCCAGCAGTCGGCTCGGCGGGCCGGTTCGGGCGACCCCGATGACGAGGCCGAAACCTCCGATCCTGGCGGCCTGGACCCCGGCTTGGGCGTCTTCGACGACCACGGACGCCGAGGCCGGCGTGTCGAGCCGCCGCGTCGCCTCGAGGAAGACCGCGGGATCGGGTTTGCCGGGCAGCCCCAGTTCGTCGGCGAGCACACCGTCGACGCGGACGTCGAACAGCTGTGCCGCACCGGCCTGCTCCAGCACTCGGGCGCAGTTGCGGCTGGCGGAGATGACCGCGGTCCGGATGCCGTGGCGGCGTAGCGAGCCGATCAGCGGCTCGGCGTCGTCGAACAGCAGCGCGCCCGTCGAGGCAAGCGCATCGCGGAAGTATCGGTCCTTGAGCTTTCCGAGCCCGTGCCCGGTTTCCAGGCCGATGTCGTCGTCCGCGCTGCCGCGCGGCAGCGTGATGCCGCGCGAGCTCAGGAAGTCCAGCACCCCGTCCACCCGGGGTTTGCCGTCCACGTACTGGGTGTAATCGGCGTCGCTGAACGGCCGGTGATCTTCTCCTGGTGTGCGTGTGCGGTCCGCCAGGTACTGGTCGAACAGCCGTTTCCACGCGGCAGAGTGCACTGTGGCGGTATCGGTGATCACCCCGTCCATGTCGAACAGCACCGCACGGTGATGGCAAGGATCGATGTTCGTGGTGACCATGCCGACTCCGGTTTTCCGCACCGCCCAGGCCGTGGGTGGCACGAGTGCCACGTGCTCGTCGGGTACCCGGGCGGTTGCACGAATCCACCGCCGAGGCGAGGTGACCACCAGGCGCGCTCATCCGGTGAGTGCGATACCTGTCGCCACGGCGACGGCCGGGAGGACCAGCAGCGCCGCCAGGCGCGCAGCGAAGCGCGGCCCGCCCGCCGCGGCGGCGAGGACGAGCTTGATCAGGGTGTTGCTCAGCAGGGCGGCTCCGACGCCCAGCACGGCGACGCCGGTGGGAATGACGGTGCTGGCCAGCGTGGCGGTTGCGACGGCGGTGGTGTGGGTGTCGGCGAGGCCGCCGATGAAGGCGGCGGCGAGGACGCCCCGCCCGCCGAGCAGATCGGCGGCTGCGCGAGTGACCAGCAGGAGCAGGACCAGCAGGAGTGTCAGGGAGAGCGTGATCCGCAGGGACAGCGGTCGCTGGAATCCGGGCGTCTTGCGAGCCTCCGCGGCGGCGTCCTCGTCCCGGCTCGATTCGGCGGTGCGGGGTTCGGCTCGGCTCGACCGCCAGGTGAGCCAGCCTGCCTCGGCCAGCAGCACGAGCACACCGGCAATCGCTGCGGGAAGCAACCGGACGGCCACCGGTGGACTGGCGACCGCGGTGACGGCGATGAGTTGGACGAGTGTCGCCACACTCGCGGCCAGCACTGCGGGCAGCACCGCTGCCTGGACTCCCCGGACGGATCGGCGAGCGAGGACGACGGTGGTCGCTGAGGCGGACACGAAGCCACCGAGGAATCCGACGACGAGCAATCCTTGGCGTTCGCCGAGTGCCCGGGCGGACACGTACCCGGCCCAGCCGATGACGGTGATCGCGATGACCAGCAACCAGATCCTGGACGGGTTGAGCACTCCGTAGGGGCCGAGCGGTTGGTCGGGGAGCAGGGGGTAGATCACGAATGCCACGACGAACAACCGGATGGCGTCGGCGATGTCCTCGTCGGTGACCAGCCGGGTCGCGAAGCGGTGCAGCGGCCGTTTCGCGGCCAGCAGTGCCACTATGGCGACCGCGATCGGCACGGCCCAGGTCGGCTGGGTCCAGGCCAGCGCGCCGAGCAGGACAGTGGCGATCGCGGCCACCTCCGTGGTGGCCCCGACGTCGGTTTCGGCGGAGGCATGTGCGGTGAGCACGTACCAGGCGATGACCAGCACGCTCGCGGCGCTGACCGTGGCGATCAGCACGGCCGGGCCCAGTGCCGCGGCGATCGCGCCCGCGACGCCCAGCAGCGAGAAGGTCCTGGATCCAGCCGGGCGGAACTTCTCGCCGGCGATGCTGTGCTCCCGCTCCAAGCCCAGCAGCAATCCGATCGCCAGGGCGGTGGCGAAGTGAACGAGCGCGGTCGTCGTGTCCAATGGGCGAAGCTTCCTTGTCGCCGGTCGCCTCGGGGGAGGTGGCGCACCGCCGGTGCCCGAAGGCCGTTGGCATCGCAGGACCTACCTCAGTGCTGCCACCACACCTCGCCTGCCGGCCGTTGTCACCCGCCAGCATTCGCATCACGATTGCCCGCCGCATAGGGGCGTTGGTCGATGACTGCGGCGTGGACGATTCGGGCCGGTGTGCGATCTCGGGGCCCGGCGGGTAGACCCGGCTTTGACTGTTGGGCTGGGATATCGGGGGAGTCATGAGCGAGCGCGAACCGCGGGTCGTTGTCGGGGTGGATGGCTCGCCGGGCTCGCGAGCTGCGTTGCGATGGGCGGTGCGTTACGCGGAGCAGTGCGGTGGTGAGGTCACCGCGTTGATGGCGTGGTCCGCTCCGGTGTTCGTTGAGGCCATGCCAATGCCGCCGATCGTTTCGGATGACGAGTCGAGGGCACGGGCGGAATGGGAGCTCCGGAAGGCCGTTGACGAAACCACGGCCCTGTTGGCGACGTCAGCACGCGTTCGTCGTGAGGTGGTTCGCGGCCATGCAGCACGAGCCCTGCTGGATCGAGCCCGGGGTGCGGACCTCTTGGTGGTGGGAAGTCGTGGTCATGGTGGATTCGTCGGGGTGCTCCTGGGATCGGTGAGCATGCACTGCGTGAGCCATGCGCACTGCCCGGTGGTTGTTGTTCGCCCTGATGATGGATGATCGGAGCTCACGGGTCGCGTCGCGTACGAGTGGCTGCGCCGGAACCGAGGAGCCGAAACCTCCGCGTCCTAATGCGGCGAGCCGTCGACGCCTGTCACGACGGGACGAGACGTCGTCATCGCAGGCCCTCTCGTTGTCAGTCCGCGTGGTCGTCCAGGAGGTCGTGGAGCAGTTCGTGAACCGGGCGTCTGCCCGTCGGTGATGGTCCACGCGCGGTGGTGGGCCAGCCGATCCGGAGTGCGACCTGCGGATAGCCCGCGTCGGCCAGCACTTCGCGGTGAACCGCGTTGCGGGTTTGTTCGATTTCGAAGGCCTCGCTGAGCGGACTGCTGGCCAGGCCCTCCAATTCCGCAGTGCACAGAACAGCGCTGATGGCCTCGCCCGCGATCAGGTGCGCCACCGGGTCATCCGTGGACGTGCTGACCAGGAGGATGCATCCGGCGTTCTGCGCGGATCCGGTTTCTTCGTGCGCAATCGCAACGCGCCCGAAGTCGCGCAAAACGATGTCGCCGTACTGCGCGCCGGCTTTCGGCACTGCGGACTCTGGCACGCCCACGGCCGTCCCTTCGCTCAACCCGGTCCACGCGGCGAGTTCGGCTCGGTACTCCTCCTGAGCACCGTGTAGCGCTGCTGCTTTCGCAAACGCCCGAGCCAGGGCGTACCGGTCATCGCCTTCAGCCACCAAGACCTTCGCACCGACCTCTTCACCGGCCAGAACGAGCTCATCGAGAATGCGGCTGGGCACCGCCTCCGGTGCGTACTGGCGACGATCGGTTCGCCTCCTCCCGGCTGCGCCGGCAAGAGCCACCTCGGCCTGGGAAGGATCCCCAGAACCAACGATGTCAATCGTTGCCAGCTGATCTGGTGCTGCTGGGTCGGGCAATCGGCGGACGCGGGCCTGCCGGCCAAGAGCCCTCAGGGCGAGGACGGCGTGATGTACCGAGGCCCGCAGCTGATCGTCAACTCCCGGAAAACGGGATCGGTGACCGGTATTCCGCGAGACCTGTCGAGCAACAGGTGTAACGACTCGGTGCCGACCTGCCACTGCCACGGCTGAACGTTGAACAGCGACGGTGCACGCGTGGCGAGCGCGACGGCTGCCTCCAGCACGTCGCGGTCGGCACCTTCGTACAGCGAGCACACCTATGGCCGCCGGGACTGGCTACCGTGACGGTTACTTTCCGACGCGTGCGACGGGAATTTCCTTGCGCGCTTCGGTTTCCCGCCGCGGCATGCGGATGGTCAGGATGCCTGCTTCGTATTCGGCCTTGATGTCCTCGGTGTTGCAGCTGGTCGGCAACAGGAGGGTGCGGCTGAAGGTGCCGTAGTAGAACTCGCTGTGCCGCTCGGTGCGTTCTTCGTGCTCGCGTTCGGCGTTGATCTTGAGCTGGTTGCCTTCGACGTTGATGTGGATGTCCTTGTCGGGATCAACGCCGGGCAGTTCGCAGCGGATCACGAATTCGCCCTTGTCGGCATAGGTTTCCACCCGCATCGCGTGCCGTTCGCCGAAGGGCCATTCGGTTTCGAACGCCTGGAAGATGTCGGGCAGGCCCATGCTCGGGCGCGGCAGCAAGTGGTGGGTCATGGTGTCCTCCAAGCGAGAGGTGAACGTTGCCAGTGTCCGGTGCGCGAGCTGCGCCGAATAGTGCCGATCGGCCCCGTTATCGGCTGACGTGAACGTGGTACCCACGCGGCAGCGAAGCGGAAACCGGTGACCTTGCCCGCGATGCGCCAGCATTGGCCGTGGGGGGTGGGCGTGATGGCTGGAAGGGCAGTTCCGTCGCAGGAGACGGTCCGTTCGGCGCTGGCGCTGGCGTGCCGGGCGCCGTCGGTGCACAACAGCCAACCGTGGCGGTGGAAGGTAGCGGAGCACTCGGTGCACCTCTACCTCGACAGCTCCCGGTTGCTGCCGGTCCTCGACCCGACCGGGCGGGAAATGGTGATCAGCTGCGGCGCGGCCCTGAACCACGCACGCATCGCATTCGCCGCCGAGGGGTGGCAAGCCCGGGTGCACCGGCTGCCGAACCCCGCGCAACCGGATCACCTGGCGTCGATCGAGTTCACCAGGCTGGACGAGGTCGATGAGCACGTGGTGACACTGGCTGCTGCGGCGGCGGACCGGCGCAGCGACCGGAGGCCGTTCCTGCAAGATCCGGTTCCGGATGAGGTCCTCGCGCCCCTGCGCGAGGTCGCGCGGCTGGAGGACTGCACGCTCACGTTCGCCTCGGACAGCAGGACACGTCGGGTGTTGGAACTGGCGATCGAGCATGCGGGCTCGGTGGAGCGCCAGCGGCCGGAGTACCGGCAGGAACTCGCCGCCTGGGCGGGTCGGCATGCCTCCGTCGAGGGGGTGCCGGCCCGCAGCATTCCGGCCGAACACCTGCGCGGCATGCCGGAGCGGGACTTCGCCTTGGTCGCCGAGGGGGAGCTGCCCGTGCCGATTCTGGACGACGGGGCGGTGCTGGCGGTGCTGGCGACCCGCGGCGACAGCTACGAGAGCTGGCTGGCTGCCGGGGAGGCGTTGAGCGCGGTGCTGCTGAGCGCGACGGAGCAAGGGCTGGCGACCTGCCCGTTGAGTCAGATCGGTGAGGTCGCGGAGTCCCGCAACCAGGTGCGGGAACAGGTCCTCGGCGGAAACGGGTTTCCACAGCTGGCGATCCGGATCGGGTGGCCGGTCACGCACGAGTTCCCCGGTCCGCTGACACCTCGCCGCGCGCTGTCGGAAGTCGTCGAGCCACTGTTCCCACCGGAGTGAGTGCGCTCAGATCCGGGTCCGTGCCGCTTCGAGGAGGATCTTGCGCTCGGCGACATCGATCGCGCGCCGGACTGCAGGCACGGCGTCGGGGTTGACCGAGATGGACGTGATACCCAGCCGGACGAGGTGTTCGGCGAAGTCCGGGTTGTTAGACGGCGCCTGCCCGCATAGTGACGAGGTGATCCCGGCGCGCCGTGCGGCGCCGATGATCTGCCCGATCGCGTCGAGCACTGCCGGGTCGGACTCGTCGAACAGCGGTGCGCACAGCTCGGAATCGCGGTCGACGCCGAGGACCAGTTGGGTGAGGTCGTTGCTGCCGATGGACACGCCGTCGATGCCGAGCCTGGCGTATTCGGGTAGCCAGTGCAGGATCGACGGCACCTCGGCCATCACCCAGCGGTGCAGCCCGCGCGCCGCGCCGAGCCGGCTGCGGTCGATCTCGGCGAGGCACTGTTCCAGCTCCCAGCGTGTGCGCACGAACGGGATCATCAGGTGCAGGTTCGGGGTCCGCTCGCGGACGCGGGCGAGCGCTTCGAGTTCCATGCGGAGCAACGACGGGTCCCGGACGTAGCGGTAGCAGCCCCGGTAACCGATCATCGGGTTGTCCTCGACCGGCTCGTACTCACCGCCTCCGGTGAGGTGCCGGAACTCGTTGCTGCGGAAGTCCGCGGTTCGGTAGACGACCGGCCGCGGCGCGAACGCCGTGGTGATTGTGGACAGTGCGAAAACCATCGCGGTGATGGCGGATTCCTGCCCGCCGCGGGCGAGGATGCGGCCGGGGTGCTCGCCGCCGAGTGCCTCGGTGAGCAGGAATTCCGCGCGGAGCAGGCCCACCCCGTCGACCGGTTGTGCAGCGACCTGCTGAGCTTGGTCGGGCATGGCCAGGTTCACGTAGATCCGGGTGGCCAGGGACTGGCTCGGGGCGGGTTCCAGTGGCTGCTCAACGCGGGCGGGCTCGCGAACCGCGCTGATGCTGCCTTCGGCCACGGTGCCGTTCGCCCCGTCAACGGTCACCGCCATGCCGTCGTGCAGCGTGGTGGTGGCTGTGCGGGCGCCGACCACGCAGGGCAGTCCGAGTTCGCGGGCGACGATGGCGGCGTGGCAGGTCATGCCGCCGCTGTCGGTGACCAGCGCGGCGGACTTGCGGATCGCGGGCAGCCAGTCCGGTGCGGTCATCGGCGCCACCAGCACCTCACCGGGGCGGAGTGCCCCGGATTCGGCAGGTGACTGGATGACCCGGACTGGGCCGGAGGCGGTGCCGAACGAGGCCCCGAGCCCGGAGACCAGAACGGCGCTCGTTGGCACGCAGCGCTCGAGGGTGGTGATCGGACGGGACTGCACCAACCACAACGTGCCATCGGCGATGGCCCATTCCACGTCCTGCGGGCTGCCGTAGTGCTCTTCGACCTGGACCAGCAGCCGGGACAACTCACGCAGATCGGCGTCGGTGAGCACCCGTTGGTCGGACTCGGCGGCCGCCAGATCGACGCGGGTCTGTCGGCCGGAGGCATCGCGGACCACCTTGTGGTCCTTGCGACCGATGTAGAGCCGGGTGAGTCGGGAGTCGGCCTTGCGGATCGTGTAGGTGTCGGGTTCCACGGTGCCCCCGACAACGGATTCACCGAGTCCGAAGCCGGCCTCCACCAGCATCTCCTCCCGCGATCCCGTGGCCGGGTTCGCGGTGAAGGCGACACCGGAGCGTTCTGCGTCCACCATCTGCTGCACGATCACGGCCATCGCAGGGGCCTCGCGCACTCCCTGGGCGGCCCGGTAGGCGACGGCCCGTGGGCTGAACAGCGAGGCCCAGCAGTCCACTACGCGCGCGGCGAGCTCGTCGGGCCCGGTGACGTTGGTGAAGCTCTCGTTGACCCCGGCGAAGGAGATGCCCGGCGCGTCCTCGGCGGTGGCCGAGGACCGCACCGCGACCCGTAGGCCATGATCGAGCTCGGCGTAGGCCTTGTCCAGTTCCCCGCGCACCCCGGCAGACATACCTGCCTGGTGCACCAGTTGCTGCAGTTGGGTGCACGCAGACGTTAGCCGGGCCTGGTCGTCGACCAGCTCGGTGGCCTCGGCCAACACCCGGTTGAGCTCGGCCTCGACTCCGGCTTCTCGGAGCGAGGTGCGGTAGGCGCCCGCACTGATGACGAAACCCGGCGGGACCGGGAAACCGCCCCGCGTCAGCTCGCCCAGGTTGGCGCCCTTACCCCCGGCGAAGGGCACATCGGCGAGTCCCAGCTGGGAGAACCAACGAATGGAGGGCATCACGATCTCACCGGGACGCTTCGGGGACATCGGGCTTGAGGTGGTGAGGCAGCGATTTCGACGTGTGCGTGTCGGGACCGGGGAAGAACAGGCTGGTGTGCCCATCTTCGAGCCAGTGGACCAGATAGGGCGGCCCGCCATCCGGCCCGTGGGCCTCCAGGATCTGTCCCTTGCGGCGGTGGTCGTCGACGTGGGTGCCTTCGACCACCAGCCAGTCACCCACGTCCGCACGCATGATCGGATCGCTCCCCAACTTCCCCGAGGGACTCCGGCAGCGTCAGGTAACCGCACGGGCCCGGCCAGGATCCAGGGCCGTTCGACCCTGCATCTAGGCCCGGGATACGCGACAGTCGGGAAGCGACTCGCAGCCCCAGAGCCCTCGACGGAAGATCGTCAACATGAGCACCTCTCACGCCAGGACCGGTACGTCACCTGCTCGCTTCGTCCACCCGGACAGCGTCGGGATCGCGCAGAGCCACTGCGCGGTGGTGGTGTTCATCGGCGATCACGCCTACAAGGTCAAGAAACCCGTCGATTTCGGCTTCCTCGACTTCCGCACCGTGACCGCCAGGGAGCGGGCGTGCCGGCGCGAGCTGGAACTCAACCGCCGCCTCGCCCCCGACGTCTACCTCGACGTGGCGCAGGTGCTCGACGGCAACGGTGAGCCATGCGACTGGATCGTGGTGATGCGCCGCATGCCCTCGTCGCTTCGGCTGTCGAGGCTGGTGGCGCAGCGGGCGGACGTTCGAGCCGACCTGAAGCAGCTGGCGCGGGTGCTCGCCTCGTTCCACAGCACCGCGCACCGCGGGCCTGACATCGATGCCGCGGGCGCACCGGGTGCGTTGCGCAAGCGCTGGATCGACAACTTCGCCGGAGCCGAGCCGTTCGTCGGTGACGTCCTCGATCGTGCCCAGTTCGACGAGGTCGTCGAACTGACCCTGCGCTACCTCGACGGCCGGACCCCGCTGTTGGAGGACCGGGTGCGGCGCGGGTGCATTGTGGACGGTCATGGTGATCTGTTGGCCGAGGACATCTTCTGCCTTCCGGATGGACCACGGGTGCTGGACTGCCTGGAGTTCGACGACGCGCTGCGCTACGTCGACGCCCTCGACGACGTCGCGTTCCTGGCGATGGATCTCGAACGGCTCGGCGACGCCGCACTCGGCCAGATCTTCCTGGATTGGTACCAGGAGTTCTCCGACGCGCGGGGTGTGCAGTCGCTGGCGCACCACTACCTGGCCTATCGGGCGTTCGTTCGCGCCAAGGTCGCATGCCTGCGACACGCTCAGGGCGTCGCCGACGCGGCGGCGGAGGCTCGGCAGCTGACGGGCATGGCGTTGCGGCACCTGCGCGACGGCCAGGTCCGGCTGGTCCTCGTGGGCGGACTGCCGGGTACCGGCAAGTCGACCGTCGCCGGAGCACTGGCCGACCGAATGCGGGCGGTCCTACTGCGCACCGATCAGATCCGCCGGGAACTACCGGGCGTGGCCGGGCTTGCCGCGCACGCCGGCTACGGTCGCGGCCTCTACGACAGCGAGCAGGTGCACGACACCTACCAGGAGATGCTGGACCGGGCGCGAACCCTCCTGGAGCTCGGTGAAAGCGTGGTCCTGGACGCCAGCTGGAGCAACGCGGACGAACGCGAGTCGGCCAGAGCCGCCGCGCGCGAGGCGTCCGCCGTGGTCACCGAACTCCAGTGCGTGGCCCCGGCGGAGATCGCCGAACCGCGCATCACCGCCCGGGTCGGCGACGCCTCCGACGCGACAGCGGAGATCGCTGCCGCGATGCGCCGGGATTTCGCCGAATGGCCCGAGTCCACCCGCGTCGACACCGCCGGCCGCGAAGACACCGCGATCGCAACAGCCTGGACGGCCTTCGAAACCAGCTGAACGCCGAGGCGGCCACAGCGAGCGTTCTCAGGCATCCCGCAGGCGTGCAGAGCGAGGTCTCTCCGGTCGCGGGGTGCTATACCGGCTGCGTCGCGGCCGGGCAGGGCGGTCGATGGTCTGCAAGACTCGATGCGGGCTTTTGGCCGACGCCGAGGGGCAGGAGATGACTTCATTTCCAACAGCGTTGGGCTTGTCCGCAGAGCAGGCCCAGGACGTGGTGCGGCAGGCAGGGTTGGCGCCGTCGTTGCATAACAGCCAGCCCTGGCGCTTTCGCCTCCTGCCGCACGCCATCGAGCTGCACAGCGATCCGCAGCGGCGGCTCCCGGCAGCGGACCCCGAGGATCGCGAGCTGCGGTTGGCGTGCGGGGCGGCGTTGCTGAACCTCCGCCTGGCGCTGGAACACGCCGGTGTTCGGCCGGTCGTGACCCTGCTGCCGCGGCTGACCGCGCCCACCGCCTTGGCCGAGGTGCGCAGCGGCGGGCAGACGACCCAGGCACCGGAGGAACAGGAGTTGTACCGGGCCATCCCGCAGCGGCGCAGCAACCGGCGGCCGTTCTTGGAGACACCGGTGCCGACCGAGTACCGGCACGCCCTGGCCACTGCGGTGCGGCGAGAGCAAGGCTGGTTGCACGTGATGAAGCGCCCGGAACTCGGGGCGTTGGAGGGACTGGTGCATCGCGCGCACCGGGCGCAGATGGCCGACGCACGTTTCCGGGAGGAGCTGGGGCGCTGGACCGGCCGTCCGACGGGGGCGGTCGAAGGCGTGCCTGCCGCAGCGGCGGGGCCGCAACCGGAGCCCCAAGACCAGTGGGTGCTGCGGGACTTCTCCGGCGGCGAGGCCCGTGCGCGGGTCCCTGGCAAGGACTTCGAGTACGAGCCGCTGCTGGTCGTGGTGTGCTCGCACCACGGCAGCCGGCTCGCCGACCTGCAGGCTGGGCAGGCGATGCAGCGCATGCTGCTCACCGCGACGGCACACGGCCTGGCGGCGTCACTGCTGTCGGAGGTCGTGGAGGTCGCGGACACGCGGGAGGAGCTGCAGCGGCTGCTCGGCGGGACGCTGTACGCGCAGGCACTGGTTCGGCTCGGCTATGGCTCGCCGACGCTGGCGACACCACGTCGTGACGTGCGGGATCTGCTGATCAACGATTAGCCCGCTCCTGACTCGCGTTTTCGCGGTGAGCGGGGTGCAGGGAGAGGGCTTCTGCCGAGCCCGGGAGGGCTGAATGCGCAAGGTCGAGGTGGTGGGGGCTGATGGCTCGCAGGCCGTGATGGCGGCGGTCAGGTGGGCAGCAGAGGGTGCTGCGTTGCATCGGGTACCGCTCAGGCTGGTGCCGAAACCGGATGATCAGGTTGGCCAATTACCCGGGGCCAAAGTCGGATGTGGAGCACGTTCGGTCGAGGCGCGGCTGGAGGTGAGCGGCGTTGGCAGGCGTCAGTGAGCCGGCTGAGCAGCGGAACCGTTTGCCGCGTGCTGTTTACGAGCGCGAGCTTTTCCAGCTGCAAGCGGAGTTGGTGAAGCTGCAGGAATGGGTGCGGGCCGAGAACCAACGGCTCGTGGTGCTCTTCGAGGGGCGTGACGCGGCAGGGAAGGGCAGCACGATCAAGCGCGTCACCGAGTACCTCAACCCCCGGGTGGCCCGGATTGTCGCGCTTCCCGCCCCGACAGAGCGGGAGCGCACCCAGTGGTACTTCCAACGCTACGTCGTGCAGCTTCCCGCGGCCGGGGAAGTCGTGTTGTTCGACCGCAGCTGGTACAACCGCGCTGGGGTGGAACGCGTTATGGGGTTCTGCACGGAGGAGGAGCACCGGTGCTTCCTCGAGCAGTGCCCGGTCTTCGAGCGGCTGCTCGTCGATGACGGACTGCTGCTGCGCAAGTACTGGTTCTCGATCAGCCGCGCAGAGCAGGCGCGGCGGCTGCGCAAACGTGTCGAGGACCCGATGCGCCGGTGGAAACTTTCCAATGTGGACCTTGATTCGGTTACCCACTGGGACGAGTACTCCCGCGCCCGGGACGAGATGCTCGCCGCGACGGACACCCCGGAATCACCGTGGTACCTGGTGGAAAGCGAGGACAAGCGGCGAGCGCGAATCAACATGATCGCCCACCTGCTCTCCAGCGTGCCGTACCGCGAGGTACCACGGCCCCGGATGGAACTGCCCACGCGGTCATCCTCCAGCAGTTACCGGCGTCCACCCCGCTGCGCGTTCAAGTACGTGCCCGACTACGCCGCGAAGCTCGAATGAACCAGACCAGCGATGATCAGCTTGCAGGTGCTGCACGGTGGTCAGGATTGGTTACGGACCACGACGACGGGGCAGCGGGCGTGGTGGACGCAGTGCTGGCTGACCGAGCCCAGGAGCGCCTCGGCAAAGCCGCCGTGACCGCGGTTGCCCACCACGAGCAGGTCCGCGTTCGCCTCCTTTGTGGCGTCCAGCAACGCCCGTGCCGGATGTCCCTGCGAAACCTCCTTGTTGATCTCCACCTCGGAATCCCCGGCGACTTCCTTGACGACTCCGCTCAAGATCTTCGCGGTCGTGGTGGCGAGGTCTTCGAGTCCAGGGACTTCCCAGTTGTAGATGAGCGGCGCGTCCCAGGCCATCAAGGCCGTGATGCGCCCGTCGACCAGGCCCGCATGCCACACGGCCCACCGCAGTGCCGCCTTGGACGCGGGCGAGCCGTCGACGCCGACGACGATGGTGTATCGGTGCTCGTTCATGCCTTCCTCCCAGTGTCGGCGATGCGACTCTCGGAAGTTCCGCGCTCCCGGAGAGGGCGATCGCCTCTGCCGGACGGGCCCCGCAGGTTCGAGTCTTGGGTGCAAGCCCCGCTCAAAGGGGTACCCACGGTTCGAGCAGCGCTCGAGCCGCGATTCGTCGAGGTGGTGTCATGACCGGTGAGCAACCGATCGAGGCGCCGTCGGTCCGGTCCGAAGTGATCGATCTGGCCAGCACCCCGATCGTCGCGGTGCACGGAGACATCGACGCGATGGCGGCGTTGCAGGAGATGTATCGCAACGGCGTCCACCACCTGGCCGTCGCGTCCACCACCGCGCCCACCGGGCTTGTCACGGCCATCGACCTGCTGTTCGGAATCGCCGGGAGAATCCCCGGTGAACCAGTGAGCGTGGACTCGTTGTGCCGGAGACCGGCCCCCCAGGTGGCCGCCGAGGACAGCGTTGCGATCGCCGCGCACCGCATGATCGAGGAACACACCGACGCGCTGCTAGTGATCTCGCACGGCGAGATTCGCGGAGTCCTCACCGCCGTTGACCTCGTTCGCGCCATCGCCGGGAATGTTCACCACAGCACCTAGGGGAACGAGCCGGAGACGGGTGGTCGATGAGGCGTGAACGCCGGCTCGATGGCTGTGGCCTCGTCAGCCCCTAGGTTAAGTGATGGCCGATCGGAGGCGGTTGGCGTTGGTGACCACGGACAGCGAAGACAGTGCCATCGCCGCGGCGGCGAGCATCGGGCTGAGCTGGATGCCCAGCAGTGGGTAGAGAACGCCTGCGGCGACGGGAACTCCGATGGCGTTGTAGACGAGGGCGAAGAACAGGTTTTGCCGGATGTTGCGCATGGTCGCCCGGGACAATCGGATGGCGGTGACGACGCCGGACAGCGAGCCTGAGATCAGGGTGATGTCGGCGGCTTCGATGGCGACGTCGGTGCCGGTGCCGATGGCCAAGCCGACGTCGGCTTGCGCTAGTGCCGGCGCGTCGTTGATGCCGTCGCCGACCATGCCGACCCGGCGGCCTTCGACTTGCAGTCGGCGGATCTCACCGGCCTTGTGCCGCGGAAGCACCTCGGCAAGCACCCGGTGGACGCCGACCTGTTGGGCAACGGTCTCGGCGGTGTGCGCATTGTCGCCGGTGATCATGACGACGTCGAGGCCGAGGTGGTGGAGGGCCGAGACCGCGTCGGGCGACTCTGGTTTCACGGTGTCGGCCACCCCGAGCACGCCAACGGGACGATCATCCACTGCAGACAGGATCGCCGTTTTCCCTTCCTTTGAAAGGCGATGACTGACTGGCTCGAGGGGAGCGGTGTCGACTCCGGAATCGATGAGCAGTCGATGAGTGCCGACGAGGACGGTGTGCCCGGCGACCGTGGCACGGACCCCTTCGCCACTGATCGAGTCGAACCGGGTGGCCGATTCCCACTCCAGACCGCGTTCGCGGGCCGCGGCGACGATCGCGGCGGCGACCGGGTGCTCGCTGTCGGCCTCGGTTGCGGCGACCAACCGGAGCAGGTCGGATTCGCCGAGCTGCCCGGCCGGGTGCAGATCGGTCAATCGAGGGCTTCCCGCGGTGATCGTGCCGGTCTTGTCCAGGACGACGGTGTCGAGCTTGTGCGCTGTTTCCAGAGCTTCCGCTGAGCGGATAAGGATCCCGGCCCGTGCGCCCTTGCCAGTGCCGACCATGATGGATAGCGGCGTCGCCAGCCCGAGCGCGCAGGGACAAGCGATGATCAGCACTGAGACTGCGGACACCAGCGCGAGGGGCAGGGCAGGGGGCGGACCGGCGACGAACCACACCGCGAACGACACGATGGCGATCGCGATGACCGCTGGGACGAAGTAGGCGGAGATGGTGTCGGCGAGCCGCTGGATCGGTGCTTTGGAAGCCTGGGCTTGCTTCACGAGCAGGATGATCTGCGCCAGCGCGGTGTCCGCCCCGACTTTGGCGGCACGAACCCGCAGCGAGCCGGTGCCGTTGATCGTCGCCCCGATGACTTCGTCGCAAGGCCGTTTGGTCACTGGCATCGACTCGCCGGTGACCATCGATTCGTCCACCGCCGATACTCCGGAGAGGACGATCGCATCGACCGGGAGCTTCTCACCGGGCCGGATGACGAGCTCGTCGCCCACCACCACGTCGTCGACGGAGACCTCGGACTCGACGCCGCCCCGCACCACTCGCGCCGTGCGGGCTTGCAGGCCGAGTAACGCGCGGATCGCCTCACCGGTGCCGGCCTTCGCGCGCGCTTCTAGCAGCCGGCCGAGCATGATCAGCGTGAGGATGACCCCGACCGCTTCGAAGTACACCTGCCGGAGTTCCGCCGGGAGCACGCCGGGTGCCAGCGTGATGAGCAGGCTGTAGCCGTAGGCGGCGGTGGTGCCGAGGGTGATGAGGCTGTTCATGTCCGCATTGCGGTGCACCAGCGTGAGCCACCCGGTGTGGTGGATCGGCCAGCCGGTGTAGAACATCACCGGGGTGATCAACACGAGCTGGACCCAGTGGTTGAGCAGTACCGCCGGAACGAAGTCGGCGCCGAACAGCTCGTGTGCCATGACGGCGAACAGCACCGGTGCGGTCAAAACCGTCCCGCCGATCAACCGGCGGGTCAGGTCGGTGATCTCCGCGCGGCGCTCCTCGGTCTGCGCCGCATCCTCCTCGAGCGCTGTAGCCCCAGCCTCTGCGGTCGGTGCCGGGCGCTCCACCGGTATCTGGTCATTCGGTTCGACCATGAGCGAGCCGTGGATCATGTTCATGCCGCAGGCGAAACCGAACTTGCCCGCCTCTGCCGGCACCAGCCGAACAGTGGTTCGGGTGAATGCCGGAAGCGGGGCACTGACTCCAAGATCAGCGAACACGACCCGCGACGTGCAATCCCCGGCCTCCTGCCGGTCGAATACGACTTCCAGCGGCACACCCTGCCGAGCCCGGATGACCTCGGGGCGGTAGCCGCCCCGAACGGTCACTTCGACCTGCTGCACCCCGTTCGCCATGCGTGCGGTGTGGGCACGCCGGGGGCCGAAGAAGAACCAGCCCGATGCCGCCACCGCAGCGACGGCAGCCAACAGGACCAGGATGTCGACGGCACCCATGCGTGAACCTCCCTTCGCCGTTCCGGCTGAAGACTGTCTGCAAGGAAGCCAGCAACGCCAGGGGCCAACGTCTCCTGGCCACACGCGTCCGCTCAAGGTCTCGGAAGTCGCCATACGGTGGCGATCATCGCTACATCTGCCGTTTGCGGTGGGCACCCATGAGAATTTCGCGAATCTTTGCCTCCGCGCGGGCCGCCGCCTTCGACGGTGGTCGGGTGGTCCGATGGTGTTCGAGCGGGTCGTGTCGCCGGCCAAGGGGGGCCTGATGGCGCGGGCGAACGGTTCTGGCTCGGGCCCGAGCGGCCATGGGCACGGTGACGTTCTGGCTTGCCGTCGACGTCACTCACCTGCTGATCGGCATGCGCGGATCAAGACTCCCGCTCGCGCCTGACCACTACTAAATCTCGCTGCCCTTGCCGCTCCGGGGGCGAGTGGCGTGTCCACGTCCGCTTCCACCAGCAGAGGACGGGACTGCAATGGAGGTGGACCGCATTGCCAGGCCACGGGCCGGGTGCTGCACGTTGCGCGGCATCCGGGCCCTGTTGGTTCAGAAAGTTCTGACCATGGTCTACGGTAGTTGTCATCGCACCGGATCCGGTGTCGATGGTGTGCCGGGAAGCCTGGTCGGCGTGACGTAGGTATTGCTTCGAGGATGGAGCTGTCATGTCGGCCGGTGGGCGTGTATTGGTCGTGGGCGCAGGGATGGCCGGGCTGGCTCGTGCGGGGCGGTCGCAGTCCAGCAGCTGGAACGTCATGGTCGTGGAGCGCGTCGGCGGACGCCCATCCAAGGAAGTTCCATGGCCGTGCTGACTGCGGCGATGCGCTGGTTCATCGGGCTGCCGCCCGCCCGCGCTCGGGTGCGGGTGCAGCGTGACATCGCGGTGCCGATGTCGGACGGTGTCCGGCTGATGGCCGACTGCTACTACCCGGTTGGTGATGAACGCGCGCCGTTGGTGTTCATCCGCTCGCCCTACGGGCGGCGGCAGGCTTATGCGGTGTTGGCCCGGGTCATCGCCGAGCAGGGGTTCCAGGTCTTCCAGCAGAGCCTGCGCGGCACCGCGGACTCCGGCGGCGAGTTCGACGGCTTCGCCATGCGGCCTGGTGATGGGCTGCAAACGGTTGCGTGGTTGAGGGACCAGCCGTGGTTCCCCTCGGTCATGGCCACGTGGGGCACGAGTTATCTGGGCTATGCGCAGTGGGAACTGGCGCAGGTGCAGATACCGGAGTGGAAAGCGGCGATCATCCAGGACGCCCCGTCGGAGTTCTACCACTCGTTCATGTATCCCGGCGGCGCGTTCGCCCTCGGCAATGCGCTGGGCTGGGTTCAGGTCGTGAACACGATGTTCCGCACTCGAGGGTCGCTTCTTCGGCAACTGCCGGCCGCGTTCACCGGACCGTGGAAGCTTCGGAAGGCCGTGCTCGCCCCGAAGATCGGCGATGCCGACCGCAAAGCAGTGGGGGAGCACGTGCCGTACTTCCAGGAATGGCTGCACCACCCCGAGCCTGATGCCTACTGGGCACGCATGGACCACCGGCGCAACGTCGAGAACATGCCGGAGACGGTGTTGCTGGCGGGTGGTTGGTTCGACTTCTTTCTCCCTGGGATGCTTGCGGATTACGCGGCACTGCGCGCCTCGGGGCGGCAGGTTCGGTTGCTCGTCGGGCCGTGGTCGCACGGGCGTGGCATGAACAGCCGCAGGTACCTCCGTGAATCGTTCGCGGTTCTCGACCACGCGTTGCGTGGTGAGGGGAAGCAGCCGGAAACCCCGGTGCACCTCAACATGACCGGAGCTGATCGGTGGAGCGAGTTCACCGATTGGCCACCTCCTGGCTTCGACGCGAAACCGTGGTATTTGCACGGCGACGGCGGATTGGACACCCGATCGCCCGTGACCTGTTCACCGAGCCGGTACCGATACGACCCAGCGGACCCGACGCCAACAATCGGTGGCGCGATCGTGGCTGTCGGCGCTGGCTCGAAGGACAACCGCCGCATCGAATCTCGCAGCGACGTGCTGGTGTTCACCAGCCCAGTGCTTCGCGCGGATCTCGACGTCGTCGGACCTGTCGGAGCAGAGGTCCACATCCGATCCAGCCGGGAGTACACCGATGTCTTCGCTCGGTTGTGTGATGTCGAGCCGGGAGGGCGGTCGGTGAACCTCTGCGACGGGATCCTCCGCCTGAAGCCATCGCAGTCGGAGACCACAGTGGATGGTGTCCGGATTGTGCGGGTGGAGTTGTCGCCAACCGCGCACAGGTTCCGCCGCGGGCACCGGATCCGGCTGCAGCTATCCAGCGGAGCGCACCCTCGCTTCGCCCGCAATCTTGGCACTGGAGATCCGTTGGGGACCGCGATGGAACCGGCTGAGCAGGAGATCTTCCACGATCCCGACCACCCGTCGTTGCTCCTCCTGTCACAACGATCCAGTTGAAAGGTTCTTCGAACATGGGAAACGCGGCTGCAAGGACGGCGGTCGGTCCGATGGTGATCGTCGCCGTCGACCAGTACGAGGAAGTTCCGCTTGTGCGTGACAAGTTGGCATACCGACTGCTTCCTGCCGGCGTGAAGCTGATGGCTTCGGTCTCGCGGATTCCGTTGGTCCGGCGGTGGATGATCAATGCGACCGAGAAGCAGGCCCCGGGCCTGTGGGCGAGCATGCTGTGCCGCAAGCGCTACATCGATGATCAACTCCGCGATGCGGTGAAGTCCGGGGTCGAGGCCGTGGTGATCCTGGGAGCTGGGCTGGATACTCGTGCCTACCGGCTGCCGTGGTTGAACGGCTTGCCGGTGTACGAGGTCGATCTGCCGGAGAACATCTCTCGCAAACGTGCGGTGCTGCAGAGGCTCTACGGCAAGATCCCGGATCATGTCACGTTGGTCCCGATCGACTTCGAAACCGAGGACCTGCAGGAAGTGCTCACGGCGCACGGCCACCGGGCAGATACGAAGACTGTCTTCGTCTGGGAAGCAGTCACGCAGTATCTGACCGAGGGCGCCGCCCGCCGGACCTTCGACTACCTTTCCACGGCTGCGATTGGCAGCCGTCTCATGTTCACGTACGTGCGGAAAGACTTCCTCGACGGTGCGTCCTTGTTCGGCGGCGAGGCCATGTATCGCGAGTACGTCGTCAAGCGGAGGTTGTGGCGCTTCGGGATGGAACCTGACCAGGTTGCCGGGTTCTTGTCCGAGTACGGCTGGTGTCTGGCCGACCACATCGGGCCGCGTGAGTTCGCGGACCGCTATCTCAAGCGACGGGGCCGTGATCTGACGGCAAGCGAGGTGGAACGGTCAGTCTGCGCCGAAAAGGCCTGACCGGCAACGATGACGAGCACTCCGGCACAACGGTGACACGACTCCCGGGCCTAGCGCGTTTTCGGCAAGTCCCGCGCCCAAGCACACGTGTCGGAGGAACTTGTCTCTTGTGGACCATTCGATGAGTGGTGGTGCCGTGTCCGCCGGAAGTCGGGACTTCGTCTCAGCTGCGTTGGTCGCGTTCACCCGATTTGGCGGGCAACTCGGCTGAACCTGGTTGCGGGCCCGGCAACGGCTGTGGTTCATCTTGTTGAACGCCTTGGCGCTGGGTGGGCAGCAGCGTGCCGCCGATGCTGCTCGGGCCGGGCACTTCCTTGCGTGC